>CAZQIV010000004.1:0-105386 GCA_964593705.1 uncultured Lentimicrobiaceae bacterium | reverse complement strand
CTGGTAAGATTAATTTCGGTATTGGACAAATCCAATTTCTTTCTTAACCGCGTTCGTGCCACCTGAATGCTGTTAAGGTTTTGAAAGGTAATGGCGGAAATATCTTTTGTTGACAATCCCAGGCGCAAAAGCGCGCAAAGTTTACGGTCGTTTTGGCTTAAATTAGGAAACTTGTGGTGCAGATTTTTATAAAATGATTCATGCACCTGCTCAAACCTAAGCTCAAATTCTTTCCAGGCGCCTTTTCCTGAATGTACCCTGATATTGTTGATTAACGATTTTATTTCAGATTTTATCTTCTTGACGTTGCCCGGTTCGTTTTCAATATTCCTCATGATGCCCTCAAGATTGGTAAAAATGAACTTATTTTGCTTCGTGTTTTGAACAATGAACATAGCCTTTGAAGTCAGTTCCCGGTGGAGGTTGTCCAGACTTTCCTGTAGCCTGTTGTTCTTTTCGTAAATAAGTTCTTTTTCCTTATGATGAATTATCTCTTGTTGTTCATTTAATTTTTTTGAAGTTTTTTTGATATATCTATACCTTTGAATCAAAAATAATATCAATACCAAACCCAACAAAACAATCGCCAATAATGAATAATTTAATGCTTTTTGATTTTTAATAACGAGGTCTTTTTGTTGCTTTTCGAAGGTGTGTATTTTCAGTTTTTTGTCGAACTCATAATTTGCCGTTAGCTTTCCGATTTCAATTTGTTTCAGATTATTGAACAGGCTATCGCTCATCGATTTATACATCTGAAAATATTCGTATGCCTTTTTGTAATCTTTAGTTTTAAAATAAAAATCGGACAGTTCTTTTGAAGCATCATTGATCAATTCCAATGAACCTGCTTCCCGCCCAAACTTTAACGCCTTTTCAAGGTATGCCAATGCATCCTTGTAATTATCCATCAGGCTGTAAACATATCCAATATTTAAGCATGCGTAAATAGCACCATCCAAATAATTTATCTCCTCGCATGTATTCAGGCTCAAAAAATTATATTTCAGCGCTTTTGTGTAATCACCAAGCTCTTCATAAACATCACCGAGATTAACTGCTGCATGAGAAAGTACATATTTATCATCGTACTGTTCACTTATTTCGAGGCTCTTATTCAAATATTCCAGGCCCTTTTCATAATCCTTTAGATTCATATAAACAATGCCGATGTTATTGTAAGCAATTGCAATATCGGCATCAAAGCCGAGGTGTTTATTTAACTCAATAAATTTTAGATAATATCTGAGGGCCTCATCATAATTTTCTTTCTCGTCGAAAAGCATCCCCAGATCATTAAATATTTGTGCAATTCTAAGACTATCGTTACTTTTTTCGGCAACATCGAGCGACTTCAAAAAGTATTTCCCGGCTTCATCGTGGTTATTAACGGATTGATACAACGACCCGATCAACTCGTAAGAATACGCGATTCCAATAGTATTGTTTAATTCTTCAAAAAGTGTTAAACCTTCAAAAAACCGCTCCAATGCCTGTAAGTATTTTCCATGTTGTAAACTAATGATTCCAATATTCAGGACTGCATCAGCCAGGCCGGTTGAAAAATGAAGTGAATCCGCAAGTTGATAAGCCATCGATGCATAGTGAAGCGATGAGTCAAACCTGTTAGTTATGTAAAATTCTTCCGACAGGTAGTTTAATGTTAACACTTTTGATGTGTCTTCCGCTTGGGTTGTCAAAACCGTTTTCAGGCTATCGATAATATCTTTTTGGGCATGGGCCGATGCAAAAAGAGTAAATGAAAGTAACAACGACATAAAATACTTTTTCATGATATATAGTTTCATATCAATACTTTACTTCATATTAAGTGGTACAGTGTTTATGCCCACAACAATTATGGTGGTCAAATATAAATAATTTTTATCCGGTTTTTGTTAATAAAAAAAATATTTACCTTTTGTTTCGCAAAGAAATAGACAATATTTTGTCAGTTGTACTTCTTTATTTAGGGCCTGCTGAAAAACTCACAACTAATTGATAATATATTGGTACGAGCGAAGTGAGGAGGAATCTGTTTTAACAACAATGAGGATTACGATATAACACAATAAACTCATTGAAAAACTACATCCAGGTCAGAAGTACTGGAAATCACATTCGCCTGAGTTTTTCAGCAGACCCTATTTATGCCTGAGTTTGAATAAACATCGAACCATAGAGGAATTGAAATGATTTAAAATGGTAAAAAGTTTTTTGCTTTGCCTATCATGCTAATTCTTTCACTTTTTTCGGAAATGCCCGCCGCCACCAAAAAGGAACAATGGCAATTCCCGCCACTATCAGAAGTATAGGTAGAGTTATGCCTGCATCCGGTGCAGGTAACAGCAATTTAGAAATGCCCACCAAAAGCGAAAAAATGCTTGTTGCCGAGAGGATAACCACCCACACATTCGACCACAATTCGCGAATGCTGGTTTTTGGGTTTTCCCCAATAGCTTTTGAAGTACCACTCCAATATCCCGGAGGGGCAACCCTTTTATAAAATGCACTCAATATTTCGTGGCTGGTTCTGGGTGTGAGCAGGGTTACCGTTACCACCACAATTGTTGAGGAGAGCGCCATGATCAGGATTTTCAGCCATTCATCTTCAACAGTATATAATATGATCGGTGCGATGACAATAGAAGAAGCGATGGCTGCTATTTCGCTGTAAATATTGATGCGCTCCCACAGCCACCTGAGTACAAGCACCGAACCAACACCGGCACCAAACAACAACGAAATGTACCAGGCATTTTGAATAGAGTTGAGATTAACCATGATGATTAGGGCAATAAGCAAAACCACAATATTGGAGATACGTGCAACCAAAACGAGTTCCCTGGATTTGGGTTTGCGTTTCATCCATTGTTCGCTTATCAGGCGTTTGTACAAGTCGTTGCTCCAATAGCCCGCCCCCCACGAAAGGTGTGTGTCGATGGTGGAAGCCAGGGCTGCCAGCATACCCGTTAGCATCAGTCCTTTGGCACCTGCCGGCAAATAATCTTTGATACCGCTCACAAAGGTAATCTCGCGTTCGGAAACAAACATGCTGCTGCCCATGAGTGCGGGGTCGTATGGATACAGCACCAGCAAAGCCAGGCCAATGGGTAACCAAAACAAGCTCCTCACGAGTACCTGTGCTACCGTAAAAATGAAACCTGCATGCCGTGCATCCTTATCCGAACGACAGGCCATAGTGCGTTGCGCCAGATATCCCGTACCATCGCTGTTCATCTGGAAAAACCACTGCAAACTTATCAGCATGGCAAAGGGCACCAATGCATCCATGCCCGATGGTGTAAACGACATAATCTCCTCGGTTCTTATCTGTCCGTAGAGTTCGACCAACTGCGGCACAATGTTGCTTAGGCCACCTGCTTCACTCACAATGTATATGGCATATATCAGGGTGGCCACCATGGCAATGAAAAACTGAACCACATCGGTGGCAATTACACTACGCAGTCCGCCTGTGGTCGAATACAAGGTGGTGAAAGAGATGATGACAAAAATACTGATAAAGTTGTTGGTAGTAGATACCCAAACATCCTGATCGAGGAAACCCGACGATATTTCCACCCCAATGCCTTGCACCCAAACGTAAAGTATGTCGTAAATGCCTGCAGGCAACCATTCGTTCCATACCAGAAAAATCTCGGAAATGCGCGTGGCAGCAATCAGTACCATTGCCAACACCACACAGTTGATCATTGTACCATAAAAAACAGCTTTGAGCCCCCGCAAAAACAATACATTTTTGCCACTGTACCTGATTTCGGTAAGCTCGGCATCGGTAATTACCCCCGACCGCCACCACGATTTCGACAGTACAAATGCCAATAACAAAAACGCCAGCCCGTAAATCCATAACCTCCAGATCATGAAAATTCCGCCGGTGGCTATCAGGCCGGTAACCAACAATGGGGTGTCGGCAGCATACTGCGTGGCAGCCATACTTACGCCGGCTTTCCAGCCTTTTATTGTGCGGCCTGCCAAAAAATATTCGACAAGGTTTTTCGATGCTTTCGATTTGGATATAAATCCCTGGCTAACACTATAGGTAATAAAAGCTAAAACTATGATCAGGTCAATCATAAGAAATGGTATTTATTTAATAAAAAAGGGATATCCTAAAACTGCCTCCCAATCCCCCCGTTGAGTCACAGCGCACGAAATCATCGGCTCAGTTTTATGCAGCTTTAGTACCTTATCTCTAATATTCTGCCATTTTTTGGCAGAATATTAGAGATAAGATACTAAGCAACAATTATGGTCAATAAACCATTCTGCAATTTTTAAATTATCTTTATAAATAGCATAGTGCAAGGGTGTTTCGCCAACGTAAGGGATTTGTACATTAATATTAATGCCACGGTTAAGAAAAGAATTCAAAGTATCAAGATTATTGTTCAAAACTGCTTTAAAGACCAAACCCCATTCAACAAAGTTTGAATCGCCAGCCAAGGTTCCCTGCTCTAACAGGTACTTTACTAATTCGATATTATTAAGGGAAACAACTGCGAGAAAAAGTGGTGTATCTCCAATGCTATCCTGAGAAAAAATATCAGCACCATTTTTAACCAAATACCGGATGATATTAGGGCCTTTTCTATCTATTGCAAAATGTAATGCAGTTTTTAATTGCTTCAAACAAAGCATTCTGCCCAAAAGTGAATACGGCTGTCATTACTAAAATGGAGAGGAAAAGAACTTTTTTTTCTGCTGTTTTGGCTTAATGTTTCAATAATCCTTGCCACATTGGTTATTTACATGGTTTTCCAAATAAATGATCTTAAAATCAAAAAGCTGTTACCAAATTGTAGAATAATCTTTGAATAATTGGTTCTACTACTATTTTAGTGGAAAGGAACTTTTATTACCGAATTTTTTTTTAACAGCAAAATTGCTAATTCAAAATTAATCAAACCTTATTTAACAAAAACCAACCTTAGTAGGGTGGATGTTTTCAGGAAATTACCTTACCTTATTATTTCTTCAATCGCCTCTTTAATAAGGTTCGGAATCTTTGGGGATTTTCAATCTACTTAATCCGGTTTTTGTTTTGGTTGTATTGATATAGTTTAGAATAATTTCGTTATTTATAAGCGGTTCACCAGCCCAGTTTTTGCTTATTTCACTAAATAGCCGATGTTCAATTGGATTGAATTTGGAGGTTCCGGGGGGATAATGGCAAACAGTCACAGCTATTCCATACTTGTTACACAACAATTCCTGAATACATACTTTCCACAACCTATTCCTCGAACCATTACTTCCCCCTCCATCAGCAAGTATTAACAATGATTTTTGTTTTGTGGCCATATTGCTTGATTTTGTTTTCCACCATTCAACAATAGAGTTTACCGCAAATTCGGCTGTATTATATGAAACACCTCCGACAACAAAGCCTTTATTATTATAAATATCGTAAATGCCATAGGGGATAAATACCCCGGATGCTAATGACTTAAAGTCATACGCATTCACTTCTTTAGGATTTATGCACCATGTAGCACCTTGATTTTTAAAATTCCCAACTAATTCCTTTTTTTTAGCATCAACACTTATCCTTGTGATGTTTTGTTTGCGGGAGGTTTCACGCATCTGATCAATGTAAATAAATTGTTGGTTCCTGTTTTTTCGGGATTCAGGGGTTGATTTTTTGGGGTTTGATTCTATTTTTTTATAATTGATCTTCAATAAGTACCCCATGTCCTTTAATAGTTTTCCAATTGTATTGGGGCTTACATATATGTTTTCTTCAGCAAGTGCGCCTGCAATTTTATGGGTAGTGGTTTTTGTCCATTTTATACCTGTTATGGGATCACCGACAGTGTCATAATTTAGTAATTGTTTGATTTTATTAATTATTTCAGGAGTTTTTTTTTTATTTCCGGCCTTCCTGCCCCGTGTTTTCGTACCCTGGTTTTTTCAAAATCCCTACTTATGAGCTCTTTACGCCCCTTGCTGGTTGTTTCAGGGTCAATATTTAGTAATTTGGAGATTAGGGTATCGCCCCCATAACCAATTTTCAATGATTCCAAGCCGGCATATAATCTTTTTTGCTCCTCATTTAAAATGCTGTAAAATAAAATAATTGCTGCTTTTATCTCATCTGTGATAACATGGGCGGCTAATTGGCCAATATTTAAAACTGCCGTGTCATTTTGTGAATGACGTATGAATAATTGCTGTTTCTGACGCGGGAAATACTTGTTAAAATACACATATTCGCCCTTACATTTTTCCCTGTACAAGTCGTTTCGTTTATATAATTGGATCAGTGAAAGTTTTACATTCACATACAACTTATCCTGTAGTTCTTTAGCTGAATAGCCGGATTCGGATGTGTTAACAAAATGGTGGCAAGTATTGATCAGGGTGTCATATTTTGAAAAATAAAATGTTATACATCTCATGTTAATTGATGGCTACAGGCTTTATTTTGGAACTAACAATCCGCCGGGAAATATTGTTGATGGTTTAACTATTTCCGAAAATCAATATCAGCCTGAAGAATTTCTTAGCGAAGGATTGGATTATTTCTGGAAAGTAATTCCTTACAATAGTTATGGAGATGGCATCGGTTGTGATACCTGGCAATTCATAGTAAATAAAATCAATCCTCCCATGAGCTTTGATGCAAGTCTTAACATAAACGATGTTATGCTTTCCTGGAGTCCTCCGGTTTCGCTGAACGACAGCATTCTTGTGATCGATCCCGACCCCAACCACTCATCGGGGTCTATTATTGCTTCAACCCTTGTTTCGATCGGCTTACCGGTGAAATACACAACCACTTTTCAGAACGATCTTGCACAATATGCAGCAATATTTGTTTGCCTCGGGATTTATGAACAAAACCATGTCTTATCTGATTCTGAAGCGGCCGTACTTGCGGATTATCTTAATGGCGGTGGAAATATTTACATGGAAGGCGGGGATACCTGGTATTATGATCCCCAAACCATCCTGCATCCGATGTTTTATTATTATTCACCTACTTCATTCACTTCAGGTATTAATAGCATAAGCGGTGAGCAAAGTATGTTTACCGAGGGTATGTATTTTTCTTACAGCGGAGAGGATGATTGGATAAGTGAATTACAGCCTGTCAATGGCGCGTCCACGATTTTTAAAATCCCGGGCACTGAGGTTGGATTGGCCATTGCGTGCAATGATCAGGACCAGTTTGCAACGATTGCTTCAACATTCGAGTTTTCCGGCCTTGTGGATGATACAGTTCCATCTACAAAAAAGGGGCTTTTGTTGAAATACCTTCCTATTGGGATTTATCATTATTACGCGAAGGTTTTGTATGAAGAAGGTATTTCGGTGCCTTCAAATATTGATAGCGTGGATGTGGTAGTTGGTATCAATGATGATATGCAGGATGGTGTTTTTGTGTATCCAAACCCGGCAAGTAATATCGTTGAAATCAAGTCCTCGCAAGTCATAAGCCACATTTCAATTTATAATAGCATGGGCAATAAAGTTTTTGACAAAATCGCAAAAGCAAATTTGCTTGTTTTGCCGATTAACGATCTAAAGCCGGGGGTTTACTACCTCGAAATATACCTGGGCCAAAAAATTGTAAGCAGAAAATTGATTATCCGAAAAATCTAAAGAAGGGTAAAGGCTTAAACCGAATCTTACGCGACAGTATTGTTTTTCTTTTTTGAAAGATCAAAATAGGAACAGTTGATTTTTGTCTAAATCCGGATATTATGGGCTAAAGCCCGGAGTTTTTCTTATACTGCCTTTATCCGCAGGCTGAAGCCTGCGGCAATTTATGCATATTCATAATTGGATAATAAGTTAGCCGGAGCAAATTAAAAAGGCAAACATTTGCTGCAAACCCAGTCTTCCTGAAATGTTGCAAGTCTCAAAAAACTTCTTTCAATAACATCATTAAGCCGGTAATCGTCCGAAGGACTCCTATGGAGGAGATTTTAGATTGTGTTTAATTTCACCAACATCTTAAATCTTAAATCTGAAAGCGTATATTTTTCTAAATGTTACTTTTAAAACACGCACAAATTAGGCTTTTACTACCTTTCCCCTTTCCATAAGTACCTGTCTGCCCGGAAACTCATCAATGAGGTAATGGTTGTGGGTGGCCAAAATTATACTTGTGCCATGTTGATTAATTGCATGTAAAAGACCCAGGATTTCACGTGAAGTCTCAGGGTCAAGGTTGCCGGTAGGTTCATCGGCGAGCAGAATGGGCGGGTTGTTGAGCAACGCGCGGGCAATGCAAACCCTTTGTTGTTCGCCACCCGAAAGTTCGTGGGGCATTTTAAATCCTTTGGTTGGAATGCCCACGAGGTTCAGCACTTCATGGCAACGTTCTTTCATTCTTTCTATGTTTTTCCACCCGGTGGCCCGCATAATAAATTTCAGGTTTTCGTTAACCGTCCGATCGGTGAGTAACTGGAAATCCTGGAAAACAATACCCAACGTTCTTCTCAGAAAAGGGATTTCTTTGGTTTTAATGTTGGTGAGGTTAAAATCTGCAATTTGTGCAAATCCTTCCTCAACTTTCAATTCAGCATATAAGGTTTTTAGCAGACTGGTTTTGCCGCATCCTGTTTTGCCAAGCAAATAAATAAATTCTCCTTCGTTAACATTGAGGCTCAGCTTTGACAGCACAAGAATTTTTTTCCGGTAAACGGAAATATTGTCGATATGTATGATTGGACGATTGGTCATCAGAATTAATTCTACTTTAATACATTAGATTTTTCTGCATTTTTACCCCAATCCGTCAGCTGACGGAAGAATGTAGAAAAATTAATCTATCTCCGCCAATTGGCGGATGGGGTTAATGTGGATTGATTTTTCGTTTTGAACATAATCTGCTAAGGTAGAATTAATACGATTTAAAAACAGCATTGTACATGGCCGGGTAAATGTTAATCCTGATTTTGCCCTCAAGCGACTTGTAGGCATCTTCGCCGGCCGATTCAAAACTGTTGCCCAGCCCGCTGATGTTTGTTATATTTTCAGAGTAAACCGTTTGGCCTTTTCCGTTTTTTAACATAAATGATGCGGTAAGCTTAGCCGAAAATTTCCCTTTGACTTCATTATCTTTTTCTGTGGAAACTTCTGAGGTCAAAATATAATCAGCAAGTTTTTCATCGTTTGCCATTTCAAACCCATCCCTTTCAATCAGGCTGCGAAATTCCCGTTTAACTTTACTGCTGCTTAAGGCTGCACCCATATTTTTTTCGTTGGCTTCGATGTAGAATTTTGGCGAAACAATCTCAACCGGATATTCAAACACCGGAAATTCAAGGCTCTCCATCAGTCGGCGTACCATCTGATCGTTGGTACTTTCTTTGATAAGTTTGTCGATGTTTACCCAGGCCCTGATGTATTCCTCTTTTTTGCGGGTATCAAAGTTTTCAACTTTAATCCTTACTTTCCCGTTGGCGTCCGAAGTTTTTTGAATTGATTTTCCGGGAGCATAGGAGAATTCTGTTTCAATATTTACACCCTTAACGGGAGTTTTATCATCATACACCACACTTAAAACAATGGTTTCGTGCTCGTGGCCTACACCTCTGACGAAGCGATGTTTTTCTGTAGGAAACACTATTTTTAGGTGGGGAATCATCCTGATCATATCAGAAATAAGCAAACTCGAAAAATCCTGGTTTTTGCCGTCAATTTCAGTTTTCAGATCATCGCCTAAGAAGTCTTTTACATCTTCGATGGATTTCATATAAAAGCGCATCGACTCCTGAAAATTCCCTTCAGCTTGAAAATCCCTGGCTTTCATAAATTCCGATTTCGAAGCATCCAGGGCTTTATCTATTCTTTGCTGTTTTATTTCGTTAAATTTAGTTTTCGACAATCGGTAATAAACCCAATATTGCCGGGTGTTTTCCCAGCTATCCACCAATTCGTAACCTTCAAGGTATTGTTGCGTGGTAAGTTTGATGTTATCCCGAAAAAATTCGCTGTAGTTGTCGTCAAACTCAAATTGATTTAAAACGGAAGATGAAGATATGTTAACCGAAATTCCGGAGGCCAGTTCCGAAAGTGCATTTTGCCTTGCTACTTCCCGGAATTCAGCCGGAGCGCTAACTTTTGAAGCCAACCCAACGCCATGATAGTACTGACTTGAGTTTGGGGTTTGTTTAACCCATGCCGGGGCTCCCGCCATTAGTTCTTCGTAGCTGATATTTTTTCCTGTTGAACAGGCCATCAAAAAGATAAGTAGAAAATATGGTACTATTTTTTTCATTTTTCAGGATTGAAGTTGTTAATGTCTCCGGCAATATCACCCGATAATTCGTTAAACAATGATTTTTGAAGGCTTTCAATCGAAGAGATATCCTTATCGCTTCTGAGCAATGATTGTAAACTGCGATAGCCCGATTCGTCAATATTCCAGGTTCCGTTCACACTTTTCGCCGGATAAACCTGGTTATGATCTCCGCTGTAGGTGGCATAATTGATCTCGTCCTTTTTCGATCCGCTGTAAGAGTCTGACAAAAGTATCTCGCCGTTTGCTGTCGAAATGAGTTTGTAATGGATAGTCAATGCAATTTCATTTTTTTGCTTGTACTCAAAATAGGTGATGTGTTTGTCGTAAACCCTGGTTTCGCCATCAGTCGATTTTGTGACGATGCGCTCAAAGCCTGTCATTTCATCCTTTTCAAGTTTGCCGTTATTCTTTTTGTAGTTTTCGTAAGTAAGGATTAGCACGGCCTTGATATTGTTGTCGCGATTGAGTGTTCTCAAAGCGGCTTCATCAATGTTTCCCGCACTGTTCATCAGGCGGCTTTCCAGTCTGCTGTTTAGCGAGGTAAGATCAAAAACTTTAAGGAAGATATTATTCTTGTTTACAAGACTTTTGATGGTTGCATCCTCAAATTGACCTGCCTCGCTGTTGTATTGCCGGGGATTTTGCGAAAAAATAGCCACCGGATATTCTGCACATTCAAGAGCCCGGCCTTTCAAATCCTTTGTATCTTTATAAGTTCCTGCATCATTAATTATTCTTTCAAAGTCGAAAAAAGCTGTTCGGCATTTACCATCTTTCATGTCCAGTTTGGCTTGCCTGTAAATGGGCTCGTTACGTGCTTCGATGTATTGCGATTTCACATCCTTAAAGTTTGGATTGGCATTGTAAACCTGTCCGAGAGCTATGGCCGCATCATTAAAACCCTCATTCATCAAGAGCAGGGTTCCTTCTTTGTAGCGCTCGTTCAGCGCCTGATCCATGCGGTCGTGGGTGTCCTTATAATTCTTTTCTCGTTGATAAATACTTTCCCAGTTGTTGTATGCATCCATGTAACGGCCATCCACAAAATATTGGTTACCCTGACGGTAAATGGGCTCGAAAGTCGCTTCATTCAAATAGGTTCGGGTATCTTTATAATCGGGATCGATGTTGAAAATTTCACTAAAAACAGCTTTGGCCTCATTAAATTCCTGATCGGTGATGTGTTTCAGCCCGAGATCGTATCGGTCATCGAGGTAATAGTCTTTGGCATCGCTGAAATATCTTTCGGCAGCAGGGTCAGGTTTAATATTTATCCCGGTTCTTTTAAATTTATTTATCAAATCGCCGGCTTCCATGTAATAATAAACCGTTTCCTTGTATTCTCCCCGGTTGAAACTGTTTTTGATTTCTGATGCCAGATATTCATAATAGATTTGTCCGGTTCGGTTGAGTGCAATTTTCAGTTCAGCTTTGCCCGGTTTTTTCTGCAATGCCTGGTAATACATTTCCGAAGCTTCCTTAAACATGCCGGCTCCTTCAAATTGCTCGGCCTGCTTGGTCATTTTCTTCACAGCACAGCTTGCAAAAAGTAAAGAAATGACAAAAAATACGATTACATAAGTTTGGATTTTGTTTAGCATAACTCTAATCTTGGATGGCCGTAAAATTAATAAAAGTTTTAGTGAGGCGAGGGAATGAAAAGAATGTGTCAAAGTTTTTTTCGAACGAAGCGAACGAAGCGACCGAAGAGACTTGAGCGAAGGAGGCGAACGAAGCGAACGGAGAGACTTGAGAGAATGAAGCGAACGAAGCGAACGGAGAGACTTGAGCGAAGGAGGCGAACGAGGCGAACGGAGAGACTTGAGAGAATGAAGCGAACGAAGCGAACGAAGCGAAGTAGGCGACCTTAGAGACTTTAGAGACTTAAGCGAAGTAGGTGAACGAGGCGACTTTAGAGACTTAAGCGAAGTAGGCGACCGAAGAGACTTGAGAGAATGAAGCGAACGAGGCGACCGAAGAGACTTGAGAGAACGAAGCGAATGAGCAATTATTGATGAATGATAAAGGATAAAAAAAAGTTGAAAGATGTTAAATTTTGTCGTGTATTTATCAATCAGGTGGTTGATTGCTATTTGCCGGAATATTTTTCAATATTTTTGTCCGCATTTACTAAAATTTACTACACGATGAAAAAGACTTTCCACTATCTGCCAATTGCTTTGTTTTTATTTTTCCTGCCAACAATTAATTTACCCGCGCAAAACGCCGACTCTTTGTTTTCGGACAAGAATTTTTCAGGTTTTGAGATGCGTAATATTGGCCCTGCTTTTATGTCGGGACGTATTGCTGATATTGCCATCAACCCTGAAAATGACAATGAGTGGTTTGTTGCCGTTGGGTCGGGCGGAGTATGGAAAACTGAAAATGCAGCCATTTCCTGGACACCAATTTTCGACAAGCAAAATTCATATTCCATTGGATGCGTTACGCTCGATCCTCAAAATCCTAATACCGTTTGGGTAGGAACAGGCGAGAATGTTGGTGGCAGGCATGTAGGCTATGGTGATGGAATTTATAAAAGTGAAGATGGTGGCGCTACATGGATCAACATGGGTTTGAAATTATCCGAGCATATCTCAAAAATCATTGTACATCCCGAAAACTCCAACATTATTTTTGTTGCTGTTCAGGGGCCACTATGGAAAAGTGGGGGAGAAAGGGGTTTTTATAAATCTATTGATGGAGGCAAAACCTGGAAGAAGACCCTTGGCGATGAAGAATACACCGGTGTAACTGATATTTTAATTGACCCACGAAATCCTGATCGCTTGTATGCCGCAAGTTGGCAGAGGCATCGCAATGTGGCTGCTTACATGGGTGGTGGGCCAAATACTGCTATTTATCGTTCAGAAGATGGTGGCGACACCTGGAAAAAACTTGCAACAGGATTACCCAACGGAAGAATGGGGAAAATTGGACTTGCCATTTCGCCCCAGCAACCTGATGTGGTTTATGCAGCCATTGAACTCGAAAGACGTTCCGGTAGTGTTTACCGCTCCGAAAATCGAGGGGAATCCTGGACTATGATGTCCGATATGGTTTCGGGAGGAACAGGCCTCCATTATTACCAGGAGTTGTATGCCAGCCCTCATGTTTTTGACAGGATTTATTTGATGGATGTGAGGATAAGAGTTTCTGATAATGGTGGGAAAAATTTCAAGACCTTAAAAGAAGAGTACAAACATTCTGATAATCATGCCATGGCTTTTCGTGTCGATGATCCTGATTACTTATTGGTTGGAACCGATGGCGGATTATACGAAAGTTTCGATTTGGCCGAAAACTGGCGATTTATCGAAAACCTTCCTTTAACTCAATTCTATAAAGTTGCCCTTGATGATGCCGAACCTTTTTATAACGTTTACGGTGGAACCCAGGATAACAACACCCAGGGTGGCCCATCACGCACGGATACACGGCATGGAATTATGAACTCCGACTGGAGGGTGATTCTTGGAGGCGATGGGCATCAACCGGCCACCGAACCCGGAAATCCGGCCATTGTTTATGCACAGTCGCAGCAGGGCTATCTCAGCCGTATCGACATGACCACGAATGAGGTTGTTAGCGTTAGGCCGCAGCCCGGACTTGATGATCCTGACGAACGCTGGAACTGGGATTCGCCAATACTTGTTAGCCCACATTCGCCCCCAAGATTGTATTTTGCATCGCAAAGGTTGTGGCGTTCGGATGATCGTGGAGATAGCTGGATGCCGGTTTCTACTGATCTTACCCTTAACCAGGAACGCATCGAACTACCCATTATGGGCAAACAGCAAAGCTGGGATTCTCACTGGGATTTGCACGCCATGTCCAATTACAACACCATTACATCCTTATCCGAATCGCCGGTTAAGGAAGGATTAATTTATGCCGGAACCGATGACGGGCTTATTCAGATAACCAAAGACGGAGGCATAAGTTGGAACAAGATCCAGGTCGCTTCATTGCCCGGCGTACCGGCCACAGCTTTTGTTAATGATATCAAAGCTGACTTGTTTGATGAAAATACGGTTTATGTAGTTTTGGACAACCATAAATTTGGTGATTTTAAACCCTATATTTTTAAAAGTGAAAACGGGGGCAAAAACTGGAAATCTATCAGCGGGAACATTCCGGAGAGGACTTTGGTTTGGAGAATTGTTCAGGATCATGTAAAACAGGAACTGCTTTTTGCTGCAACTGAATTTGGAATTTACTTTACCATTAACGGAGGCATTAGGTGGATAAAAATTACCGGCGGTTTACCAACCATTAGTTTCCGCGACCTTGCTATTCAGCCAAGGGAAAACGATCTCGTGGGCGCATCTTTTGGCCGGGGTTTTTATATTCTTGACGATTACAGCGCTCTGCGCGAGGTAACGGAAGAGCAACTCAACGAAGAAGCAACTTTATTTCCTGCACGTAAGGCCTGGTGGTACATCCCTAAGCCTGTGATCAGTTTTGGCGAACGTGGATCAAAGGGGGCTGAACTTTACCAGGCACCAAATCCACCCTATGGCGCAGTTTTTACCTATTATTTAGGGAAGGACTATAAAACCAAAAAACAGGAGCGGGTGGAAATGGAAAAGAAACTCAATGGTGAAAATATTCCATTTCCCGGGTGGGATGCCCTTGAGGATGAAAAGCGGCAGGAAGCCCCGCAAATACTAATTACAATAAAGGATGACAAAGAAAATGCTATAAGGCAATTCTCAGGTCCGGTGGGCAAAGGCTTCCACCGTGTTGCCTGGGATTTGAGAAAGTCTTCTACCCGTGCAATAAATGTTGACAGGGTTACAGTGGGTGACCAACCGGCAGGATTATATGCCGATCCGGGAATTTACACGGCCACAATCTCCAGGAAAATTGATGGTGTTATTACTGAACTTTCCAAACCTATAAATTTCGAGGTTGAAAAACTTTATGAGGGTGTACTTAAAGGTTCTACTGATGAAGAGCTTGCTGATATTTATGCCAGATTGGGTAATTTGAGGCGGGCATTTTCTGCTGTGGATCTTGCAATGGACGATATGAAAAAACAGCTTATTGCCATGGAGGTCTCACTTGGATCAGTGCCCGAAGTTCAAGGCGACCTTTTTGGAAAAATTCATGCCCTCAAACAGGATTTAAATGATCTGGATGAACAGCTTAAGGGCAATAGTTCGAGGAGGGAAGTGGGTGAAACTACACCATTATCTATTATGGATAGGATGAATACGGCATGGTCGGTAACCTTTAGCTCTACCTACGGACCAACTAAAACGCACCTCGATAATCTAAAGGTTGCCGAACAACAGTTTGACAACATCAGGATGCAAATCGAAGATATCCGCGGAAACCGCATTCCGGCACTCGAAGATCAGTTCATCAAGGCCGGGGCTCCCTGGATGCGCGGGCAACCTATACCTGAACGCTAAGTTTGAAGTGATAGTAAAGGGCATGCCGGATAATTGTTGCCTCATCGCTTTCTTTCACCCCATGTATAGCCATAGCCACGTCTTTTCGAGAGTTCACCCAAAATTTTTGGGCATAATAAGGAAATGACAATGTGGAATAGATTTCTCCCTGCGATCGAAAAGACATGGCTTCACACTGGGTTGTATGGGGAGAGGAACATCGGGCGCGGAGCGCCCGATGTTCCTCTCCCCCCCAACTACATTACAGCCGTGTCTTTTCGAAGGAGCGTAGCGACTGAGAAATCTATTTTATCATTTGTAATAAACTTGTTACAAAAATTTGTCATTGGTAGGAGTGTAGCGACTGAGAGGTCTGTCCAGCAACATGGACTCCAGCTTATTACCATTACTTGTCATTAGTACCAAAACACAAAGCGAAGCAGCCTGCCCCGATTTTTCGGGGGTGTGTTGCCGGGAGAAATCTATTACAATGAGTCACGTTATTTCATGACAAGTACTTAGTACGCACATTAAAAATTGGTTTTTTGGCTGGCTTACTATAAACATTCAATATATTTGCAAATTGTCCTTAAATAATGCATCTATTAAGTTGGCTATGAAGAAAAAGAAAAACAATCAGAAGCTAAAACCGAACAAAGTTCAAAGTAAAGCCCCATCTTTTTTTTACAGGAACATCGTTTTTATTTTGTTGGGTGTAATATTGCTCATTACAGCATTTATCAGACTTCGCTTATTGAATATTCCGCTCGAAAGGGATGAAGGCGAATATGCTTATTTTGGGCAATTGATGCTTGCCGGTATCCCCCCTTTTGAAGCTGCATATACCATGAAATTCCCGGGTACACATTTTATGTATGCATTTTTTATGTTGATTTTCGGACAAAGTGTGGCAGGAATTCATTTTGGATTATTGATTATCAACCTTGTTACTTCCTTATTCCTATTTTTTATTGTTAAGAGATTAATAGGAAATTCCGGAGCATTGGTTGCTGCATTGGTTTTTTCACTTTTATCCCTTAATGATACCATTCTTGGCTTTGCCGGACATGCTACGCATTTTGTAACTTTTGCCGCAGTTACGGGTATCCTTTTGCTGCTCAAAGCTTTCGACAATAATAAATTGTACCTGTATTTTATATCAGGGATATTTTTTGGACTCGCACCGGTATTCAAACAAAGCGGTATATTTTTTAGTGCCTTTGGAGGCCTTATTTTGATAACTCATGGTATTATCGAAAATAGGAGAAATTTCAAACAGTTCCTCAAGAACCTTGGAATTTTTGTGTCAGGTGGCCTGTTTCCAATAATTTTAGTTTTATTCATGTTGTATATTTCCGGAGTATTTGATAGTTTTTTGTTTTGGACCATAGAGTATCCCTTTGCCTACGGAGGCCAGGTTCCTTTTTATAGGGGCATGAAATATTTATCAAATAGTCTGGTATCTGTTATGGATGGGTTTACCGTATTGTGGGTTTTTGCTGCAATAGGGATTCCATTACTGTTTTTTAATGCTTCTATCCGAAAAAATACTTTCACTGTTATTTTTGTTATTTTATTTCTGATTTTTTCATTTTTGACCATTGTTCCGGGATTATATTTTCGACCCCACTATTTCATTTGCTTGTTGCCTGCAGTAGGAATTTTTGCAGGCATAGCGGTCGGTTCTATTGCTAATCTCAAAATCAAAGGTAAAAATAGCATGGCCTTGCAGACATTATCGGTGCTTATTATCATGGTAATTGTTGGGATAGGTATAAATAATAATGCTGAATATTTTTTTAAAGAAAAATCAAAGGATATCTCAAGGCGAATCTATGGCCTTAATCCATTTGTAGAATCAGAAGCAATTGGTGGTTTTATCAAAAGGAATACCAACGAAGATGATAAAATCCTGGTGCTTGGTTCCGAACCCCAGGTTTATTTCCATGCCGACAGGGTTTCGGCCACAGGGTTTATTTACATGTATCCAATGATGGAAGATCATGAATACAATCTGCCGATGCAAGCGCAGATGATTGCCGAGGTCGAGGAAGCAGACCCTGATGTGGTAGTGATTGTTGATGTGAATAAATCCTGGTTGCGAAGACCAAAATCACCTTCAAAGATATTCTCGTGGTACCTCAATAAATATTCAGAAGATAAATATAAAATGATAGGCTCTGTTGAAATATTTTCTAATGCTACGCTCTATAAATTTACACCGATTGCATTAAAAAATCAACAGGTATCAAAATATCGTATTAGGATTTTGAAGAAGAAAGGCTAACAAATAACAAATGAATGAATTATTTCCCCACTTTTTCTGCCTTTGACCTACTCAACCCAAATTGAATTTCATGGCTACAAAATCTACCCTACGCACCGATATTGATTTTGAAAAAGAACTTTGTGCTGCCGCCCCTAACCCCCACCAAATAAACGTAACTGGCTGTCATTCCGAACGAAGTGAGGAATCTATTTTAAAATATTTCCAATCAATTATTTTTTCCGGGCTTCAATGTTGAGCCATACTTCAAACAAATCAGAAGCAATCATAAAGAAAACCAAACCTTAACCCAAACCCGCGATTACCTTTTTCCGAAACTGATTAGCGGGGAGGTTGGAGTAAGTTCAATATCTTTGTAGTTGAATCGCGTAACTTTTTAAAATGAAAAACATGAAAAAGTCAAAAATACAATCCAGGGAAGTTCCAAGGATTGAGTACCTGAGGGTAAAGAATTACAGGGCCTTACAAAACCTTGAACTAAAAAATATAACACCATTAACAGTTTTCCTCGGCCCCAACGGAAGTGGTAAATCCACGGTTTTTGATGTATTTGCTTTTTTAAGCGAATGTTTTTCCATCGGGCTAAGAAAAGCCTGGGACAGGAGAGGGCGGTTCAAAGAGCTTCGTACAAAAGATTGTTCAGGCCCCATCGAGTTTGAAATTAAATACCGTGAAAAGAAAAAAACGCCAATTATTACCTACGCACTAAAAATTGATGAAGGCCAAAAAGGGCCTTATGTTGTAAGCGAAAAGCTCTCATGGAAACGAAGTAGCGTTGGACATCCTTTTGCTTTTTTGGAATTTGAAAAAGGTAAAGGAAAAGTAATCACGGGCGAAGCTCCGGATATTTCAGACGAAAAGATGGAAGAATCACTGGACAGCCCTGAAATGTTGGCGGTAAATACACTTGGTCAACTTGCCAAAAACCCACGTGTAATAGCATTAAGAAGATTTATTACAGGATGGTATCTCTCCTACCTAACTGCAGATCATACACGGGGTGTGCCTGAAGCCGGGCCACAGGAAAGACTTTCAGCAACGGGAGACAACTTGCCAAATGTTATTCAATATTTAAAAGAACAGCATCCTGTTCAGCTAAATGAGATATTGTCGAAATTAGCCGAAAGAGTTCCTCGACTTGAAAAGGTTGAAGCCGATATCATGCAGGATGGCCGGCTATTGCTTCAAATAAAAGATGCCCCATTTGAAAAACCAATCCTGTCGAAATTTACTTCTGACGGAACCCTTAAAATGCTTGCATATCTTACAGTTTTGTATGATCCAGAGCCACCTCAACTCATAGGTATTGAGGAACCGGAGAATCAACTACACCCAAGGTTATTGCCCGATCTTGCTGAAGAGTGCCGGGCTGCTTCTGAATCCTCACAATTAATGGTAACAACGCACAGCCCATTTTTTGTTAACGGCTTAAAGCCAAAAGAACTGTGGGTTTTATTCAGAGATGATAAGGGCTATACCCAGGCAAAATGTGCAGTTGATATGCAGGGTATAAAGGAATTCGTTGAAGAAGGTGCTTTGTTAGGTAATTTATGGGTAGAAGGACATTTTGATGTTGGAGACCCATTGGTAAATGCTGGTAGCTATAAATTCAAACCCCTAAAAAAATAATTATGCATTTCGAAATTTTAACTGAGGAGCTTTCTGCGGAAAAAGTTTTGCATAATATTTTACCAAAGTTAATAACCGGAAAACACACTTACCGTATTATTACTTTTCAGGGGAAAACAGATATGCTTAAAAAACTTCCCAATGAATTAAGGGGATACTCAAGATGGATTACCGATGAATATATTATTCTCATTCTCGTTGATAGAGACAATGAGGATTGTAATGAGCTGAAGTCTAAATTGGAGAACATGGCATCCGAAGCAAATTTGAGAAGCAAAACCAGTGTTCCAGGGGGTGATCGATTTTCGGTGCTAACACGCATAGCTATTGAAGAACTTGAAGCTTGGTTTTTCGGCGATGCAGATGCAGTTCGTGCGGCATTTCCAAGAGTATCACCTAATTTTGAAAAAAAGGCCAATTACAGAGATCCTGATTCGATCGGAGGTGGAACCTGGGAAGCTTTGGAAAGGGTATTAAAAGCTGGAGGTTATTTTAAGTCTGGGTTACGAAAAACTGAATGTGCAAATGAAATCTCAAAATTTATGGAGCCACTTAATAACAGGTCCAAAAGTTTTCAGATTTTTTGGGAAGGATTGAGTTATTGCATCCACGAATTTAGTGATTAGCTGTGAAGAATAAACTGGCAGAATCGGACATCGAACTGGCAGCCATCGAATGGCTGGAAGAACTGGGCTACACCTACCTTCATGGTGGGGACATTAACCGTGATTTGAAAAAAGTGGTACTGAAAGATCGCTTCATCCATTTTATCAATCAAAAATACAAGCACCTGCCCGAAATTATGGAACAAGCCGAAGGGCAGTATAAAGAATGGCCGATGGTGGGATAGTAATAAGTATATTATTTAAAAATAGTTTTAGATTAAATTTATCAGCTATGATATTCCTTAACTCTTCTTCCGAAAAACCGCTCGAAATTTTTGAATCCTACAAAGAGCGTAATTTTTACTACAAGGTTTTTGTAGGTTATTTATTTAACGAGCTGTTGCCGGATTATGAAAAGAAAAAATTTGCTTTTTTCGATTTACTGAAAGATAAGATTGGTAGTAAGCAATATTTCAGTAAACCCGGAATTGATAATGATTCGCTTAGCAACAGCTTGCATGAATTAGCCCTTACTGATATTAAAGTTTCGTTTGATTATCATTTGATTTAGGTGATAAAAAATTATCCTGATCGCGGAGAAGTCTCTGACATTATTATCTGGGGCAAAGAGCATTTTCTTTCGATTGAAGTAAAGTATCTGTCTGACTGGACTTATGAAAAAGATATTAAGGAAGTCCAACAACGGATCATCGACTTGGGAAAAACGACCGAAAAGTGCGGTATTCAAGTGCTGTTAGTTTCAGAAAAGAAATGGAAGAATAATCAAAGTCACCAAAACCAAACCGGATCGAATTTAGCAAGTTTGATTCAAAATAAAGAGTCACTTAAGGTACCATTGATAGTAATTACATGGGAGCAATTGACTGAAATTATATCGAATCAAAAAGTGCTTGATTTTATTCAGGCACAATTGAAGCGTGAATTTTAATATTGATTTCACTTTTCTTGTAGGTAATATTGAGGTCGTTTTAAATGAAGGTCATTAACCTTGTCAACACCTTAATTGTTTACACCAAAAAAAAAACAGAGAGTTAAAAATTAATTTAACTCTCTGTTTTCCAGTGAGCGGTAAATGAGGATATTCCGAAGGAATCCCCAAGGGAGAACTCACGACCCTCAACTTGGGATTCGCCAACTGGCGGACTACCAACTGAGATACTCCAGCAATTGGCTGTGCAAAAGCAAAAACTTTTCAAATATTCAATCTCACAGCTTGTTTTTTATTCCTCCTTTATAAATTCCAGTTCTGTAAAATCAAAATCTGGATTTGGAACATCAATTTTCATCTCACCCACCTTACCTTCGGCATCAAGTATAAAAGCACATGTACCCGGTGGAAGCGAAGAAAATCCAGTAAAAGTTATTTCGAAAGTATCGAAATGGAGGTGCTTTAGTTTTCCACGGAATTTGGGAGATGGAACAAACTGCACAAAAAATGCATCGTTTTCAATTTCAACGGTAGCATCGCCATAAAGTTCACCTCCATAAGTCCCGGCGTATGCCGGAAGCTCCAGCGATGGTTTCGTGTTTTCGATTCTGTTTTTGAGCTTCTCTTCTTTAGCTTTGGCATCCGCTGCCTTTCGGGTTTCCATCAAGCCAAGAATGAATTCGCTCCAATCTTCATCACCGCCATCCAAAAAAACATCGAGGGTTTTGTACATCAGGGGATAATAAACACTTGAGTTTTTATTGGTGAGAATAACAAAACCGAGATTTTCGTCGGGAACCATGCACGTGTAAGATATCATGCCATCATAGCCACCACTGTGCCCCACAACTTTATGACCCAGGTAATTGGACAACGACCATCCCAAACCGTAGGATTTGAAAAAAGTAGAAGGCCAGGTACGTTCCGAAAATCCGTAAATGCCCAGCACTGTATTTTGGCTCCACATCTCACGGCTGCGATCAGGCGAAAATATAGTATCGCCCTCCCAAACACCCTGGTTAAGCTGCAGCTTAAGCCATTGCGAAACATCTTCAACACTCGAAATGATTGCTCCTGCCGCTGCTACATTATCCCAATTAAGGTAATCAATGGCAATAACATGATCTTCAAAATCGGTGTGTGGCGTGGCAATGTTTTCAAAATCCGAAAGCTCAGTAGTTGAGCTAATTGATCGGTTCATTTGCAGCGGATCGAAGAAATGAGTTTTTATAAAATCGTCCCAGCTTTGACCTGTAACCGCCGGGATAATTTCGCCTGCCGCAACATACATAATGTTGGAATAACCAAAATGTTCCCTGAATCCGTAAACGGGTTTTAAAAACCGTGCCCTTTTTACAATTTCCTCGCGGCTGTAATTGCTTCCGTACCAGAGCAAGTCTCCACTAAAAGTTTCAAGCCCGCTACGGTGGGTCAGCAGGTCGCGAATGGTCATATTTTCACTTACATAAGGGTCGTAAAGTTTAAAATATGGGAGGTAATCCACAACCTTATCATCCCACGAAATTTTTCCTTCATCTACCAAAATTGCCAATGCAGCTGCGGTAAATGCTTTAGTGTTAGAAGCAATCGGGAACATGGTTTTGCTGTCAACAGGTTCTTGTGTGTCGATGTTTTTAACACCAAATCCTTCGGCAAATATTGGTACACCATCTTTTACAATGGCAATGGCCATGCCCGGGACTTCCCAATCCTGAATCGACTGCGTGTAATAATCCTTCAATTCCCTGAGCTCTTTTTTATAGGATTTATCTTGTGCATTTAAGTTTAAATTGATGAGCATAAAAAATGCTGCGATCAAAAAAGTAGAGGTTTTAAATATTTCTGATTTCATAAGTTAAAAGGTTTTAGTCTATAGTACGACTGCGAATTTAGTGGAAAGTAAAATATTAATGATTTCATTATTTAAATCCACAAAAATGGTAGTAGAACCTAATTAGTGCGTGTCCATAAAGTCAACTATTTCTATCCGAGGCTAAAGAATCTCCCGCAGATTTCGCTGATTTGCGCAGAAAAAAATCAGCGCAAATCAGCGAAATCTGCGGGAAACCTGACTAAAAAGACGAACTCTAATTAGTGTCGGTCAATAAAGTCGATGTTTTCGCTAATTTCCTTCGCAACCCCTTAGTCCCCTAAAGGGGAAATCCCTCGCTGCCAAGGCGCTGGCTGGTTCTCCCCTTCAGGGGAGTTAGAGGGGTGTGTGGTGGTGGGCGACTTTATGGACACACACTAACTAATAGAATTTACATGCTGCATGAGGCTGGTCATAACTTCACCGGCTTTCCCTTTGAGATAAATGTCGGTGATGAAACTTGTAAAATTTGATTGTTCAGGATTTATCTCGATGACTTTTGCCCCGTTTTGTTTGGCTATCGATGGGATTTGATTTGCCGGCATCACTTCTCCTGTCGATCCGATGATAAGTAGCACATCAGCTTTTTCGGCTGCTGCAACAGAGGCATGGTAAGCGTCCATGGGGATGGATTCTCCAAAAAAGATGAAGTCGGGTTTTAACAGGCCACTGCATTTATTGCATTTTGGTGGGAGTGTTTTAAGATTAACCTCCGCCACGCCATAATGCTGCTTGCAACTTGTGCAAACCAATTTCTGCGAGTTCCCGTGAAATTCGTGAACAACTGTGCTCCCTGCAGCCTGGTGCAGGTTGTCGATGTTTTGGGTAATCACACATTTGAGCAATCCCATTTCTTCGAGCTTTGATAGTCCCAAATGTCCGGGGTTTGGTTTAGCGCTCCCAAAAAAATCATAAAAAATTTCTTTGATTACAATCCATGAATCTTTAGGATTCCTGTAAAAGTAATTTAACTCAAGAATTTCAGGATTGTATTTACTCCACAGCCCTTCCGGGCCTCTGAACGGGGGTATTCCACTTTCGGCTGAAATGCCGGCTCCGGTAAAAGCTATCAGGTAATTTGAATTTTTGATAAGTTGCGCAGCCCTTTGTAAATTTTCTTCAAGTTTTGTCATTGGCAGGATTTTATCGGTCAGTATAGGAATAGTAGCCGTCCCGAAAGCTTTTGGGAGAGGGTATCATTTCTGTCATGTTACACGAAACCCCGAAAGTTTTCGGGGGAAGCGGGCTACAATCCATGTCCCGATAACTATCTGGATTACTACTATTTTGGCTATTATTTTTATACTTTGTTACCACATGTTTATTCTTCTTCTGCTAATTTTAAGGCTTTTGAAATTAATTTTGGATTTAACCAAGATCCTTTTTCTACAAGTTCTGTTAACGATTCTTTTATCGATTTAATAAATCCATCTTCCTTTGCTTTTAATAGGATTCCAATCGTTCCTGTCAGGTTGAAGCCAAGTTGTTTCGCATACCTTCGCCCCATTATTTCATCCATAATAACTAAATCAGCATTTTGTTCTTTTGAAAGAATTAATACTTCGGCTTCTCCTTCATCTAAATCAATGAAATAGTCTTTTGAGTTGGGATTATTGATTTCCAGAATTTCAATCCAGTCAATTAGTTTTAAGTCCTGATAATATGGTTTGTGTATTCCATTTTCAATTTCATTATAAACCGCAAACGGTACAATTATTTTTCCGTAAATTTTTTCCAGCAAATGAAGTTTTCCAATTTTAAGCAAGGATAAAATTGGGGTAGTGTTGGAAATTATTCTATGCATTTTTTAAATCTGATTCTAATTCGTTTTCAAGTCCTTGATGAAAATATGATACATTATATTTTTCAAGTAAATCAAGAAAATCAACCCGATTTATACCCAATAACTTTGCCGCAAGTCCTGATGATATTTTACCTAATTCATATAGTTTTACAAGCGAAAGTATTTTTATTTCACTCCTAAATTCCTGATCTCCCATTTTGAGTGAAAACGCTAAAGATTCCGGATAACTTATTGATATTAGATGTTCCATTTTACTTTATTTTTTATACAAAGTTAATCTATTTGCTCTTACTCTTTTCTTTATCATATTGTTTCCTTCCCAAAATGGGTGGTAACTTTTGATATGGGAACAAAAATATCTAAAATAACCTAATTAAGTGGGTGATTTTTTATGTTTTCTCCTTGGATAAGTAGATTTTCAAATAAATTTGCAAAATATTTTGAACTTATCAATACTTCTAAATTTCAGCGCAAAGCAATGGAAAAGGAAACCAAACAGGCACTTTTAGAACATTTATCTCAATTTATTTCTGAGAATAAAAACTCGCTTTTTCAAAAAATTATCGAAAATCGTACGCGCTACCTTACCGTGGTTTTGGAAGATATTTACCAGCCACATAACGCGAGTGCCGTTTTGCGAAGTTGCGACTGCTTTGGGATTCAGGATGTACACATCATCGAAAATCAAAATATTTACGAAGTGAATCCTGATGTTGCGTTGGGATCGTCAAAGTGGTTAAACCTTGTAAAATATACCGAAGCAGGGAATAATACGCCCACCGCCATCCAATCTCTCAGGGACAAAGGCTACCGAATTGTGGCCACCACTCCCCATAAAGATGATGTAAATTTGCAAGTACTTGACCTCAGTAAAGGGCCCGTAGCTTTGCTATTTGGCACCGAAATGCGTGGCCTTACCGATGATGCCCTGGCAATGGCCGATGAATACATGAAGATACCCATGTACGGTTTTACCGAAAGTTTCAATATTTCAGTTTCAGCGGCACTTTGCTTATTTTACCTTTCTGAAAAATTGCGAAACTCCGATATACCCTGGCAACTTACCGAAGATGAAAAATTAGATGTTGTATTGGACTGGACAAGGCAGGTGCTTAAGAAAAGTGATTTGGTTGAGAAAAAGTTTTTAGAGGAAATACAGAATAGATAATAAAATTGAGGTGTTAAATTAAATACTAATATCAATCATCTGATAAAAAATTCTCTACGAAAAAGCTGAACCATTTTTTCATCCAATTAAATGAATTGCCTTTGATTGAAAGAAATATAAAAATAGTTGGTGATTTTTTTAAAGGATAAGAACACGGATAACACTGATGATGCGGATTAACACTGATCTGTGTAAATCAGTTAAATCCGCGTCATCCGTGTTCAAAAATAAGAAATACCAATTTGGCAAAAATAATGAGTAAGCAATTGAACACCCCAATAATGAAATTTCGCAGAGGTAATTAGTGCCTTCTTGGCCATATGGGTAGATTGTGAAAATTTCGTAATTTGGAATTGAAATCCTTTTGGTGCTAATCGTATTAATATCTTTGTTTTTCAATAAATAGACTCAGAATGAACGATCTTAAAAATAGAATTTTAGAGCTTAGTAAAATTTATCACCACGAAGTTATTTCATGGCGCAGGCATATTCACGCCAATCCCGAGCTTTCGATGCAGGAATACCAGACCTCAGCTTACGTGGCTGCACTACTTGATGAGTTTGGAATAGCCTACGAAAAAGGAATTGCCAAAACCGGGATTGTTGCCTTGATTTATGGGAAAAATCCCGAAAAAAAAACAATTGCCCTTCGCGCTGACATGGATGCCTTGCCCATACTTGAGGCCAACGATCTGGATTATAAATCGAAAAACAATGGTGTGATGCATGCCTGCGGTCATGATGTGCATACTTCATCGTTGCTGGGGACTGCTAAAATATTGAGTGAATTAAAAGATGATTTTGAAGGTACAGTGAAATTGTTTTTTCAGCCTTCAGAAGAACGCTACCCCGGAGGCGCAATACAAATGATTAAGGCCGGGGCTCTGGAAAATCCAAGACCAAAGCATGTTTTTGGCCAGCATGTTTATCCTGAACTCGAAGCCGGGAAAGTTGGTTTTAGAAGCGGTCAGTACATGGCTTCAACTGATGAAATATTTCTTACGGTAAAAGGCAAAGGCGGCCATGCTGCGCAGCCATCACGGAATATCGACCCGATTTTAATCGCTTCTCACATTATTGTGGCATTGCAGCAAATAGTGAGCCGCCACAACTCACCCGAAATGCCTACGGTTCTTTCCTTTGGTAGGATTATCGGCGATGGGCAAACCAACATTATTCCCAACGAAGTAAAAATTGCAGGTACTATCCGCACTTTTGATGAAAAGTGGAGAAAAGAAGCCCATCAAAAAATTACGAAAATGGCACAATCAATTGCCGAAGGTATGGGCGGGAGTTGCGATGTTTTTGTGGATGCCGGCTACCCCTTTGTTTACAACGATCCCCAAATCACCGAAAATGCACGCGGATGGGCTATCGAACTATTGGGAAAAGAAAATGTAATTGAACTTCCCATTCGCATGACTGCCGAGGATTTTTCTTATTTTGCCAATGAAGTTCCGTCATGTTTTTACAGGCTTGGCGTGGCAAACGAATCATTAGGGATAAATTCCAGCCTGCATACACCAACCTTTAATGTGGACGAAAAAAGCCTGCAAACCGGTATGAGCCTGATGGCTTGGATTGCAGTGAATACCTTAATGCAAAAATAGTTTTTGAGTTAATTGATAGCTTATTAGTTATTTGGCCATCCTATAAAAGTGATAAACGATGAAAAAAATTCAAAACCATTTTTAGATTATTTGAATAGCCAATAATTAGTGCGTGTCCATAAAGTCGGCCTCTATCAAGGAGAAAAAAATTTCCCGCAGATTTCGCTGATTAGCGCAGATTTATTCTGCGCTAATCAGCGAAATCTGCGGGAAACATTACTAAAAGGACAAACTCTAATTAATGCTATTTTTCCATCAATTAAACTAAAAACACAACTTGAATTATTCTTTTGTATTTTTGTACCCAAATCAGATAAAGCAATGATGAAAAGGTTTTTTAAATTAAATTTTTTATTGATAATTCTTGCGGGTAGCCTGTTTTTACAGGGATATTCGCAAAATCAAATACCCGAAGATTTTTGCATTTCAAGCGAAGAGTTGAAGCTCTACAACCTTGTAAATAAATACAGGAAGGAAAATAAGCTCCCTGAGATTCCACTTTCAGAAAATTTGTGTTATGTGGCCAAATTGCATGTAAGCGATTTGAACTATAACCATCCCGATACAGCCCATTGCAACTTGCACTCGTGGTCTGATCAGGGGCATTGGGTTGAATGTTGTTATGGCCGCGATAAATTTAATAATTCCTGCATGACTTCCAAGCCGAAAGAACTTACTAAATATCCGGGCAAGGGTTACGAGATAGCTTTTTGGGAAAGCGTGGATGCCATTCCTGAAATTGTCTTTGACCTTTGGCAATCATCGTCAGCCTCCAACGATTTGATGCTGAACCAGGATATTTGGAAAGATAAAAAATGGAACGCTTTTGGGGTAGGCATGTTAAAAGGTTATGCCGTGGTTTGGTTTGGCGTTGAAAGTGACGAAAAACAGGGCGTAAAAGTATGTTCAACAGGCAAAATGGCCGGGCGACTTATCGATAAAGCGAAAGCTTTGGACAAGGCAAATACAGCCAAAGGGCCAAGATATTACCTTGTTGTAGCGAGTTTTAATGATGAAGTATTGGCAAATTCAGAAGTAACCAAATATAAAACCCGGGGTTTTCGTAGTCCTTCAGTATTAAAATCCGGTGGAAACTTTCGTGTTTCTTTGGGGAATTATCCCTCTCAGCAAGAAGCCCTTAAAGCCAAAAGCAGTTTGGGCGACAAATACAAAGATGCCTGGATTTTGAAGCAGTAATGTTTTAAAATTACTTCCACCTAATCACAAGTCAATATTTTGATTCCAGAATACCTGCTTAATTTAATAAACATGAATATTTTCTTAGAAAAAGTATATTACTTTTTTCTTTATTACTTAGTGCTACTGAGTGTTCTAAGTGTCTAAGTGTTGAATTTTAGCAGGTTACCACTCACATAGTGATGCCTATGGCATAAGCCACTAAGGTCACAAAGATTCACTTAGTAAAATATCCAAGCTTTATGATTAGGTTTAAGCGTGGAGTTATAGATTTAATGATCGCAAAGATTTACACCGGCAATCAGGCTTCCATCAAGTAGTTCATTTACCAATTCTTTCGATGGTTTTGATGCTACTCCCACATAAACATTAATCTTATTTCCCAATAAAATTTGTATAGCCTTTTGCCCTATACCACCTGCAATTATATCAGTAACTCCAAGGTCATGAAGCCATTTCGGTATTGATCCGGGCTCGTGGGTTGGGGGTGTAACAAATTCTTCTTTTACAATATTGCTGTTGTCAGTTTCAATAAATACAAATTGTTCGCTGTGGCCAAAATGATTGCACAACATGTTGTTAACTAAAGGAATTGCTATTTTTCTCATCTGTATAAAATTAGCCACTGCCTGCCCGACTTTTGGCGGGATGCACGGATGATATTTAATGATGTTTTCATTCGTGCCAGTGGGTGTTAATAATTATCAAAGCCTGCCCGCCCTCATGGCGGGAATACCTCATTTTTATATTATTTAAATGTTCTTTAATTTCCGTTTAAGCTCTTTATGATGAAATGAATTTTCTCTTATCAAACTTACTTCACAATTCGGACAATATTTGCTGCGGCAAGGTTGCCCGGGGATGTGTGGGTGCGAATAATTGCATTTCGGACAGATGCAAAACACATCTTCCGAAGGTTCATCTTTGGCGATGCTTACCGATTCCGGCGTATTAATTTTGTCGGTATTTGTGCTTTTGCAAACCGGGCAGTTTAAACTATTCCCTTGCAGGTTGTTAATTTTAAAAATGGTTTGGCAATCGTTGCAGTGAAGCCAGTCCTCAACCGGTTCAATGTTACCTCCCTCCACTACAATAGGTTTTATTTCAAGAAAGGCCTTTGAAATTTTATATCGGGCACTTTCGTAAATTCTTGAGAAAGTTGGACGGGAAACCTCCATTTTTTTTGCAGCCTCAACTTGTGAAAGTTTTTCATAATCTGCCAGTTTGATGGCTTCATATTCTTCTAAAAGCAATTTTATTTCACTTCCCGAAACTGCAGGGCAGCCAAAAGGTTTAAACCCTCTGAAACCTGGTGGGTCTAATACTTTTCGTGTAAGTTTAGGACGTGGTGACATTATTTTATAAAAATATGGCTGCAAATGTAATGAACATTTGTTCAAAACAAAACACTTGTTTTATTTTGTTGATACACAAATGCCTCAAAAATTGCTTGAAAAAGATGAATCAGAATTTGGGAGCGTTGAACAATTTCGGGTCTCAAAAAATGCCGGGAAATTTGGGAATCCATCGGAAATTACCGGTAAAATTTTGCAATTGTGGTTTTCAGGGCATCTAAAACATGGAGAAGTTTCGCATTTAAACGCATATTAAATGTTCGCATTCGGACAAGTCTTGTAAGTTTGTGAACATTTAACAAAAAGGTTTTTTACCTGCTTTAATTGCTTAATTGCTTAATTTGAAAGAGATAAAAATATTGGTATAAAAATGGTTACATCCGAATCCCTTAGTATTACTAATTCGATTATTTTTTAATTTTGTTAGCTTCAATATTATTTTTTGTAAAAATACCCTGGATCAATTCATTAATGACAAATTCCTTATGATTGACCTATCAAATAATATTCATTCAAAAATTTTATCAAATTTTAAACTATGAACAAAAACAAATTCTTATTTCTTGTGGCAATGCTTATTTCAGCCACAATGTTTGCACAGGATGAGGAAGCACGCTTGATGCGCTTCCCTACCATTCACGGCGATCAGGTGGTTTTTAGCTATGCCGGCGATTTATTCACAGTTGCAAAGTCGGGTGGTATTGCCCGCAAATTGACCAATGACGATGGCCTGGAACTTTTTCCAAAATATTCTCCCGATGGAAAAACCATTGCTTTCACAGGCCAGTACGATGGCAATACCGAAGTTTACAGCATTCCTGCCGATGGAGGTGTCCCTGAAAGGCTCACCTATACGGCCACTTTGTCTCGCGATGATGTGTCGGATCGAATGGGGCCAAACAATATTGTAATGACCTGGAAAGATGATGGATACATTATTTATCGTTCGCGCAAGCAAACTTTTAATTCGTTTCAGGGACAACTATTTGAAGTTTCGTCCAAGGGTGGCTTATCTAAGGAGTTACCATTGCCCACAGGCGGTTTTTGTAGTTTTTCACCCGACAAGAAAAAACTTGCATACAACCAGGTTTTTCGTGAGTTCCGCACCTGGAAGTATTACAGAGGAGGTATGGCCGATGAGGTTTGGATTTATGATTTCAAAACCAAAGAAACAATAAATGTTACCAATAATGATGCACAGGATATTTTCCCGATGTGGCATGGCGATGTTATTTATTTCTTGTCCGACCGCGATCGCACCATGAATCTATTCTCCTACAATACAAAAACCAGGGAAACAAAAAAACTCACCAATTATACCAAATTCGACATTAAATTCCCCTCGCTTGGTGATAATGCCATTATTTACGAAAATGGCGGATATCTTTATTATTATGATCTGAATTCGCAAACCCCCGTTAAAATTGAAGTAAAGATTTTGAATGATTTTGCGGCCAGCCGGCCCCAATGGAAAGATGGAAGTAAAAAAATCAATGGAGGCTTTCCCTCACCAGATGGTAAACGTGTTGTTTTTGGTTCGCGGGGCGATGTTTTTTCTGTTCCTGTAAAAAGTGGAATTACAAAGAATTTGACCAACAGCAATGGTGCTCACGATCGAAATCAGGATTGGTCGCCCGATGGAAAGTGGATTGCTTTTATTTCGGATAAAACCGGTGAAACTGAAATTTATATTCTCAAGTCGGATGGGAGTGAAGAAGCCGTGCAGTTGACTAAAAATGCTGATACCTACAAATTCGGTTTCGAATGGGCATCCGACAGCAAAAAAATTGCATGGACCGATCAAAAGAAAAGATTGCAAATTGTGGATATCGAAACTAAAAAGACAACACTTGTCGATCAGACCGATGAAGGAGAATTTAGAACTTATGCATTTACCCCTGATGGCAAATGGCTGGCTTACGTAAAACCAAGTTTCGAGCAAGTGGGCAGAATTTATGCCTACAACATTGAAACAGGAAATTCTCAGCCCATGACTGATGAATGGTTTGATGCAGGAGACCCATCCTTTAGCCCCGATGGAAAATACATGTATTTTACTTCTGCTCGCTCTTTCAACCCCGTTTATAGTTGGACGGAATGGAATCATGCCTACAACGATATGATGAAAGTTTATATGGTAACGCTAACTAAGGATACCGAATCGCCTTTCGAATTGGAAAACGATGAGGCAGAAATTGAGGGCGATGATACTGAAAAGGAAAGCAAAGTGGATAAGTCTGATTCAAAAGATAAAGATGCGGATAAAGAAAAGGAGCTAACTGTAAAAATTGATTTTGACGGCATTACTCAAAGGGTAATGGAAGTGAGTGGTGAAGCCGGCGCTTATTGGGGTCTGACGGCTGTTGATGGAGGTGTTTACTACTCAAGGTTTAAATCCGGTGGCGATGGTTCAACCTTCGTATTTTTTGATCTGAAAAAGAAAAAAGAAGTCGAATTGGGGAATAACATGGGCTATGTCCTTTCGGGAAATAGTAAGAAAATGCTGGTTTCGGAAAAAGGTAAATGGGCTGTAATTGATCCTCCAACAAGCAAAGTTAAAATTGATGAATTTATTGATGTTTCCAATGTTAAACTTTGGGTTGACCCCCGGGTTGAATGGCAGCAAATTTATGACGAATCGTGGCGCCAAATGCGCGACTTTTTCTACGATCCCAACATGCATGGCCTGGACTGGGACGATATTTATAAAAAGTACAATGCCCTGATTCCTTATGTTAATAACCGTTACGACCTGAGTTATGTAATTGGTGAAATGATTGGGGAGCTCAATGTTGGTCATGCCTATGTAAGTGGCGGAGATCGGATTAAAGCCGATCGTGTAAAAACCGGGTTGCTGGGCGCTAAACTAAGCCGCGATAATTCAGGTTACTACAAAATTGATAAAATCCTGGAAGGGCAAAACTGGAACAAAGCCGTTACTTCTCCATTGCGCGAAGTTGGAGTTGATGTTAGCGAGGGCGATTACATTGTTGCTGTAAATGGCCAAAGCACTAAAGACATGGACGATATTTACCGCTCCCTGGTCGGGAAAGCCGGCGAAATTGTTGAGTTAAGCGTTAATTCTTCAGCTACAGATAAAGATGCAAGAAAAGTCCTGGTTAAGCCCATCGATGATGAAAGTGATTTATATTATTATGAATGGGTGCATGAAAATATTCGCAAAGTAAACGAAGCTTCAAACGGTCAGATTGGCTACATCCATATTCCTGATATGGGGCCGCGTGGCTTGAACGAGTTTGTAAAATATTTCTATCCGCAAATGCGCAAAAAAGCGTTGATTATTGACGATCGTGGTAATGGCGGCGGCAATGTTTCGCCAATGATTATCGAACGTTTGAAAAGAGAAATGTCGATGATGCAGATGGGACGAAATACCATTGGAGATCCTACGCCCGGAGCAATGGTTTTGGGGCCGATGGTTTGTTTGATTAATGGATATTCTGCTTCCGATGGCGACTTGTTCCCTTACCAATTCAAGAAGCATAATCTCGGTAAACTTATCGGAACCCGCACCTGGGGTGGTGTGGTTGGCATCCGCGGAAGTTTGCCCTTTATCGATGGCGGCGATTTACGCAAGCCTGAATTTGCCCACTATAATTCCGAAGGTACAGATTGGATTATCGAAGGGCAGGGTGTTACGCCGGATATAGAAGTTAGAAACGACCCGGCTTTGGAATATGAGGGAGTTGATGAGCAACTCAACAAAGCCATCGAAGTACTTTTGGAAGACCTTCGCAATAATCCGATGGAATATCCAAAGGTTCCACCTTTCCCCGATAAGTCGAAATAGTGTCGGTCTTTAAAGTGACATTTAGAAAATATACGATTTCAGATTAACCCGCCTTGCCGCCAGAAGTGGCTCGTGTGCAGGCGAGGCAGGCGTTTTTCCCATTGGGATGCCCGCTTCGCGAGGCGAGCCTATGGCATAGATTTAAGATGTTGGTGATACTCAGCAAAATCTAAAATCTCCGTTCGTTAATCTTAAATTGAAAAATTGTCAACTTTCTGGACGAACATTAAATAAAGGATGGTTATTGGGTTATAATGTTATTAGTTAATTGCCTGCTTCGCCTTTACGCAAGCTAACTGCAGACGGCCCGCTTTGCCAGCAAGGCGAGCTCTCTCTCATTGGATTTGTATGCATAGGGCGAAGCGTTTTGCTTTTTCATTTCCTACAAGTCCCATGAGTTCAGGCACCCTTCCCCAATTTGGGGAAGGGCCGGGGATGGGATCATGATCATGATGATTTGGTATTCAATTCCACCACATAAATAATTACAAAATTTTAAAAATGCCGGTAAGGATTATAAATCTGAACCGGCATTTTTTTTATGAGTGATTCTGAATAGTGTTTGTCTTTTTAGTTGTGTTTCCCGCAGATGCCGCTGGTTTGCGTTGATTTTTTTCTGCGAAAATCTGCGTTATCTGCGGGAGATTCCTTTTCCTCGAACAGAAATAGTTGACTTTATGGACAGTCACTATATATTCCAAAATTGCTGATAATCTTCTGTTGTATTGATGTTGATATGTATGGATGAGTCCTCCACCTCAACTTCTTTATGATTAAAAGGTTTGAGAAAAGATCGCAGTGTTATGGATGGTTTTGTTTCATTAATAATTGCATTTATTACTTTATTTCCAATTAAAATAGGATGCCCACCCCGGCCTTCAAAAACAGGTTTTACAAAATCATATCCCTCAAGATTTGCCATTAGTTTTTCAAGCGTTGGTATTCGTGCATAAGGATTATCAACATTATGAATAAAAACCGGAGTGTTAGTTTTTAATGCTTTTGCACCACATTTTACTGAACCGAAGCGTCCGGCTTCCGGGGTATGGTTGACTGCAAATCTTAATTTCCCGGGGTTTTTAAAAAAAGTATCTTCCAAATATTTTTTCCCATCGTTGTTGATTACCACGATAATTTCCTCGCATCCAAAATCAAAATATTGTTGAGCTATTTGCTCTAAAAATGAGTTCCCGTCAGGAAGCCTGAGTCCATATTTAGGCTGCCCCATTCGGCTTGAAAATCCTGCGGATAAAATTATTGCTGATGTAGGTTTTATTGGCATTTAGAATGAATCCTTATTAGGTTTAAAAGTGAACCAAATATAATATTTTAGCCGTATTTAAAGTATTTTTGGCGGTTCTTTTTTTATAATTGAGTGTAGTCTAAAGCCCCAAACTACTGATTTTTAGTCCTTTTTACCCCAATCCGTCAGATGACGGGAGAAGCACTAAAAATCAGTAGTTTGGGAAAGTCCCCTTTAGGGGATTTAGGGGTATTGTGGCTTTTTAGACTGGCCTCATAATTGAATTTTACTATGTCAGACAAATTTTTTCCGCTTCCTTTAAGTCAACTGCTGCAGCGTATCTTAAATCAATACGATAGAAGTGGCTTTATTTTTTCTATCCCGAAAGAACTCTTTTTTGTTCCAAATATTGATGATCCTTTCCGGATTGAAAGATTCGGGCAGGCGCTTGAAACACCCTTCGGAGTTGCCGCAGGTCCCCATACCCAGCTTGCGCAAAATATTGTGGCTTCCTGGCTGACCGGTGCACGGTTTATCGAACTTAAAACCATCCAGACTATGGATGAACTGGAAGTTTCAAAGCCCTGTATCGATATGCAGGATGAGGGCTACAATTGTGAGTGGTCCCAGGAATTGAAAATTCACCAGTCCTTCCATCAATATCTCGATGCCTGGATTTTGATTCATATTTTAAAAGATAAGTTGAATATTGGAAATCCTGATATTCCCGGGTTTATTTTCAATATGAGCGTTGGATACAATTTGGAGGGCATACTTCAGGAAAATGTGCAGTGGTTTTTTGATAAAATGAAGGATGCATCCGCCGAACTTGCTCAAAAAATTGAAACGATAAAAGATATTTATCCAAATATCAAAAACCTAAAAATTAATTCATGCCTGTCCGATAACATTACCCTCTCCACGATGCATGGCTGCCCGCCGGACGAAATTGAGAAAATTGGTGAATATTTGATTAATGAAAAGAAATTACACACAGCCATAAAATTAAATCCAACCTTGCTTGGTAAAAAGGATTTGTCTGCAATTTTTAGTAATAACGGCTTCGAGACAATAATACCCCATGAGGCTTTCGAGCACGACCTGAAATATCCCGATGCAATTAAAATTATTAATAATCTGTCAAACCTTGCAGGGAAACAAAATCTTCAATTCAGCCTTAAACTTACAAATACCCTCGAAAGTAAAAACCACAAAGAAATTTTTGATAGCAGCCAGGACATGATGTACATGAGTGGCCGTGCTTTGCATCCGGTGTCGGTAAATCTTGCACGAAAACTGCAAAATGATTTTTCAGGCACACTTGATATTTCTTTTTCAGGTGGCGCTGATGCTTTTAATATTGTGGATTTGGTCTGCTGTGGATTATCGCCGGTAACTGTTTGCACCGACTTGCTTAAACCAGGCGGCTACGGGAGGTTAAATCAATACATCCAAAATCTTAGTCAAGCCAGCATTGAGCAAACTCATCCTTTAAAATACCTGAACGATTATGCTGATAAAGTTTTGGAAGTGAAGGATTACCGCCGGACTTACCTTAAAAACCCGGACATAAAAACCAATCAACCTTTAAGCTTTTTCGATTGCATTCATGCACCCTGCGAAACCACTTGTCCCACGCATCAGGGAATACCTGACTATTTGTATTACACTGCCAAGGGCAATTTGGATAAGGCTGCAAAAGTAGTTACCCAAACCAATCCGTTCCCGATCACCACCGGAATGGTTTGCGACCATTTATGTCAAACAAAATGTACGCGTATCAACTACGATAGCTCTGTCCTGATAAGGGAAGTGAAAAGGGTGATTGCCGAAAATGCGCCTGAAGATGCATTGAAAAGCCCTGAGTTTGTTCGATCCAAAAACCCATTAAAAGCTGCAGTTATCGGAGCCGGCCCTTCAGGTTTATCCTGTGCTTATTTTCTTACTAAGGCAGGTTTTGATGTTGAGATTTTCGAGACAAAGAAAAAACCGGGTGGCATGGTGTCGGGAGCAATCCCATCTTTCAGGCTTCCCGGTGAGGCATTTGAGTTGGATGTGAAACGCATTACCGACCTGGGGATTAATATTCATTACGAAAGTGAAATTAATAAAGTAGTTTTTGACAAGTTAAGACTTGAAAATGATTTTGTTTATATAGCAGCCGGTGCGCAAAAATCTAAACCATTTCTTGTAAAAAATGGAATGGCAAAAGGAGTGCTCGATCCACTGGAGTTTTTGTTTGATGTAAAATCAGGAAAGAAAACCGCGGCAGGACATAATATTTTAATTATTGGCGGGGGCAATACAGCCATGGATGCCGCGCGGACTGCCTGGCGTGTTGCCGGTAAACAAGGGAAAGTAACCATCGCTTATCGCCGCACGATAAAAGAGATGCCTGCCGATCTTGGTGAAATTAAAGCTGTGATTGAAGAAGGCGTGGAAATTATTGAACTTGTTGCTCCTGTAAGCGTAAACACCAAAGATGGTCTGGTAAAATCCATGACTTTCCGTAGAATGAAACAAGGAGCTAAGGATGAATCGGGCAGGGCAAGGCCCATAGAAATTCCAGGTAGCGATTTTGAGATTTCTGCCGATACCATAATCCCCGCAATTGGCCAGAACCTGGCCTTCGACTTTTTGGATAAAAGCCAGCTTGTAGCAAAAAATGGAAGTTACGAAACAGGCATACCCGGCGTTTTTATCGGTGGGGATGCCAAGCGTGGTGCTTCCACAGCAATCAATGCAATTGGCGATGGACGAAAAGCAGCACAGGAAATCATCGATAAAGCAGGTTTGAATTTTAAAACCAAAACCAAAACTGAACGTCCCGAAAAAAGTTTCAGGCAGCACATTATTGATAAGTCAAAGCGAATAAAACCTGCAATTGTTAAAGAAAAACCGGTGAGTGACCGAATGAATTTTGATTTGGTTCAATCGCCGCTTACCCTCAAACAGGGGATTGAAGAATCGAAAAGATGTTTGCAATGCGATGAGCTTTGTAGTATTTGTACTACGGTATGCCCAAATAATGCACTGATGACTTACGAAATTATTCCATCAAAAATCAAAAATCAAAAACTGATTGTTAAGGATGGAAAGGTTCAGATTATGGATGATGGATTTTTTGAAGTCAAACAAAAATACCAGATTCTGCATATTGCCGATTGGTGCAACAAGTGCGGCAATTGCAATACTTTTTGTCCTACCGAAGGCGCTCCATATCTTAATAAACCCCATCTGTTTTTAAATAAAGAATATTTTGAAAGTGAAAAAACAGGCTTTTTTTGGGATGGGAAAATTCTGCATGCTAAAGACGAAGGAGACACATTCAGTTTTATGAAATCAGACCATGGTTTCTATTTTAATACCGAAAAAATTGAACTTGAAATCAACAAAGATTTTAGTATTGAAAAATATAAATTATTGACTGATGTTCCTTTTGAAATGGATTTGAGTTTTACTGCTCAAATGATGATTATTTTGGAAAGTGTCATAACCCTAACAGGTTTACCCCCGGAAGCAGCGTAAAACTGATTAGAAAATATGAATACGGTTAAACAAATCAACCTGTTAGGTTTTTGGTTTTGAAAAAAAATAACTACAAATTTTAGCCATGATAAAAATTAAAATTATAAATGAATAAATATTAGATATAATATGAAAGATACACAGAAAGTTTTAAAAAACACAATAGAAAGGTGCAGGGAAAAACATATCATTCTGCCTACTTATGCACAAATGCGAAATCCTGAATTGGTTCCTGAAAAAATACAAGCAAAGCTTGCTAACATTGGGCTCTGGGATTTAAATTCGCTCAACTTGTTTAGAATTACCTGGAAAAACGAGCCGGTAAAATTTGGTGGTGGTTTTGGCGGTGTTAATTATTTTGAATTGCCTTCTGAACTTACCGGGGTTAAGGCCAGGGTTATCATGTTGGTTGGGAAATATTTCCCGACCGGAGCCCATAAGGTTGGAGCTACTTTTGGCCCCTTGGTTGAGAAGCTGGTAAGTGGCCGTTTTGATCCTACTACACAAAAGGCTTTGTGGCCTTCCACCGGAAATTATTGCCGTGGAGGTGCTTACGATTCCTATTTGTTGGGATGTGAATCCATCGCAGTATTGCCCCAGGGTATGTCGCAGGAGCGCTTCGACTGGCTGCATAAAGTGGGAGCCGAAGTTTTTGCCACCCCCGGCAGCGAGAGCAATGTAAAGGAAATTTATGACAAAGTAAAAGAACTCAAGGCTGAGCGTGGTGACGGTATTGTAAACCTCAATCAGTTTGAGGAAATTGGTAATTCACTTTGGCATTATGCGGTTACAGGCCCCGCCATGGAAGAAGTTTTTAATAAGGTAAAAACTGATAAATCGAAATTTAGCGCGATGTTTCTTACCCAGGGTTCGGCAGGAACGCTGGGCAGTGCCGACTACCTGCGCGAAGTTTATCCTCACATAAAAGTTTGTGCCGGCGAAGCGTTGCAATGCCCTACATTATTGCTCAACGGCTATGGCGAGCACCGCATCGAAGGCATTGGCGACAAGCATGTTCCATGGATACACAACATCAAAAATATGGATATGGTGGCCGGAATCGATGATAATCCAAATATCAGACTGATGCGTTTGTTTAATGAGCAGACCGGGAAGGATTACCTGAAAAATGAAATTGGCATCGATGCTGCTTTGATTGAAAAACTAAATCTGATGGGTATTTCCTCCATCGCGAATCTGATGGGTGCCATAAAGATGGCTAAATATTACGAATTGAATAAAGATGATGTTGTATTTACTGTTGCTACCGATTCGATGGAAATGTACCAGACAAGGGTTGCTGAAGAAAAGCAAAAGCATGGCGAATTTACCAACAGGGATGCAGCAGTAAGTTTTGATGCTGACATGTTGGGTTTGGGTGTCGATCATATCATAGAGATGAATTACTACGAGAAAAAGCGGATGCATAACCTAAAGTATTTTACCTGGATTGAACAACAGGGCAAGACTATCGAGGAGCTCAACGACCAGTGGTACGATGATAATTACTGGAAGTCGAGGTATGCAAAAGTTGAAGAGTGGGATGAAAAGATTAACGAATTTAACGAAGCTACCGGATTGTTGAAGGAGTATATGTAAAGCGAACGAAGCGAACTTAGAGACTTGAGCGAACGGAAGCGACTTTAGAGACTTGAGCGAACTAAGCGACTTTAGAGAACTAAGAGAACTAAGCGACTTTAGAGAACGAAGCGACTTTAGAGACTTGAGCGAACTAAGCGAACGAAGCGACTTTAGAGAACTAAGAGACTTTAGAGAACGAGGATAACTAAGCGAACGAAGCGACTTTAGAGAACTAAGCGAACTAAGAGACTTTAGCGACTTTAGAGAACGAAGAGAACGAAGCGACTTAAGAGAACGAGGATAACTAAGAGAACGAAGCGACTTTAGAGACCTAAAAGACGTTAGAGACCTAAGCGATTTAAGCGAATTAAGCGACTTTAGAGACCTAAAAGACGTTAGAGACCTAAGCGACTTAAGCGAATTAAGCGACTTTAGAGAACTAAGAGACTTTAGAGAACGAAGCGAACTGAGTGATGATAGGCATAATTGAATGATAATTATTAACTCCCACGCTTGCCCCGATCATTCGTGTATCCTGCCAGCAGGCGGGCAAGCAGTGGCTATTTTTGTATAGATGAAAAAAATAAAAAAGAAATTTCATTTTGAATGCATCAACTGCGGTAAGCATTATGCCGGGGATGAAGCAAAATACCTTTGTCCGGTATGTAATGCGAAAAACCAAAAGGATAAACCTCCGCTTGGTGTTTTGAAAGTTAATTATGATTTTGATCTTTTAAACGAAAATCAAACCGACTTCTCCAAATTGAAGTCTATCGGATTTCTTGATTTGCTTCCTATCAACAATCTCGATAGCATGCCCTTCCTGGATTTCGGAAATACTCCGCTTTATAAAGTTGACGAAGGCTTGTTTTTTAAAGATGATTCACAAAATCCAACTTACTCTTACAAAGACCGGGCTTCGGCGCTGGTTTCTGCTTATGCAAAAGAGCAAGGTTGGGAAACCATTGTTGCAGCCTCAACCGGAAATGCGGGTTCTTCCATTGCCGGGATTTGTGCCGCGCAGCATCAAAAGGCCATAGTTATTGTCCCTGAAAAAGCGCCAATTGCCAAGCTTACCCAGATTATGATGTATGGCGCTAAAATTATTCCTGTAAAAGGAACCTATGACGATGCCTTCGATTTAAGTGTGCTGGCCGGCGAAGCTTTTGGGTGGTATAACCGCAACACCGCTTTTAATCCCTTTACCATTGAAGGTAAAAAAACTGTGAGTTTTGAATTGTTCGATCAACTTGGTTTAAATATCCCTGAGCGGATATTTGTGCCAGTGGGTGATGGTGTAATTATTTCAGGGGTTTATAAGGGTTTTGAAGATTTGTTGAATTTGGGAATTATAAAAAAGATACCACGGATTGTCGCGGTGCAGGCTGAAGGATCAAATAATCTAATCAACAACTTATTTTCTTCTAATTTTCAGGTTAAACAAAGTAGCACCATAGCCGATTCTATTTCGGTGGATATTCCGCGCAATTTTTACATGGCAAAAAAATATTTGAAAAAATATGCGGGTATGGCAATTTCAGTTCCTGATGATGAAATATTGGATGCATCCATCAATCTGAGCCAAACTTATGGCTTGTTTGCCGAACCGGCATCTGCTGCTGCTTATGCCGGATACCTGAAATTGCTCGAAAGTCATCAGATCGAAAAATCCTCTAAAAATGTTGTATTGCTTACGGGGAGCGGTCTGAAAGACATTGCAGCCTTAAAATCAACCTTGCACTTTCCTGAGCCCATTGTTCCAAATTTGGATAACCTCAAAAAACTAATATCATGATTACCTTCACATTAAATGGAGAACTTATCAATTATTTCGGCGATCCGGAAAGAAGCCTGTTGAAATTTTTACGCTTGGATAATCATTTCACGGCTGTAAAAGACGGTTGTTCAGCACAGTCGGCATGTGGAGCATGCACAGTTGAGATTAATGGAAAAGCAAGGCTTTCGTGCGTGATGAAGATGAAGAAACTTGAAGGCGCCATAATTTTCACACCCGAGGGATTTCCCGAATATGTGAAAGATACCATTGCCAAAGCATTTGTGAATAGTGGCGCGGTGCAATGCGGGTTTTGTACCCCCGGATTTATGAGCAGGGTAAAAGTGCTTTTGCAGGATAATTCCAATCCTTCCCTCCAGGATATTCAAAAAGCAATAAAACCACATCTTTGTAGATGTACAGGATACAAAAAAATTGAAAGTGGCGTATTTGCTGCTGCTGAGGCCATCAGAAATAATAAAAAATTAGAAATCACAAAAACTTCCGGAAAGGTCGGCATCTCTCATCCCAAATATGAGGCTTATATTAATGCCATTGGTCAGCGGAAATTTGTTGATGATATTTTTTTGGATGATATGCTGTTTGCTGCTTTAAAATTCAGTGCTCATCCAAAAGCTAAAATTTTAAAAATTAATACCTCGGCGGCTGAATCTTTACCGGGCGTTCATCGTGTGTTTACTGCAAAAGATATCCCCGGCGAACAATATGTGGGTTTGATTTTTCAGGATTGGCCGGTGATGATCGGAGTGGGCGAAACAACGCATTACATCGGGGACGTACTTGCGGGGGTTGTTGCAGATTCTGATGAAATAGCCCGCCGGGCAATAGAATTAATCAGTGTAGAATATGAAGTTTTAAAGCCTGTTACCGATGTTTTTGAAGCCATTGACGGCGAGCGTGTTCATCCCGAAAGGCCAAATAATTTCGACACCACAATTTTTACAATCGGCAATTTTGATGAGTCGTTTAAAAACTCTGAATTTAAATCGGAAGGCCAATACGAAACGCAGCGAATAGAGCACGCCTTTATGGAAAAGGAGGCTGCCGTAGCAGTGCCGGATGGTGAAGGTGGAATTGTTCTTTACAGTCAGAGCCAGGGAATTTATGAAGACCGCCGGCAGGTAGCAATGATATTGGGACTGCCCGAAGAAAAAGTTCGGGTAATTCTTGTCCCCAATGGCGGTGGTTTTGGTGGGAAAGAAGATTTGAGTGTCCAGGGGCAAACTTCATTGTTTGCTTTCCTTATGAACAGGCCTGTAAAAATAACTCTTACACGTCCTGAATCTTTCAGGCTTCACCCCAAAAGGCATCCTGTATTTATGGATATTAGTCTGGCAGCAAATAAATCAGGGAAATTAACAGCCCTTAAATTAAGGGCGGTTGGCGATACGGGAGCTTATGCTTCGGTGGGCATGAAAGTACTTGAGCGTGTGGCCGGACATGCTGCCGGAGGGTATTTTATCCCTGTAATTGATATTGAGGCCAAAACCGTTTACACCAATAATATTCCCTCAGGAGCAATGCGGGGCTTTGGCGTCAACCAGGTGTGCTTTGCCCTCGAAAGCTGTATTGATGATATTTGCTATCAAGCTGGATTCGACCGTTGGAAATTCAGATACGACAATGCACTGGTAGATGGATTAAAAACTTCCACCGGGCAAAAGGTTTTTGGCGTTGGTATTCGTGCATCGCTCGAAGCGGTAAAAAAGGATTTTTATAATGCCAGGTTTGCCGGGTTGGCTTGCGCGATAAAAAATTCAGGTGTTGGCAACGGCATGATTGACGAATCAAAAGTGATTATCGGGATTTGTGATGGTGGGAAAATAATTTTAAAACACGGCTGGACCGAGATGGGGCAGGGGGTGCATAATATGGCTCTGCAAACACTGTGCGAGGAAACCAACATCGACCCTGAAATAATTACCGTGGAAGTAGATACCGAAGCTCAAATCAAAACTGGCATGACAACTTCGTCGAGGGCAACAGCGCTTGTTGGTCTGGCAGTGATTGACGCTGCAAAAGCGCTAAAGAAAGATTTGAAAAAATACGATTTAAACCAATTGGCAGGGAAAACCTATCATGGGCAGTTTGTTTGCGACTGGACTTCAAAACCCGGATCGGGCGCTGAAAACCCCGTAATTCATTACTCATACGGCTATGCAGCCCAGTTGTGTATTTTGGATGATGAAGGTAAAATTGAAAAAATTGTTGCCGCCCATGATGGAGGGAAGATTATGAACCCGATGCTTTTCGAAGGACAGGTGGAGGGCGGTGTTCACATGGGTTTGGGTTATGCACTTTCTGAAAACTTACCCATGAAAGATGGTTTTTTGCTTAGTGAAAAGATGCGCGACCTTGGAATTCTTCGTGCCCACGAAACCCCTGAAATTGTGGTAAAGCCCGTTGAAGTAAAAGATCCGGTTGGGCCTTATGGCGCAAAAGGTATTGGTGAAATTGGCTTAGTACCTACTGCGGCTGCCGTTGCCAACGCGTTTTATGCTTTCGATGGAATTAAACGGACCAAACTACCTCTGGAAAAATAGAGGTATTATTTCTATGAGTCCAGTCTAAAAACTCAAAAACTTCTGATTTTTAGTCCTTTTTACCCCATACCCTAAAGGGTGAAGTACTAAAAATCAGAAGTTTGGGAAAGTCCCCTTCAGGGGATTTAGGGGTCTTACGGCTTTTTATACTGGACTGTTCTATTGATGCTCAAGCAAGTATATAGCTTCTTGGCGCATTACATCTTTAAGTGGTTTATTTAAAGATTGGGCTTTTGTTTTTATCAATAAAATCCAGTCAGGGTTATTTTGTATTTGAGCAACGATGTCGGCAACCTTTTTCTCAAAATCATTCAGCCCATTTGTGTTCGCTTCAGCGAGAAATCCGGCAGTTGCATCAATTAAATCACTGGTTTCAATATTATTGATCGTAGCTTGCATGTCCAATTTTGTTCGCCATTCTTCGTCTTTCAATATTTCTTTTTTGTAATTGTTGATCATTGTGTTTTTTTCAAAAATATTAGGATACTTTGTCTTAAACAGGTAGATCGCATTATTTAATAGTTCGGTTTCCACAGAATTTCCATTTCGTTGGGCAGAATTTGTGATTTGGTTTTTCCAATTGCTGTCCTTGTTTATTAAACTAACATAGTGTTGTGCTCCAACCCAGGTAAGGTATTTTTCAAAGCCATTATTTTCAGCATAATAGCATGCGTTTAGATATAATACCTCATCTATGCTTTTGTGTTCTTTTTCCGATTTCTCAATAATTTGCTCGTACCATATAGGGGTATTTTGGATGGTATGGATCCATTTGCTTATGAAATTTCCGGTAAATGATTCACTGCCAATATACCATTGATCTCTATTTAGCAAATCTTTTTTGCGAGAAACATTTTTAATGTAATTTTCTAATCGTTCATCTCGCTCGTAATACGGAATCCTGACCAAAGTTTGATAGCATTTATTGAAATTATTTTTTCGAAAATAGGAAGTTGATAAATTCAGCAAGGCTTCAGTGTAGTTGTTTTGGATATTTATAGCTTTTTCAAAACATTCAATTGAGGCATCGTAATTTTTTAATTCTGCATAACAGTAACTTAAATTATTAAGGATTTTTGCCTTATTGGGGTGAGCTTCAAGAGCCTTTTCGTATTGATTAACCGCATCTTCAAATTTATTCATTTCCTGATAAGCAAGCCCCGCGTACCAGTTTACAGGCATTCCATCGATGTCGATAGTTTTAAATCTTGATGATATATTAAGGGCGGAGCTTAGCATTGCAGGCCAATTTTTTTGTGTTAGCAAAATCCTGGTTTCCCTGATTATTCTCTCTTGATTAATAATTGATGAACTGTAAAAAATCGACAGAAGGCTTGTAGTTGCAATCAGGGCAATAACAATCCAGGTGTGGATATTTATTTTTAATCCATGATTGCTATATTTATAAATGGCTGCAATCGAAGCAATAATAAGTGCGAGGTAAACTTGCTGATTTATCCTCTCAAGTGGAAAAGTAAAAAAGGATACAATCATATAACTCATCATACCCGATAAAAGGAGCACAGTAAAAATTTTCTCCTGATAATTAACTTTTTTGGACAGCAATATCTTTATAGCAAAAAAAATAGCTACTCCAAATATTGATAAGAAAGCTGCAAGTCCAACAATCCCCTTTTCTGACCATACCCAAAGGTAGTCATTATGAGGTCTGAGCCAGTTTAAAAGATCCCTGTCGAAATGCACCGCAGAGAAATACCCGGGCGACTTGATTTTCCAGTTTCCACTGCCTACGCCCAATACCGGGTTATCGTGGATCATGTCACAGGTAACAGTCCATATTTTAAACCTGTTAATATTTGTAGCGCTGTGTGTATCAAAAATTTCCTTTATAATTGAGGGCTTTGAGTTGGAGTTATTAACGGAAAAAAATACTGTTGTCGAAATTATTGTTAAGCCGGCAAGGGAGACAAGGGCAAGTTTTTTTATTTGTTGGCTGTTTAAATTAAGATTTTTATAAAAAATAAACAACAGAGCCAGACCTGTTAATAATCCTCCGCTTATTCCTACCCATACCGACCTGGTTTTTAACATCGCAATCATAAGCAGAAGGAGTATTGTGACAACAACGGCGAGGTATTTTTTGTAGCTTTTATATTTGTAAATTCCAAATATAGTGAAGGGCAACATCAGCATCAGTGAAATTGCATATTGATTTTTGTGTGCCATGAGACCTGAAACTGCATAAATTGCCGGGCGACCATCGGTGAGGTATGGATTTTGGAATAATGAACTTGAAGTTGTTAGGTTGTGGAAGCCTATGATAAGCGCAATACACGCTGCCAGTGAGATGAAAAATGGTAGTGAATAAAAAACGTTTTCATGTTTGTTGAAGGTGATGACAAGTAATAGCAGAACCCATAAAAAAGTGGTTGTTTTAGCAACATCGTAAAAGCCTTCTTTATAATTGAAAGCGTAAAACAGTGAAATTGTACTAATGAGCAGATACGCGATGATGGGTATGAAAATCCCGATGTTTAACGAGAAATTCCTTTTTCTAATTATTAACGGGGTTGATATCAGAATAATAATATTAAGGGCAAGTAAGCGTGGCATCAATACCGGATCGAGGGTATGGGTGCTGAAAACAAGGGGGAGTACAATAATTAAAAGTCCAATAAAAATGTAGCCGGAAATAATTGTACTTGTTTGTTTATTAGGATATCCTTTCAGTTTTTTTTTCTGCTTAGGGATGGATTTACTTTTCATTGTATATAAGAAAATTTTTTTTATTTCGAAAAAAAATGGAAAAATACAGCATATTCCTGCTTAGTTAATTCCTGCTTTTTGCAACTCCTGAGCCATCAATTCTTGAAGTTCCGTAGCTTTTTGTGTGGCAACTTCGGTAAAATCCGTCCCGGATGATGCATAAATTATTCCTCTTGATGAATTAACAAGCAGTCCGCAATCGTGGTTTAAACCGTATTTACAAACCTCTTCAAGGCTTCCGCCCTGAGCGCCAATTCCCGGAATCAATAAAAAATGATTAGGAATTATTTTTCTGATACCTGCAAGCATTTCTGCTTTTGTTGCACCAACCACGTACATCATATTATCGGGAGTGCCCCATGCACCGGAAGTTTTTAATACCCTTTCAAATAATCGGGTACCATCTTCAAGTGTTTGCGTTTGAAAATCATAAGCGCCGGTATTTGAAGTTAGTGCAAGCAAAATCACCCATTTGTCTTTTATTTTCAAAAAGGGTTTTACTGAATCCTCGCCCATGTAGGGGGCAACAGTTATGGCATCAAACCCAAGGCCTTCGGGTTGTTCAGCAAGAAAAGCTTTTGCATACCGCTCTGAGGTATTCCCGATATCCCCGCGCTTGGCATCAGCAATTGTAAATATTGTATCCTTAAAGTTGTTTAGATATTGGATTGTTTTTTCGAGTGTAAGCCACCCTTCATGCCCCATACTTTCATAAAAAGCAACATTTGGTTTGTAGGCTACGGCAAGCTGGTGGGTAGCATCAATAATTTGTTTGTTGAATTCAAAAACGGGGTCATCAAATTTAAAGAGATGCTCCGGAATTTTCTGTGGGTCAGCATCGAGCCCGATACACAAAAATGATTTTTTTTGAAGTATGAGTGATTTTAATTTTGCACTGTTCATTTTATCCTGTTTATCGGGCAAAAATACTAATTCCGGCAGGGTAATAGTCAGTCATAAAATATTTATCCGAATAGATAATTTAATCTGACTTACCACAGGCTTTAGTCTGACTTACCACAGGCTTTAGCCTGACTTACCACAGGCTTTAGCCTGTGGTCAAGAAAAACACAAGAACCCACCGGGCTTTTGCCGAAGGCATTCCTAAGGAGAGCCCTATTACTTAAGCTACTGTTCTATAATTAGTGCAAAAACCCGGAAGATAATGTAACCCTTTTTAATTCCGGACTGAAGTCCGGGGTAATGTTAGCATTGGTTGTTTTCAAAGAGCCTAAATGAGTTTTTTTAATTGCATTATATGAATGATATCCGAAACAACCATCTCGTTGGTAAGATTTTCAACGTTATAAATTACATCATAACAATAGTCGCAACTGTCTTTGCTCAAAAATTGTTCAATCAGTCTTTTACGATTCTCATCCATTTCCTTTATTTTTTTCACGGCATCTTTTTCCGATAGCTGAAATTTTTCTTTAATTCTGTTCATACGCCAATCGAAGCAGGCAATGATTTTTACATGTACAGCATTCTGGATATCTCTTGCAATTTGTGCACCGGCCCGACCCACTATAATCGAATGTCCCTTAACTGCAAAAGCATGCACCACTTTTTTAATCGTTTTCCTTACTTTCCAGTCGCTCTGATAATAGCGTGTGGTCATCGACAGGAGGAAATCATCGATGAACGATCGTTTTTCGAAGCTAAACAGATATTCAATTTTTTTATTATCAGTCTGAAGTTCTCTTGCTGATTCGTCCAGAATTTCTTTGTTGATAATATTCCATTTTTCGCTTTGCCCGATGCCTATGTGATACGTGTTAAGCGTTTTTACAAGTTGTTTGGAAATGGGCTGAGCCTCACAGCCAAACTCTCTTGACAGGGTTAGAACCGGCCCTGGTGCAACTTCCGTAATTATGCTATCCAGATGTTGTTGCTTTAGGTATTCCTCTAAAAAGTTATCCATGGCTAAAGTGTTTTGGTTAATGCCATAAAAATACTGAAAAATTGAGATGTAAACAAGAATTTTAAATTTGAAATTTGAAATGAATTGCCATTATGCAAAGAAAAAGATGAAAACTTTAAACAATTTTCACCTTTCGCTGCCTGTTAAAAAAATTGTTATTCACTAATTGGGGGCTGCTGAAAAACCTGTAATACATTAACAACTTAGGTATTGGTTAAAAATGTTTTGCTTCAGGTGCAAGGTTTTTAATGGTTGCCTGCAAAAATCCGTGCTTTTAATATTCCGGTGCTCTGCACCTTACATTTCTATCAGAGAATATCGTTACTACAAAGATTGTCGGTGCGCTGCACCTTTTTCAAACCACAGCGTGGCGAAATCTTGGTAGAAAAATATTCAGGATATGTATTTTTAAGGTGCAGAGCACCGAAATATTGAAAATGAAAATAATTTTCTACCAAGATTTCGCTGATTAGCGCAGGTTTTATCTGCGCTAATCAGCGAAATCTGCGGGATGCTTTTTCTTATTGGAAAGTAGCGACTTTATGGATGGACACTAATTAAACTCAAACCGTTGCTGATAAGATTCACCAACTCATCATTGTGCTCCTGTTTTGTAATTAGAAAATCTGTAATTTCCTGAATTAATCCCGGATTGAAATTTTGCTTTTTTACGATTTCCAGAATTTCTAAGGGTAGTAGCCACTCATCCGGGTAATTGTTTTTTAGCGTTTGCCAAATTGATGATAATGATTCATAGTTTTTTTTATTATCCCTGATTTCGCGTACTTGTTTATGAAGTCCATGTAGTTTTTTTGCCAATTCGGAATGAATGATCTTATGTGTTTTTTCGCTTGGAACCGGGTATTCAAGCCCGAACGCATTTGCATCAGCCGGGCCTGTATAAACCGATGCGATTCTTTGACCCACAGCCATATCAAACTTGCCCCACTCGGGTTTGAAAAGAATTCTATCTTCAAATTTTACCAGGCAATCGGTAAAAGTGAAGATTAAATTTTTATCATTCTTACTCAAAATGTGTTCAAGCTTTCCTTCAACTAAAAGACCCGATTCAAACTCAATGCTGCATTTTTCATCTTCAACTATTCCAATCTCAATAAGCTCATTCAGCGATAAAAGTTCGGGAGGAATGTTTGAACGTTTTAAATTCCCAAGCGGTGAACCAAAACCATCTTTATGATAGGTTTTTCCATGTCCTGGAATTTCTTTACCCTGGTAGCACAATTGTGTTGGCGATGATGTTTTAATATAGACCAAGCTGTCGCAAGCAACAATAGTGTCAGTGTATATGCCCGAAACCTGCAGACCTGATGAATATTGACAAGTGGCTATATTTTCTGAATCAATGGCTTTTTGTACACCGTATAACCCACCACGGCGCAGTGACATCCTGTTGGCAAACTGGCAGAGGACGGTTGTGAGGTATTCAAAATCGGGCGTTACAAAAAGCTGGGGTTGGCGATTGGTGATATCAAAACCGTAATTTACGGCATCAATCGAATAAGGAAGTTTCTCAACATCATCCCGGAGGCAGCTAAAACTTTCGCCAATGGAGGATAAAAGCCCGGCACCATAAATTTTTGGCTTTTGTAAATCGCCAATCAGGCCATATTCAACAGTCCACCAGTGTAAATTTCTGATCAGTGACATTTCAGACATTTCACCCATATTGTTTGAAATCTCATCCAAATGTTGCTCTGCTTTTTCGATAGCTGCTTTTGTAGAATAAGGATCGGCTTTTAAAATTGAAAGATAGCGGATGGCCTCGTATTGCTGATGATCCTTTGCCGATGAAAGTGCCTTGAAACCGATTTCACCAAAAATTCTCAGGTATTCGGCATAATCAGGATCGGCAATAATTGGGGCATGGCCCGCGGCTTCATGAATAATATCAGGAGCCGGGGTGTATTCAATTTGATTAATCGGGCGGATATCAGCGGCTATTACCAAAACATTGTAAGCTTGAAATTCCATAAAGGCCGCCGGTGGAATAAAACCGTCCACGGCAACGGCAGTCCAGCCAATTTCTTTTAAAATTCGGTTCATGCCATACATCTGAGGAATCCGGTCAACGCTGATTCCGGTTTTTTTTAAACCATCTAAATAAGAGCTATGTGCCACCCTGCCAAGGTATTTTACATTCTGGTGCATCACGTATCTCCATACTGCATGATCCTGCCCGGTATAATCGTTGTAGGGCTGGTCGATAACTAAACCCATCAAATGTTTTGGGAGTTTCTCCAGCACTTCATTCATCTTCATAATTTGCCTTTCTTATTTAAATCCTTTCTAAATTGTTGATCCAAAAATAGATTTTTGCACCTACAAGTAAGGATTATGATTTTATATTTTAGAAAATTTAACGGTGTGATCTTTAGCAAGTCTTTGTAATTATTAAGGTGGCATTATTGAATCCCAAATCATCATGACCCCATCCTGCCGAGCTTTGCTCGTGCATGCACGAGACTTCGTCTCGGCACCGACCCCTTCTCCGCCAGCTGGCGGAAAGGGAGACCAGCCGCACTAGCCACAGCAGCGGCCAGCACGCAAGAATCCTCTCCGCCAGCTGGCGGAGGAGTTAGAGGGGGTCTATGGTAGTAGCCATTTTACTCAGAGTTTGATAAAACAGCTATACAGTTACAAATGTTTTAAATAAATATCACAGCGAGAGAAATCTTCTCTTTTTCATCTCAACTCCGTTAGCTACTTTTGCGCGAAATAATAAAACAATAAGCATTATTAGATAAACATTTTAGAATATGGAAAAATTGATTGAATGTGTACCGAATTTCAGTGAAGGATTTGATATGGGAATTATCAGGCAGATTACTGATGAAATAGTAGCTGTAGAAGGTGTAAAACTGCTGGATGTTGACCCCGGAAAAGCAACAAATAGAACCGTGGTAACAATGGTTGGTACCCCCGATGAAGTAATTGAAGCGGCTTTCAGGGCTGTTAAAAAGGCATCGCAGATTATCGATATGACAAAACACAAAGGCGAGCATCCCCGCATGGGGGCTACCGATGTGTGCCCGCTGGTTCCGGTTGCCAATATTAGCATGGAGGAAACCGTGGAGTATGCCCGCAAACTCGCGAAGCGCATTGGCGAAGAATTGGATATTCCGGTGTACTGCTACGAAAATGCAGCCTTCACCGAAAAACGCCGGAATTTGGCTACCTGCCGCTCAGGAGAATACGAAGGACTGCCAGTAAAGTTGGCAAAGCCTGAATGGAAGCCTGATTTTGGGTCGGCAAAATTTAATGCTAAATCCGGAGCTACAGCAGTTGGTGCACGCGATTTTTTGGTGGCTTATAATGTTAATCTTAATACAACATCCACAAGAAGAGCAAATGCTATAGCCTTTGATATCCGTGAGCGCGGGCGGGTAATGCGTGAAGGCGACCCCATTAATGGGAAAATTGTATGTGATGAAAAAGGAAATAAAGTAAATATTCCGGGTACTTTAAAATCGGTAAAAGGTATTGGTTGGTTTATTGAAGAGTATGGCATTGCCCAGATTTCGCTGAACCTTACAAATATTAGTATTACTCCGGTACACGTGGCTTTTGAGGAGGCGTGTAAAAAGGCAGCCGAGCGGGGAATTCGGGTTACAGGTTCCGAGCTGGTTGGATTGATACCATTGAACGCCATGCTTGATGCCGGTAAATATTTCCTGAAAAAGCAAAATAGATCTGCCGGTGTTTCACAATCCGAACTGATTAAAATTGCTGTTAGGTCTCTTGGTCTCGATGATTTAAAACCCTTCAAGCCCGAAGAAAAAATTATTGAATTCATGATTGCCGATGAGGGTAAAAAGAAACTTGTTGACATGAATCTTACCGAATTTGCCGATGAAACTGCTTCAGAATCACCGGCTCCCGGTGGTGGCTCGATAGCAGCTTATGCCGGTGTGCTGGGGATTTCATTGGGAACAATGGTGGCCAATCTTTCTTCGCACAAGCGTGGTTGGGATGAGCGCTGGGAAGAATTCTCGGATTGGGCCGAAAAAGGCCAAAAAATTAAGGATGAACTATTACACCTCGTTGACGAAGATACCAATGCTTTCAATAAAATTATGGATGCCTTTGGTTTGCCAAAAGGGTCGGATGCCGAAAAAGCCGCGCGTAAACTGGCCATCGAAGATGCCTCGAAGTATGCAATGGAAGTTCCGTTTAAGGTGATGCACAAAGCCTTCGATTCGATGGAGGTAATGAAAGCAATGGCTGAAACCGGAAATCCAAACTCTGTTTCAGATGCCGGTGTTGGCGCTTTGTGCGCACGTGTTGCTGTTCGTGGTGCATTTATGAATGTTAGGATTAATGGAGCCGGATTGGATGATAAGGAATTTGTGAATAATCTGCTTCAAAAAGGCACCGAAATCGAAACAAAAGCCCTGGAACTGGAAAAGGAGATTGTAGCAATTGTAGATAAAAAAATAGGATAGAGTTTTAGTATTGATAAAAAATAAACCCGGAGTAAGAAATTCTTACCCGGGTTTTTTATTTGGAGATAAAATGTTTCGCTTAAATTAAGTAGCAACTTCGTCTGAGTCGCAAGCTTCTTTTTTGTTTTTCCTGGCTATTATTCCTACAAAAAAAACCAGCGATGCAGAAGTGAACATTATCGCAACTGATGAATATATCGAACAATATTCGTTTTCACCCACACCGAAAAAGCAGGATGTGGCACCAAAAAGTGCCAGAATAACATAATCAACAAATAAGATTATGGGTAAAATGAAAAGGCATTTACAGGCGAATGGTTTCATAAGTTTATTTTTTAAATATAATTATGTAAATTTTATGGTCAATCACAAAGGTAAAATTTGATTGCACTGAGGCTAAATTTATTTTTGTGATTAATTCATTATGTATATGTGACATTAATCACATAGAGTAATTTTGTTAACTTTGCAAGTTGAGAAGAAACAATTTTATGAGCAATGAATTTGGTTTTTTAAACAAGCAATACTCAAGTTGTGCATCATGCCTGGATCGCTTTTGCGCAATTGCATTATTAAACAATGAGCAGGTAAGCACACTTCAACAAAATTGCCGCGAACTTAGCCTGCACAAAAAAGAACATATTTTACTTGAGGGTTCTTTTACCTCTCATATTGTGTATTTGCGCAGTGGGCTGGTGGTAGAATATATAAAGGGTGATAATGGTCGCGATCAAATGGTTCAGATAATAAAAAGCTTTTCATACCTTGGGCTGAACTCACTTTTTGGTGGCAGGATAAACCACTATTCGTACAAAGCTTTGAACGATGTAAAGGTTTGCTACATTGATGTTGAAACATTTAAAAATCTGGTACGGGGTAATGGTGATTTTGCTTACGAAATACTGGTTTTAATTTCCAAAGATAACCTCTCCAGTCACCGCAGGTTTCTTAGCATTAATGCTAAACAAACCTATGGGAAAGTAGCTGATGCATTACTATATTTTGGAAATGACATTTTTGATAGCAATACATTTACGTTTCCTGTTACCAGGGATGAGTTTGGCAGCCTGCTTGGGATAACCCGGGAAAGCACATCACGTGCCCTTGCAAAGTTTCAAAATGAAGGCTTTATTAAAATTTCGGGCTCAAGCATAACATTAACAAACACTGAACAGTTACATAAAATAAGTAAAACCGGGTAAGCACATTGTTTGTTTTGTTTTGGATATTTACTTAAAATTAAAATTCCCGTGGATGAATTGAAATTAAAACCAATAAAATGAATCCGGAATAAAAAGCCACTGATGCACGGATATTATTTTTTAACATACTGATAATCTGAGATGATAATTGTGTAAATATGATGCTTCGTGCCTTTTTAGACTGGTCTCAAAAAATATTTACAAATAAATTATCCCGGCTTGTATGCTCGTTTTGCAAGCCAAATACTTACTTCGTAAAGAATAATAAGTGGGATACAAACCATGATTTGACTAATAATGTCAGGCGGAGTAATAATGGCAGAAATGATAAGAATAATTACAATCATGATGCGCCTCATTTTTTTTAGCCAATCGGGGCTTACAATGGCATACCTGGCAAGAAAATAGACGAAAACCGGAAGCTCGAAAAAAATTCCAACTCCCAGAATCAAGGAGGCAATAGTGCTGATGTAGGAGCCAAGCATTACAGTGTTTTGTACTTCGCTACTCACGAAATAAGTACCCAGGAAATTTACCGTGAGGGGAACAATGAGGAAGTAACTAAACAAGAGCCCTAAAACAAAAAGAAAACTACCGGCAGAAATAGTTGCAATTGTTGTGCGTTGGTTTTTTATTTTAAGAATGGCGGCCAAAAAAGTCCATATCTCAAACAGGATGTACGGAAAGGCAAGGATTACTCCGGCAACAATCGAAACGTAAAGATGGGTTAAGAACTGGCCTGCCATATTTACATTGATAATTGTAAGCGCTTCGGTGTTGAAGCAAAGGTTGTCAATCTCCAGCCTTTCCCCAATAAGGCATAGCATACGGTTGGTGAAAAACTCTTCGGTTTTCGGGGCCAATAAAATCTTATCGAAGATGAAAGGACGGTTCATAAAGGCGAGCACTGCCAAAAGCATTGTTATTGCTACAATCCTAATCAATACCCTACGGAACTTTAAAAGGTGATCGCGATAGTTGCGTTTGGGTGGCAACTTGCGAGGATTCAATATTCCCGGTTTTTTTTTATTGGATATTACTTCTGACATTTAGACTTTTGATAATATTTGCCAAAATTACAAATTGTTGAGTGCCTGCAATACATCATAAAAAATAAAAGATTCTACTACCATTTTTGTGGATGCAAAATCAATGTACATAAAAGAACAGATTCCCGCCTTGCTCGCCTCGCTCGCCTCGCTGGCGAAGCGGGTCTCAGTCCCCGATGGGTCGGAATCCCGCATGTGCGGGACTAAGCTCCTTCGAGGTAACAAAGTATTGGTGGGATTTGGGGGTGGGTGAAAGTGGGCGCAAAGCGCCCACTTTCACCCACCCCATACGAGACCCCGGGTTTTGTCATTTCGACTGGAAAAACGTAGCGCAGCAAGTTTTGGAAGGAGAAATCTATTAACAATATTTCATTAGAAAAAGAATAAATAGGGTGTATTTGATAATACCTTTCCACTAAATTCGCAGTAGTACCTCTTTTACTATCTCTGGGTTAATATGTAATCCCGAAAAGATCAATACTTAACATCCCCCTTCTACTGCTCCCTTCTTTTTCTTTCTGGTAGGCAAAATAATCTCAGGAGCATCTGTTTGAGAAGCAGCAGCAGGTGAAGATTTCATCATTTCCATAATTGAAGCGAAGTTGTAAGCAGGCTCTTCAACCATATATTTTGGAACCTCAGGCATATCGTAGGGGTCCAGCGATTCGTTGGCATAATAACTCCAACCACCTTTCATAAGTTTTGTATTGTTGTACCCTAATTGTTTTAAAATTAGCCAGGGCCCAATTGCCGCGGCTTCGTCATAGCTAATCAGTATCATCATCAATGAATCTTTTTTTGTTTCATTAAAAAACTTAAGCGTTGTTTTTTCAAGCAAATCAGTTTGTGGTATGTTGATTGATGTTGCAATATTTCCTTTAGCAAACTCATAAGGGTTTCTCAAATCAATATAGACAAATCCAGGTTCGCCAAATTCAACATTGTAGGCCACATCCTCCGGTAGTACTTCATATTCCGAATCCATTAAAAAATCGATGGTTTGCTGCGGCGTTTCCACAAAAGCTAATTCGGGGCTTTTCATAAAAATGTAACCTACAATCAGTACCCCCAAAAAAACAGTAACTGCTGTAACAAGCCTCTTTGTTTTGTGTTCTTTCATAGCATATTAAATTTTAGATGGCAAAAAGTAGTGTGAATGATTTTGAGATTTATTTCCATGTATCTTTTAATTCTCTAAAAATAATCATTCTCTACTTTTACCCATTTCATATTTTTATTTACACTTATCAATTTTCCATTAATACTCCAAAAATGATCCTAATTAATGCGTGTCCAAAGTGTCGATAATTTTTTAATTTAAGATTAATACCGCATAATCGGGAATTGTCCGAAGGACTCCTTTGGAGCAGATTATAGATTTGATTAATACACACTAACATCTTAAATCTAAAATCGTTAATCTGAAATCGTATATTTTTCTAAAAGTTACTTTAAAAACGGACTCTAATTATGATACAATGATTCCAATGCTGACTAGCACCCGCCCTCAACAGCGCCTTTCTTTTTCTTCCGTTCAAACTGGATTTCCAGTGCAGGAGCATCAGTGGTAATTGTGGCATTATCCCCGGTAAAATATTGGCTTGCCCCAAGCCTGAACTGGTAAAGGTCGAATGCTTCCCGGGGCTGACTTTCGGCTGGTGGTTGGGGTTTGATAATTGTTTCGATCCATTTATTTAAACCGCCTTTTAAAATGTACAAACTATTGTAGCCTAATCGCTGTGAAATCAGCCATGCTTTATTTGCTTCCACATCACCATTTGAATAAAAAATAAAATCTTTTCCAGGAACTCCAAGTAATTCGCCGGTTATGTCTGTGGCAAGGTCAGAAATGGGAATACTTTCAGCTCCCGGCAGCGAAAAATCCATGAAATCATACACATCACGAACATCAATCATTTGTATCGACGGGTCTCCTTCGATAATTCTGCACGCCAGATCATCGGAAGTGACATACCTGGTGTTTTCGATCAGATCGGTCAATAATTCTTTGGGAGTGATTTCTTCGTTTTGCTCTTTTGCCTCAAGTACGAATAATCCAAGACCTAAGATGATTAAAATTCCTGCAAGTATTATATAGGTTTTATTCATAGCTGTAAACAGTTAGTATTCAACTTTTTTTACTTTTTTCTTTATCAAAGAAGTGGCATAAAATGCTGCCAAAGCAATTACAATAAGGATAATCATGAATAAGCTTACTGAAATACCAAGTGAATCATATACAGTAATATTTCCGAGGAAACCTGAATTGTAGAAATCTTCGAATAGAGGATAGAATTCTGAAAATATAAAGATGCCGGCCATCATGGAAAAGGAATAAACAATAGCATCTATTTTACCGATGGCAGCACCACAATAGCTTGTGCCGGGGCAATAGCCTCCGGTAATAAATCCCAGCCCCATAATAATTCCGCCAACAATGGCCGAACCAAGATAAGTTGGGTTAACGTAAATTATGTTTATGTCTATCCATCCAAGATAATAAAAATAGTAAAGACCAATTGCAGCAGTTATCGCGGCTGTAAAGAACACAATTAAAACCGTGAAATCATAGCCATAAAAAACTCCTGCTAATTTGCGGCTTGATGAAAATCCTGATGATTCGAGGATAAATCCAAAAGCAATTCCTATTAAAATTGCAAATACATTATTCCAGCTCGGGTCGATAATATCTAATGGAATGAGTGGGCCCATGTTACTTAAATTTGTGTGTGATTAAATCCAATTTTTTCTGAAAAAATACGCGAACATATAAGCGCTTCCAAAAATTGAAAGCATGGCAATAAAACCACCAAGTGATAATGATGCCATCCCGCTTAGGGCAGCGCCACTAGTACATCCGCGTCCAAATTGAGAACCTATGCCAAATGCTAAGCCACCAAAAGCAGCATAAGCAAGCCGGCGGCCGGAGCTAATTTTTGGTGAGTGTTCAACCTTGAATTTCAGCCTGTTTGAAAGCGCACCCGAAAGTAGCGCACCGGCTAGAATTCCAATAACTTCAAAAACCAGCCATTGGTTGAGTGGATGCGCATCGTCTGATATAAATTTGCTGTAATAAGTTGATTCTTTAGCGTGTTCGGGCGCAACTTTTTTAATAGTAGCTACTACAGTACTTTTTGCAGCGCCACTTGCACCCAGACCTCTTCCGGTGATGTAAAAGGTTGCGAGTAGGAGTAAGCCCAACATTACACCGCCAAAATAAGGATTCCAGTATATTTTCGATTTGTCGTTCATGATATGAGATTTTATTTATTTAGTAGAGATATCTTGTTATTTGCCCGGCTTCAACCATTACAAACCTGAAAACTAAACCACCAATTAAAATAAGCAGAGCTGGTATTGCTATCGGAACTTTAAACCCACGAAGCTCAAGCACTTCAAGCAATGCAGGAAATAAAAGTCCAAGAATTATAACAAACACCCAGAAGGAAACGGTAAACTCTCCGCCGAGGAACAAATCGGCAGCCTGAATCATTACTTCTGATCCGGCACGCATACCCATTAACATGTGGGTAATAAAAAACAGCTCAACCACGATGAGCAGGATGTCTATCTGGCCTAGAATTTTACGTTCGCTATGGCTTTTTGAAATCCACATAACAGTTGCAACACCTGTTGACATTCCCGAAACCATAAACAAAGGCCCCAATATCGCATTATTCCAAAGGGGTCGTGCATTGAAGGCGCTAAGTAAAATGCCTGTATAAATCCCCAACACCACTGCAAGCGCCATCATAATCCAGGCAATGGGTGTACGACTGCTATTGAACCATTCTAAAAATTCGTCTATCCATTTGTACTTCCAATTCCATTCAGGAACAAGTTCTTTGATATAACTCGCAATCCAAAGAAAAGACAGCGGTGTAATAAACATGAGTACCCACGCTCCCCACGACATTGGCGAATCCATGCGGATGGTGGTGTAAAGTCTCCAAAAATACATTTGGTGTTTAAGATCTAAAAAGAGCATAAGCAAGCCCAATACCAGGACTCCGGGAACAAAAAACGGTCCCCACTTTACAGTTGCCGGCATCTCTTTTTCTTTGCCAATAATTGTAAACAGGCTGGCAAAAAACAAAATCCCGGCAGCAAGACCACCCAGAAAAAGGTAAATCGGTATTTGCCAGTGCCAGATATGCAAAAACGGGTCGATATTTGGAATGTCGCGTCCGCTAATAAATAATTCTTCTCTCATTTTGTTTCTTTATTAAATAAGATAAAAAATGTGTGGCTTTGTCCCGGCTTCAGGAGCCAGGGTTTTATATTTTCTGTTTTTCAGTGCATTCGACACATCGCTATTTGGATTGTCTAAATCACCAAAATACATACATTTTGTAGGGCACACTGCCACACATGCCGGTAGTTCGCCCTTTACCACACGATGGTTGCAAAATGTGCATTTATCCACATAGCCTTTTGGATGTGAATACCGGGCATCGTACGGACAGGATTGGATACACGCTCCGCAACCTATACATTCTTCGGGAGTAACCAGAACAATGCCTCCTTCAACAATATGGCTTGCGCCGGTTGGGCAACAGCGCACACATGGTGAATTATCGCAGTGGTTGCATCTTTCAGTTCTGAGTTCAATTTCTACATTGGGGTAGCTGCCGGTAACAGTTTCTGTTACCCAATCCCTGCAATATCCTAATGGAACGTTGTTTTCTGTTTGGCAGGCAACTACACAGTCGCTGCACCCGACACACTTTTTAGTGTCTATTGCCATGGCATATCTCATGAGTTAACCTCCTCTTTTGGGTCTTTAGTTAAAAATGTTACAAAATTTCCACGCATCCCGGTTCCTCCCATTATCGGATCAACCATTACATTTGTAATCATATCCGAATCGCTGGCGCCCCGGCCATAGGCCCGGCTAAGTTTTCTATCACTATGCCCAAATCCGTGTACCATATAAATAGAGTCCCATCTTATTCTTTCGGTAATCCTAACTTTAATAGGAAATTTCGATACAACTCCATCTTGATTTTTAATCCAGATGTATTGATCTTTTTTCAAACCCCACAAACTGGCTACTTTCGGATTAATCCAAATAGAATTTTCTTTTTTCAGGTCGTGAAGATTCGGGTTGTTTGCCGTTCGGCTGAATGTATGCATGGGAGCACGGCCATAAATTAACCTGTAATACCCCGATGGTGGTTCAGGATGCTGCGTAAATACAGGCATGGGATCAAACCCGTTTGCCTGGAATTCGGTGGAGTAAAGTTCAATTTTACCTGTATTTGTATTAAAGGTGTAATCTTCATCTTTGCCGAGGTAAAGTGGCCCGGAGGTGCGCTTATATTTTTTAATTCCAATTTTTTGCATTTCCTCAAGTGATGAGCCTACCTGCTGAAGCTGCCAGTCTAAGACTTCAGTATAGTTATCGTAAGCAAAATATTCTCCAAGGCCAAGTTTTTCACCCAGTTGTTTGGCCATCCACCATGCCGGTTTGGTATCGGCGTAGGGCTTAGTGGCCGGCATGCGCAGGGCGATGAATGGCTCACGGTTTGGCGAAGTTCTCAGGTCGTCATATCTTTCGAGATAAGTACATTCAGGAATAATAACATCAGCATAACCTGTTATTTCCATTGGCATTGTATCGACAACTACAACAAATTCAAGCGCATCAAATGCCTTATTCAACTGTTCTTTTTGTGGCATTGTGAGTGGAAGGTTTGTGCCGGCAACCATCCAGGCTTTAATCTGGTGCTTATTGTCGGGCGAAGGGATGGATGCATCTATCAGGCCATTGGATATGGCCAAACCGGCTAATGGATATTTGCCATTGAGTGTATCGCGCCACGACCATTTTGGTTTTGGATATTCAGGGTGGGGAAAGTGTGGTACCTTCATGCTTTCCTTGAAATAAAATCCTCCACGCCGTCCCCACGATCCAAGTAATGCATTCAATATTGCCATGGCTCTTGCACGTTGACTATCATCGCCATACCAGGTAACATGCCGCCCGGGATGAATAATCACTGATGGAGAGGCATCGGCCATTTCACGGGCAGTCTTCCTGATTACATCTGGCTTAATAGTAGTTATGCCATAGACCCATTCAGGGGTCATGTTTTCTACATGCGCTTTAAGCAGGTCGAGTCCGTAAGTATATTTTTCAACATAATCTTTATCGTAAAGTTTTTCGTTGATTATTACATGAATCCAGGCTAACAAAAGTGCAAGATCGGTTGAAGGCTTGATGGGTAACCAGAATTTTGATTTACTGGCTACTGTCGAAAACCTGGGGTCAACGGTAATAATGGAAACGCCTTTGTCGATGGCATCCGACATTTCCTGTACCTGGCTATTGTGCATGTTTTCGCCAAGGTGAGAGCCTATCAGAACGAGGCATCTTGTGTCGCGAATATCAGTAGGTTCGGGTGAGCCTACTCCTGAACCAAAGGTTGCTGCAAAACCAACTTCGCGAGGCCCGCGGCATTGGGCATAGGATGGTGCAGTAATATTTGTAGAACCATAGGCTTTAAAAAGATGTCCTAAATGATGACCTGCAGATCCATGATTAAATAAAGCGAAAGCTTCCGGCCCATATTTTTCAGATACATCTTTCATTTTGGAAGCTATGAGGGATAATGCTTCTTCCCATGTTGCTTCCTTAAATGTTTGTTTGCCATTAACAGTGGTCCTTATTAATGGTTGCGTAAGTCTGTCGCTGTCGTTAACCATTCCGACTCCACCTGTACCCCGTGGACAAAGCCTTCCGTTACAGTGCGGGTCTTCCTGGTTACCTATAATTTTAACAACCTTATTGTTTTCATCGGCATAAGCCCAGCCCGCACACTTCCAAAAACATACTTCACAATACGTTGGGTAGCGTTGTAATTTTTTTAGAGGCTCGGTCTTTTTCGTAAAATCATCCACTGCCGAGGATCCCCGGCCAAAGGATAACATGCTGCCAGCCAGTGTAGCTCCAGCGGTTCCCAATGCCGATATTTTAATAAAGTCTCTCCTGGTTTTCATCGATCTTGTTGTATGTAAGTATCTCTATATGTTAATGTGCAAAATTATAATTTAATGGGTATTGTTTATTTATTAACAATGATTCTGGCTCAACAAAAGTAATGGTTTAGGTCATTTTTTTTATTGATTTGGTGAGAGCCCTTTTATTACCATGATTTTCTTTGCAGCTTGTATCAGTGTATTAAGGCCACAATTTGATATCATGATTATTGGAAAGGCTCAACAATTTTTCAGTTCACAGTCTGCAGCCCACAGCCCACTGTTGTCTCATTATCAACAGCAATTAAATTAACAAACAAAATTCAACAAAAATGATAGTAGAGCCACCTTTAAAATAGATATGGTGAAAGTATTTTTCAGTAATCTGAATGTAACCAAATTGGCTTTTACTATTCATAAAACAAGTTCAAAATGTATTCAATGAAATGCTGGTAAAATTTGCAGAAAGAGTTAACCAATTCTTGAAAGTTGCTCAAGGTATTTTTTATTGAGTACCTCAATTTCTTTTCCTTTAATTTTTAAAACTTCTTCATCTTTTAACTGGCTTAAAATACGGCTGGTACTCTCCTTGGACAGGCCGGCCAATTCGGCAAGCTCTTTTCGCGAAATGGTCAGGGTAAAAACACGGCTGTAATAAACTTCGTTTACCAGGTAAAGTAACGCATCGGCAATGCGTGCCTCCATATTTTTATACAATACATTGATCAACCTGGTGGAGTATTGTTGCTGAAGTTGGTTGAAATGCCTGATGATGCGGGGGAAATGTTTTTTATCGGAAAGCACCAACGATTTAAAAGCATCGATATCAACAAGGCAGGCACGCGAATCCATTACCGCCACCGAAGAACGGAAAAGCATATCGTTGTCGAAAATGGCGGGGAAGTCTAAAAAATGAAAAGGCTTAACCAGTTGTAAAATGTAATTTTTGTTGTTGTCGCCTTCAATAAAAACTTTAGCCATGCCACTCAATAAAAAAATGAGATATTTCGAAACAGTACCCTGTTTATAGATGGTTTGGCCAGCTTTAAAATCTACTTCTGTTTTGTTTTGATATAAAAAATCAGATTCGGTTTCGGTTAAACTACTAAAATAGCATTGCTGCTTGTAGGTACACAGGCTACATTTAAGTTTTGTATTCGTATTCAGCATTTTACAAAATAAAACATCAAAAAAAGTGAGATATCTTAATTTTTTCCGGTTGACAAATCATTTTTTATTTATCAAACCAAAAGATTCAAATTACACTTTTGCAACAAATTTCTACAAAACTAAGCAATTGAAACATACATTGGCAAAATACGGTACAATTTTAAAAAGGGAAACATTATCAAATACTTCCCTTGAACCTGTCTCCAAAATGTTGGTGCTCGAATCAAAGGATCCTTTCCCGGGGTTTTATTGCTCCGAACATAACCCTACCGACAACACCTGCAAAGAAAGGTCGTACTATTTGCCGGTTACCACCCTGGCTTGCTGCCACCAGGATGTTGTTTGCAGAATTAGTATTGAAGCCCATGAGAAATTCGGTGTTCAGACCTGCCCTGCGCATATCTCGCTGCTTGGAAAATACAGCAAGGCTATCAGGATAAAAGATTTGCAAGGCCATTCTTTGGACGATATAGCAGCATTATTTGTGAATCATGGAATTAACTTTCACCAGAACAAAAAAATAAACACTTATCTCAGTCATATCTATTTAAAGTCGTTTTTTGAGGTCAACCCTATGGGTGAAAATGTTTTCAGCAATGCCTTATCGTCCGACATATTTTATCTCGAAATTCCTCAAACCCTCGATTGGAAAACTTTTGAGCAGCTCATTACCTATCAGAAATCAAAAAAAGTATTTCGGAATTTTGATGCAGCCATTGGCTATTGGATGGAAAAGCCCCATTTTATTGATTTTATCAGGATTTATGGAAAAAAACTTCAGGAAGTTCAGCTCATCGAAATCCGGGAGAAATTTATAGAAATCCTGAATTTTTATAACAAAGAAAAAGTACTGATTTAAAAAAAAGTAAAATATGAAATTTAAGGGAATTTTTGTTGTATTTGTAATGCTCATGGCCATTTGGATGGTACTGAACAATACAATTCAAATTGCACCACTACTCATCGGAGCAGGTGTTTCGCTACTCTTATCCTTTGCAATTTGTAAGAAATGTTCGATTTTTAATGATATTAATATCAATCCAAAGTCGATCTACTACACATTTGTTTACCTGGGTGTTTTTGTTGTGGAACTTGTGAAATCCAATGTTGACATTGCCATGCGTGTGCTCAATCCGGCATTGCCCATCAATCCGGGGATTATCAAAGCTGAAACGGTATTAAAATCGAAGATGGCCCGACTGATACTTGCCAATTCAATTACGCTCACCCCCGGTACTTTTACCATCGACATCAAAGAAAATACCCTTTATATACATTGCGTACATATTGATGGTGATAATACCGAAAAGTATGCACAGTCCATTATTCGAAAATTTGAAAAATACCTGGAGGTTCTTTATGGTTAATATTATTCTTTCCATCGCATTGGTTATAATCGCTATTTCCTTTCTATTGGTGATTGTGCGTTTTTTGCTTGGCAGCACTGTAGTCGATCGCGTAGTAGCCCTCGATGTTCTCACTGTAAGTTCTATCGGTTTAATAGTGATGCTGGCTCACTTTTTTGGCAGGGTAATTTATATCGATGTTTCGATAGTTTATGGCATACTGAGTTTTATTGGTGTGATAGTAATAGCTAAATATTTAGCAAAAAGTTTGTAATATGGAAATTCTGGAAATTATTGGCGCATTCGTTACCCTGATCGGGGCTATGTTTATTTTGTTTGCAGGCATCGGATTGTTGCGTATGCCCGACATCTACAACCGGATACAAGCCGGAACAAAAGCCTCTACGCTGGGCTCGATGCTCACTTTGCTTGGCATAGGGTTGATTCATCCCGACTGGTTGTTGAAAATTGCTTTGCTCATCATTTTTATTTTTATTTCCAATCCGGTTTCATCGCATGTTTTAGGCAGGGCAGCACATTTTATAAAGGTTCCACTTTCATCAAGAACTGCTATTGATAAGCTGGCCGAAGATGAAGAAAATGTTTCACAAGCTAAATAAAAATTATATGCTCTATTCGATAATCATAATTATAATGTCGCTGATCATGCTCGTCATGGCATTCACAGCAATCCATCACAAGAACCTGCAGGTTGCGGTTATCGCCTCCGGCATTATCAGCTTGTTTGCTTCGGTGGTATATATTTTTCTCGCTGCTCCTGATGTAGCCATCACCGAAGCATCTATTGGTAGCGCACTCACAGTGGTAATTTTCTTTTATGTATTAAATAAAATCCGACAAACCGATGATACGAAATAGTATTCTGATTTTGATAATTGCAGGTATGGGATGGATTCTTTTTCAGGAACTATCGGCATACCACGGCGCAGATAAACTAAATTCGACTGCAGAATATTATGCAAAAAATGGCGCTGCCGAAACCGGCGCTGCCAACCTGGTAACTGCTATTGTTGTTACCTACCGTGGATTTGATACCCTGGGTGAGGTTACCATCCTGTTTCTTACTGCTGCTATAATTGGTTTTATGCTCTCGACCGGAAAAAGCTCCAACCGAAAACCTGAACAAGCTACCAGCGAGTTGCTCGAAACCGCCACCAATGTGTTACTCCCCATCATCATTCTGGTAGGAGTTTATATTTTTATCAATGGTCACCTTACTCCGGGAGGGGGATTTCAAGGTGGGGCTGTGCTTGCTTCGGCCATAATTCTGTGGCTCATGTCGGTATCTGGCCCCAGGATCAGCCATACACTCCTTAAAGTTACCGAAGCATTTTCGGGCTTCGGATTTGTGATCCTTGGCGTACTTGGAATCTTTTTAGCCGCGGGCTTTCTTGATAATAAAATTCTGCCCCTCGGAACTTTTGGCGAGCTGCTCAGCGCGGGAGCCATCCCAATTATTTATAGCCTTATAGGCCTTAAGGTAGGTGCCGAACTTTCTAAAATTATTATTGTGCTCAATCAAACACAAGGAGAGGAAAAATGAAATATTTAAATATCGAATACATAAGTATGGCAACAGGCTTGCTGCTTTTTCTTGCCGGCTTGTGGGGAATAATCTCTCAAAAAAATATAATTAAAATTATCCTCAGCTTTTCTATTCTCGATACCAGTGTTCACTTGATTTTGGTGAGTATCGGGTACATCCGAAATAAAACAGCGCCAATTATCGATGGGGCTGTTAACAAAGCCGATGCCGCAACAAAAATTGTGGATCCATTACCACAGGCACTTGTACTCACAGCCATTGTTATTGGCGTGGGCATCACCGCATTAATGCTTACTTATGCTTTGCGCATGTACACCGAAAATAGAACTTATGATATCAATAAATACAAATCGCTAAAATGGTAAATCCTGTATATATCGTTGCTGTCCTGCTGAGTGTTGCATTCCTGCTGGGATTGTTCAGAAAACCCGGTTCAGATTTTGCCCGGCTTGTTGCACTCATTACACTTGCTTTCCCGGCAGTTGTTTCTATTAGCTGGCTTCTCCATTTTATGGGCGATGCCACGCAACCATTTATCATTTATACCGCAGGAGCGCTGCCACCCTTTTCGATCAATCTGAAAATGGGTATCGAAGAAGCATTTCTGACCTCAGCTACAAATATCCTTGGATTTTTTGGATTTTTATATTTGTATAAAACCTTTAAAGAAGCTGGTGCAAGTGCCGTTGTGCTTTTCCTGGTACTTATCATGGGGTTGAATGTTATTATTATGACCCGCGATATTTTTAACATGTTTGTATTTTTGGAAATTGCCTCCATTGCGATCATTGGCCTTATTTTTCTCAAGAAAAATATCGATTCGGTTTCGGCAGGTTTTAAATATTTAATTGCTGTTAGTGTAATTTCAACAGTATTACTTTTAGGAATTGGATTCATCTATTATTTTGCAGGCACACTCAACATCGATGATTTTATTAGCAAAAATACCGGGGCTGTCAAAGGACTGTCAACGGCTGTATTTCTTGTAATTATTGCGGTGCTGCTGGAGCTTAAACCTTTTCCTGCTAATGGCTGGGGGCTTGATGTTTATCAATCGGCCCATCCGGGAATAAGCGCCATGATTTCATCGGGTACGGCTACGGCCTCACTTTTCGTGCTTTATAAATTGTTGCCTTTCGGAACAAACGACTGGATGAATGTGGTTGCCCTAATTGGGATGATAACTTTTGTAGGATCAAATGTGCTGGGCATTGCCCAACAAAATGCAAACCGACTGCTGGGATATTCATCAATAGGCCAGATAGGTTTAATGGTGGCAGTTATCGGTTTTTCCCATCTTTTGGGAAACCACCTTCGCATGGTATTTTTTGGCTTGTTTATCAGTCACTTTTTAGCTAAGGCAGGATTGTTTTGGTTATCGGGTATGATTGGAAAAGAAAACATCAGAAGCTGGTCGGTATTGCGAACCAAGCCGTTGCTGTTAGTCGCTTTCGGTCTTTTTGCTTTCGCTTTGATAGGATTTCCTCCATTTCCCTCATTTTTTGGAAAATGGCAGTTGGTCATGGATTTGGCTTCGCAAGGGCAATTTGGATGGATCGTTGCGATTCTCCTGGGATCGATGTTCGAAGGGGTTTATCTTTTCCGTTGGTTGGGATTTGCCATTAAGCTGGATATTGAAGCCGACCAGAAAATTGATTTAGGAATCGAAAAACTTATTCCTGTGGCTGTGTTTGCGCTGGCAATTATTGGTGTCAGTCATTTTGCCATCGGAGCTGTTCCGGGTGGGTTAAGCCTTAATCTGATCCCCGTTTATTTTATTCTATTGCTTTTTGTTCTTGATTTTTTGCCTGCCCGAATAAAAAATACCATTGCCATTGTTGGCATGGGATATTACGCATGGCAACTTTATCCTTCACTACAAGACGATACCCTGCGACTGGTTTTTGCAGGCATTTTCCTTATTGGCGGCCTGCTCACCTTATTTGCCGGATATTCGGTAAAAGGCAAACGCCCCGGGTTTTTCCCTTTTGCCATTATGATGTATGCCGGTTTGATCGGGTTGGTGGAAGCTAAAAATTTGCTTCAGTTTTTCTTTGCCTGGGAGTTGATGACCTTAGGTTCGTATGTGCTCATCATCAGGGGCAAAAAATCCCTTGTTCATGCTTATAATTATATGTTGTTTTCGCTTGGAGGCGCTTACCTGATATTTATGGGCATTGCGCTTTCGGTGGCCGGACAGTCGGGTATTTCGCTATCACTGCTCAATACAACGCATTTTCCGGGATGGGCTTACACTTTGCTGGCTGTAGGTTTTCTTACCAAAACTGCTGCCCTGGGTTTGCACATCTGGTTGCCCGGAGCACACGCCGAGGCAGAGTCGGATGTTTCACCCATGGTTTCCGGTATTTTGCTAAAGGGAGGCGCTTTTGGGCTTATCGTTTTATTTCTGGCAATGGGTGCTGAAAATGCCGGAGGGCATCCCCTGCTTTATGCCTTAGGATGGCTGGGAGCAATAACTGCCCTGGGGGGCAACCTGATGGCTGTTTTCCAGGAAGATGCGAAAAGGTTGCTGGCTTATTCGAGTGTGGGAAACCTGGGATACATCCTTTTTGCTTTTGCCTTTATGACCAATGTTGGCTGGCTTACAGGATTAACTTATTCGATCAACCACTTCATGTTTAAAACCTTGCTGTTCCTCGCTATTGGCGGAGTGGTTATGCGTGTGAAGACCCACAACATGTACGAAATGGGAGGCCTTATCAAAAGTATGCCCTGGAGTTTCATCGCCGTTTTAATAGGTATTATTACCCTTGCCGGAATTCCTCCATTGTCGGGTTACGCCGGTAAATGGCTTTTTTACAATGCAGTTATCTCTAAAGGCTGGTATTTTCAGGGGGGCATCGTATTTTTCTCTGGAACCATTGCATTCTTATATTGTTTCAAGCTGATTTATTCCATCTTTTTGGGTCAGCCCAAAGATAAGTTCAGGAAGGTAAAGGAAGTTCCGATTTGGTATATTTTACCTCAGTTTATTCTTATTGTTGGCATTATGATATTTTCGGCCCGCCCCGATCTGGTACTTCAACCTATTGGTGCCTTACTTTCGCAGGCAGGGTATTTCCCCACCGACCCGCTAACATGGGAAAACGTTACCGCTTCAACCAACCTGGGTTACTGGAGTGGATACAAAATTATGCTGGTGATCGGGGTTATGTTTGTTACGCTGCTCACCTGGCTCTTGATAATGAGCCGCAAAGCTCAGAATGTAAAACAGTTTAATATTGTTTATTCCGGCGAACGGCCATTTACTCCCGAAACCACTCATTTTTCGCACAATATGTTTTCCCCCTACAACAGGGCATTAGGATTTCTGACTACTCCGGTAGTTACACGCTTTTGGGATGGTGTAAACAGCACTTCCCATGCCTTTGCCGATAGTTTTAGGAAAATCTATTCCGGCAACGGCCAAACATATCTTGCCCATATTCTTGCATACATCATTATTGTGTATTTGATAATTTTTTAACATGGAACTACTTATAAAAATCGGATTCGTTTTACTCGGTCTTTTTATCATCCTCAACTGGGGGCTGATCATGGCGGGTATTATCAGAAAAATTATTGCGCGGGTAAGCATGAGAAGGGGGATAAAAGTTTATCAGCCTTATATCAATCTGATTAAAAACTACAGCATCCGCTCGCAACTCAGTCATGGGGTAATGTTTTACCTGGGACCTGTGTTCAGGCTTTCGGGGGGGGTAGGTATCTTTTTGTTTATGCCGCTAATCTACGGCTCGGAGATATGGAATAATTTTTCATTTACCGGCGACCTGATCCTCATTGCGTATTTTATGTTTTTTGGGATGCTTGGAATGGCGCTGGGCGCCGGCGAAGGTGGTCATCCTTATTCAGCAATTGGAATTTCGAGGGGTCTGGCACAATTTACGGCCATTGAAGTGCCTTTTACACTGGCAGTACTTTCGTTGGCCATCCAGTATAAAACTTTGTCGATTTCCGAAATTGTAGCCATGCAGCAGGGCGGAATATTACACTGGACTATTTTTACCAATCCACTGGCAACCATTGCTGCAATGTTATCATTTTTAGGAGCTATGGGTCACTCCCCCTTCAATGTTGTGATGGCTCCGCAAGAAAATCCTATCGGGCCACCAACCGAATACCATGGAACCTTTCTCGGCGTGTTACAAACCAACAGGGCAATACTTCATGTTATCGAAGCGGTACTCTACATGAATCTCTTTTTTGGAGGAGCCTCAAGCTGGCTCGAACTGATTGTGAAATCATTTTTTGTGTATTTCTGGGCGGTTTTTGTAGGGATGGTTTTTCCGCGCTTCCGTGTTGATCAGTCCATTCCGTGGATGCTCAAAATTCCGCTGGTATTGGGCGTATTGTCAATTGTGATATTGATTTTTTAATTTATTTGACAAAGGAAAATTTTCAAAATGTCAGAAGAAAAAAACATACAGAATACGGAAGATAAATTCCTGGCGCCGGAAAACCGGAAGCATGTTGTAATTGGCCCCGAAGGCGAAGAAATTAATGTGGATCCATTGCAGGATTATTTTTGCACCGAACGGCCAAAAGTATCAGAACCCCGTAATAAAACCATCGAAAAGTTTCTAAACTGGGCACGCGCCGAGTCGCTGTGGGTATTGGCATTCGGCACTGGTTGCGGAAGTATTGAGCTTCCACCGCTTTTTTCACCCCGCTTCGATGCCTATCGTTATGGTGTAGCCATGCGGCCAACACCCCGCCAGTCATCGGTAATTATCATTTCGGGCTACCTCGCGGTTAAAACCCTCAAACGCGCCATCAGGACTTATGAACAAATGCAAAACCCCAAATTTGTAATCGCCCTGGGAAGCTGCACAATCAATGGCGGAATGTACTGGGACAGTTACAACACCATCAACCGCCTCGATCATTATATGCCTGTTGATGTTTATGTTGCAGGGTGTATGCCTCGTCCCGAAGCCATCCTCTCAGGATTCAATAAACTCAAAGAAAGAATTAAAGCTGGCAGAGCCGAAGGCGCCAATGAATATATTACCAATCTGGATTGGTACAAAGCCAATCAGAAAAAAATTATTAAGGACTGGAATATGCCCGATTACAACTGGTAACATTTTGACTATGGAAAACTTGATTAAAACACTTATTAGCCGGTTCGACATTTTCGATTTGCAGCAAAAAAAAGATTATCAAATTTTTTGCTCTGTACAAAAAGCGAAGTTGTTGCCGATGATCGAATACCTGAAATCGTTTGAGGGATTTGTGAATCTTATCCTGATTACTGCCGTTGACTGGATTGAAGATGGAAAATTTCAGATTACTTACATGCTCAATAACCCTGAAACGAAAACCGACCTGGGTCTGCGTACCTTCATTAGCCGCGATGGCGAAAACATGGATTCGATACATACGCTCTGGGGTCATGCTGCAACTTTCCAACGCGAAATGAAAGAGATGTATGGCATCGACTTTCCGGGCAGCCCGCGTGTGGACGAACCATTTTTGCTCGAAGGCTGGGATAACATGCCTCCGATGCGTCGTGATTTCGACACTAAAAAATACTCAGAAGAAACCTATTTCCCGAGGCCCGGACGTACAACATACGACCCGGCAACTTACATGAAACAAAAGCTCTATCCCGATGAATAATAAATCCGGAAATATGTTAAACTGGAAAGCCGACAGAAGCCTATTCCCCGAAACGGACGAAAATGGAAAGCCCGTGCTTGATCTACAGTCGCAAAAATTTATAAAAGTCTGGCAAGGGCCAAACCATCCCGGAGTAACGGGCAACATGTCGCTTGAGCTAACCATTAGCGGCGATGAGGTGATGGAATCGAAAACCCATGTTGGCTACCTGCATCGTGGCTTCGAAAAACTGTTCGAGCGCCGCCGTTATATTCAATGCTTTCCGACATGCATCCGCATGTGTGTTCCCGAGCCTGATACCAACGAATATAACCTGGCACGTGGTGTTGAAGAACTGGCCGGAATTGAAGTACCCGAAATGGCAAACTGGCTTAGGATGATTGTACTCGAAATGGCACGCTTGCAGGTTTTGCTGCGCATGGTGCCTGGGCAGGCCGGAACTATCGGCTTAGGACTTGGAGGGGCATGGGGCTTGTATTATCGCGAACTCATCCTCGACCGAATGGAAGAACTTACAGGCGCCAGAATTTATCACATGTATATTTTGCCAGGCGGAGTAAGGGGTTTGCTTCCTGATGGCTTTAAAAAACGCCTCGAAGAAAATCTTGTGAAAATTGAGGAATTTGCAAAAGACATCGATAAGCTTATCTTTAATAATGCGGTATTTAAAAAGCGCACCATTGGCATAGGCCATATTCCAAACGACTGGGTGGATCACTACGGAATTGTTGGTCCCGTAGCCAGGGCAGCCGGATTTAAACGAGATGTGCGTAAAGATTATCCATATCTATATTACGATCAACTCGATTTTGATTATAACATCGAAAATGATTCGGATGTGTTTTCAAGATTTTTGGTGCGGCGAAAAGACCTCACAACAACAATTGACTTACTTAGGCAAATCATGGCTAAAATGCCCGACAAAGGCGATATCCGTGCGGAAACTCCTAATGTGTTACACTGGAAAATACCCAAAGGAGAAACCTATGTAAGATGCGAGTCGAGCCGTGGTGAATACGGTTTTTATATGGTTTCGGATGGAAGTGAATTTCCACGAAGGATCAACTTGCGCGGCCCCAGCTATACCCATGCTGTTTCGGTTCTCGAACGGCTGCTTGTAAATGCTAATATTTCTGATGTGTCGGCCATCATGGTTTCTCTTGCCACCTGCCCACCCGAAATTGAACGATGATGAACCACAATATTTGGAACAATATTTTGCAATTATAGAATAACAATAACTGCTTTTCTGCTTGAAGGACAACAGTAAAATTGAACAGAACAATGAAAATTAAAGATATTTTGTCTCCTTTTTCCGCATGGAAAAAAGTTTTTGACGAGCCGGTGGCTTTAAAAGATCCAATCAATGAGCGACCAGGTGCAGAGCGTTATCGTGGTTTCCACCAAAACGACCTTGATCTGTGTATCGGTTGCGGAACCTGTGAAGATATTTGTGAAAATGAAGCCATTGATATGGTGCCGGTCGAAGGCATCGAAACCAAAGATGGCGACAGTGGTTTGCGCCCCCGTATTGATTATGGCCGTTGCTGCTGGTGTGCTTTGTGTGTGGATGTGTGTACAACAGGCTCACTAAAATTATCGAATGCCTATAACTGGGTTGAAGAAGACCCGGAAGCTTATCGTTTTACACCCGGAGTTGACGAAAAAGTCTGGCAAAATGAAGAAAAGGGCTGGAAAAAGCCGGAAGGAAATTACGAATTTTATGGCCTTCAGCGGGCAAGAATGGAGCATCTCCATCCTGAAGAAAGAAGTGACTCGTTTGTTGAGATGATTAAAGGCTATTCAAAGGAAGAAGCACTGAAGGAGGCCGACCGGTGCGTTGCATGTGGTATTTGTACGGCAACCTGCCCGGCTCACATGGGAATTCCCGAATACATCAAAGCCATCCGCAACGATGACCTCGAAGAGGGTCTGCGCATTTTATACGACACAAACCCGTTGCCCGAAATATGCGGCAGGATTTGTACTCACAAATGCGAAACTGTTTGTTCGATCGGACATCGTGGCGAAGCCATCTCTATTCGCTGGCTCAAACGCTACATTGCCGACCAGAATCCTTCAGAAAAATACAAACAGATTCTTGAAACTGAAAACCTGACCACAAATGGAAAGAAAGTTGCCATTATCGGTTCAGGGTCTTCCGGACTATCGGCAGCGCATTACCTCGCCCTGATGGGATACGAATGTACCATTTACGAAAAACTTTCTCATGCCGGGGGTATGATGCGTTTTGGGATTCCTGAATACAGGTTGCCCTACGATCAGATCGATAAAGACATCGAATACATTTTATCTTTAGGAGTAAAGATTAAATATAATACCACCATAGGAAAAGATATTTTGCTTGAAGACCTGGAAAAAGATTTTGATGCTGTATTTGCAGGAACCGGCCTCCACTTGGGTCGCAGCACCCGCATCGAAGGCTCAGATCATAAGCACGTTTTTCAGGCCATCGAATTGTTGCGCAAGATTACCCTCGGTGAAGAAATTCATCTGGCCAAAAAAATTATTGTTATTGGTGGCGGTAATGTGGCTATGGATATTACCCGTTCGCTGGCAAGGCTTCAAAAGCAAAAGTATGGTAAAGTACAGGTCATTGCCACTTGTTTGGAAACCGAAGAGAAAATGCCTGCTGATCGCGAAGAAGTTGTAGAAGCGCGCGAAGAAGATGCTATTGTAGATCCGGGATGGGCACCCCAGCGCATCGAAATATCTGATGGGAAAATTAAAGGCCTGCATGTGGCTCAATGTCTTTCATTGTTCGATGAAAAAGGAATGTTCAACCCACAATGCAATCTCGACACAACCAAATTCTTCGAAGGCGACATGGTTGTTGAATCCATCGGGCAGGGCATGGATCTGAGCTATCTTTCGCAGGATATAAAAGATAATATCGAAATGGGACCACGGGGAAGAATCATGGTAAATGATGTTTTCCAATCAAGTTTGCCCTGGCTGTTTTTTGGTGGCGACATTATCCAGGGGCCTGATGTAATACATGGTATTGCCAATGGACACAGCGCAGCAAAAGGAATCGACAGGTTTTTGCATCCTGATAAACAGTAATGCTTTTTAAGTTTCAAAAGATTTGCTCTATTAAATTTACCAACTTCTAAATTTTATAATTATGGATCTTTCAACAACATACATGGGTCTTAAATTGAAAAGCCCGATCATTGTCGGTAGCTCCGGCCTTTCCGAACATATCGAAAATTCGATTGCTTACGAAAAAGCCGGTGTCGGCGCTATTGTGCTAAAATCACTTTTTGAGGAGCAAATCCTTCATGATGTGGATGAACAGCGATTGAACAATATGTATGGATCCTATAGCGATCAGGAAAATTATGCCATGTATTTTTCTAAAAAACATAACATTTCACAATACATCAAGCTGATCAAAATAAACAAAGAAGCGCTAAGTATCCCGGTGATTGCAAGTATCAACTGTGTGTCGGCAGATGAATGGATTTCGTATGCTAAAATGATTGAAGAGGCCGGCGCTGATGCGCTTGAGATCAATCTGTTTTTGCTTCCGGCAGAAATTGATCATACCGGCCAGGAAAAAGAGAACATTTATTTCGATATTATCGAAAAGATCGGTAATGTTGTTACTATTCCTTATGCACTTAAAATCTCTTATTATTTTTCGGGGCTTGCTAATTTTATTTATAAAGTTTCTCAAACTAAAGCCTCCGCTGTTGTTCTTTTTAATAAATTTTACAGTCCGGATGTTGATATTGAAAAAGAGAAAATTATTCCTGGTGACATCCTGAGTTGCAAAGAACTCAATGTTATGACCATCCGATGGATAGGGATTCTTTATCAGAAAGTCCGTTTGGATATGGCAGCTTCGCGAGGTATTTTTGATGGAGAAGCTGTAATCAAAAATCTTTTGGTAGGTGCGCAGGTTACCCAGATTGTTTCGGCAATATACAAACACGGGCCAAGTGTGTTAAGCGAAATGACACAAACCTTAACTGATTGGATGCGGCGGCATAATTACAATTCGATTGAGAATTTCAGGGGAAAAGCCAGTCGGAAAAACATTAAGCAACCTGTGCTCTTTGAACGCACACAGTTTATGAGGTATTTTTCTGATGCAGGGTATTAACCCGTGCAAATGGTTGTTAATCGGGAAAAAAAATAAAAGCCCTTTGAAAGTATTTTTCAAAGGGCTTTTTCGTGATTTGATGTTGGTTTACTTATTTTGTTTTTTGATAAGATTTAATGCCGAGCCTGCTTTAAACCATTCAATTTGAACCGGGCTATAGGTATGATTTACAGTAATCTTATCAGTCGAGCCATCGGTATGATGCGCCACCAATGTCAAAGCTACCCCGGGCGCAAAATCTTTAAGTCCAACAATATCAAAAGTGTCATCTTCTTTAATCTTATCATAATCTGCCTTGTCGGCAAAAGTAAGTGCTAACATGCCTTGCTTTTTAAGGTTGGTTTCGTGGATACGGGCAAAACTACGAACCAAAACTGCCCTTACTCCAAGATGGCGCGGCTCCATGGCTGCATGTTCGCGTGAAGATCCTTCTCCATAGTTTTCATCTCCAACTACTAAAGTGTCGATTCCTTCTGCTTTATAAGCTCTTGCTACGGCAGGAACTTCTCCATAGTTTCCAGCTATCTGATTCTTCACCGAATTGGTAAGTCCATTAAATAAATTTTCAGCACCAATAAGCATATTGTTGGAAATATTATCCAAATGTCCGCGATATCTGAGCCAGGGGCCGGCCATAGAAATATGGTCTGTCGTACATTTGCCTTTTGCTTTAATCAGCAATTTCATTCCTTTAATATCATCACCATCCCAGGCTTTAAAAGGGCTTAACAGTTGAAGCCTGTTCGAGTCTTCAGCAACCACAATATTTATCATACTGCCATTTTTAGCGGGAGCCTGATAGCCGTTATCTTCAACAGCAAAACCTTTCAGGGGCATCTCAATACCTTCCGGTTCTTTAAGTTTTATCTTTTTACCATCTTTATTTATTAGGTAGTCAGTCATTGGGTTAAATTCCAACGATCCGGCAATGGCAAATGCGGTAACAATTTCAGGAGAGGCAACGAAACCATGTGTGTTTGGGTTTCCATCATTTCTCTTTGCAAAATTCCTGTTAAAGGAAGTCATGATCGAATTTTTTTCGCCTTTGTCTGCATTATGCCTTGCCCATTGTCCGATGCACGGGCCACAGGCATTTGCTAAAACCACACCACCAATTTTTTCAAAAGTGTCTAAATAGCCATCTCTTTCAACGGTATAGCGCACCTGCTCTGAGCCCGGTGTTACAGTATATTCCGACTTTACTTCAAGATTGTTGTCGATGGCCTGCTGAGCCAGTGAGGCAGCCCGTGAAATGTCTTCGTAGGATGAATTTGTGCAGGAGCCAATAAGCCCAACCTCCAATTTTGAAGGCCAGCCATTTTCGCGAACAGCTTTTGCAAAATCAGAAACCGGGGTTGCAAGGTCGGGTGTGAATGGACCGTTAATATGCGGCTCTAATTCGGATAAATTAATTTCGATAACCTGGTCAAAATATTTTTCAGGGTTTTCATAAACTTCGGCATCTCCGTTGAGGTGTGCTGCAATTTTATCAGCTTCAGCTGCAACATCAGCTCTTTCAGTTCCTTTTAGATAGGCCGACATTTTTTGGTCGTAGCCAAACAAGGAGGTTGTGGCTCCAATTTCAGCGCCCATGTTACATATAGTTCCTTTTCCGGTGCAACTCAAGGTTTGTGCCCCGGGTCCAAAATATTCAACAATGGCTCCTGTGCCACCTTTTACGGTGAGGATTCCAGCAACTTTCAAGATAATATCCTTCGATGCTGTCCAGCCACTTAATTTCCCTGTAAGCTTAATGCCTATAAGTTTGGGCATTTTCAATTCCCAGGGCATTCCGGCCATTACATCAACAGCATCAGCACCACCAACACCAATGGCTACCATGCCAAGGCCTCCGGCATTTACTGTATGGGAATCTGTTCCAATCATCATCCCACCGGGAAAGGCATAATTTTCGAGCACTACCTGGTGAATAATTCCGGCGCCGGGTTTCCAAAACCCAAGGCCATATTTATTAGAAATGGAAGAGAGGAAATCAAAAACTTCCTTGTTGGCATCCTTAGCCACCTCAAGATCTTTTTTTGCACCTACTTTAGCCTGGATAAGGTGATCGCAATGGACAGTTGACGGGACTGCAACTTTCTCTTTTCCGGCTTGCATAAACTGGAGAAGTGCCATTTGTGCCGTTGCATCTTGCATTGCCACACGGTCGGGGGCAAAGTCAACATAGTCGCCACCACGCTTAAACTCTTTTCCAGGGTTGGCATCCCAAAGGTGAGCGTATAGTATTTTTTCGGTTAAGCTTAATGGCCTGCCAAGAACCTGACGGGCTTTTTCGACCCTCGCGGGGAATTTCTCATAGATTGATTTGATTAAATCGAAATCGAATAGCATAGTGTAGGATTTAAATTATTTTGGGGCACAAAAGTAGCAATTTTCAGTATGTTTCGTGCTGTTAAGAATTGCTAAAGGGTAGGGATACCTTATTAATGTCGTATTGAATCAATTGGCAACCCTTCTCATTCGAAATGAAAAAAATTATTGAAGTGTTCAATTGAATACACATACCAATCATCTGATAACAAATTTGCTACGAAGAAGCCGAACCATTTTTTATCCAATTACCTGAATTGCCTTTCATTGGAATAAATATAAAATTGTTGGTGATTATTTTTTAGTGATAAGAATACGGATAACACTGATCTGTGTAAATCAGTTTAATCCGTGTTATCCGTGTTCAAAAATAAGGGACACAAATTTGGTATAAATAATAAGTAAGCAGTTGAACGCCTCAAAACAATTATTTTAAAATCCTTGAAACCGTTAAAGTTAAATACTGAAATATTGAAGGGTATTTTGATGTGATTTTCTTTACAACATTAAAAATATTTCGAAATTGTAACAGCGATGGTTCTTTTTTGACGAGGGCCATCGAACTCACAGAAGAAAATATTTTGCCAGGTTGAGAGCCCCATCTTTCCATTTATAATTGGGATAGTTTCACTTGGCCCGATAATTCCTGCATTGAAAAACTGGTTTTATTTTGGAGATTAAATTTTAGATATTATTAAAATGCTAAAACATATTTCTGTACAAATCCATCACCAGGCAGGAAGAAACTATTTTTGAATTATTTCGTGATTGATGAATTTTTCCGCCAATGAATAGACCGGTAAAAAAGGCTGCCACAAGGAAGATGTATGTTGTCCAATGAAATCCGATGTTCATCCCAAACCTCAACAATACTATAAATGGTACAGGGATATGGACAGCAAGAAACCATTGAAACGACAGCTTACGAACATTGTAGCGCCAATATCCGAATGGAATGTTAAAAAGTATCACCATCGCTGTGGCTAATATTAAATTTGAGGATATGTTCACTTTAATTTTTCAGTTAAAAACATTGCGGTAAAAGAATTTTTTGCTGTATTTAGATTTTCAGGAATACCTTCATAAACTATTGATCCACCACTATCACCGCCTTCAGGACCCAAATCAATAATCCAGTCGGCTGTTTTAATGATTTCTATGTTATGTTCAATTACTACAATTGTATGGCCATTTTCGATGAGTGCATTGAAGGCATCCAATAATTTGCTGATGTCATGAAAATGAAGGCCTGTAGTTGGTTCATCGAAAAAAAACATAGTTGGTTTTTCAGAAGACCCTTTGGTTAAAAAAGATGCCAGCTTAACCCGCTGGGCCTCACCTCCCGAAAGTGTGCTTGACGACTGGCCGAGCTTTAGGTATCCTAAGCCTACATCTTGCAATGGCTGAAGTTTTGTTGTAATCTTTTTTTCGACCGAGGTGGGTTTGTTTTTATTACCGACAAAAAAATCAATGGCTTCCGTTATTGTCATATCAAGAATGTCGCTGATATTTTTTCCTTTAAAAGTAATATCCAACACTTCTTGTTTAAATCTTTTCCCCCCACACTCTTCGCAGGTGAGGAAAATATCGGCCATGAACTGCATTTCAATTTTAACAACACCCTCACCCTGGCATTCCTCGCATCTTCCTCCTTCAACGTTAAACGAAAAATAGCCCGGTTTATAGCCCCTCACTTTTGATAATTTCTGGTCAGCGTACAATGTTCTTATTTCATCATAAGCCTTTACATAAGTTGCGGGGTTTGACCTTGACGAGCGGCCGATAGGGTTTTGATCTACAAATTCCACATTCTCGATTCGTTTTAAATCTCCGTCAATTTTATCAAATTTCCCTATTTTATCAGTGTATCCTCCAAGCTGTCTTTTCATGGCGGGATACACTAAGTTTTTTATTAATGAAGACTTCCCTGAGCCACTCACTCCTGTAATAACTGTTAGAATATTCAAAGGGATTTTCGCGGAAATATTTTTTAAATTATTTTCCCTACAGCCTTTTATCTCGATAAAGTCAGTCCATTTCCTCCGGGTTTTAGGGACGGCAATTGAAAGTTTATTGTTAAGATACTTTGCCGTGTAACTTTTTTCATGCACCATGAGCTCTGCCAATGATCCTGAAAAAACCAATTCGCCGCCATTGCTTCCGGCCAAAGGACCAATGTCGATAATCTGGTCAGCGCTTTTAATAATTTCTTCATCATGCTCAACCACAATAACAGTGTTTCCCAATTTTTTGAGTCTTTGCAATACTTTTATCAACCGGTGCGTGTCGCGGGGATGTAATCCTATACTTGGTTCATCAAGGATGTACATCGACCCGACCAGGCTGCTGCCCAACGAAGTTGCAAGATTTATGCGCTGCGACTCGCCTCCCGACAAGCTTGATGAAAGCCTGTTTAGAGTAAGGTAACCAAGCCCGACATCACAAAGGAAAGTGAGCCTGTTGTTAATTTCTAAAAGTATTCTTTTCGAAACCTGGCTATCATAATCAGATAAGCTCAGTTGTTTGAAAAATTGAACCAAATTATCGAGAGATAATAAAACAAGGTCGCTGATAGATTTGTCTCCAACTTTTACATAATTGGTGTCATTTCTAAGCCGGGTTCCGCGGCAGTCGGGGCAAACGGTTTTTCCACGGTATCGCGAAAGCATAACCCGGTATTGAATTTTATAGGTTTGTTCTTCAACCATCCTGAAAAACTCATTTATGCCTTCAAAATGGGTGTTTCCCTTCCACAAAAGTTCCTGTTGCTTTGTGTTTAGTTCGCTGTAAGGTTTATGAATTGGGAAGTTAAATTTGGGAGCACTCATAATAAAGAGCTCTTTCCACTGGCCCATTTTTTCGCCCTTCCAGGGCGCAATGGCTCCCTGGTAAACTGAAAGGCTTTTATCAGGAATTACTAAATCTTGATCAATGCCAATTATGCTGCCAAAGCCTTCACAGCGTTTACAAGCACCAAAAGGATTGTTGAAACTAAAAAGATTTTCGGTTGGCTTTTCAAAGTTTATACCGTCCAATTCAAAGCGGTTTGAGAAATCAAATTTTTTAATTTCTTCGCCTATAAATAGTTGCACCGTACATTTCCCATCACCTTCATAAAATGCTGTTTGCACAGAATCAGCAATTCGTGATCTTATTTCATCATTATCCGAAACTGATAGCCTGTCGATGATTAGCTCAAAGTGGTCTGCATTTTTGAGCACGCTTTTTTGCTCTAATATTTCCTCGATCTTAACTATTGCACTGTTATGAAATATCCTGGTAAAGCCCTGCTGAAGCAAAACAGTAAGTTGATTGCTTACCTTATGCTTCTCCCTGATTGCCATTTTGCTCGTGATAATCAGTTTGATTCCTGTAGCTTGATTTTCAATAAAATTCACAACATCGGTTACACTATGACGCATAACCTCGTTGTTTGAGATTGGCGAAAAAGTTTTTCCAATTCTTGCAAAGAGTAACTTAAGGTATTCGTAAATTTCGGTTGAAGTTCCCACGGTAGATCGGGGATTTCGTGAGTTAACCTTTTGCTCGATGGCTATTGCAGGGGAAATTCCTTTTATGTAATCAACTTCAGGTTTTTGCATCCGGCCTAAAAACTGGCGGGCATAAGCGCTTAAACTTTCCACATACCGTCTCTGCCCATCAGCATAAATGGTATCGAAGGCAAGCGATGATTTGCCTGAACCTGATAAACCGGTTATTACAATTAACTTGTTGCGCTGAATGGCAACATCTATGTTTTTAAGATTATGAACACGTGCTCCTTTAATAAGGATATGTTTTTTAGGATCAAGAGAATCTATTTCACCCACCGACATCTTACAATAATTTACTAATTACGGCATGTTATTTGTAAAAACCTGACAAATTTTTATGCCTTTTTGAACGGCAACAAATGTAAAATAAAATTTGGTGTTTATTTTTTAATGTATATATTTGCGCAATATTTTGATTTAAGTTATTAAAAATCATTTATTTCACCACTAAAAATAGGAGACAGGTTATCGAATAAACTTCTACGCTTTGTAAAACAAACATAGAAAGGAGACCAGTATGAAAGCTCAAATTCCTCAAGATAAGGATTTGATTAGTCAGTACTTACAAGGTAACCAGTACAGCCTCGAAAAGTTGATCAATCGTCATCAAAACAGAGTGTTCGCATACATTCTAATGGTGGTAAAAGACAAACAGCTTGCCGACGATATTTTTCAGGATACCTTTATTAAAGTGATCAATACCATTAAGTCAGGGGCTTACAAGGAAGAAGGTAAGTTTATCCAGTGGGTAATGCGTATTGCTCACAACCTGATAATTGACTATTTCAGGAAATCAAAACGTATTCCGGTTATTGAAAATGATAAGGACGATTTCGATATATTTGATACCATTCGTTTTACCGATCCTTCGGTTGAAGATCAAATGATTACGGATCAGATTCATGATGATGTAAGGAAGCTTATTGAATACCTGCCGCCGGAACAGAAAGAAGTTCTGTTTATGAGGCATTATTCTGAAATGAGTTTTAAGGATATTGCCGAACAAACTGATGTAAGTATTAATACAGCACTTGGGAGAATGCGTTATGCGTTAATAAATCTGAGAAAGATTATCAAAGAGAAGAATGTAATTCTTACCAAATAGGAAAGCTTTTTTTTCTTAAAGTAATAAACCAATAAGGTGCTTCGTTAGCTATCAGTAAATTGAGTTTCAATCAACACTGTAGCCTATGAACCGTTCTTACACAATTAACGATCTGATTTTATTCGCTTACTCTGAACCTGAAAATGATGAATCCGAAAAATACAGGAGTTTCATCAAAAAAAACAGACTGCTTAGCAAAGAGTACAAAACAATATGCAGGATAAAACACTATTTTGCTTCAAAAAAGGTTGGCCCCAGCGAATCAACAATCAAAAATATTCTTAGTTATTCCAGGGCATTATCTGTTAACCGAACACAAAAAGCAGGTAACTTTAGTTTATTGTTAAATTAATTCCGGCAATCCGGAAAGAATGAAAATATAAAGCCGCCATAATTTGAGCGGCTTTTTTATTTTTGCATAAAAAATAACAGATGACCAAAAAGGAAAGGTATAAAGATTTCGTTGAATACTTCTCAAAAAACCAACCCGATGCTAATACCGAATTGGTTTATGTTGACCCTTACGAATTATTGGTAGCAGTAATTTTGTCTGCCCAATGCACCGACAAACGGGTGAATATTATAACCCCACCTTTTTTTTTACAGTTTCCAAATGCCCGGGTATTGGCAAAAGCTAAAATTGAAGATGTTTTCGATTTGATTAAAAGTTGTTCCTATCCCAACAATAAATCAAAGCATTTGATTGGAATGGCTCAAACCCTGATCGGGAAATTCGATGGTGTTGTTCCTTCCACCATTGATGAATTGCAGAAACTGCCCGGTGTTGGAAGAAAAACAGCCAATGTTGTTGCTTCGGTTATCTTTGATAAACCTGCAATGGCAGTGGATACACATGTTTTTAGAGTGTCAGCAAGAATTGGCTTGACCACCAACTCAAAAACACCCCTCGAAACTGAAAAACAACTCGTAAAATTTATTCCTGAGAAGTTTATTACCAGGGCGCACCATTGGTTAATACTGCATGGACGTTATGTTTGCCAGGCAAGAAAACCAAAATGTGACGAATGCGGAATTTCGCATTTTTGCAAATATTATGAAAAGCTCTCCAAAGTAAGTGAGAAGGTTTAGATAGTGTCTGTCTTTTTAGTAATTTTCCCGCAGATTTCGCTGATTAGCGCAGATTTTATCTGCGCTAATCAGCGAAATCTGCGGGAGGCATTTTTTTAGATTATTGAAAAAGGACGACTTTATGGCTACGCATTAAATAGTGGTTAATAAATCTTAAATGAAAAACCGTAGGATTTAGGATTGATTAAATTTGTGAACGAAAAAATTATCAGAGATGGCATATTTAAATGTAGGAGATAAAGCACCAGGATTTAATAGTATTAATCAGGATGGTGAGATAATCAAACTTGATGATTTTAAAGGAAGTAAAGTTATTATCTATTTTTATCCAAAGGCTGATACCCCGGGTTGTACTGCTGAGAGTTGTAATTTGAGAGATAATTATGATGATCTTTTGAATAAAGGTTTTAAAATTATCGGCGTAAGCCCTGATAAGCCGGATAAACAAAAAAAGTTTGCTGATAAATATAATCTTCCTTTTCCTTTAATTGCCGATGCTGACCTGGAAGTTATAAAAGTCTATGGTGCCTGGGGAATGAAAAAGATGTATGGTAAGGAATACGAAGGATTATTACGAACTACCTATGTTATTGATGAAAATGGAGCAATTGAAAAAGTATTTACAAAAGTAAAAACCAAAGATCATGCAGACCAGATATTGGAAGCTATGACTAATTAATCAATTTAATACCAAATTATATGGCAAAAGAAAAAGATGATGCTGCCAAAATTAAGGCAGATAAAATGCAAGCCCTTGAAAGAACATTGGGCAACATTGAAAAGCATTATGGTAAAGGAGCCATAATGAAACTGGGTGATTCACCCATAGAAAATATCGCATCAATATCAACAGGCTCCTTAGGTTTGGACATAGCTTTGGGCATTGGCGGGCTACCTAAAGGAAGGGTTGTCGAAATTTATGGGCCCGAGTCTTCGGGTAAAACAACCCTGGCCATTCATGCAGTGGCCGAAGCGCAGAAAGCCGGAGGTATTGCTGCATTTATTGATGCAGAACATGCCTTTGACCGGTTTTATGCTGAAAAGTTGGGTGTGGATACCCAAAATCTTTTTGTCTCGCAACCGGATAATGGCGAACAGGCACTGGAGATCACTGAAAATTTAATTCGCTCGGGAGCTATCGATATTATTGTAATCGACTCTGTGGCAGCCCTTACACCAAAAAGTGAAATTGAGGGCGAAATGGGCGATTCAAAAATGGGGCTCCAGGCAAGGTTGATGTCACAGGCTTTGCGTAAGTTAACCGCAACAATAAGTAAAACCGGGGCAATTTGTATTTTCATCAATCAACTCCGCGAGAAGATTGGAGTGATGTTTGGGAATCCTGAAACAACAACAGGTGGGAATGCATTGAAATTTTATGCATCTATCAGGCTTGATATTCGTAGAATTGGTCAGATAAAAGATGCAGAAAGAGTTAGTGGAAACAGGGTAAGGGTAAAGGTTGTAAAAAACAAAGTTGCTCCACCATTCCGCAGCGCTGAATTTGATATGATATACGGTGAAGGAATTTCAAAATTGGGTGAATTGATCGATTTGGGTGTTGACCATGAAATAGTTAAAAAAAGCGGTTCATGGTACAGTTACGGCGAAACAAAGTTAGGGCAGGGGAGGGATGCCGTGAAAGGTCTTTTGGCTGATAATCCTGAACTTGCTGACGAAATAGAAACCAAATTGAGAGAAAAACTTAAATAAATCGCATTTTATTTTTAGAGAATAAACCTGACAAAGTATTTTCTTTGCCGGGTTTTTTTGTAATAAAAACAACACTTTTTTGTTATTCAAATAATTTAAGCCTGACTTTTAATGAATAAGCACATTTATCTTATTTTCATAGTTTTTAACTTTTTTATGTATTCATGCAATACAAATAGTAAAAAAGTTGAATCAGAAGATGCTGAGAGCATTGCTCAGTCAAATCCTCTCACTGAACTTAACCAGGAAATTTTAACTGATAACGACAATGATTTGCTTTTTATCCGGCGTGCCGATTATTATCTTTCGGTAAATAAAATTGATAGCGCTTTACGCGATATTCTCATAGCCATAGATATTGATGGGGAGAATGCCAATCATTTCATCACACTTTCTGATGCCTACCTCGCCATGGGTAATCCTGATAAATGCCTTGATGCTTTGGATCGTGCTCTTGCCCTGGATAATAAAAATAAGGAGGCTTTGTTGAAAAAGTCTCAACTTTATTTGATTATGCGCGACTACGAAAATACCTATTCAACAATTTCTAAATTAATAGCAATTGACAACATAAACCCGATAGCTTATTTTATCAGGTCAATGGCTTTTATTGAAGAATCCGATACCTTAAATGCAATAAAAAATCTGCAGGTAGCTATCGATCAAAATCAGGACTATTTTGATGCACAGTTGCAATTGGGAATTTTATTTGCATCGCAAAAAAATCCGATAGCCGTAAATTATTTGCAGAATGCCATCAGATTGACTCCCCAAACCATCGAACCATATTATCAATTGGCTTTGTTTTTTCAGGAAAACGGACGAACAGAAAGTGCCATTCAAACCTATAATAGTATTTTGGATATTAATCCGGAGTATGTGCCGGTTTTGTACAACCTGGGATATATCCAGTTGGTTTACCGGCAGGATTTCACAAAAGCGATTGATTATTTTAACCAGACCATTCAAGTTGCGCCCGAATACGTGGAGGCGTACTACAACAGGGGTTACAGTTATGAACTTTTGGGAAAGAAGAATCTTGCCCGTTTGGATTACCAGGAAGCTCTAAAACTGAGAAGTAACTTTGATAAGGCAATTGAAGGGATGAACAGGCTTGATAGGAATTAGGGACGAAGGCCGTTTTTATATTCTTCGCCCAAAATGTTGATTTCCGCTAAAGGTTCTTTTAATAATTTTTTTATTTCGGTAAAAAGTTTTTTGAAGTCCACATCATTTTTAACAAAATCATTATTTCGATGCTCATAGGATTTTGTCCGGGCAGAAGTTTCAAATTCATAGAGTTGTTTAGCAGCAGGATGATCGTTGCTTAGGAACATAGCAAACATTCGTCCTATTGAATGTCCATTCCTGCTAATCCTCTCAAAGTCATTTTTGGAAATTGCATCCCCAATTTGTTTACAATCATCTTTATATTGTGATTGAAACATCCCGATAATTTCAATTACCAAATCAACTCCAACCTCTTCAAGTTCTTTAATGGAGCCAGAATCAGGATTTATATGGTGGTACATTTTTGGGTACTTAGCCGTTTTTTAATTCTTTGCCAAGCCTTTTTATTTCTTCGATGGGCTCTTTTGTAATTTTAATGAGTTTTTCCAAGTCAGGTGTAAAATCAAAATCATTTTCAACAATTCCATTCTCCTTCAATTCTTCTTTCAACTTAGTTGCCCGTGTTTCAAAATCATAACTAAATTCAACAGCAGGACTATGTTCGTCCATGAATATTTTTAAGTTAGATTTTATGCTGTGTGCTCCACGTGCAATGGCTTCGTAATCATTGCTCTGCAGTCCCCCTCTTATGATGTTTATCGATTCTTCTGTTTGATCAGGCATCATCTTAGCAATTTCGATTACCAAATCCATACCCACTTCTTTTAACTCCTCCAGGGGAGGATTATCTGTTTTGATGTATTTATACATAAGTCATTATTTTGTTTTCAAAAATAATAAAAATTGAGAACGACAATGGTTGGTATCTTCATTTTTTCCAAATTAAAATATAAAAATATTTTTTATTGGCCTTGATTTTTTAAATGATTGACATTACATGCCGACTTTGCCTGGAAACATGTAGAGCATGTTTCAGTGGTTTTTTTACTGAATAGCGACTTGTAAAGTTTCAAAATGGCTATTGATATTGTGATAACAAGAATTAGATATGTAATGATTTCCTGGATCATAATTTTAATAAAGTAAACTTCCTACCTGATAAACTAAAAGTGATAGAATGTAGGCAAGGCCTGTAGTATAAACCGCGAGGAATGCAGCCCATTTCCAACTGCCAGTTTCTTTTTTAACTGCTGCCACCACTGCAATACAAGGGAAGTAAATTAACACAAAAATAAGAAATGCAAGCGCCACAACCGGCGTAAATACAAGTTGCCCTTTCAATGGACCTTCCTGATGAACCTGTGTTTGGATTTTATTTAACAATGATTGATTGGTGGCATTTGCATCGTTGGTTTGATAAAGTACCCCCATGGTGCTTACCACAATTTCTTTGGCGGCAGCGCCTGTAATAAGGCTGACGCCCATTTTCCAATCAAACCCGAGAGGTTCGATAACAGGTGCAAACCATTTGCCCATTTTTCCGATGTAAGAATTTTCGAGACGGTAAGATTCTTTTTGAATTCCAATTTTGTTGAGCTCTCTTTTCATTTCTGTTCGTACATTCTCAATTTCATCGGTCTCTGAAACATTATGAGTGAGTGCAGTCATTTGCTCTGCATAATTCAATTGTGTTTTTAAGATATGGTTGTCAAATTCATTCATCTTTTCAGTATGAAGCGGGAAATATCCTGCTGCCCAGATTAATATGACCGCTATCAGGATAATGCCTCCCATTTTTTGCAGATATTGTGATCCTTTAAACCACATATTCTTTAATATGGCTTTCAATGTTGGCAGGCGATATGGTGGTAGTTCCATAACAAAAGGTGCCTCCTGCGATTTAAAAATTACTTTTTTGAAAATGATAGCAATAAGAGCCGCCAGGAAAATGCCGACACCATATATTACAAACAACCAGGTTCCGGGATTAGTTGGGAAAACGGCACCGATAATAAGTATGTAAACCGGTAACCGGGCACTGCACGACATGAAGGGATTGATAAGTATTGTGAGGATACGGTCGTTGCGGGATTCGATGGTGCGGGTGGCCATAATGGCCGGAACATTACACCCGAAACCCATGAGTAGAGGAATGAATGACCTGCCATGCAAACCAATTTTGTGCATTACCCTGTCCATGATAAATGCAACCCTTGCCATGTAACCGGTATCCTCCATAAATGATATAAAAAAGAACAGGATTAGAATATTGGGTAAAAATACAAGTACGCTACCAACTCCTGAGATAATGCCATTAGCAAGTAAATCCTTAAACATACCTGCATGCATGTAATTGTTTACTATGCCACTTAGGAATTCGATTCCTGATTCGATCCAATGCATTGGGTAAATGCCGAAGGTAAATGTGCTGTAAAACATTAGCCACATGAAGAAAAGGAAAACCGGCAACCCAAAAATTTTGTGGGTTAGAAATGTATCTATGATTTCTGTTTCAGTCTTGGTTTTGCGTTTGAGCTTGTTTTCGTGGTAAGTTTCGCGCAGGGCTCCCGAGATGAAACCGTACTTAGCATCAGCAATCATCGACTCAGTATCGTCCTGAAAATCTTTTTCGAGTATGTCTATTTCATGATCAACAATTAGTTTAATGTTTTTGTAGGTAGAAAGTTTACCTAGCGAAAACTGTGTGGATTCATCTTTTTCAAGCAGTTTAATTGCATAAAACCGCGAGGATACTTTATCTGTTAAAGAGCTGGTTTTCCAAATTTCATCCTGAATTTTTTTAATCGATCGTTCGATTGTTTTGCCGTAATGAATGTGGATATGTCGCACCAGGGGATCGAGGTCTTCATAAACTTCGATTGCTTTTCTAAAAAGATTGATTATCCCTCTTCCCCTTGCCCCAACGGTTGGTATTATAGGTATGCCCAACATTTTCCCCAACATATTGTGATCAAACTTATCGCCTTTTGCCTGCAACTCATCGTACATATTTAAAGCAATGATTACCTTGATGTCCATGTCGATGAGCTGGGTAGTGAGGTATAAGTTGCGCTCGATATTCGAGGCATCAATTACATTTATTACAATATCGGGAAACTCGCTCAAAATGTGTTTCCGAACAAATAATTCTTCAGGCGAATAAGCGGTTAACGAATACGTCCCGGGGAGATCAACAATATTAAATGTGTATCCGTCAAGTTCAAACCTTGCAGTTTTTGATTCAACAGTAACTCCACCATAGTTTCCAACTTTTTCGCGTGATTTGGATGCGTGATTAAAAATGGTAGTTTTTCCGGAGTTAGGATTTCCAACAAAAGCAATATCAATGGTTTTGCCTTTTTCTTCGGCTTTATGTTTCAGAGTTTCATCATCAATTACCCCTAAAAATTGTCCATTGGGTTTTAACTGGCTTAGTTCGGTTTTGCTTAGCACTGAAACCAACCGGGCTTCACTACGGCGTAATGAAATTTCATAGTTCATCAGGCGGTATTCTATCGGGTCGCGAAGGGGAGCGTTTTTTATCACTTCCACTTCCTTACCTTTAATAAAACCCATTTCTGTAATTCTCTTGCGGAAAGCCCCCCGGCCTTTCACTTTCGAAATGTATGCTTTCTCACCTGCCTTAAGTTCGCTTAGGTTCATTGTTGGTTTACATTAATCTGCAATTCTAATTTAGAATAAATTAAAATTGCAAAAATATGGAATTTACAATCTGTCAACACATAAATGCAGGGTTTTTACATTTTAAAATGAAATTTAGAATAGCATTTGCTCAAATCGTCCAAACTACTGATATGATGATATTTGGATATTGGTTAATTTAGAATGGATAACAAAAGATAGGAATTGTATGTTTGATATCATTACTGTCCGACTAATAATTACAGATTCTTTCGCAAAATTTCGGGACTACCAGTGACAGGTTTTGGTAAAATGCTGAAAACCTAACTATTAAACAGACCCCCGCCTTGCCGCTGGTGTATGCAATGGTGCAGGCGAGGCGGGTCTCAGTCCCCGAATGGTCGGGGCAGGCTGCAAGCTCCTTACCAATGATAAGTTTTTGTAACAAGTTGATTATCTGCCTCGCGGCAAGGCGGGCAAATGATAAAATAGATTTCTCAGTCCCCGAATGGTCGGGGCAGGCTGCTTCGCTCCTTCGAAAAGACAGGGCTGTGATGTAGTTGGGGGGAGAGGAACATCGGGTGCGGAGCGCCCGATGTTCCTCTCCCCATACAACCCTGTGTGAAGCCATGTCTTTTCGACCGCAGGGAGAAATCTTTCAATCCGCCAACAGGTGGAGAAGAATCTATTTTTAATCTTGAGTTTTTCACGGACAACAGTGCCTGTTCTGATCGACTCTGCTTAGATGTCGCCAATATCCATAACTCCGCGTTCACTTCTTTCGCTGTAACGATCATAGTGAATAACTTTTAATAGATTAACTATACGAAAGCCCCAATGCGCTTTAAATAGCTCGATGATTTCCCACACCGCGATTCGCTTAGCATCCCTCATAGGTTTTTGGTATAAAATCACGAAATCTTTCATGTCCTGATAGACATCCGTAAGTTTATCCGCAAAGCTTCCTTTTATTGGCTCATTTAAAGGATTGTCGTTTTCCAGAAACCAAAATTCATCATCTTTCTGAAGTTTTTCTCTGATCTCGTTAAAGGTGGTCTGCCATTGTTCTTCGGTGAAGTACTTTTCATTTACATCGAAGTTTTCAGGTTTTACTTCGGGCAATACTGAACCACGCACGTACAAAAGGGGTAGCGCTTTGTGCAGGTATTCAAAAATATGCTTCTTGTCGTATTTGTCGATTTCTTCGATAAAGAGACAAAATTTTTGTGCCACAGCCAAAAACTCAAGCACAAACTGTGAATAAACAGGTTCTTTTAAGAATTCATCTTTTTCCATTATTCAATTAGGTTTTTATTTGAAAATATATTTTAAAGTCTTCAGTCCTCAGTCTTCATTCCACAGTCTTCAGCAGGCAGTTAAAAGTCTTCAGTGTACAAATTTTATTTAATTGACGTAATTATTTAGCTGTTTTATCAGTTCCCAATCAAATGGCCGCAATCTAATACCCCCTCTAACTCCCCCTGAAGGTGGAGGATGCCATCGCACTGACCGCTGCAGTGGCTTGTGCGGCTGGTCTCCCTTCTCCTTTAGGGGAAGGGCCGGGGATGGGGTTATGATGATTTGGTATTCAATTCCACCACCTAAATAATTACTAATTGACAATGAATGACAACAAATAACACCCAATTACGTCCGCCCTACGGCGGAGAAATTACGCGAAGCAAATCACCTTTTTTTATCCCCCGGCTTTTTTAGCTTTATATCCTTCGTTAATGAGTAGCTCCAGTACTTTTTCGCGTACATCACCCTGGATTATAATTTCGCCATCCTTAGCCGAACCTCCAACGCCGCATTTTGTTTTAAGCATTTTGGCAAGGTCTTTTAAATCATTATCATTGCCAATATAGCCTTTTATTAAAGTTGCTACTTTGCCTTTCCTCATTTTCCGATCCAGCCATAACTTTAAATTTTGTTGATGAGGTGGCAGCGATTCTACCTTCTCATCATTATCGAAATTGTATGAATAATCAGGATTGGTTGAATAGACAATATCTCCCGTGATCTTTTTAAACTTTTTCGGCATGTAAATATATTTTGCCGGCAAAGATAAAAAAAGCGTTTGGCCTAATGCAAATGGAATTTCATCCTTGCATTATTGCTTAGTCCTTTTAAAAGATTTTTTCTTTTCTTATATCTGTAGAAAAAATAGTCATTGATATTTAAGTTTCTGGTTTCTTATTGAGTAGCCGTGATTTTTTTATAACTGTTGGAGTTACCCGGTGAATAACTCTCGGCAACTATACCCTTTTTTTTTGTGATTGCCCTGATCCCGGGCATAATTCACCGGGTGAATGCGAACCTGAAACCCATGTCAACGAGGTGTCTGCAACATAACTATGGGGCGTGCGATTCCTATGGCAGCGTCCGGGGAGCATGCTCCCCGGACAGAAGATGCAGATACCGGCACAACGCCGGAGCATGCTCCGGCGCATAGTGCCAGAACAGGTGCGGGAGCAGTTCAATAATACCATCGCATGCATAAACAATAACCGCCAAAAACTCAAACTTCCCGAAAACAAAAAACTGCCGGAGTTGCTGTTCGCGAATATTTGCAAAACGAAATACAGATTTTAAAATACATTGATTTTACTGAAGTCCAGAATTTTATTGCATTTTCTGCATCGTAACCATCAGGCAAATTAATCAATCTTCCCACTTCGACAGGGTTTCGATAACTTTTCCCTGAACCAAAGAACGGGCATCCAGCCTGTCGCAGCCTTTTGATAACAGTATGTCGTAATCTGTTTCGGTATGCCTGATATGTGCTATCACGGCAAGTTCGATTGCTTTTAATGAAAATTCCTTTGCCGATGATGAGCGCCCCACCCTTCCACTATATTTGAGGCAGGCGTGTTCGGCTATTTCTTTGGCCCGGTGCCTGGGGCAAGCGGGGTAATATTCACGGATTTTTGAAGCAAATTCGCCAACATACTCCTTGTCAATTTCTGCCCGACGGATTGCTGCGCGCTCCCTGCTGCGTTTCCTGTATTCGCTGTCGGCCAAACATTCCTGCTCCGCCAGTTCCAGGGCTTTTTCTTCAACCAACAGCCCTTGCCTTTCGTAACGTTTACGGGCACGGCTCCATTTTAATACAACTGCCGATAATGCAGAATATTTTTTCGATCGTCGGGTCAGTGCTGCATCACCGGATTGTAAAAATAGCAAGTGATCCAGGTCGGCACACGACAGGCAAAGCGCGCCCTTTTCCCTGGTAAGGGTTATCCAGGCTCTTGTGCCCAAATTGTCGCCACATTCGGCACAGCTTGAATCGCGTGTGGTGATAAACACTTTGATCTCCTGTGTCTGTTTCTTCATTTAGATATTGCTTTGCAAAAATTTTATCTTAATTGGGATAAAATTAGGAAAATTAAAATGGCATTTGGTTGTTGAATAGATCGTGTTCTTCAGTACCTTCAGGAACAACATACATTTCACCCGACAGTGGCTCTACCATGTATTCCCATTTTATGCCTTCTTTTTCATAGGCCTGTTTCAAAATGTCATCGTAATATCCAATCGCCATTAGTTCTTCGTAGGCCAGATTTTTGTCTATTCCATAACGTGATGAATAGGCTTTCACAAGATCTTTTGGTTGCTGCCTTTGTGAACGCAGCCAACGCATGGCATCCTTTTTTCTGGCTTCGCCATGTAGTTTCTTTTTCGATTGTCTTTTGCGTTTTGGCATCGGTAAACGCGATGTTTACATTAAAAAATAGATAATGTTGCGAGATAATTCATTCAGCTATTTTTTGTCCTAATATACCTTCGCCTAACTCAAGGGTGTAGGATAAAAAAGTATTAATATTTATTTTCTGTGAAGCATTCAGTATTTCTATTCCAATAAGCCTACCATCAGTGGTAGTATCGATATTTATCCCTTCGGTGATTTCAATAACACCATCAGGGTTTTGATCGCTTAGTTTTAAATACAACGCATCAACTTCTTCATCATAATTTACTTTCATTGATTCTGGTATCTTATAGAGCTTTCCTCTTCGTTTGGCATGCCTGGAGAATTTTATCATTATTTCATAATTTACCTTACGTTATCATTTCCTGGGACAAAACATCATCCAGCAAATTTCAACATAATAAACTTAAATTGCAAAATAAATCTGAATATGCCTGACAATCATATTTTTCATCGAAAATGAAATGTTGCTGCTAAATCCAATTATTTAAAGTATTTCAAAACTTTGCGCTTCTTATCTTTCGTTGTGATTTTTGCAAGGATATGCGATTTATCCTTACCTTTATTTAAAGTTTTTAAAATGGCCAAGGCATGTTTCTTACGTTTAAAAATAGTTGCCGAATCAATTTCGCTACACCAGGTTTCATCAGAAATATTAAAATAAAGTTTCCATTTCAATTCAAACGATAATATCGAAACAATAACATACCTTATCCGGCTTTCGAGGTCTTTGATACTGTTGCCGAGTTTCTTTCTCTCTTTTTTCATTTCCGGTTCAGAAAAACCATGAAATGTCATATCGAACAGGCAGTGGGAAATAATTTCCTCTTTTGTGTAATTGCTTAGTGTACTTTCTGACAATGAGCACCCAAGCCATTTTGACCAGGAAGTGAGCCCCAATGAAAATTTCTCCAATTCCCCATCTTCCCTCTTTGTCCCGTCAACTCCAAATACCTCGTGGAAGGGCTCATCTCCTTTTAGAATAACATCCCCTTTGTGGCAAAATAATTCCATTTTTGAGATTGCCGGGGATTTCGTCTTTAATTTTTTATACACCATTTCATACCCATCAATCGACTTTTTTTGATCAGGATAATTTTGCAGGAAGACCTCAGATACATTTTCCCAATTTGTAACTTTTATGATTTCTTTTAATTTCATAAGCCAAAAAGCTTTTTATCCGTAAATCTCAATTCAATATTTGTACGATGCAAAAAACTAACCCGGATAATTGAATTTTTTTTTCGAAAATGATGTCAACGCGTTCCGCTTACTCCCGGTGGTGATGTTGTTGGTTTTATTCATCATCATCATCAAAATAATATTGCATTAATTTTATGCCATTATCTGAGACAACGCGCGGATATTTAGTGTTTTGTAGTGTCTTAATTTCTTTCCTGTTTTTGCGTATCTCGAATGTCCAACTATCACCGAAATCAAAAAGATAATAGAGCTTTAATCCTTTGAGCGGGTATATATTTTTCAGAAGAATGACCTCGTAATCTCCACCATCGTCAGGATAACCAGGCTTGTCTGAAAATTCAATCTTGTAATTTCGTTCATTTCTACCGGCGAAGAATTTGTACAAGTGGTCATTGTCAAAATTTAAAATTTGCTGAATAAATTGGTGGAGTTCAAATAATGAGCAGTTATCCGGAACCTCAATATTAGCTTCCCAAAAGTTTTTGTCATCGGTTGGATCCCAGATGTTACTAATATTTATTTGATAAACGGTTTTTTCTATAGTGTTTCTGTTTTTTGCCCAAAATGGTTGTAGATTTTGATTTTAAAATTTGCCGGTTCGGCGAATTCAATTTTTCTGGAAAGAAGCCTGTGATATCCGAACATTACCCGGTGAATGCCCCCGTAATATGCAAGTGAGTCGATGTCAGAATACAGCGAATCAATAAAGTAACTTCCCAGTCCGGAAGATTGACGCTCATAGAAACGAAATCCATTTTCAATATCTTTCTCGGCCGGATCAAGGATTCTTACTTGCATGAAATGTTTTTCCTGATTCTATTCTTGGCTTCATCCCAGTCAGATTCCTTTACCTTACCTGCTTCTAATGCACTTTTTCGATCTTCTAAAACTGTTTTATGCCAGGCAGGTGATTCGAGCTTTTGTTCTTCCATGGAAAGGTTACTCCAAATATCCTCCATAATTCCAAGCTTTTGAGCAAATGTAAATTCTGATAATGGGAGATCAATTTTTTCCATAGTATTTTCCTTTGTTGATTAGCATATTTTTAAGTTGCAAATTTCCGAAAAACATGCATTAAATGCAAACAATAATGGGTTTAGTAAATAGTAGCGAAAACCGGTAAAGACATTTCATCCGGCGAAATCCCCAAAGAGGCCGAATTGCAGATGTTAGATTTTTGATAGTCGATGTTACTTCATACATATCAAAAATCATACATCATACATCACACATCGGACATCTGGCAATTTGAATTAGGACATGAGTGTAATGGAAAGTTGGAATAATGGAAACGGATTGCTTCGCTTCGCTCGCAAATAACCCGTTTTTTAATAAACATTAGCAGATAAATTTTAATTCTGGAAAAGGACTTTGCGAGGAGCGAAGCGATGAAGCAAACAGTTTCAAATTTGCATCGTGCTTTTAACAACAACCCAAAAAATATTTGAACTCGAATCCTTATTGATAAAACACAGGGGGATGTGTTCTTTATTTAGTACTATTATATGGCAGAACCGGGAGGGCCTGTCGTTTTTCTATTCGATGATGGAGAATTATAATTTATATTTATTACCTTACAATTAAACTTTGTGCTTGGATTTCTAATTAGGCCAATTTCAATAAATTGGAAGATGTTTGGAGTCAAAGGAATTCATGAATTCCGATGAACTATTCGCTTTCCGTTTCCAATCGCCCAAAACCCATTTACTAAAACAGCACCTAAATACCATAGTAATCCTGTGATGCCTGAAATAAGATAACCATAGATTCCAGCCCAAACGATTACTATAACAAACAACACACTGGCAAAAGCACCTAAAGAATTTCGAACTGGAACCATATGACCAAGGATTACAGTCGCACCAATAAAAAACCAAATTTCAATTTGTTCTAAAAGAAGCATAGTTTAGCCCTTCTGATTAGTAAATTTATTTTCATGAACTTCTAATTTCGATTTATATTTCTGGCCAAAAAATTACCCTTAATGATTGACTGTTATTGACACAACTATTAAAAATTCTAATAGTGTTTTTGATGCTCTAACATGCTTGGCTAATCAAAAAGTAATTTCTACTGAGTAGTAACGAATTAGACAATTCTTAATTAATTCTTAACGAATGTATATTTTATGCTATATGCAGTGTTTTTTGTAACCATATTATCTACCTAAATATTTAATCACTCCGACCTTTCCACAATACGTTCGCATAAAATGCAAAGGCACCAAATCCAATTATTGCAAAACTTACCCACCAATCGTATGATTCATTATTATAAAAGGGAACGGCTAATGCTATCATAAGTAATAGAAAAACAGTACTCAGTAGTACTTTAGTTGTTCTTATATTAATCCTTTGCTTATGGTCAGAAATTTGTGGAAGCATTTTAGTTGTTCTTTTCTTGATCTTTTGCTTATGGTCTGTAATTTGCGGTGGTAGGTACTCGCCAAGCTTTTGTAGTGTGGCACCATATGGTGTATTATTAGAAAAATTACTAATCATCCAATCGGTGTCCAAATTCTTTGCACCTATTTCAATACTAACATGGAATATATTGTTCTTTTCATCAGCATGACTTTTAGAACCTAACACACCTAATGACCATGAACCATTGCCATAAGGATCTTCAATAAGAACCGTGGGAACCTCAACAGGTCCTCCTGGAGTTATAACCCTCATCTCGGGAGAAGTAACCGAAAAATGGAGTCCGGCATTTGAAGCACTGGAAGGTAATAACTGAAGTAGTGAGGCACGTAATCGATGCCGTGCACACTCACCTTCAGAAGAATTCTTAGGTTGCCAAGCATCCGTGCTGTAGACAACTAGCAGATTAAAAGGAAGAGAAACTTCCCTTTTTATCCATGTAATTGATACCTCAATAGGATTTTTTGAGCAAACCTCATCTATATGTTTTTCTAATAAATCCATAATTTCTCAATTTTTTACTCATGGCTATTAATTGACTAAATAGTTTGTTAGATAGAGTTCTAATCAATGAGAAAAGTGTAATAAAGATTTAGACAAATAAAATTTTACTAATGGTCACCTAATTAATTATAATCTGTATCATTTCAAATGATAGTTCAAAGATAAATAAATATTCTCAATCCAAAACCACCATCCTCCCTGATACCTCAAATACTCTTTCTTCTCCTTTAACAACCCCAGAAATCCCGTAAAAATAAACCCCTCCTGGCAAGCCCCTCGCTTCAAATTTAATTTCATGTAAACCAGAAGTCACGGTTTGGTTAAGCAATGTTTCTATTTTCTGCCCAAAATGATCAAAGATTTCGATTGTGATTTTTGCTGGTTCGGACATTTCAAATTTTATGGTGGTGGATGTGCTGAATGGGTTTGGGTAATTTTGGTGTAGAATAGCTAAACAAGAATTATTTGAAATTCCATGATCTTCAATCCCTACCCAAAAATCCCAGTCTTTTACATTGGCCATGATGTCGAAGCCGGTTTGGTGGTTGCTGTTGTCGTGCCAGGTTGCGAAAATCCGTTCGTTCTGTAAAACCACATTGCAGGCCGATTGTGCCATTTCCTCAGCAGCCGAAATGCGGTAATTATTTCCGAAAGGTGTGCCGCTGCTTGAAAATTGTTGTGCCATCACATTTCCATGACCATTGTATTCGTCTGTCCAGGAGATAATGAAATTTCCGTTATTGTTCAATGAAAGGCAGGGAGAATAGCGGTAAACTTCTGCGGTATCATCATTTACCTGAAAGCTGCTGCCTAATGCGGTGCCATCGCTTGCAAAGCGTTTGCAGAAAATATCGAATACATCATTGCGGTTATCGCGCCAGGCCACGGTAAAATTCCCTTCATCGTCCATGATGATGGATGGGTCGAGCATCCAGTCGCTGTAAATGGCATCTTCAACTTTATAGTTTTCGCCAAATGATGTGCCATCGCTGAGGTAAGGCTGGAGAAAGATTTCGGTGAAACCATTGCGGTCGTCCTGCCAGGCGATGATAAAATTTCCTGCTCCGTCAACCGCCAAATCAGGATCCTGTTGAAAACTGTAATTTATATTATCGTTCACCATGAAATTTTCGCCCACAGGCGTTCCATCGTTCAAAAATTGCTGCGCCCAAATGTCGGGTGCGCCAAACAACTTTTCTGAACTTAGAATTTTTTCCCAATTTTCACCTGAACCTTTCGCCGATCCTCCTTCATCAGAATCGCCCCAGCAAATGATGAAATCACCGTTTGGCTTGCAAGCCACTTTGGGGCTGTAGTTTAAGCAGGCACTCAGGTAACTCACTCTAAAATTTTCGCCCAGGGCGATTCCGTCTTCCGAAAATCGCTGGGCATAAATATCGAGACAAGCCTGCGAGCGAAAGTCGGACCACGCGATTACAAAACTTCCGTCCGCATTTGCAGCAAGTGAGGGCATCGAGGCCCAATTTTCGCCCGTATCATCGTTTACTTTAAAATTGTTTCCTGTCGAAGTTCCGTCACTCGAAAAGCGTTGGACATAAATTCCCCTACCATCTGATCGATCGTCAGCCCATGCAATGATGAAGTTCTCGCTGCCATCAACAGCTATTGAAGGCCATTGCTGGTTTTCGCTTGCAAAATCATCGTTTACCATAAAATTTTCGTTTACGGAAGTGCCATCGTTCAGATAAGATTGAGCGAATATTTCCCCATTAAAGCCAAAAAGATGGTCTTCCCAGCAAATCAAAAAATTTCCTGCCTCGTCGCCTGCAATCATCGTATTGAGTTGTTGCGCATTGTTGGTGTTGTCGGCACTCACTTTGAAATCGCCTGCCAGTGGTGTGCCGTCATTGGAAAAACGCCGGGCATATACATCGCTGTAATCGTTGCGGTTATCCTCCCAGCAAACCGTAAAATTACCTGCCAGATCACAGGAGATTGAAGGATTGGATTGTGATGAGGTCTGTGTGTCATCTGTAATTAAAAAGTTTTCGTCAAGCGGGATGCCATTGTTGGTGTAGCGTTGGGCGTAAATATCGAAATAGCCGTTGCGGTTGTCTTCCCACGCGATAATGAAATTGCCACTTCCATCAATGGCAATGTCAGGCCGAATATGGTTTGTTCCGGTGGGGTCGGTATTTACTTTAAAATTATTTCCCAATGGCGTGCCATCGGCTGAAAAACGCTGGGCATAGATTTCGCGGTCATCATTAATACGATTATCCACCCAGCTTACGATTAGGTTCCCGTTTTTGCCGCAAGAACTTGAAGGCCAAAGTTGGCTTAAATTACTGTTGTCATCATTAATAATGAAATTAACACCAATAGTGCTTCCATCATTCAAAAATCGTTGGCCGAAAATATCCCAGTTGCCGTTTCGCTTGTCGGCCCAGACGACCACAAAATTCCCACTGCTGTCGATGGAAATTGAAGGGTAGTCTTTTCTGTCGCTTTCCTGTTGATCGTTAACAATAAAGTTGTCGCCCAATGCTGTGCTATCGCCGGAAAAACGTTGGGCATAAATGTCCCAATCCGTGTTTGGATTTCCGTTTCGCTTGTCAATCCATGCAATTATAAAGTTCTGATTTTGATCAACTGCAACAGCAGGAGTGGATTGAAGGGCATTTCCAGCATCATCATTTACTTTAAAGTTTGGCGTTGAGCGAAGGCTGTCATTTACATAAATTTGTGCATAAATATCAAAATCGGAGCCATTGCGCTTGTCTTGCCAGCAAATTACATAGTTACCGTTTCCATCGCTGCCGATGGCCGGTGTTGCCTGCTGAGCGCCATCAATGCTGCCCTGCTCATTTACGAGGAAATCGGGGATGTTTTGGGCAATTGAAGTAAAATCACCACACAAAAAGATTAAGGATAAAGCTAAGAAAAAATAATACTTGGTTTTCATGGTGATAGGTATTTAGTTGATGAGTTTATGATTATTTAGTGATGTTTGGTTTAAAAAACAAAAATTAATTTTACTGATCTGTTTTATTTCCATTATAAAATCACCATCATCTTTGCCTGAGTGTAGATTCTTGTTTTTCTAAATTCTTCAACAGTAATCCTGTAATAGTAAATTCCCGGCAACAAATCTCCGGCACTACATTCAATTTGATGCGTGCCGCTTTCCATCGTTTTATCAAGCAGGATTTTTTGTAGTACGCCCAAATAATTGAAGATTTCTATTTTGATTTTTGCATTTTCGGGCAAGCTGAATTTAATATTTGTAGTCGTATTAAAAGGATTTGGATAATTTTGATATAATGTAAATACTGATTCAGAATCATCAACAGTTGCATTTTCAACTCCAACCCAATGACCCCAGTTGCACACCGATGCCCAAATATCCCATCCAAATTGTTCGCTTTGGTTATCCTGCCAGGTGGTAAAAATCCGGTTATTGTGCAAGGCAACTGCCGGGCGGTTTTGCCTGAATTCACTACTTTCTGTAATGCAGTAGTTGTGGCCATAGATTCCGAAAGTGTTCACATCGCTCCAAAAACGTTGCCCGTAAACATCATCATCGCCATTATGAGAATCTGTCCAGTTGATAATAAAATTGCCTGAGGATTCGGAGGCAATGCTCGGATATGACTGGTGGCTGTTACTCGTATCTGTGTTCACCCTGAAATTGTTTCCCATCGGGTATCCATCAGGATAAAAATGCTGGGCGTAAACATCGTAATCGCCGTTGCGTTTGTCGCTCCAGGCAATGGTAAAACACCCATAAAACCCGATTGCAATAGCGGGGTTCCTTTGGTGTTCGCTAAAGGTCGCATCCTCCACTTTTGTGTTTACGCCTATGGTCGCGCCATCCCAACTGTAACGCTGGTAAAAAATATCCCAATCTCCGTTGCGGTCATCTTCCCAGGTTATAATAAAGTTACCATCAAAGCCCACTGCGATGGCTGGATATTGTTGGTAATTCCAAGCGGTATCATCGTTCACCTTAAAGTTTTCACCTAAAGCTGTTCCATTGCCCGAAAACCGTTGTGCCCATATATCGGGTTCGCCTGTTTTGATTTCTTTTTCGGAGGAGTCTTCAAAAATATGCTCAGGATTCAATTTAGAGTTTTGCATTTTATCCTCCCCACCATCTTCGGCATCGCCCCAGGAAATGATGAAATCTCCATTGGGACTGTAAACAACCTCCGGGCAATAATGCATGTTTGCACCCAAATAATTTACAAGGAAATTGCTGTCGAGGGGTGTGCCATCGCTGGCGTATCGCTGCGCATAAATATCGCCATCGTAGCCGCTGCGATAATCTACCCAGGCAATCACAAAATTCCCCACTGCATCGGCAGCAACATCAGGTTCCCACTGAGTGATAAAAGGTAAATTATCGTTATTTACTTTGAAATTACTGCCCAGTGCAGTGCCATCACCCGAAAATCGCTGGGCATAAATATTTTCATCTCCTTCTCTTAAATCAACCCATGCAACGATGAAGTTTTCATTTCCGTCAACGGCAATAGCAGGATATTGTTGGTTTTCACTTCCTTCATCATCATTTATTTTTTTGTTTGAGCCAAGCGTATTTCCATCGTTCAAATAAAATTGCTTAAAAATATCTCCATTATATCCGTTGCGATGATCTTCCCAGGCGATCATAAAATTTCCAGATGCATCGCCGGTAATCTCCGAATAATACTGGTAGGTGTTTGTGGTGTCGGTATTCACCTTAAAATTCGTTCCAATCGGCGTGGCATTATTGGAGAAACGCTGTGCATAAATATCCTGGTAATCATCGCGGCTATCCTGCCAGCATATTACAAAATTTCCATTTTCATCTGAGGTGATGGAAGCATTTCGTTGGTAGGAATCAGGGGCATCATCATTGACTTTGAAATTGTCTCCTAGCGTAGAACCATCCGAAAAATATCGTTGGGCATAAACATCCCATTCGCCACTGCGCTGGTCTTCCCAGGTAATGATAAAATTTCCGGAATCATCAAAACTTATGTCAGGGCGTAACTGGAAAGCCTGTTCCGTGTCAGAATTTACCTTGAAGTTTCCACCGACCGGAGTACCATCGGGCAGGTATCTTTGCGCATAAATTTCATAATCTTCGTTATACCGCTGATCGATCCACGAAACAAGCAGGTTCCCGTTTTTATCGCAATTACAGCATGGCCAGTATTGTAATTCATTTCCGGTGTCATCGTTAATCCTGAAATTTTCACCCAAAGCTGTTCCATCGGCTGCATATCGCTGACCATAAATATCCCAGTCGCCGTTTTTTTCATCCGACCAGGTAATTACAAAATTCCCACTGTTGTCGATGGCCACGCAGGGTTGCTCCTGTTCTTCATCCCCGGGTTCATTATTTACTTTAAAAGTGTTGCCGGGCGGGATGCCGGTATTGGAAAATTGTTGCGCGTAAACATCCCATTGGCCGCTTCTTCGGTCGAGCCAGGTTATCACGAAATTTAGATTTTGATCTACTGCAATGGCCGGATTGTAGCGTGTGGAAGTTTCACCGTCATCGCCCACCTTAAAATTTTCTCCAAAAGGGGTGGTGTCGTTGTGATAAATTTGAGCATAAATAGCAGAAAAATACCCGCTGCGATCATCTCTCCAGGTAAGTACATAATTGCCCTGCCCATCGCCATCAATGTCGGGAGTCGATTGCTCGGAGCCATCGATACTAGCGTGGTCATTTACCAGGAAATCCGGTATGTTTTGAGTTGTGGCCTTTATAAATATAGAGGTCAATAATAAATAAATAATTAGAAAATGGATTAAAGTTTTCATAGCGATTGAGTTTTGGAGTATAGTTAGTGTTCGTCTTTTTAATACTGTTTCCCGCAGATAACGCAGATTTTCGCAGAAAAAAATCAGCGCAAATCAGCGAAATCTGCGGGAGATTCTTTGGCCTCGGATAGAAATGGTTGATATTATGGACTAGTTAGCTTTCATTTTATTTTTCTGTTGATGAGCGAATTTGCATCAGGTTAAATAATTGTATCAAAGATAATAAATTACATTCAATGTTTTTTGTCACTGGTATCTGACAAAATAATAGAAAGATGAAAAAGATTCATCACTTCATCCCGATCCCGAAAGTTTTCGGGGCGGGATTGTGTTCGGAACGACAGGTAGTTAACTATTTGAGTTGTGGGGGTGGGGGGGGGGGCGCCCCCCCCCCCCCCCCC
>CAZQIV010000003.1:52195-115871 GCA_964593705.1 uncultured Lentimicrobiaceae bacterium | reverse complement strand
TATTGGTAACAAAGTCTACTTATAAACTTTCAACCGTATCTTAGAAATGAGCCAATATTTTTAGAGGTTTATTACCTATAATTATTGCAAATGCGGTATTTCCTTCAATGCTTGAAGGCTTCACTGTTGATGATTTTAACTTGTTAAATATTTTTCTTTTAATTGACATTCTGCAATTTGCTGGTTTAGCTTATATTATAATGGCATTTTTCAGGGAATTTAATTTAGGTAAATACTGGTTATTGATAATTGCTTTTGCAATAACGTTGTTGTCGCCTTTATTATGGGGTGTAAAAACCGAATTGCCTATAGTTAGTCGGTTTTTAGATTTAATTTGGGGCGATTTACCTTCTGATAATGGTTTTATTGGGAATGGGGTTTGTTTCCCATTGTTCCCTTGGCTAAGTTTTCCTTTATTGGGAATGGTAATCGGCGATTATTTTAAAAATACAACAGTCCTGAATAATGCATATAGGAAAACTGGGATAATTGGTTTTGTTGTTCTTGTTTTGGGAATAATTATTACACTTACCAATATCGAATATCACTATAAAGAATATTATCACAGCCGACAGGGTTTTATGATTTTTATGCTAGGATTTATAATGACATGGCTTTATCTGTGCAATTTATTGATAAGAAAAATACCAAATAATAAAGTATTCGAACTACTTTTTGACTGGAGCAGGAACGTTACCAATATTTACTTTATTCAATGGGTTCTTATAGCTTGGGGCATAGCCATATTTAGCACCAATGAAAGTCAGTATTTGATGACAATTGTGCTAATGTTATTTATTGGCATAGCTTCTCATTTGTTAAGCAAAACAATCGCTAAAGAAAAATTGTTTTTAAGAAATTTCCCACACTTAAAAAAAAACCGCTGACACACAAGCCAACACAGACAGACAAGAAAGTAATATGACAATGACAGAGAAACTCAATAATGACAATGGTTTACAAGACAGGAAGACAGAACACCAGGCTGTAACACGCGGTATATTTTATTGCCGAGTTAGTGCAGGTTTCAACGTTTCTGCACCTAATAAAGTTTCGTGTAGCTTGACAGGACAGTGCTTCGAAATCGGCAACAAAAACATACCGCCACCGTTATGCGCAACATTATTATGAAAAATCTATTGGCAAGTTTAATCTTTTTTAGTTCTAGTATAGCCTTCTGTCAAGAGAGTGTTTTCAGAGAAAAGGAAGTTATTAAATACTTTGTAAAATACGAAACTGAACGTTATGTAACGTATGATACAATAATGATATTTGTAACTGGTAACATGTGGCAAGCCGCTGCTAACACTTCAAAAGAAATAGTGATATTATATAATCTTGAAAATATAGAAATGGAATATTTTTTAGATATTCAAACGATTGGATGGGTTGCAACAGATACAACAGGAGCAGTAGAAAACGAAAATACTTGCTGGTTTCATCCTCCACGTCACAACCAATTTATGATGCTTGAACTCGCACCATTTCCGAGAATAGAATATCCTCTATTAGTTGGTAAAACATACTCAAAAATTCTTTTTATAGGCGAAGGCTGGGGTGACCTTTCAAATTCTAAAGTTTATTGGAAATATGAAATTAAAGAAAGGAATGATGACACCTGGTTCATTTCTGCAGAAGCAAGACCAACCATCTATCCTTCTGAAATAAATAGACTTGATATTATTTTCGAAGAAAACAATGGATTTATTAAATTAGACTACTCATTTAACAATGGAACGCAAATTACAATGAATAAAATAGACTAACGTTGCATAACAACAAATCATGGCTCACAGCCGGTTAGCGGTTTTATAGAAAAATGATCCCGATAACTATCGGGAGAAAACGAACCATACGTTTCACTAAAAACCTCCCCACAAGTGAACGGCTGAGTGCCATAGCCGCCGACCGTTAGCGGTCATGCTTGGGCGACAGCACAGACCTGAAACAAACTTTAAATCCGTGATTTTTTTTTATATCTTTGATCTTTGTATTGACAATAAATTATAAAAATGGAAGCAATTAGAATTAGTGTGAACAAACAAATGGACGGCTATACTTTTAGTATTGCACCATCTATCAGACAGTTGATAAAGAGTTGGTTTCCTAACTCTTACCCTGCTAATAATATTTTTGTTGCTTATGACACTAAAAGCGATTTTGAACATTATTATGGTAAACTTGAAAGTTACATCTATCCAGCTCTGCTAGGCGTTGACAATCAAAGCGATCTCAATAAAAAGGTTGATGAAATTCAGTTTATTGACACACAAACTGGAAAAGTGTTGCACTCCCATAAAGTTACAGCGTGAAGAAAAATTATCATCTATACTTAGGCAAAGCAGAACATCTTACAGTAATGTCAGAGTTCCTAACTCGTGGTTGGAATGTAGCTATTCCTGAGGTTGACATTGGTGATGATATTTTTGTTGTTCAGGATGACAACGGAACTTTAAGACGTGTACAGGTTAAAACTTCTACTTCTACTGCAAGGCATAATAGTTTTAGCGGACAGTTCAATGTTCCTTTAACTCAATTAAAAAACATGGCAAATATTCCCGTTCATTATGTTTTTGTAGTTCGGCATAATGACCAATGGACGCCACCAGTTGTAATTCGTCAAGATTATTTGCTTGACCATTTATACAACGACAATATTGGTTCTGAACATGATGGCAATTTGAACTTATATTTCTCATACTCAACAGACAAAGTGGAATGCTCGGGACTTGATTTAACCAAATATGTATCCGACTTCACCGACTTTCCTTTGATTGAAGAATAGCACGAACCGCCAACATCAGGTAATTGCCCATGCCGCAGGATTTTCTTCGGGTTTAAGGATATGAATAAAATAAAAAACATACGGTTTTTCGGGCAGTGGCAAGTATTTGCGGCACAGGCAATACCTGCGGAACGTTGTGCTGCATTAGAAAATAATGAGAAGAAAAGAAATTGACATATTATTGGATTCGTTAGATAAGTCTGCTAACTCAAATTCGTATTGGATTACTTTGGCGATAAATGAAGAAACGGATCAATTTATTGAAGATATTGTTCAGCATTTAAAAATGGGTGGTTTTTACCTTGAATTAGTTAAGGAACACCTAAACAGAGGATTTAATGACAGCCCATCGTTGTTTCGCTTCTGTTTTACTTACAGTTGGAGAATCTTCGGTGTACTCAAGCCATTTTCTAAAACTTTCTTCGCTAATTTGCGCTAATTTTTTTCTGCGAAAATCTGCGTTATCTGCGGGAAACATGACTAAAAAGACAGGCTCTAAACAATCCCATCCCCCGTAAGCATTTTTCCCACTTGCCCCGCACAAGGAATGCAAAGTTTTTTCTCCCCCGCTTCGATAATTCTGGTAGCCATCACCGGTTCGCCACACTGGGCGCAAATTACACTTTCGTGCGAGGGTGCATAAGGTGGAATGATAACATCAATTTCCTCAATCTTGAATAATTTATCGAAATCCAAAGTAAGTGTAGCAAAGGCTTTTTCGATTCCGCGCTTTTTGAATTTTACGATTTCTTCTTCACTATGGTTCTGGCCTTCTACTACCTTATTGTAGCTTTCCGAAAATAGGGGATGGGCTTGCGTCATATAAGATTTTGCATCGGCCAGGCTTGAAATTCTTATGCCTTTACCATCGCGTTTTGTTAGGGTGAATGCCACTTTACCAAAATCCTTAAATATCAGGGCATTGTTTCCAAAGGTGCAGCCGGTAACAAATTGAATCCCATCGGAAACACAATTGTTGGTTTCAACTATGGCCAGTAAGTCCTCCAAACCATCAGAATTGCCGCGGATCATTTGCATGGTTTTGGTAGCCATCATTACACCCATGGCAAGGCCAGGGCAAAAATGCCCGTGTATTTGTGCGGCATCCAGCATGAGCCTGTCGGTGTGCCCCGACCAAATATTTGAGAGTATTAATTTCCGCGGACTCATTTTCCTGCCATGAATTTCTACCTGCTCCAGTTCTTCTTCTTTCATGGGAATATGCACGGGTTTGATGTCGATTACTGGCGTATTGTTCAGCGCATCCAATCCCTGAACCCTTAAAATGTTGCCTTTTTTTTCCAATAGTTTTACAATGGTGCTACCAATTTGCGATGGCCTCCGCGGACTGCGGGTTGCAAAAACTCCTTTGAAATCACCCGTGTAAGTATAAGTTTTTAGCTTGTAAGGTTCAGCCTTGTCGAAATGAAAGTAAATTTCGAGGTAATCTGACATATCTGTTTTAAAAAGGCCTTTGGAATATTCCTTAAAAATTGTAAGTTCACTTTCGGCTTCCCTCATGTTGCCAGGATTTGTAGGTTCGTCAAACTTGCTCTTCACTACACCGATGTAGGGAATATTTAGGCTATTTGTTGATATTTTCGATTTTTCCATAATTCAATTTATTAATATGTTAAACGGGCATTTGTGGAGCTATAAATATCGAGTTTCTTAGGTTTAAAATTTCAACATCCACTGCGTAAAGTTTTCGAATATTTTCAGGTGTAAATATTTCCTTTCCTCCGTTTGCGAATACTTCACCATTATTTAGCATGATAAAATTATCGCAGTATTTAAGGGCGAGGTTCAGGTCGTGTACGGCGATAGTTACCGTCATTCCGCTTTGTGCGAGTTTTTGCAACAATAGCATTACTTCGAGCTGATGTTTAAGATCGAGGCTGGCGGTTGGCTCATCGAGCAGCAAAATTTCGGGCTCTTGTGCCAGCGCGCGGCCAATCAACACCCGCTGCCTTTGGCCACCACTTAATTCGTTGAGGAATGCTGAAGAAATGTTTTCCAAATCAAGATCTTCGATTACCTGGTTTACTATACTATAATCACTTGCAAGCGGAGCCCAGCCAATGTATGGTTTTCGTCCCATCAAAATGGTTTCATATACTGTTAGCGAAAATACTTCCCTTTCCTGTTGAGGGACGTAAGCCATCAATCGTGCTTTTTGATTATTCGACAATGATTTTACATCTTTATCTTCAATAAAAATGCTATCCCGGTTTACCGGCAAAATATTGTCGATGCATTTGATGAGGGTACTTTTTCCTGATCCATTAGGCCCGATAAAGGCCGTAAGTTTTCCGCTTTTAATATTTATGGAAAGTTTTTTTAATACTTCAGATTTCCGATAGGCAAAACTTAAATCTTTGATTTTGATTTTTACCAATATGACCTCCTCCTGCTAATCAGTAAAAATAAAAAAAGCGGCGCCCCAATAAAAGAGGTCAGGATACCAACAGGCAGTACGATAGGCGAAATGAGGGTTCGTGCAATGGTATCGGAAATTAACAGAAAAACACCTCCATAAATCGCTGAAGCCGGAATAAGAAATCTTTCGTCCGAACCCGTTATTGTTCTAACTATATGTGGAACCACGAGGCCTACAAAAGCTATGATGCCAAAAAACGATACTGCAACGGCTGTTGATAGAGATGCTATCAGCAAACCTGTTACCCTGATTTTTTGAACATTAACACCCAGGCTCAGGGCGGTTTCATCCCCGCTGTCTAAAGCATTGTAATTCCAGCGGTTAAAAATAAAATAGATAAGGCAGGGGACAATTACCAGCAGCATAATAAAAAACTCGCTCCACCCGGCTCTGCCAAGATCGCCAAAAGTCCAGAATACTATTGCCGAAAGTTCCACATCGTTGGCAAAAAACTGCAAGGCGGTAGTACCTGCCATAAAAAGCGAGCCGGCCATTATCCCTGTGAGAATGATGGTTTCGGGGCTGGAATCGCGCATTTTTATCACAAGCAAAATAATAAGTGTGGCAAGCAGGCTGGCCATGAAAGCACAGACAGTGATTAGATATGGGTTTTCGATGAGTACGGCATCAGAGGTGCTGCTGTTGGTGCTGCCTGCTCCAAAAAATACCACAGCTAAAGCCGCCCCAAATGCTGCTGCATTGGAAATGCCCAAAGTAAATGGCGACCCCAGGGGATTGCGTAAAATACTTTGCATGGCTGCTCCGGCAATCGAAAGCGCCATGCCTGCGAGTATGGCTGACAGCACGCGCGGCAACCGGATGTTTAGGATGATTTGCCTCGAAACTTCGTTGGCCTCTCCAAAGAAAACACTGAATATCTTTGCTGTTCCTAAATCCGCTGCGCCAAGATACATCCCGATAATTGCAAAAATCAATAGCAGCAAAAACCCGAGAAACAGAAAAATCCTTTTCCCAATGATTTGTTTTTTGTATGACTGGATGGCTTTGTTCATTTGCTGGTATCAATTTCTTTTCACTGTTATCCATGAAAAACTCAAGATTATAAATAGATTCTTTTCTGCCTCCCAACCCAAAACCCACAAAGTACTTGTCATTCTGAGAGCCCACCCAAATATTTGGGCAGAATGAGGTAATGACATTAGAGAAAAGATTTCTCCTGCCGCACGTGCGGCATCGAAATGACAAAGCCCGGGGATTTATTTGGGGTGGTTGAAAGTGGGCGCAAAGCGCCCACTTTCAACCACCCCTCTCCTCCCAAAGCCCTGTCACCTCGAAAGAGCCCCGATAGCTATCGGGGCGATTGAGACCTGCCCCGCCAGTTCCTTTTCTTACATCAGCGGCAAGGCGGGGGTCTCTCTGGCAACCTGTACTCCAACTTCTTACACAAATGTGTCATTGGTAGTCCCGAAATTGCGGGAAAGAATCTATAATTATTAGTCAGACAGTAGTGATCTTTATATTTTGCTATTTAAATTTCTGCTTTTACCAAAATGACTTACCATGTCATTGTAAACCGGTTTCCCTAAAATGGCCTGGTAAATTTCATCTGCTTTCGTTTCAATATTCACATCCCCAAACTTTTCAGGATAAAGGATTTTTCCAATCAGGTATGCATTCACCAATAAGGTGGAATAATTTATTGTGTACCAGTTGTAGGGGTAAACCGTGTAGATATGATCGTTTTTAGCAGCCTTCAATATTTTAACCCAGGGCTCATCTATCAAGTCGTTTTTGTAGCTGTTGCTCGACATATCAAGAAAAATAAAATCCGGATTCCACTCAATAAGCTGTTCCTTATCGATGAAAGCATTTTGCATGTTGTCGATTCGTGAGGTCATCACAGATCCCAGCGAGGAGGCAACATTCGTGGTGTTGAGGAAGCGAAAAGGCGGGTAGCGAGGCTCGGTGGAGGTAATGCCATGCGATCCGCGATATGAAATTCCCCCTACATAAACCGATGGGTTTTTATTGGCAAAGTCTCCTGAAGTTCTTGAGTGTAAATCACGAATGGTTTCACCAATGTAATTGGTCAAATAATCAGCCCGCTGTTCCCGGTGAAGTATTTTACCGAGGTATTTCAAAGCCTGAAACACCATGTCGATTTCATCATCAAAATTTCCATATTGAATCGCCAAAACTGGTATGCCCGTTCTTGATTGCAATTTATCAGCCTCTGCCCGGGAGATGTAAGTCGAAAAAATAACATCTGGTGCGAGCGTAGCCAACAACTCGGGGTCAGGCGAATTGCCTGTGCCAATCACGGTTTTCTCCCTCAGTTCAGGATGAGCAAATAAATAGGGCACAGTTCTTCGGGTTTCGTTGTATTCGATCCCGCAAACCAAATCAGTGGCATCTAACCAGGCGATCAGTCGTAGCATGCCAGGATTGAGGGCTATAATGTTTTCAATCCTTTCTGGAATCATCACTTTTCGGTCTGACATATCCGTGGTTTCAATTCCCATTTTTGGTGATGAAACTTCTGATTGGTTACAGCCCATTAAAATGATGAGTGGAATGAATAGAGAAATTATAGGATGTATTTTATAAAAAGTCATGCGTTTAAAATGTAAATGAAAGCCCGGGGTTTATTCCCCTGCCCGGCGAAAGATAATATTCGGAATCCAGGCGCAGATTGTCGGAAATCAACCATTTAATTTTCTTTTGATTTGTATATTATAAAAATGAATCCTTAGAAATTAGTATTTCGTTTAACTGCACGAACTCATAACGAGCTTTCCGTGTTTTATGCCTTTTAGTGCGATAAGCTGGTCGGCCAGTTCGGTAAGTTGCAGTGCTTTACCTTTTACGGCAATTGTTTCAAGACAGTTATTATGGTCGAGGTGGACATGCTGAACCGAAAGGATCAGGTTGTGGTAGTCGTGCTGAATGTCGGTTGATTTTGTTTGCAGGTCTTTTTTATGATGATCGTAAACAATCACGATTGCCCCGGCCACATCGGCATTGTCCTCCCATTTGTCTTCAACTTTCGATTGTGAAACCAAAAATCTGATGGCCTGGGAACGGTTGGGGAAATGCTTTCGTTCAACAATCTTATCCAGATCATCCAGCAGGTTTTCTTCGAGGGATACACCAAATCTTTTTAAACTCATCGTAACACTAATTTGAAATTCGTGCCACAAAAGTAGTTTTCATAATTGAAAAAAAAAGATGGAATGGAAATTTAGAATTTGTTTAATCTGAAAAATTCATGAATTTTTCACTCTGACGGCTAAAAAGCCATCAGAGCCGAATTTCCAAAGGAAATTCGAGGATTAACCCTCGAAAATATTTATTTTAAATATTTTCGGCTTTCGGTGATTAATTCACAAATTCAACGAATTTGTGAATTAATCAGGTCAAAGAAGAGAGGTGAATAAAAACAAAACGGGAACTCAATCCTGACGATTAAGTCCCCGCTCGCTGCTGAGTCACCGATGTCTCGTTCGCGTCAAGTTACAGTTATTACGGCTGCTAATTCGTGGTTGCCCTTTCGGGTTTCCTCTCTTTAGCCTGATGCAAGTTATTTCTTTGTTTGTAATTCACAGCTTATTAAGAGTGTTTATAAACAATTGTTGATAAGCTATGAGGGGTCAGGCTGTTAAAGCAATGCAGGGGAAATTTCATGAAAACTGAATTAACAAATTGTTAATTAGTGCGTATCCATAAAGTCAACTATTTCTATCCGAGGTCAGGAAATTTCCCGCAGATTTCGCTGATTAACGCTGATTTTTTCTGCGAAAATCTGCGTTATCTGCGGGAAACCTTACTAAAAAGACAGACATTAATTACTCTCAAGCAGGAGCTCAAGTTGATGAAATTCAATACCAAAGGTTTTTTTAATTTGGTTGATCTGTTCCGTAATACCAACTTTATCAACAATTTTGTCTGATTTTGTTGCAATAATCATTACATTTTTTGGTGTGTGTTCTGATGAAACAAATTCCAAAGTTTTGATTTTGTAGCCATGCAATTCCAATATCAAGCCCCGAATTGCATCCGTCAATAGTTCGGCTTGCCGTTCAAGATAGACACCATGCCTGAGTATAGGTTTCAGGGTTTCGCCGGGGTTCATCGATTTTCTTACCTGCTTATGGCAACAAGGCGCAACGATTATGTGTGTTACACCCGCGGTAATTCCTTTGTAAATGGCATCATCGGTAGCTGTATCGCAGGCGTGAAGTGCAATTAGCATGTCAACTTTATCGAGCACGAAATCCTGGATATTGCTTTTAACAAAGGTCAATTGTTTAAAATCCGATTTTTTTACAAAAAGGGTGCATTTTTCCACAAGTTCCTGCCTCATTTCAACCCCTGTGATTTCGGCAACTAATTTCCGGTTGTTTGTCAAATGGTCGTAAAGTGCAAAAGTGAGGTATCCTTTCCCTGAGCCCATATCCACCACAGAATATTTATCCTCCAAAATATTTTCGGGAATGGTGCTGTCGATAATTTCGATAAACTTATTAATCTGCCTGAACTTGCTGCTCATACTTGGGTTTACGCCAAATTTCTGGTTTGTAATTCCCAAATCCTGAAGATACTGCTTGCCTTCGGGTTCGATGAATCGTTTCTTTATTATATCGTGCGAAAATGTTTGAAACAGCGGAGAAGATGGCTTTGAAGATTTTAGTGAAACTTTCCTCTTTTTACTAATCATTAGCTGTACATCCCTGTTATGATCAAAAAGGTTGGCCTGAAGAAATTGATCTTTGAGAAGCGATTTAATATTTTCCAGGCTTTCTTCAAGAGGGTAGTTTTTTGTAATATCGTTGGTTTTGTTGCGATAGGTAAACGACAATAATTTTTGCTGCCCGATCAATACCGGCCTGATAAATACATTTTTTAACCCGGCATCTTTTATTCTGGTTTTCCCCAAAGTAATTTTGATTAGGGATTCCTTATTATAGCTTTCCCTGATAATTCCGAGAAACTGATCTATTGTTGTTGAATCTGTCATAAGCGTATTAATTCAACAGCAAAATTAATCATTATCAAATTACATTAGTTTTGTTTTTTCAATTTCCAAATATGAAATTTAATCAGGCCTATTTCCTCATCTTTTTATTCTTCATTTTGCACCTGCCATTTTTAACTGCCGACCCTGACACTTTGGTTGATGTGCATACTATGGGGGCATGGACCGATGAAGGGCTTTACGCGGCTCAGGCCCGAAATTATATTTATTATGGCGATTTTGGGATGGAGGATAACACGACCTTTATCAGGGGGCCGCTGCAAACACTTATCCAGGTTCCGGTGTTTTATTTTTTTGGAGCATCCCTTTCTATTGCCCGCTTGCTGACCATTGTTTGGGTTTGTGTGGCTTTTTTCTTCGTGGCCTCATTTCGGAAATGGAAACTCTTTACAGTTTTTTTACTCATATTTTCATTTTCCCAATTCAGGGTTTTTCTTTTCTCACATTACGCCCTGGCCGAAATGATGGCGATTTCATCGCTGCCGGTGAGTTTTATCTTTTTATCAAAATATTTTGATTCAGGAAAACTGAAGTTCATGTTTTTATCGGCATTGATGGTTTTTGTTTCATGGAGTTTGAAAATCCAGTTTTTGTATTTTATCGTTCTCCCGCCAATGGCAATATTTTTTTATAATATTATGCGACAGGCAAAAGGAGAAATAACAATGAAACATATAATAAAGGATGTGATTTGGGTATCTGCTTTTTCGTTGCTGTTGGTTATAATTTACCTTTTGATCTGGTATTTGCCAAATAAGGAATTTTTCGATTTTATCATGTTCGAACAAACCGAACAAAGGTTTGATGTTTGGGAGCGGATTCATCTTACCTTCGATTTTAATCTGCATTATTTTATCCTTAAACCTGAAAATTATCCATTAATAATTGGCTCAGTTGTTTCTTTATTTTTATGGGTATCTTCGTTTTTTACAGCCCGGATTAAAATCAAAAACCAGCTTGTAATTATTTTTGGACTTGCCTGGCTGTTGATCGAATTTCATAAATTGGGGATGACCTACCTCCCGCAGCGATACTTGTTAGGCCTTTATGTTGCTTCAGGATTTTTTACCTCGGCAGTGCTGTTTCAATTTATTAATTTGAATAAATATAGCCGGGTAATTCTGTGGGCGATGCTGGCAGCCACATTATTTTATAATGGTTTTTATAGTTACGAATCGTATCAGCGCAGGACTTATGAATTAAAAGCCGCCAATAACTATTTGAGGAATTTTGATTGGGATGAAAAAACAATTGCCGGAGTGTGGGCTCCATCAATTACATGGAAAACAAAAGCAAGAGTAATACCTGTTTGGAGTGAGTATGCCGATCCCGAAACATTTTTTAAAATATACAAGCCAAGCTTAATTGTTGAAGAACCCAATGAAGGATCGTCAGGTGAGTTTTTTAAAAGCAATGGTTTTAACCTTGATGAAATGTCAGATTCCGTTCGGTATTTCGATTTCTGGAGATATGAACTAGGAATATTTTGGCTTAATGATTCCACAAGAACGGCCAGAGAGCAATAACTTTTTTACTTTTACCGATAAACAAATAAAATTGAAATGATATGAACTATGAAGCATTCTTTAAATTAACTTATGGCTTGTATATTTTGAGTTCGAAAGACGGGGAAAAGTACAATGGCCATATTTCGAATACTGTATTTCAGATTACTGCCGAGCCCTCCAGGATTACGGTAGCCAGTCATAAAAATAATCTAACCACCGATTACATCAGGAAAAGCAAAGTGTTTGCTGTTTCGGCGCTTCAAAAAGATGTGTCCCTGGATTTTATGGGCTCCTGGGGATTTAAAAGCGGGAGAGAGATGAACAAGTTTGATAATGTGAAATATAAAATCGGGAAAACCGGCGCTCCGATTGTTACTGAAAACTGTATTGCTTTTTACGAATGTGAAGTTGAGCAAATCATCGAAATTGGAACTCACGTTATGTTTGTTGGCCGGGTTGTTGACATGGACATTATTAATAACGAAAAAGAACCGCTTACTTACGCCCATTATCACAGCGAAATAAAAGGTGTTTCGCCCGCCAACTCACCAACCTATATTGCCGATAATAAGTTGGAAAAGGATGAAACTATTCTTGATGAATTAAAACAGGAAACCCAATCGAAAAAAAATGCCGGGGAAATGAAAAAATATCGCTGCACAATATGTGGCCATATTTACGATCCGGCCGAGGGTGATCCCCCGGCAGGGATAGCTCCCGGGACTGCCTTTGAAGATATTCCTGACGACTGGACCTGCCCAATTTGCGGGGTTTCAAAAGAAGATTTTATACTTTATGAATAAAAAAAAGCCTCAAAACCCCTAAATCCCCTGAAGGGGACTTTCCAAAACTACTGATTTTTAGTACTGCTTCCGTCAGCTGACGGATTGGGGTAAAAAGGACTAAAAATCAGTAGTTTGGGGTTTTTAGACTAAACTCATTTATAAAGAAAGTAAAGCCTTGAATCACTAAAATAATTTCAATACAAACTAATTATCTTTACAAATATTTTGAAATGATTATTTTTACAAAAAAAATACAAATAGGCTATATGAACTATACCGAAATATTAATTCATATTCGTAAAATAGTAAGGGCATTAAACCTTGAATCCAAAAGAATTCAAAAAGAGTTTGGGATCAGTATTCCACAGTTACTTTGTTTGCAATTGCTATTTGAAAAAAATGATTTTAAAGCTACGCACAAAGATGTGGCTGACTATCTAAACCTTAATTCAAGCACGGTAACCGGCATAGTAAGCCGGCTTGAAAAAAAGAACCTCGTGGCACGTTTGCCAAAGTCGGGCGACAAGCGGGTTACCTTTATTTCGCTTACATCCAATGGATTTAAGCTGCTCGAAAAATCGCCGGATTTAATGCATCAGCAGTTGGCGAAAAAGCTCCCGGGCCTTCCTGAAAAGACCTTAACGGAAATGGATAATTCATTAAAAGTATTGATTGGATGCCTGGATATTGATAATACGGATGCCTCACCTCTTTTAACAATCGAAGAACCCATTGAATCAAATTAGGTGCTTTGAATAAACTGTAGTTTATGAACCTGTTATAACATGCTAATTTGAAACTGAAATCACATTTGTAAGCTTGCATTACTTAACTTAAAATTTTTTTTCAATACATCAGAAAATTTATAAAATATGGTTTTATAACAGTCAACCCACAATTTTATGTATTTTTGTTTCTATACAAACTAAAATATAGTTTTTTACTATGATGAAAGAAAAAGTTTTTAACCAGGTTGAATTTCTAACCATGAAGGAAAAGTCGGATTTAGTTGATTTTTTGTTTAATCATCTTGATGAATATGGAGACAAAAAAGAGTATATTGAAAAAGCAATCGACTATGCAATGAACACCAATCCTTTAGCCGGAGGGTTTATTTTGCAAACCAAAGAAGACGATGAAATCAGTGGCGTTGTAGTAATGAACAAAACCGGAATGCAAGGTTATATTCCTGAAAATATACTTGTTTACATTGCAGTTCATGCAAATCACAGAGGTAAAGGATTGGGCAGGAAACTGATGGAACGTGCCATGCAGCTGGCCAAAGGTGATATTGCCCTGCATGTTGAAGAGGATAACCCTGCCAACTTCCTGTATAAAAAAATGGGTTTTGTAAACCCTTATCTCGAAATGAGATATTACACCAATGATTCCCCATCCAAAAAGTTAAAAGGCAAAGCCATCGAAAGTAGAAATTAATGAAATATCCATCCTACATCGAAATTAGTAAATCAGCCCTGCAAAACAATTTTGAATTTTTAAAGCAACAATATGGCGAACATGTTCGGATATCATCGGTTGTAAAAGCAAATGCTTATGGCCATGGGATAACTCAGTTTGCACCACTGGTTGAATCATTCGGTATCGACCATTTTTCGGTTTTTAGCATGGATGAGGCTTTATTAGTTAAGCGCTCATTAAAAAACCATGCTGATATTATGGTGATGGGCTGGACACATCCTGACGATATGGAATGGGGGATAAATAACGGGATTGAGTTTTATGTTTTTGAGCCTGGTGTTTTGATTGATATTTTAAGCGCAGCGAAAAAGATCAAAAAGAGCGCATTAATACATCTTGAAATTGAAACCGGAATGAACCGTACCGGCCTTAATAATATTGAATTGAAAAAAGTAGTGAAGCTTATAAATGATAACCGGGATTTGCTTAAAATTCGTGGGGTTTGTACACATTATGCAGGCGCCGAAAGTATTTCAAATTACGTCAGAATTAAAAGTCAGATTCAAAAGTTTAACCGGAAAGATAAATGGTTAGCAAAGCAGGAGATTGTTCCCGAATATAAACATACCGCTTGTTCAGCCGCTTCGATTGCGTATCCCCAGACGAGAATGGATATGGTGAGGGTTGGGATTTTACAATACGGTTTTTGGCCCAGCCCCGAAACTTTTTTGAACTTTACACACGGAAAGCACGTAAAAGATGATCCGCTAAACCGGGTGATAAGCTGGAAAAGCACTGTTATGAGTACGAAAAGTGTTAATGTGGGGGAATTTGTAAGTTATGGCACAACGTATCTTGCTAAAAGCAACATGCGTATTGCAGTTATTCCAACGGGCTATTCTCACGGCTATAGTCGCTCGTTGAGCAATCAGGGGCGGGTGCTTATCCACGGTCAGCGTGTTGGCGTGATTGGTATGGTAAATATGAATATGCTCATTGCTAATATTTCGGGAATTGATGGAGTGGAAATTGGAGATGAAGTAGTATTTATAGGAAAGCAGGGCGAGAATGAAATTACTGTGGGTTCTTTTGTTGAATTCAGCGACCAGATGAACTATGAATTGTTGGCACGACTTCCGGGTAATATTCCGCGTTTCGTGGTTGAATAATCGAGTTATGATTTGTATCTGTTTCGGTTAAACAAAAGGATAATAATCGAATTTGTGCGTTTTCTTGCAGGAACTATGTGTTAAATGAGATGTTTTGCAGACCAGAATAAAAATAAATTGTAATGGCTTACATAGAATTAAACAAAAAAAAGCTGAGGCATAATTTTAAATTCCTCAATAGGGTTTTTAGTAAACATCATATAGAATGGGGTGTGGTTACAAAATTGCTTTGCGGCAACAAGGCCTTTTTATGGGAAGTTCTCGATATGGGTGTAAAAGAAGCCCACGATTCAAGAATCAGCAATTTGAAAACCATCAAAGCAATGGCTCCCAAAGTTCAGACTGTTTATATAAAACCGCCGGCAAAGCGATCGATACCCTCACTGGTAAAATATGCTGATGTTAGTTTCAATACCAGCTTTGAAACCATGAAATTGATTTCGGCAGAAGCTGTTAAGCAAGAGAAAATACACAAAGTGGTTATAATGATCGAAATGGGCGATTTGAGGGAAGGAGTGATGGGCGAGAATTTGATGAATTTTTACGCCCGGATTTTCGAATTGCCCAATATCGAAGTTATTGGAATAGGCGCTAACCTGAACTGCCTGAATGGCATTATGCCAACCCATGATAAAATGATTCAGCTAAGTTTATACAAACAACTTATTGAGGCAAAATTCAATAAGAAAATCCAATGGGTTACCGGAGGTTCGTCAGTGACAATTCCACTGATCTTTAAAAAAATGATTCCTAAAGGTGTGAATCATTTCCGTGTTGGTGAAACGCTGTTTCGTGGAATAGATCTGTTTGAAGAAAAAATCATAAAAGGAATGTATGGAGATGTATTCAGGCTGCACGCCGAGATCATTGAGCTTTATAATAAACCCAAAGTTCCGTATGGAGAAATTGGAACAAATGTAGCCGGTGAATCTCCCGAAATTGATGGAGCAGATTATGGAAAGTCCTCCCACAGGGCAATAATTGATGTTGGATTACTGGATATTGATCTGCAACACCTAACTCCCGATGATGCCAATGTTGAATTGTCGGGTGCAAGTTCTGATATGATTGTTTTGGATATTCATAAAAATACAAAGGGCTATAAAGTGGGCGATGTAATTTCTTTTACCTTATCATATATGGGAATATTGGCAATTATGAGCTCAAGTTATATCGGTAAGGTTGTTGCAGAATAGCGATTGTTAATCAGCGAAATCTGCGGGAAAAATTACTAAAATGATGAGTACTAATTAAGGCAAAAGTTGCCCGGGAAAAAAGCCACCATGCCAAAAAGGATTATTTTTGCGCATTTTAGCGATATGAGCAGATATGCAGAAAGCACCTTTTGAAAAAATTTTAGAACTCAACTACTACCGTGTAATACTTTACCGCTTAGGCGTTGCGCTCCTGTTGTTTTGGTTTAGCAGGCTTTTTTTCTATTTGTTCAACCTCAATTACTTTCCCCACCTCTCATTTGCCGAAGTTGTAAGAATTCTAATTTTTGGACTACGCTTCGATGTTTCAGCTTTGATGATGCTTAATGCGCCTTTTATTATTTTAATGGCTTTGCCAATACCTTTGAGAAGAACGAAAGTTTGGCGTGGGATGGCAGGCTTTATTTTCTATACTGCCAATATTATGGGTTTGATGGCCAATTTTATGGATTTGGTTTATTTCAGGTTTACCCAAAAAAGAATGACCGGCGACATATTTGCTTATGCCTCCGAAGATGTGGATGTTGTTGGCCTTATGCCGCAATTTATAAAAGATTACTGGTTCTATCAGCTTTCCTTTCTCTTCTTTGCAGTACTACTGGTGATTTTATGCCGCCGGGTAAAGTACCGCCCCCGGAAGAAACAATTAACAAAATATACAAATCTTGGATATCAGTTCTTTGCTTTCATTATTTTAATGGCAGCAATAATAGTTGGTATTCGTGGGGGCTTTCAACTAAAGCCCATAAATATCATAACTGCCGGAAAAGTTTCTGATGCACAAAATTCAGCCTTCGTGTTGAATACACCTTTTACCATTATTAAGACACTCAACATGGATAGGTTGCAAAGGAAAAATTATTTTCCCGGAGCAGAGTGTAAAGCAATATTTAATCCCGTTTATAATAAAGATTCCGTTGCAGCGGAAAAGGCAATTTTCAATTCTAAAAATGTTGTTGTTCTAATTATCGAAAGTTTGTCGAGCGAACATATTGGTGCCTTTAATCGAAACAAGAATAACTACCCCGGCTTCACACCCTTTCTTGATTCGCTGATTGACCATGCTGTAGCTTTTCAGGGCTATGCCAACGGAAAGCAATCAATCGAGGGGATTCCTTCCATTGTATCATCTCTTCCCGGCTTAATGGACTGGCCATATATTAATTCGGCTTATGCCGGAAACGAAATCAATACCCTTGCAAGCCTGCTGAATGAAAAAGGCTACAATACGGCTTTTTATCATGGAGGTACGAATGGCACTATGGATTTTGACGGATTTGCCGATATCGCGGGTTTTCAAAAGTATTATGGACGCTTCGAGTATAACAACGATAAAGATTACGATGGGAACTGGGGGATTTTTGATGAACCCTTTTATAATTATTTTGCTGATAATCTTACCAAAACACCCGAGCCTTTTTTTGCTACTTTTTTCTCCTTGTCATCTCACCATCCCTATACAATTCCCGAAAAATACAAAGGAAAATTCAGGGATGGAAATCTGGAAATTCAAAAAGCAATTATGTATGCCGATTATTCCCTTGGGAAATTTTTTCAAAAAGCATCTAAACTTTCCTGGTATGATGAAACTATTTTTGTAATCACCGCCGATCATACTTCCGAGTCATATCTCGATAAATATAGTACCAGGGTTGGGATGTATCAGATTCCGCTAATCTTTTTTATGCCCGGGCTCGATTTGGAAACTCCAAAAGGAAAAACTGCTGCACAGGTTGATATTATGCCTTCGGTTCTTGGATTGTTAAACTATAAAAACCCCTTTGTTGCCTTTGGTAATGACTTGTTTTGCAATGATGAAAATTCCTTTGCTGTAAATTATACCAGCGGGTCGTATCAAATTATTCAACAAAATTTTGCCCTACATTTCGATGGAGAAAAAGCCACTGCATTGTATAATTTTAAAGATGACCCTTTGTTGCAGCATAACTTAAAAAATAAACAAATTAAAAAAGTTGAACAAATGGGAAAATTACTGAAGGCTTACATTCAGCAATACAACAAGCGGATGATTGAAAACAAATTGGTTCCGGCAAATGACGATCATTCAGAATAAAATCAAGGCATTATTTATTGTCAATCCTTTTTCCGGAGTCGGGCGTCAGAAAGGAATAGAAAAATATCTGGCTAAAAAGTTAGACAATAGTAAATTTGATTTTAGCCTGGTTTATACCGAACGCCCCCGCCATGCTACTGAACTTTGCGAAAAAGCTATAAAAAATGATTTTAATCTTATTGTTGCAGTTGGCGGCGATGGAACTGTAAATGAAGTTGCCAGGGCGCTCGTTGGCACAAACATTCCTTTGGGACTTATTCCATCGGGCTCCGGTAATGGATTGGCCAGGCATCTAAAAATTCCCATCAACCCCAACAAGGCCATTGGAATATTGAATAAATTCAACTCAAAAAAAATTGATACCGTTGAGGTGAATGACCGGTTTTTCGTGAGTATTGCAGGAGTTGGTTTTGATGCCTTTGTGGCAAAAAAGTTCTCGGGTCAGAAAAGGAGAGGGTTTTTTAAATATGCACAAATAGCCATTAGTGAGTATTTTCGTTATCAGCCTAAAAAGTTTATACTAACAATTGATGGCGAAAAGCTTGAAAGAAAAGCTTTGTTTATCAGCATTGCCAATTCTGATCAGTTTGGGTATAATACCTCCATTTCGCCAAAGGCCAAAATTGACGATGGCTTGATGGATATTTGTATTATGAAAAAGATTCCGATGTGGAAAACAATTTTTCTAACGCCCTTGCTTTTCAGCCGGAAAATAGATCGCTCCTCTTACCTTGAAATTATTCGTGCCCGTCAAGTTGATATTTTACAAAAGAAAAAGCGGATTAACCTCGATGGTGAATCTGTAAAAATGAGTAAATCACTTCATTTTAAAGTGAAGCCAAAATCGCTTACTGTTGTTGTTCCCTGATTTGATGTTTTTCATATTCATAAAGGAGTGTCTGTCCATAAAGTCAACTATCTTGATCCAAGGCCAAAGAATTTCCCGCTGACCTGCCTTGCTCGCCTCGCTGTAGCTCTGGCGAAGCGAGCCGGCTAGGCAGGTCAGCGGGAAACATTACTAAGAAGATAGGCTCTAAGTACCAACCCTGGCTTATTTCATCGCGATAGTTTCAATTTCAACCATCACACCCAGGGGGAGTTTTACAACGCCGTAGGCTGCGCGTGCAGGCGGATTGGTGGTGTAGTATTTTGCATACACTTCGTTCATGGCTGCAAAGTTGTCCATATTGTCGAGCAAACAGGTCGATTTTACCACATGATCAAAGGTATAGCCTGCTTTTTCGAGGATGGCTTCGATGTTTTTCATTACCTGCACGGTTTGTTCTTTAATTCCTCCATCAACTATTTTTCCTGTTGAAGGATCGATGGATACCTGACCTGAAATAAAAAGGTGTCCATTGTGTTCGATAGCCTGGCTGTAAGGGCCCACTGCGTTTGGTGCTTGTTCGGTGTAAATTACTTTTTTCATTTTAGTGTTGTTTTAATTTTGAAATTTGTTGTGTGTTGTTAATTGATATTTATTTTTAGACAAGGCATGCCTTGTCTCTACAATTATTATATGTCAGTAAAGACAAGGCATGCCTTGTCTCTACAATATTAATATCTAAACTCTCACTTCTCCCCTCTCCTCTCTAAACTCTACTATCTATAAGAGTCCCTGAAATCCTTTTTCCTGTCGTATTTTAAATCCTTCAATATGGATGCTTTTACGTTAATTCCGAAAGTCCAGCTTTTACGGCTTCCCATTGGTATCCAGCTAAAGTGCATTTCCCAGCAGTGCAGGTCGCGATGAAAATCGATGGTAGTATAGATGAATTTTTTGGTTTCAAAATCCCATCCCGAGCTAAAATTAATTTTCCACTTTGGTGTTATGCTAACATCGCCGGTAAAGCGCAAACTTTGAATTGTTTTTCTGTTGTCCACTTTATCGAAGTCGATGTAATTTGGCGCATTTCCAATGTTAAGGCTGTAGGTAATCGAAAGGCTCCAGGGATTATTCCAGTTGATGTATTGATCAGGATTGTCGAAAACATCGTTAATTTGCTGTTGGGTGTATTTACCCAGCAATTCTTCCTCCTGATTGGGAGGAGGTTCCCCACCGGTATTTTTGCCTTTATTTTTTTTCAGGTCATTGGCGCTAAGCCTGAAACTTATCCCAAAATTCCAGGATGTATTTTCCATCCTGAACAGTTTTTTGCTTACTTCATATTCAAATTTGTTGATTGATTTTCCTAATGAATCCACTGTGTAAGGATTCCAGGATGAGCGATAGGTGATATTCAGTTTTTTAAAAAGAGTTGTCCTGCCACTAATGGATAATGGTGCCCAGTTTATCGAATCCTTTGCAATATCATAAGAAGTTGTAAAGCTGAAATTATCTACCAATACTACTTTTTTCAAGCCGGTAATCGTGTCTTTTTTCGATCTCACTTTCATTTCAAGGTTGTTCCCCAGCGATAGGCCGACCCTTCCGGAGCGGCCATCAGGCGGGCCTCCATAAAGTGTACCTTCAAAAATGGAGTATCGTTGTGTATCTCCATCAGTATTTACCTGCACATCGTTATAGTAACCCCAATAATCGGAGCCAAAATCGGGGCGTAAACTAAACGATACACTTGGTGAAACTACATGGCGGATTGCGGCTACCGGCCCTTTTTTAAACTGATACATCCCGTATAACCTGGTGCTTAAAGATGAGGTAAATGAAAATTCGCGTGCAGCGGCAAATTTGCGAATCGTATCTGTTTCAACTTTACCATATATCGTATCGGTTTCCGAAATTAGGGTGTCAGGATTCCATGAATTTTGTATGGTGTATGGATACCATTTTTCAGCATAAGCGATGGAGTTGGTCAGGTTGAAATACTTAAGCACTTTTACCGAGCTGCTGATAGGAATGGCGTGTTTTACGCCAAATTTAAAATCCTCCTCCCATCCCGGCTTAAATAGCGATGTGTCCTTGGTGCTGATGCGATTATCAGCATTCATGGTGTATTTCATGTTGATATTTTCGTACCACTTGGGTTGGCCTACCTGGGTTTTTTTTCGGAAGGGATAAAACTGCTTGGTATTGAAGGTTAAGGTTGGGAATGAAATATTAACGGAGCCATCGCGGGTATTTTGTTGATGTGTAGCATTGAGCGATAAAAACATGTTGTTGTTGAAATTGGTTTGATAGGCAACACTTGATTGAAAAGTATTGGCCAGGTAGGCATCGGTGCTGGTAAGGTTGAACTGGTTGAAGGTTGAAGAAACAATATTTACGTTTGCCGAAAAGTTGCTGTTTGGCTTTGCTTTAGGATCCTGGGAGTGTGTCCATCGTATCGAGAAGTCCGTTTTCTTATCAACTGTCGGGTCATCACGGTCGCCAAGAATATTTTTCGCATAATTAAAATCGAAATTACCCCTGTAACGGTATCGCTTCGTGTATCTGAAAGTCGGCCTCACCGCCCAGCTTCCGCTTGAGTAAATATCTCCCGTAAGGGTAAAATCCATGTAATCGTTAATACCAAAATAATAGCCACCACCTTCAAGAAAAAAACCTCTGCTGGTCGATTCGCCTGGTGATGGGATAATGATCCCCGATCGTTGTCCTGATTTATTTGGAAAAAGGCCAAAAGGAAGAAATAGCGGTGTAGGTACTCCTTCGATTACCATGTAGGCCGGTCCCGAGACTATTTTGTTGTCGGGGATAACCTGCGCTTTTGAATACCTGAATTCATAATGTGGGTGCTTTAAATCGCAGGTAGTATATTTTCCATTTTGTACATTGATGCGGTCATCAGGCATTTTCTTAATTCTCTCGCCATGCAAATACCCCTCGCCATCTTTGGTGATTACATGCTTTATTACACCTTTTTTTGTGTCGAAATTATAAGTTATTTCTTCCGAGTCAAAGCTTTGCCCCGATTCGGTGAATACCGGCTCGCCAATAATTTTCCCTGTGGAATCGGGCAAGCCCTTCGCATAAACATTATTGTTTAAAAAGTCTATCTCTATGTAGGCTGCCTTGAGCTCAATGTCGCCGTATTCGATGGCTGCATCATCATACAAAAAGACTTTTCGCTCCTTAATATTGAAATGGATTTTTCTGAAAGATTTATATTTTACACTTGCCTCCAGACCAAAACTTTTTGAAGGTTTCTTAGTGCTGTCGGCATTAGTGCTTAATGTGTCAAGAGCAGCAACAGATTGAAGACTGTCTTGTATGTTTTGAAAATTAGGTACCTGAATGCTATCTGTTGTTTGTGAAGTGGAATCGGTTTGTGCTGAGGGGATAATTGGAAAGCAAAAGAATAAAAAAACAATTGGAAGTACCCAATGAATTTGAGATTTCAAATCCATTTGCAATGGCCATAAAAGCGATGAAAAAATATATTTGTACAGTTTTTTTTTCAAAATTAGTTTCTTGCCTGTCGATTCATTCAATTGTTAAATGGCGTTGCAAAATAAAAGAAATTGTGCTTGATATTTTTTTTGATTTCAAAATTCGTGCTACTTCTCATCTTAAACCAAAATATTTCATAATAATTCAGATGAAAGTCGTTTATTTTTGGTTGCCTTGTTATTTTTGTAAATCTATTTTATTTTATTTTTTGAATTCTTAAATTCTAAATTTCCAAACGCCGAATATTTTGCTTAATATGATTCATCAACAGTTTAAAACAGTTTTTTTTATTTTTTGCTTGTTTTTATTTTTGTTGCCGGCCCAAAGCCAGGTAATTACCGGCGAGCATCTGTTTGATTTGATTGTGATTGATCCGGGTCACGGCGGTAACGATAGCGGTGCCACCGGAAGCATTTCTTTTGAAAAAGATATTACTCTTTCGATATCCTTGTTGGTTGGTGGCCTGCTGAAACGGCAAATGCCCAACATTGAAGTAATTTACACCAGAGATGACGACAGTTTTGTGCCACTGCACAAAAGGGCTGAGATAGCCAATGAAAATCATGCCGACCTTTTTATTTCAATTCATTGCAATTCGATTTTGAATCCTGATTTTTTTGGTTCTGAAACTTATGTGATGGGGGTTCATAAAAATGCTGAAAATTTGGAAGTAGCTAAAGCTGAAAACTCAGCCATACTTTTGGAAGAAAATTTTTCAGAATCTTATGATGGTTTCGACCCTGACTCCGATGAAGATATCATCATGTTGACAATGTTCCAGAGCTCATCCATCGATCATAGCATACGCTTTTCGATGCTTGTGCAGGAAAAACTTAAAGAAAATGCAGGTATGTACGACAGGGGAGTGAAACAGGCCGGATTTGTTGTGCTTTACCTAACTACTATGCCGGGCGTGCTGATCGAAACCGGCTTTTTAAGCAATCCTGCCGAAGAGAAGTATTTGCTCGATCCTGACAATCAAATGGAAATTGCAAAAGCCATTGTTGAGGCCGTGGAGGCTTACAAAACATTTTTTGAAGGATGAGCGCGATTTCGATTATCGATTACATTAAAATTTAAGTAATTTTGTTCGATCATTATTAAAACAACAAATTTTGAAAATTTCAAGAGAATTTAAGGTTGGATTTGTTTTCATTGCTGCAATTGCCATTTTTGTATGGGGCTTCAATCTGCTAAAGGGGACAAACATTTTATCGAATAAGCGATTTTTGTACGCAGTTTACGATCGTGTTGATGGCCTTGAAAAGGACAATAAAGTGCTTGTAAACGGATTGAATATTGGTAAAGTAAACCGTTTGTCATTTATCCCCGAAACCTCAAAAATTATTGTTGAATTGTATATTCAGAACGAGGTTGACATTCCTGACAATTCGGTGGCCATTATTTATGGAGCGGATTTGTTAGGTACTAAAGCTATTGAGGTAAAGTTTGGCAATTCGAAAACCTATACCCAAAATTATGACACCTTAACATCAGAGCTGGAGCAGAGTTTGATGGCTCAGGTAAACGAGCAGGTTGAGCCGCTCAAACGAAAAGCCCTCGCGCTGATTACTTCCATCGACTCTACGATGACAGATATCCAGTCTGTTTTTGATGAAAGTACACGATCAGACCTGGTTAATACCATCGAAAGCATTAAAAAGACACTCTCCAATACAGAAAGTGCAACCTCCAAAATTGATAACCTCCTCACCGATGAGCAACCCAGGATAAAAAATATAATGACCAACCTGGAGTCGATCACAACAAATCTTGACCAAAACAGCGATAACATTAATAAGATTATTACAAATTTTGCTGCCTTGAGCGATTCTCTTGCATCTGCCGAAATACCTCAAACCATTCGAAATGCCGAGGCTGCACTTAAAAGTTTGAATGCCATAACCCAAAAGATAAACAGTGGGGAAGGTACGCTGGGTCAATTGATGACCAATGACAGTCTTTATATTCAATTGGAAAAGTCAATGTCATCGTTAAACTTGCTGCTTGAGGACATCAGGCTGAATCCAAAAAAATACGTGAAGTTTTCAGTTTTTTAATGACAGAAATATTTCAAAAAAAATCCTGAAATTATATTCAGGATTTTTTTTTGAGGATCATTTTCCCAAAAATTCATTTACAGCTTCATTAAATTCATCCGGTTTTTCGAATTGCAGGAAGTGACCTGCTTTTGGAACCATGATTAATTTGCTGTTGGGGATTTTCTGGTCGCCAACTTTTGCAACATCAATGGTTTTGCCGGGATTCAGGAAGCGGTTGGGGATGAGGTTGTCGTTTTCGCCAAACAAAATAAGTGTCGGCTGGCCAATTTGTTCCAGCATCTCAAGCATAGTTTCATCCACCATGCCTTGCACCGATTGTACCACAGCATAACAGTAAGCTTCAAAATCATTGGCGCTGCGCATGGCTATACGGTCGGTGATCATAAACTCGGCATCATCGGGCACATTGTAAAAATTGTAGGCCAGGTTGGTTTGGATTTGCTCGATGGTAGAAAGTTTTACGCCATCAACGGTCATCACTTCTCTAAACCATTGCTTTTGTCCTTCTGTAAATTCTTCAAAGCCTGCCGGATCGACAAGTATTAACTTTTGGATGGTTTCAGGATAATTGATGGCCGCAACCATCGCAATCTGTCCACCCATCGAATGGCCGGCAAGTACAACATTTTTCAGGTTCAATTTATCGATAAGGGCTTTGACCACCTCAGCATAAAAAGTCATTTTACCCGAATGTGCTATTTTGGAAGATTTCCCATAACCGGGCAGGTCGATGGCTATGCAGCGGTATTGGCCTTTTAAGCCTTCAATATTTTTTTGCCATGCTTTGAGGTAACTTCCCAAACCGTGAATAAAAATTATGGTCTGGTCTCCGCTGCCCTCATCAACATAGGCAAGGTTGATATTCTCCAACAAGTCGATATATTTTACCTCGAAAGGATATTCCATATCTTTCATCGATTTTAATGGTTTGATGTCGCGATATGGATTGAGGCTGTTTTGCGAATGGCTCATTTTAATATTCGTTATTAATATCATCAGTACCAGGAGTACTGCCGGTGAATATGATAGTTTTGATTTGATATTTCGGATATTCATCATATTTTGATTTAAAGGTTAAAACATCAGCCATTTAAACACTAAAAATGCCGTCCAGGGGTTGATCGGTTTTGGCATGCCGGGTTCGGTATTCCCGTTTACGTAGTAGCTGTACGAATTGTCGTTGCTATCGTAAAAGTCGCCCAGCCAACAATAGGCACCGTGCATTTCGAGGCTCATGTAAACGCCAAGCTGATAGCTGATGGATGCGTTAAGTTCAAGCCCGATGTCTTTGCCGCCACCGGCAGGTTCTACATTACTCATCGCCCATGCAGCGCCAGCTTTGCCTTTCAATTGATAAGGGATAAAAGCCTTACTCGCGTTTAGTGTGCCTCCCAAAAGGCCGTAGCCCATGTTGGATAAATCTGCTACAAGCGGAGTAAATCGGTTAACTACGTTACCATGCGGGAATAAAATATATGATCCGCTACTGATAAAAATTCCTGCCGGCGCTCCCCAGGTATTGCCTGTAATTACGCCCGAATATTTTTTGTCCTCCAGCTTGTTGTCATCGCCCGTGGCAAATAAAGCCCCAACACTCACAACATCATCTGTGGTTTGTCCAAAGCGATAGGCTGCCCGGAGGTTTGCCCCGAGGCCGCTAATATCTGCGCCTTTTTTATAGGAATTCCCTTCCTTAACATTGGCCACGCCCAGGTTGTAATTGGCAAAGCCCGTAAGTCTGAAACGGTCCAGCATAAAATCGGCATTGCGGCTAAAGAAGGTTCCCAGCCAAACGATGTCGGCTTTGTAGTCGCCATCAAAATCAAACCTGAAAGTGCCGTTATATTCAGTAAGGCGGCTGTTGAGTCCCTGGCCGTAAATTGAAATTCCTCCTTCACCATTTCCACGATCTCGTAAATAATACAACGATCCGCCCAACTTCCATTTTGGGGTCAGGTCGCCTTCGTAAGTAACATATTGAAGGGTTACATCATCATTTTGTTGGATATCGTTTTCGTAAAGCTGGAAGTAAGCGACTGTCCAACGCGAAAAATCTTTCATCCGCTGAATTCTTATCCCAACGGCATCGGTGCCCCAATAGGCCAATCTGTAACCGGTGGTTGACATTTTATCGAACAGCGTGCGGTAGGTATCGTAAGGTGTGTCGAAGAGGCGCTGCATACCGAGGTTGATATACCAACCGGGAGCCGGGCGGTATTCTATTACGATGTTTTGGGTTTGCAGGTTTACCTGGTCGGATGAGATGGCCCCGCCAAGATTTCCGCCAGTTCCGTAAGATTGGTCACCCCAAGTCCAGTCGATTTCAAAAGAGGCTCGCAAAGTGGCTTTCCCGTTAAATAGCTTTGGCTGATAAATAAAGAAAGGAATGATGCGTTGCTCGAAATAGAAATTTGTAAGCGAATCGGTGGTGTGGGTGGTGTTGTCGCCAAATAAACGTCCGATAACCTGGCCTTTCATAAAAATATTTTCGGGGTAAAAGTTGGAGCTTACCGCCTGGTTGATAAAGTAGGCGATAAACTGAAATTCTTTATTGGCTTTTCGGGGTACCTGATTATCAAAATAACTCACGTAGTTATTTGTCATGGATGAGTTGAGTTCCTGTGCCCGGATTGAAAACCCTGAAATCAGTAATATCAACAATAAAAATAGTGTGTAAAGATTTTTCTTCATAGTTTTTAGATTTGGTTGAACGAGAGAAGAAATGCCTGATAAAATGGTACTGTTACAATTTTAGCGAAGTTTGATTTTCGATTAAAAATTAGGGCTTGCTGAAAAACTCAGAATAATAATATTTCGGTGCGCTGCACCTCATGATACAATGATGTGTTCATTTTTCTACAAACCCGCTTCGCCGCGAGGCGAGTATTGCCGCCACGCTGTGGCTTGTCATACAGGTGCGGAGCACCCTAAATCTTTGTAGAAATCCATCTAACCAGATAAAACGAAGGTGCAGCGCACCGTAATATTAAAAGAACGAATTTTTGCATACAACTATCAAAAACCTTGCATCTGCCCCTAACATTTTTACCCAAAATCTAAGTTATTAAAGTAATACAGGTTTTTCAGCAAAGGCTATTGATATTTCAAAAAACTCATTATAAAAACAAACCTGGCAGGTTTCTAACAACCTGTCAGGTTTATGGATGACAAGAAAACTATTCTTGTCCTATCCAATAGTATTTTTGGATATTCATGGTGCCATAAGCGCCGCCGCTTGTACTTCCAAAGCCGGCATCTGCTGTTGGGGGAGTTACCCCGGCAATGGCAGGGTCAACCTGTGCTACTTCGTACCACATCGAATCCTGTGCAGCAGGATATACTTTAAAGATTCCCTGGCTGATAACCGAAAATGGTGAAGTTTGATTTAGGATTATGTCCCAAATCTCATCGCTATTACTTTTGGTCATTTCGTAAGAACCTTCAAGAATCTGGGGAGCTCCGGCAACATAAGCTGTTACTTTATAGCTTTGATCTTTGTTGAAATTAGCATAGAGTGAGTCATCGTAACCCAGGCTTACAAGGATAAGCGAAATGTCGTAAGCTTTCCAGTTTCCAATAATGCCGAGGTCGTTTACTGAGGCTTCCACTTTTTCGTTTGCTTCTAAAGCTTCACCTTTAATATTGAAAACCATATTTGCAACGGCAGTTACTTCTATCATTTGGTCGGGGTCAACCCTGTTAAGGTATTCGATAGTTATTGTGGCGATTTTTTCGCCAGCTACATGTGCTACCGCATAATTTACATCTACAACATTATCACCGGTAAAGGTTACTAATAAGCTTTCGTTATCTAATGCCCCGGTCATATTCCCGGATTTGTAAACCGCCTGGTTGAAGGTAACAACAAAACTTTTGTTGTCATCACTTAAACTGTATGAATCAATTTTAACCTTATCTGTATTTACTTCAATGCTTTCGCTAATATCGGCAGTTAATGCATTTCCTGCTTCGCCAAATACTTTATCCGCTTTTGCTTTTACTTCAATTGATTCGTCTCCATCGAGTTCATTTGCAAATATAAGACTGATTGTTGCGCTTGTTTCACCTGCAACATGCGATACGCTAAAGGTTGCAGTATCCTGAGATATGCTTGTAATGGTAAGATCGAAGCTTTCATTTTTGAGTGCTTCAGTTTTTTCAGCATTTCCGTAAACCATCTGGTTAAAGGTTACCGTAATTGTCGAATTATCAGGGGATATTTCGACTTGGGAAATTTCAATTTGTTTCGTGGGTTCTTCATCGTCATCCTTTTTACAGGCAACAAAAGTGAGCAGTAAGGCTGCAAACAATACTGATAATACTTTTAAATTTCTCATAATTTTAATTTTAGAAGTTAATATTTAATGTGAGTTAATGTGATATTTTTCTGCTGTATAGACAAGGCATGCCTTGTCTCTGATGCTACCATACAGACAAGGCATGCCTTGTCTGTACTGAAAATTGGGCATTTTATATAATGAATAATTATCCATACAAATTATCCCATTTCCTTTAATTTTTTCCTATCGATTTTTCCGGCATCGTTTTGGGGCAATTCATCCATGAATTCAACATGTTTTGGAACTTTATATTTTGCCAGTTTTTCAATACAATAACTGATGATTTCTTCACTTGTTACATTCATACCGGTATTTAATACGATAAATGCTTTTCCGCTTTCGCCCCATTTTTCATCAGGTACACCTATAATAGCCACAGAATTTACGGATGGATGCCGTGCAATAATATGTTCAACTTCTGCGGGGTAAACATTTTCTCCACCCGATATGTACATGTTTTTAATGCGATCAACCACGTAGTAGTAACCCTCTTTGTCTTTTGTCATCAAGTCGCCGGTATGAAACCAACCATTCTCGATGGCACTAACCGATTCTTCCGGTTTTTTCCAATATCCGGGGGTAACAGTTGGTCCCGAAAGTATAAGCTCTCCGGGTTCACCCGGTGGTACTTCGTTAGATTTTTCATCCACAAGTTTGGCGTCATAATAAAAGTTCAAGGTGCCGATCGATCCCTTTTTCCGAATGGCATCCTGGTGGTCGAGCGAAGTTACATTTGGCCCCACTTCGGTTAAACCATAACCCTGGCGAATCAATACGCCTTTATTGTGCCATTGCTCAATTAGCGGGACTGGCATGGCTTCACCACCAACTACGAAATATCTTAGCCTGCTTAGTTTTACTTTATCGAAAATCGGAGACTCGGCCATCATTTTTAGCATGGTTGGCACTGCCCACCAGATGGTGGCATGTTCAAGATCCAGCATTTCGAGTACCAGGTCTGCATCAAAACTTTTGATGAGCAAAGTATAAGCGCCATGGTGGATAAAAGGCGTAAGTAAAACATTCCATCCGCCAGTGTGGAATGGCGGGGCACAGTTTATCGATACATCTGAGGAAGTAATATTAAGCCGTAGTTCTGTATTGATGCTGTTCCAAAAAAGCATTTTGTGTGTATAAATTGCTCCCTTCGGAAAGGCCGTTGTACCAGAAGTGTATAGGATAAAGATGGGGTCATCTTCGTGAACATCCGCCCTGACTTGTGCCGGTTCCGTTCTGTTTTTTATACATGCAGTATTTATGGATGTTAAGTCTTCCATCGATAGCTTGAAGGCTATTTTTTTGTAGGATTCCAGGTGGATTATCTTTTCAAGAAATTTTTCATCATAAAAAATACCTCCAACTTCCGCATTTGAAATAATGTAATTGAGTTCATCCGGTGCAAGTCGAAAATTGAGCGGAACTAAGACAATCCCCAGTTTTTGGGCTACTGCGAACAAAACAATGTATTCGATGCTATACTCCGAAATCACTGCCAGGCGGTCGCCTTTTCCGAAACCCTGTTCATCGCGAAGAATGGCGGCCAGGTTATTACCCAATTTATTAAACTGGGCATAGCTGTATTGCCTGCCGGTTTCAAATTCCTTGAAAGCTGTTTTTAAAGGGCTGTAAATTGCCCACTTTCCAAACCAGTCATAAGCGTTCATATTATGCTGTTTTTTTATTCATTTGATTGATTAACTTTTTATTGTTTCTTTTTTGTTGATGAAGTAAATGATTAATCCAACGGCAGTTGAAGCCAGAATTGCAGTAGATGCCGCAATTGCGGGATTTCTGATTGTTCCTTTAAGATAAGGCGTAAAAATACCAAAATTCCAGCCAAAGTCGCTAACCAGCCAGGGTAAAAAATAGTAAATGCTAAAATGGACAAGGATAGCTGTTATCGTAGCCCAAAGCGGTGCCCTGATGTTTGTGTTTTTTAGAAATATCCCAAAGATTACAGGAATAAAAGCTGCCGAGAAATAGGCATAAACTCCGTTTTGAGCAAGGAGAGCCACACTGAGTTTTGGATGCATTAGTTGCTCAAGCGAAACAAAAAATGTGATGACCGCAAGCAAAGCAATGCAGATTTTATTGATTGAAATGTAGGTCCTATCTTTTTGGATATGTCTTCCAAACAGGGGCTGAATAATGTCTGAAGTAATTGTTGAGGAAACAGATTGAATCAATCCTTCGAGAGTTGACATTCCTGCTGAAATCAATCCCAACACTACGATTAGGCCAATTACAACGGCAAGGTTGCTGTTGGCGAAAGTAGCAACAACATAAGCAGGAATTATTCCATCGTTTTTCAGGGCTTCACCACCGGCCATCAGATCGGGAAATGTAATACGCGCGTAGAACCCGGTGATCACTACAAGAAAAAAAATTACTTCAACCACTGAAGCTACCACCAAAAAACGGTTAACATCACTTTCCTTTTTTAATAATAAGGATTTCGTAATAATATGCGGTTGCACAACCACTGCGATTCCGATGATGAATTGTGCAAAGATGATCTCATAAAAATTACGAAATAGCGGACTTGATGGATATGTTGATTTTGGCAGTTGTGGGTCGATCGCGGTTAAGCGATCCAAAAAGCCATGGATTCCATCAGAAAAATGTTCATAGCCCGAACCCAACAAAATAAAAGCTACAACCAGCATTATCAGGGCTTGTATGGTATTGGTGTAAACCATCGAATTGGCACCCCCAAACATCATGTATCCAAAAACGAAGATTATCAGCCCCCCAAGCACATAAATTTCATCAATATTTAATGACTTTGATAAAACCTTGGTAATAGCAACGGCTATGAGTACAATAAAGGTAATGAGGAGCAGCGAAAGGAAAGCCATAAAAAGTGCGTAGCCCTTGCTGTTGTATCTCTTGCCAATCCATTGTGCCAGGGTGAGCGCCTTTACTGAATCGCCATATTTTCTAAAGTTTTTGGTTAAGATAATCAGCGAGAGGATGGCTCCAAGTGGAAACACGATGCCGTAAGAGATGAATGCTGAAACTCCGAAGTTGGCGATAAATCCGGGATTGATCACAAAAGTGGCTGCACTGGTCATGGATGCCGCAAGCGATAATCCCACGGCAGTTGGGGAAAAGCTGATATTGCCAATAGCATAATCCGAAATATTTTTAATCTTTAAAGCTCCCTTTATTACAAAGTAGAGGATCAGGGCCATGTACAGCCCGATCAAAATCCATGTGCCGAAAACTTGTGCTTGTGTTGCCAAATTGGGTATTAGTTAATTGTTATTCGTTAATTGTTATTCCCTTCGTGTCATTGGTTGTCATCCCGAGTCAAAAGACCAAATACATTTGGCGGACATAATGTTATGACAAGTTTGAAAAGATTTCTCCCTTCGGTCGAAATGACCAGGCTTCACATAGGGTTATGTGGGGAGGGGAATATCGGGCGCTACGCGCCCGATATTCCCCTCCCCCCGCTGCCCGCGTTGGTCGTGTCATTTCGACCGAAGGGAGAAATCTCCATAGATACAGACATTTGCAAAAACATGACATTGGTAAAAAATATGAAATTAACTCCCAAACCTTCGGAATGTTTTTATTGCATTTATTTTTGTGTTATTAATAATCATTAATGGTTATTCACCGCTTATGTGTTCTTCTGTGGTTATAAAAAGTCATTTGTTGTCAATGACCATTATCAATACCTAAACGCGGCACTTGCAAATGCCAATCCTCCTCCCGATCCGATGAAAAAGATCAAATCACCTCGTTTAATTTTTCCGGCTTCCAACCTGTCCTGAAAAGCTAAAGGTACACATGCCGAACCTGTGTATCCGTAATAATGCATGCTGGTTTGCGCTTTATCCCACGGCTGTTCCAAAATATCCATGGTCGCCCTGATGCTGTTTATGTTTATTTGTGTTAAAAAATAATGATCTACATCTTCAGGTGTTACACCAATTCTTTCACAAAGTGTTTTACTCATCATCGACCACATTTCAGGGTTCAATGTTTTGGGGAATTTCCTGACAAACTGCAGTAAATGCCCCTTTTCTGCAACTACCTCATCAGTTATTGGCTGATTGGTACCACCGGCATAAATACCCATGTAGTCGTAATATTGCCCTTTGGTAATTAGTTGGCTGGCCAGGTATCCGCGGTCGGTGTTTTCTTCGGCTCGGAGTATGAATGCGCCTGCGCCATCAGCAAAAAGTGTTGCAGTATTTTTGTTGGTCATGTTCAAATACTTGCTCATGGCGTAAGCCCCAACCACCATGATAGTGTTGTAGTTTTCGTCGTCGCGAATGTATTTTGCGCCCATGTCCAGAGCCGTTACAAATCCTGCGCAGGCGGTATTTACATCAAAGGAGCCAGCATTCACCATACCCATTTTGTATTGGACTTTCGAAGCCGTAGAAGGAGAAATGTACTCGGGCGTATCCGTTGAAATTATGAGCAGGTCGATTTCTTCGGGCTTTACATTGCCGGTATCCAGGGCACGCTGTGCAGCTTCCATCACCAGATCCGCAACCGACTGATCTTTACTGCACCACCGCCGCTCATAAATTTCTACATTTTCACGCAACCAGGTATCCACATCCTCCCCAAGAAGTTCATTAAAATAAGAATTTGGGATAATACGTTCGGGAACATAAGCACCTGTTGAATGTATGATAGCGTTTCGCATCGGGGAAATGGTTTGTCGTGAATAGTTACTGGTTAATCGTTATTTGTTAATTGTCATTCGTTAATAATTATCAGTTGAATAGAATGCCCGTACACTGGTGGATTAATAGTAATATGAATATTTTTCAGTTATATCCAACCCTTTAGTCAGAATTGGATAATAGTAATATGAATATTTTTCAGTAGAGACAAGGCATGCCTTGTCTCCGAAAACAATTGGAAATTTGTTATTAGTTATTCGTTAACGGTTAAACGATTAACAAATAACAATTAACTCCTTTCCTCCCTAAACTGTCATCCCGCCGTCAACACTCAGCGTGTGGCCATTGATGTAGGATGCGTATTCAGAGCATAAAAACAGGTAAGCATCGGCCATTTCTTCGGGTGAGGCAAGGCGTCCAAGTGGAACTTTTGCTTTCATTCCTTCAAGGACATTCTCCGGCATTTTTGCCACCATCTCTGTCATTGTGAATCCCGGAGCAACAGCATTTACATTAACGCCTTTTCGGCCAAATTCACGCGCCCATGTTTTGGTCATCCCAATAATCCCGGCTTTCGTGGCCACGTAATTTGTTTGCCCAAAATTGCCATAAAGCCCCACCACAGACGATGCATTAACGATTTTTCCAAATCCCTTGTCAAGCATAATGGGGGCTATCACTTTGGTACAATTAAAAACTCCGGTCAGGTTTACATCAATAACTTGTTGCCATTGCTCTGATGTCATTTTTTTAAATGAAGCATCACGGGTTATGCCTGCATTATTGATAAGAATATCAATTGTTCCGTATTTTTCTTCAATGGTTTTTACTGCAATCTCTACCTCAGATATTTTCGTGGTATCCACTTTATAAAAATCTGCTTTGCCACCTTTTTTGGTGATCTTTTTTACAAGTGCTTCACCTTTGTCGCTTTGAATGTCCCAGATTATTGAAACAGCTCCGGCTTCGGCAAATTTAATTGCGGTGGCTTTTCCTATGCCATCGGCTCCTCCGGTGATAATTGCAATTTTGTTATTGAATACAAACATGGCTTTAATTGTATTTTGAATTAGTTTATGAGATACAAATTACGGCAGGGATTAAAGTATATGGCTTGCCTGAATATTATTTTCATGCCTTGACTTTTGTGTAAAATGGGATGGAAAATTACCATAGAACTCAGTAAAACAATAGGTTAATGGAAAATATTTGGTGTGTGGACTAATGGAAAACTTAACTTTAATACCGCGAACCTAAAAGTTCGGGAACATGGTGGCCAATTTCATGAATAAGTTCAGTTATGCCTGTTTTGTTTCCCTTATGATTTCCGGTTTTTTCTATCTCAAACTTTAGCTTTTCAAAATCAATTTCTCCGCTTTTATACTTCGACAGCAGGAAATACCAGGCGATGGTTGGGAGGTAGCCGGGCTTTTTACTATACTCCGTTTCTTTTTCAATAACTTTATATCTTCTGCATACTGTGAGTACTTTGTCGTATTTTTCCTGCATTACCATCGATTGAAGCCACGCGGAAAAAAAACTATGCCATCGGTATTCCAATACTTTTTCTTTATAAGCCGTAAAAAAAGTAGATCCGTAACTTTCGCCTTCGGCTGCCTTTCCGTTGGCGTTTAAACTTTTAATAAGGATGGAAGCAAAACCCACGCGATTGTGATAACTCATGGTTTTTTTGAGTTCGGGTATGGATTTTTGCATCAGGTTAAGCGCTTTGCTGTTTTTTTTCAATCGCAACAAAACCGAACAAAGACTATTCAAATAATGCACATAATCACTTCCCCGGTCGCGCAACGAAAGATAACCGTATTTTTCAGCCAGATCAAGCTTGTTCATTTTGGCGTGAAGCAGTAACCTGTTCGAGTAGTAGTTTGATAAAATCCGCCGGCAATAAAAGTAACCATGCTCAAATAACTGATCCAGTTCATCGTAAAGGGTCTCAATCTTGTCTAATTGATTTTTATTGTAAAACAAAAAAGTGAGTCGAACGATGGCATAATAGCGGTTGAGTCCATCTATTTTGTTATCGTAAAAAATAGCTGTTAAAAATCCTTCCCAATCGGGGGAATCGTTAGTCTTTTGTGTGTATTGGTTGGTTATATCTAGGGTTGCCTGATTAAGTTTGTCAAAAACTTCCCGCGAGTTTTTGTACGTTTCGTGATATTGATCGAGGTATTTATTAACAGGTTCAAGGTACTGAAACCGCATCCTTACCAGAAGGAAGGAGCGAAAATCGCGTGCCAGTTCATAAATTCGCATAAAATAGTAGGGTAATCTTTCATCGGTTTTAATGATGCTTAAAATGGCTTTCTCGTCCGAAGGGAGAACGTTATCGGTCATTACTTTTTTTTCCAGGCTAAGCAATTCTCCCAGCTTATGATCAACGTCTATGGCCAGGAGTTTTTCTTTGATCCAGTTTTTGAGGTAGGTATATTTTCTTTTGTTGATGGAAGGATCAGGTTTTAGTTTGCCTGTATTTTTAAATTTAATAATTTGATTAAAAATGCTGCTGTTGTCTTCATTGTGAAATTGTGCAATCGTTTCCAAATACGAAATTTCGTGGGGCATCAGGCTTCTTACATATTCGGAAAAGGTTTTTAATTTTGGATTCATAATTTTGACTGATCTAATTTAAAATTCGGTTATCCGATAATACTTTATCATAAAATAGGTTCTACTTCCATTTTTGTGGATGTAAATAAAGGTTATCAATGTAAATAGATTTCTCTCAGTCAGCCGACGGAAATCGATGACAGGTTTGTGTAAAGTGCTGAAAACCTAACTATTAAATAGACCCCCGCCTTGCCGCTGGTGTGTATGCAATGGTGCAAGCGAGGCAGGTCTCAATCGCTTTGCTCCTTCGAGGTAACAATGCTTCCGTTTGAGTAGTGGGAGGAGGGGAATCGGGCGCGAAGCGCCCGATTCCCCTCCTTCCAAATCAACCCGTGGACGGGGTCATTTCGACCAAGACACACAGCGAAGCGGTGTGTTGCCGGGAGAAATCTATTGATAAATTTTTATCACTGTTATTTGACACCAACAACTATTAAATCATTAATATTTTACTTTCCACTAAATTCGCAGTTGAACCATAAAATAAAACAAAGCTATATGAAATTTATCTTCAGACCCATCTGCTTCTTATGCCTCAGCTTTGCCCTGCTTTGGAGTTGCAGCACCAAAAGTAATCAAGATTTCAACACAGGCATTTCCAACGGTCCTTCAAAAGGAGCGCTGATAGTTGCTGGCGGAAATTTATCTGATACTTCAGTTTTTAATAAATTTATGGATTTGGCCGGTGACCCGGATGCCCCGATAGTGATCGTTACCACCGCCATGACCGATGCCGATTTGAGCAATCCCGACTTTTATCCAAACTTAACAAATTGGTGGAAATCTTATGGTTTTAACAATTTCAGCTTTTTACATACACGAAGTAAAGATGAAGCAAATACTGCAGAATTTATAAAATCTATCCAAAATGCAAAAGGAGTTTGGTTTATGGGAGGCAGACAATGGCGGCTTGTTGATGCTTATTCCGGCACAAAAACCCTGGACGAATTCAACGCTTTACTGGAAAGGGGAGGTGTGATTGGCGGAAGTTCGGCAGGGGCAACCATTCAGGGTAGTTACCTGGCCCGTGGTGATACAAAAACCAATACGGTAATGATGGGCGATCATGAAGAAGGATTTGGGTTTATCACTAACGTGGCCATCGATCAGCATTTGCTGGCCATGAACCGTCAGTTTGATGTTTTTGAAATTCTTGATGCGCATCCCGGAATGTTGGGATTGGGCCTGGATGAAAACACTGCGATAGTTGTTCAGGGAAACGAATTTGAGGTTATCGGGAAAAGTTACGTGGCCGTTTATGATGGCACTTTTTACCGTGAAGTGCGCGATAAAGATGACTGGTCGCACGTAATTGGTGAGCTTACAAGCTTGCCCGAAGGGAGTAAGAAATTTTATTTATTGAAACAAGGCCAACGTTATAATCTTGAAGAAAGAAAAGTGATAAGTGATTAGTTATTTTATTTTTTTAACAAATTAAAGAAACGTAACTTTCCGTAAATGTGCATCTTAGTCGAAATTTAATAAATTTATTATGAAAACATATAGAATACTACTTCTGTCAGGCTTATTATTCATTTTTATTAGTCCGGGTTTCTCTCAGGAAAAATACGATACGCTTCCCGCAGATTATAAAAAAAATGTAATAAAGTGGAATATGACCCCTTTTCTTTTATGGAGTTCATCCAACATTAATATTTCCTATGAGCGAGTTTTGAAACCTTACCGGTCGTTTTCGGTAAATGCAGGATATTTTGAACTGCCTTCTTTTGGCAGTTACGACAGCCTTCAAATAGCTGCTGCCAGGAAAAAAGGTGGTTTTTCGGTGTCAGGCGATTATCGGTTTTATTTTAAAAACCGGAACACCAAAAATGCCCCTGATGGCCTTTATTGGGGGCCTTATACCTCCTGGCATCATTACGGATTTACAAATGATTTTACGGTAAAAAACAATTCCAACTCTACCGGTACACTAAGCTTTGAAGGTAATTTTAATGTTGTAAGTGTGGGCATCCAAATTGGTTATCAGTTTGTTATTAAAGATAGGTTAACAGTTGACCTGATATTCATGGGGCTTTCAGCAGCCCTATATTCTGCAAAGCTAAAATTGCAAGGCGATATTGATATTGATAAAGATGATGAATACCTGAATGCCATCAGGGATATCCTGATTTCAAAATTCCCCTTCCTTGATGATCTTGTTGACAAGGGCGAATTTAATACGAAAGGTGTTGCCACCGGACTTGGACCGAATTTAAGATATATGATTCAGGTTGGTTATAGATTTTAATTTACGGAAAGATATTAATGAACGGTTTGTCATTCAGGGAGACCTGAAGACTCAAAATGGGGGCATAGCCGATTTTATTGAACGGGGCATTCACTATAAGCTGCTGCAGAATTAAAGTAAAGCATTAAGGATGTTTTTTTTAAAAGTTTTGCCTTTTATGGTAAAATGTATTCGGATATTAAAATGACATCGTATGCAATAAAAAAAAGGGCTTGTTATAAAAACAAACCCTCTCAATTCAACTTTTCACTAAAAAACTATTGTCCTAAATAAGCTTTCAGCAGTTTGCTTCGCGAAGTATGCTTCAAACGTCTGATTGCTTTTTCTTTGATCTGCCTTACTCTTTCGCGGGTAAGATCAAACTTCATGGCGATTTCGTCCAGGGTAAGCCCGTGGTTCATCCCAATTCCATAGTAAAGGTTGATTACATCCCGTTCTTTTTTGGTGAGGGTTGCCAGCGACCGTTGAATTTCTTTGGCCAATGATTCCTTCATCAAATCCTTGTCGGTGTGAGGGCTGTCGTCCGAAACATACACATCAAGCAGGCTCATGTCCTCGTCCTGTGTGAGTGGCGCATCCATCGAAACGGTTCTGGTGGTGATTTTTAATACTGATTCAACTTTGTTTTCGGGCAAATCAAGCGACGCGGCTATTTCATCCGGTGACGGAGGGCGCTCAAATTTTTGCTCAAGCTTTGAAGATTCTTTACGTATCCTGTTTAACGACCCTACCTGGTTGAGAGGTAATCGGACAATCCGGGATTGCTCGGCCAGTGCCTGCAGAATTGATTGGCGAATCCACCATACGGCATAAGAAATAAACTTAAATCCGCGTGTTTCGTCAAATCTCTGGGCAGCTTTTATGAGTCCTAGATTACCCTCATTGATGAGGTCTGGTAAACTTAATCCCTGGTTTTGGTATTGCTTGGCAACAGAAACCACAAAACGGAGGTTAGCTTTAGTTAGTTTTTCTAAAGCTGTTTGGTCGCCTTGCTTGATCCGTTGAGCCAATTGTACCTCTTCTTCTGCGGTTATCAGTTCTTCTTTACCGATATCCTGAAGATACTTGTCCAGAGAGGCAGTCTCACGATTCGTAATTGATTTGGTGATCTTAAGCTGTCTCATTCAACTTTTCCTTAAATTAGTAAAATGTTAAATCTATAGATTTTGATATTAATTCAACTTCAAATTTTGTAACAATGTTCCTAACTTGATAAGTGTTAAAATATTGTAAAAACTTTTTAATAAAAAAGGAAACATTAGCTATCCAACAACTAATAACAAGTTTGGATGGCTAATGTTTTATATTTTGTAACAAATTTATAACAATTGTTATTGCATGGTAAACTCTAATTAGTGTGTGTCCATAGAGTTGATACTATTGAATTGCCCCGGGTTTTAACCCGGGGATTAATGAATTTAGCAGTGACTCCCCCTCCTTTTCGCTGTCATTGCCAAAGGCAATGACAGCGAAAAGGAGGGGGTCATTCATCCCATCAATTCAATCCACACCCTAACTCGCCTCGCTGCGAAGCGGGAGGATAGCCTGTCCCGCTTGCGGGATGGCTATTGATATTTCAAAAAACATACTTTAAAGACCGACACTATTTACATGCCTATTGCATAGTAATTTCTTTGGCCGTTCGGATATACGCCTTCAATAAGCACACCACCACGTTTTTCTGATAAGAGATTATTGATGTCATCGGTAGAACGAATTGGATTTTTGTCGATTTCGGTAATTATAAAACCTTCCCTTATCCCTTTATCCATAAGTTTTCCCCGTTTCAGATCCACTATTTTCATCCCGTAATCAATACCCAGTTTTAGCTTTTCGTCATTGGATACTTCTTCGAAGGTTGCTCCAAGTTTATCTATCAGTTTTACGTCTTCCTGGCTCAATACATCAAAGTTGTTTTGTTTGTTTTTTAAAAGCACTTCTTTTACTTTTTTATCACCATTACGCCGGATGGTAACATTGATCCTGTCGCCGGGGCTATGCTGGCCAACGGTTTCGAGCAACCTGGAAACACTGTTTACCTGGATTCCGTCAATACCAAGTATAATATCATCGGCCCGAATGTCAGCATCAGATGCTGAACTGTTATCGACAACCGAAACAACATAAACACCCTGGAGGTCTTTCAAATCCATTTCATCAGCAAATTTGCTATCGATATCCCTGATGCTTACTCCAATATAAGCGCGCTGAATTTCTCCATAATTAATAAAATCGTTAACTACTTTTTTTACAATATTTACAGGGATGGCAAAGGAATAGCCTGTATAAGATCCGGTATTTGAAGCAATAGCTGCATTGATGCCGATTAGCTCGCCTTTGGTGTTCACCAGGGCGCCGCCACTATTGCCCGGGTTTACAGGGGCATCAGTTTGAATAAAGGACTCGATGGCTGAGTTTGATCCTAAAATATTAATGTCCCTGGCTTTTGCGCTAACAATTCCGGCGGTAACTGTCGATGTAAGGTTAAATGGGTTTCCAACAGCAAGCACCCATTCACCAACTCGTACATTATCCGAATTGCCATATCCTAAAAATGGCAGCCCTTTTTCGTTTATTTTTATAAGAGCAAGATCAGTTGAAGGATCAGTTCCCACGATTTCAGCCTCATAAGTTCTTTTGTCGTTGAGGGTTACCTCCAATCGTTCGGCATTATGTACAACGTGGTTATTGGTAACTATATAGCCATCTTGTGTTAGAATTACACCCGATCCGGTAGCAACAAGGGTTTGGTTGTATTGTGGTTGAGGTTTGCCAAAAAACTCGTAAAAAAACTCATCGTAAACAGAAGATCTTCTGCGAACTTCGGTTTTGATATGCACTACAGTATGAACCGTTAAATCGGCGGCATCCACAAAATTTGGAAGCGCCTCAGGAATCACAGCAGGTGTAGCATAGCTTGCTTGTTGGGCAACAAAATTGTTTTCCTGATTTGTTTGAGAAGTTTGTTGATTTTCGCTTTTGTTGTGAAGTGTTGAATAAATCCCTGCAGAAATAATCCCGCCTAAGAATGCTGCAACTATCATTAAAACAAATCTTTTCATATCATCTGATTTTAAATTAGTAATTATGTTTGTTTTTTGGCCTGTTCAATTTTTAATCCAAACTAAAACTTTTCAAATTTGATCTTTTGGGAATGTATCGAGCCTGCCAAAAATGCTGCTCAATAACGGCGCATAAATTGCGTAAGTTTTGTTTGGGCTGTTAAAAGTTGTTAACCCTCGAAAATATTTAAATTAAATATTTTCGGCCTTCGGTGATTAATCCACAAATTCAAGGAATTTGTGAATTAATCAGGTTAAGCAATTGTGATCGTTAACTTTTGTTTGAATTACCGGATAATTATGAATTTTCATGGTTGAAGAAAAATGCCGTTTTTTGCAAACTTATAATCAAAAATTGTGAAAATAGAATTTTATAAATATGAGGGTGCCGGAAACGATTTTATCATGATAGATAATCGTGCTTTGGGGTTTATCCCTGACAACAAAGTATTGAACCGCCTTTGCGACCGACATTTTGGGATTGGTGCCGATGGTTTGATTTTACTTGAAAATGATACTGAATTTGATTTCTCGATGAGGTATTTTAATGCTGATGGCAACGAAGGTTCGATGTGTGGTAATGGTGGAAGATGTATTGTTTGGTTTGCAAAAAATTCAGGGATTCAAAAATCTGAATTTACTTTTAATGCAATTGATGGATTGCATAAAGCCACGATTTTGAAGGAAAAGGCGAACGAATCCATCGTAAAATTGAAAATGATTGATGTTGATGGGGTAAAGAGAATAGGTAATCCCGATAGCTATCAGGGACATTTTCTTGATACTGGTTCACCACATCTTGTTGTGGAAGTTGACAGTTTTGATGGTCTTGATGTAAATAGCCAAGGCCGTAAAATCAGATATAGCCCGGCGTTTAGTGATGAGGGGGTGAATGTTAATTTTATTCAGCGAAAGCTAAACCAAATTCATATTCGTACTTACGAGCGTGGGGTTGAAAATGAAACTCTGGCCTGCGGCACGGGGTCGGTGGCTGCTGCGCTTACAGTTATGTTTTTGGATGATAAATTGGAAGTGCCAATAAATATAAAAGCAAAGGGCGGTGGTTTAAAAGTATATGCCCAAAAAGCCAAAAGTGGATATGCTGATATTTGGCTTGAAGGACCGGCCAAAAGTGTTTTTAAGGGTGAAATTAATCTTTAGGTTAGTATTATGATAGGTGAGAAAATTAAATTGAGGGCTCTGGAGCCGGAGGATGTGGATGTTTTGTACCGCTGGGAAAACGACCAATCGATGTGGAGGGTTGGGAATACAATTACCCCTTTTTCGAGGTTTGATGTTGAGCAATATGTTTTGACCTCGGAAAAAGATATTTTTACAGCCCGCCAATTGCGTCTGATGATTGATAAACCGCAGGATGATACAACTGTTGGGGCTGTTGATCTCTTCGATTTTGATCCGGTGCATAAAAGGATTGGCCTTGGTATTTTAATCGATGCGGCAGCCCGGGGAAATGGCTTTGCTTCCGAAGCACTCGACCTTGTGATTGATTATTGCTTTAAACAATTGATGGTTCACCAGCTTTATGCAAACATTACCCCTGATAATGTAAAAAGCATCCAATTGTTCGAGGCTAAAAACTTTGAATTGGCAGGCAAAAAAAAGGATTGGCTACTTATCGAAAATGGCTGGGTTGATGAATGGCTTTATCAATTAATAAATCCGCATCAATAAACTTTACCTTTTCAAGATATTTGATCTAAACTTCCAATAAACCAATCGATTGATAGAAAAATGAGATCAGGAAAAAAGAAAATAATAAAGTGTTTTGTTCTAACTTTTGCAATTATTGCACTTTTAGTTGCAGCAGGCGGGGCATACTTATTTTGGTCAGCAGTTTATAAAAACAACATCAACCTGCCTGTTAACAAAACGGCCTTCCTTTACATAAAAACGGGTTCTGATTATCAGGCAATGCTCGAAAATTTTAAAACAAACAGTCTGCTTAAAAATCAGGAAACCTTTAATTGGCTGGCCTTGCGCAAAAATCTTCCCAATCATATTTACCCCGGAAGGTACGAAATACAGGCCGGCATGAACAACGATGAACTCATCGATATGCTGCGATCAGGCGCTCAAAAACCTTTGAATGTTACTTTTAATAACCTTAGAACAGTTGAGCAACTTGCAGGTGTTGTTGCAGCGCAAATAGAAGCCGACAGTACATCAATCATCAACTATATTTACAGCGATGATTTTCAAAAAAAATATCAGCTTACCTGGCAGGAAGCTCCATTATTGTTTATCCCGAATACCTACCAATTTTATTGGAATACTGATGCAGAAGCTTATGTTGACAGGATGCAAAAAGAATACAAGCGTTTTTGGGATGATGAAAAGGTTGCCAAAGCAAAAAATTTGAAACTAACCCCGGCCGAGGTTTCTATCGTGGCCTCCATTGTTGATAAAGAAACCAACCAAAATGATGAAAAGCCAAGCATAGCTGGAGTTTACCTTAATCGCCTGGAAAAAGGTTGGAAACTCCAGGCCGATCCAACCACGGTTTTTGCCTTTTATCTCGAAAATGATTCGATCTTAAACCGGGTTCTCAAAAAGCACACTGAAATAGATTTGCCATACAATACATACATTTATAAAGGCTTACCACCCGGCCCAATCTGCCTTCCGTCCATCAGTGGTCTGAATGCAGTGTTGAATCCCAAAAATCATGATTATATGTTTTTTGTTGCTAAAGCCGATGGTTCGGGAATCCATCATTTCTCGAAAACATACAACCAACATTTGCGTTATGCACGTGAACATTACAAGGCATTGAAAAATAAAAAGTAGAAATGAGTATTAAAATTATACAGATGAAAAAGATAATTGGATTGATAATGATAGGTATTTTGTTCGTAGTAGTCGCTTGCACTGATAAAACCAAAGAATCGCAGAAATATGTCAGGGAAGCTGAAATTTATCTATACGGATCAAATATCGACAAGGCCTATGAATTTTACCAAAAAGCAGCCGAATTGAATCCTGAAAACGCAGAAGCATGGTATGGCATTGGCATGACCTGGCTCAATAAAATGAAATATCAAAAGGCCATAGATCAATTTGATAAAGCCATTAAGCTAAATCCCGGGTTTATGGATGCTTATTATAATCGTGGACAGGCGTATTTTTATCTCGGCGAAAATTATAAGGCCTGCGATGATTGGAATATCGCCTATGATCTTGGCAAACCCAATATGGAAGATAAACTTAAAAAATGCAATTAGCAGTTAGCAGTCCACAGTCCACAGTCCACAGTGCCGAGCTTCGCTCGTGCATCCACGAAAAATCACGAAAATCATAGATTTTCTATTTTTCGGGATTCACAGTTCACAGTCAACAGTTAAGAGTTGGCATGTAATAAGGAACAGCCTGCACAAGACTGCATACTGAATAACATTAAGAAAATATTACACCATTTAATAATAGAGTTTAGTCTAAAAATCCCAAAACTACTAATTTTTAGTCCTTTTTACCCCAATCCGTCAGCTGACGGGAGAAGTACTAAAAATCAGTAGTTTGGGAAAGTCCCCTTCAGGGGATTTAGGGGTTTTGTGGCTTTTTAGACTGGTCTCATAATAGATCCACGAAAATGGAAATGGAACCATAAATTCGATCTGAGCTCACATCAAATTATCATAACTTTGCCGACCGAAAAAAGAATTTAAAAATCACAATAAAATCATCGAATAATGGCCTTAAAATGTGGGATTATAGGAATTACAAATGTTGGAAAAACCGCGATTTTCAATTGTATTTCCAAAACCAAAGCCGAAGTTACAAACTTTGCCTTTAGCACCAATAAATCAAATTTGGGAATGATTGATGTCCCCGATGAACGTTTGCTGAAAATTGATGCGCTTGTAAAATCAGCCAGGGTTATGCCGACATCTGTTGATATTGTTGACATTCCCGGCTTGGCCAAGGGTTCGAGCCAGGGCGAAGGTGTGGGTAATAAATTTTTGGCCGACATACAACAAACCGATGCCATAATTCATGTGTTGCGTTGTTTTGACGATGAAAACCTTCCCCATGTTGAAGGTTCAGTTGACCCTGTTCGCGACCTCGAAATTGTTGATCTGGAACTCCAGGTGCGTGATCTCGACCTTGTGCAACGCAAAATTCAGCGTGTTGAAAAATTGGCCAAATCGGGCGATAAAGAATTTAAGCGACAAGTTGGCGTGCTGGAAAAACTGGCCGAACACATCGAAAATTTTCAAAACGTAAGGGGTTTTGTAATCGATCCTGAAGACAAAAAACGCATCATCGATGATATGTATTTGCTTACGGCAAAGCCGATAATGTACGTTTGTAATGTGGATGATGAGGCAGCGGCTACCGGAAATAAATATTCCGTGGCAGTTCAGGAAGCCTTAAAAGATGTGGACACCGAAGTGCTTGTTGTTGCCGGAAACCTGGAGGCAGAAATAACCGAACTGGAGGATGAGGCCGATAGGATTGAATTTTTGAGCGATGCCGGACTTACCGAACCCGGAGTTAACCGCATGATTAGATCGGCTTACCGATTGCTGAACCTCGAATCGTTTTTCACCGCCGGGCCCAAGGAAGTGAGGGCATGGACTGTAAAAAAAGGATCAACAGCACCTGTTGCTGCTGGCGTAATTCATAGCGATCTGGAGCGTGGATTTATTCGTGCCGAAGTAATTAAGTACGATGATTTTATAAAATACGGTTCGGAACATGCCTGCAAAGAAGCCGGAAAATTCCGCATCGAAGGCAAAAACTATATTGTGCAGGATGGCGACATGCTAAACATTCGGTTTAATGTATAGAAATCTTTGCTAAATTCAGGAATCCTTACTATTAGACAGGCCTTAATCCCTGAAGGATCGGGGCAGGCAGGCTACGCTTCTTACTAATGACAAGTTTTCATAACAAGCTAATTCCCTGCTTTTCGAAAGGCTGATATATAATAAAATAGATTTCTCAGTCGCTGTGTTCCATCGAAAAGACAGGCTGTAATATAGCTGAGGGGGGAGGAACATCGGGTGCGGAGCGCCAGATGTTCCTCCCCCATAAAACCCTCTGTAAAGTCCGGTCTTTTCGACCGCAGGGAGAAATCTATTCCAACTTTTCACCACTCCACTCTGCTATCGTGAACATTGTCTTTTCGACTAAAAAAAACTTAGCGAAGTAGTCTGCCCCGATCCTTCGGGGAAGTTTTGTATGGAGAAATCTATTTTATTAGTTTAGGTATTATTTATCCATAGAAATAGTAGTAGAACCATAATTATTAAGGCCGGAAAGTTTTTCCGGCTTTTTTTGTGTTCAAAGCTCCTTCACCAATTCCGAAAAAATCTTATTCAGCCCTTTCTCCGCCACGGCTGCTATGGCCAGGATTTCTTTGGTGTTATCCTTTTCCGAAATCCTTCCAGAAGAGATTATTGTGAACTTTGTCCTTTTTCTCAACTCTTCATAGAATTATTGTTTCCCTGAATATTTTCGATATATTTGAGGCCTTAAAATTTTAATATTCACTTCAATCCCAAACTTATGAAACATTTAGTACTGTTTATTAGCGCACTTGCTTTTACAGCCTGCTTTTTTCAGGCAAAAGCACAACAGGTCGTTGCCACTGCCGGCGGATATTACGAGAGCGACAATCTCTCGTTGAGCTGGACGCTGGGCGAACCTGTTATCGAAACCTTCAACAACGGTGATCTGATCCTTACACAAGGATTTCAGCAGCCCTACAACTTTTATCTTCAGCAAATCCTGAATATACCGATGGGCTGGAGCGGTGTTTCCTCCTACCTCGATCCTTTGCACAAAGGCGTGGATGGTATTTTTGCACCCTACCAAAACGAGCTTATCATCATGGCCTCGATGAGTGGCGTTTATTATCCCGGGCAAGGCATCAACACCCTCGGCAATTGGGATTATCACAGCGGTTATCAAATCAAGGCCGAAGATGATTTTCAGATGAGTATTACCGGAGCCAAAATCTAAAACCCGGAAATTGAACTGGCCGAAGGCTGGAATCTTGTGCCGGTGTTGAGTTACTGCGCGGTGGATGTGGGAAGTCTCTTTTCAGGGATTTCTTCTTTGCAAATTGTAAAAGAAGTGGCCGGAACCAATCTTTACTGGCCGGCCTACAACATCAATACATTGGTCAGCCTCAGTCCGGGCAAGGCTTATGTTGTTGCTGCTGCAGATGCGGGGACAATTGCTTTTCCGCAATGTTCAAAATCATCCGTAACAACAAAGCAGGCTTCCAAACCTGTAAACCATAGCCCGTGGAACGATTTGCATTATACTGCATCATCCCACGCCATTGCTTTTCCGGCAGCGACTTTCCTGAATTCAGGAATACTGCCCGGTGATGTGCTTGGTGTTTTCATCCCAGAAGGTGTTTGTGCCGGGCGTTTGGAAATCACAAATCCAAACAGCACTATTGCCATCACGGCTTTCGCAAATGATGAAATCACCGCCGAAAATGATGGTTTTAAAAATGGTGAGCCACTTCAATTCAATGTTTACAGGCCGGAAACCGATCAGGAATTTGAGCTTGAAGTTAGTTTTAACCCTGCTTTGCCAAACATGGGATTTTTCGCAGCCCACGGACTTTCGGCGGTGCAAAGCCTGAAATTGCAAGCAACGGGGATTTCAGAAAACCCTGAGATTACTTTTGAAGTTTACCCTAATCCTTCGCATGGAGTTTTCAAAATTTCCCTCAGCAGTAAGAGTCAAAATCTTAGAATCCAGATTACCGATATCAGGGGTAGCATCATTAAAGAGTTACAGTTCGGAGCATCGCATTCACAGATCGATCTATCCGGAAATCCCAAAGGGGTTTATTTTTTGAAATTGTATGATGATGGTTTTGTTGGGATGAAGAAGGTGGTGGTGGAATAGAATACTTTTGTTTGAGGCCGCAACCCTGGGTTCGCAGCCCCGCAGAGCCTGCTCCGCTCCAGCGGAGGGATAGATCTTCGCGAGGCGAGCCTGCGGCACAACCCTGATTTTAAAATATTAATTAAAAACTGACTGACATGAAAAATTTAAGCATCACCATCTCAGATGAGGAAATTGAAAAATTTGGGATTAAAGATGAAAAACTGTTTTTTTCTGAGCTTCTTGAAATAATTAAAAAAGAGTTAAACAAGAAGGCAGATAATATCCTGTATGAGCCCTTGGAGAAATATCTGGTTTCAGATCATCGAAAGCCTGATATGGACACAGAAAAACGAAAGAGGAGGATTATTACTAAAATTGGACATGTAAAAGATAAATTGCTATTGCGACAAATTGAGGATAATTTGAATAGAATGATCGAAAATCTTAATGCCGGAGATTCTGTAATTAAGCCCCTGAGAGCAACTATCAGTGTGGATGAAATGGTAGAAGAACAAAACTTTTCTGGAATCAACCGTGCTGATTTTGATAAACTGATCAACGAACTCGATATTCAGGAACCTTTGATTGACCTGCTCAAAACCATATAATATGACTTACCTGCTTGATACAAATATTTTGCTGATTTATTTGCGAAATAATCCATTATCAGAAAAAATCGATAAACAATTTAACCCCTTATCTTATCCCAATAAGCCGGTGGTTTCGTTGGGTGAGATACAATCGATAGCGTTGAGAAACCATTGGGGAGAAAAGTGCGTTGGCTTGGGCAAGCTTTCCGCCCGAGGACATTAAAGTCGTTAACGACTTTAATGTCCTCACCCGGAAAGCCTGAAAAAAATATAGCACCACCCGCTGGAAAATGCAGGTGCAGTCCTCCTTGCTCGCCTCGCTGTAGCTCCGGCGAAGCGGGCCGGGCGAGGCAGGCACACCGGTAATCTGCCGCTTAACAAGAAAACATTAAACGATTACAAATTATCAATCAACTCTTTATTAACAAAAACTTTTAATCTTATGAAACAAATTACAATTTTTATCGCAGCAATCCTTATGAGCCTCGCTACCCTGGCTCAAGCCCCAGCCTCGCCGATAGGCGGGCCGCAAGGCATCAATTACCAAACTGTAATCCGTGATGGCGATGGCAACATCCTGCCCGATACGGAACTCTCCCTGCAAATGACCATCCGCTCCGGTGCACCCGATGGTGAAGTGGTTTACGGCGAAACCCACGAAGCTACCACCAACGCCTTTGGGCTGGTTAATCTGGTGCTAGGGCAGGGGCAGGTGCAAAACGGTGATTTTGCCACCATTGCCTGGGGCAAAAACAGCCACTACCTGCAAACTGCCATCGACCTTGAGGGCAGTAAAAACTTCCAGATTATGGGCACAACCCAGTTTTTGAGCGTGCCTTACGCCAATTACTCCGGCACTACCGGAGGCATCCTCACCATGACAACGCAGGAGCGAAACGCTTTGCAAAATCCACCCGAGGGCATGCAGATTTACAACAGTTCCACCAACTGCCTTAACTATTATAGTGGCTACGAATGGTACGAAACCTGCGGCACCCTTGTGGTAAACATGCCCCCGGATTTGCCAATGGCCCTTTTTCCTCCTGACGGCGCTACCGATGTGGATTTTGATGTGGTGCTTGAATGGGATTGCACAGACCCTGAAAATGACGTGATGATGTACGAACTGTATTTTGGGCTGTATGAGCCACCACCCCTCTATCAAGCTCCCATTTTCAATAAAACATATCCTGTTGGCGAACTCGATTTTGGGCAAACCTATTATTGGCAGATAAAAGCTACAGATAATCATTACAATGCCACAATAGGTCCGGTGTGGAGTTTCTCTACCATAATGTGCGAGCCTCCCATGCCGTGGGCCGGTGAAGATGCCGAAATTTGTGGCATTGATGGCTACCAGATTGAAGGTGCCACCGGTGGCCCGGGTGTTTACGAAGTGTTATGGACTACCGGCGGCGATGGCAATTTCAGCAACCCCACCACAGAAAACCCGTTTTATACACCGGGGCCGGCAGACATTGCCAACATGAATGCGATACTCACCATTACCGGCTTTACTGCTGAACCATGCCCACCCTTTGAAGGGCAGGACGAAATGGTCCTTACGATAGTTCAGGAACCATCCGTTAATGCCGGCCCCGACCAAACAATTTGCCAGAATGAAATAGTACAACTCAATGCAAATGCAATGAACTATAGTGTAATAATCTGGGTTGCAATAAACGGTATGGGAGAGTTTGAAGATGAAAATCAGCCAGCTACCATTTATTACCCCACACCTTTAGAGTATTACATGCAGGGATTTACTGATTTAAAAATACAGGCCGCCCCAATTGCTCCATGCCTGGTTTATACCGAAGATTTTGTTAAAATTACCTACCTCCCCCTGCCCGAAGCCGATGCCGGCCCTTACCAGATTGATGTGTCCGGCACCAGCACCACCCTGCAAGGCAACGAGCCTCCTGCCGGAGGCAGCGGCCTGTGGAACATTGAAAGTGGCACCGGGGGCAGCATTGCACAACCCGGCAGCCCCACAAGCCAGTTTAGCGGGGTAGCCGGAAACCTATACACCCTTAAATGGACCCTTACCGGGGAAAACGGCTGCAATGCCAGCGACAATGTAAACATAAGTTTTGCCACAGGCCTGCCTCCCGGCATTGAAATGGTAGAAGTGGATTGTGAACTTTTTGGCTTCCCCCTGGGCGACCCAAACGTAAATGTGTTCCTCGATAACTTTAGCATGAGCAAACACGAAATTACCAATGCCCAATACATTTATTTTTTGAACGATATTGGCTGCAATGCCAATGGCAGCTTTAACGACCCCGAGTTTGGTACTGTGGAATACATTGATATGGACGATAGCGATTGCGCGATAGACCATAACGGCACAGCTTTTTACTTTGGTGCTAGCACTTATGCCCCCACCGAAACCTGCCCGGCAATAGAAATTACCTGGTATGGAGCCAATGCCTTTTGTCTTTGGGCCGGAGGCCGCTTGCCCACCGAGGCCGAGTGGGAAGTGGCTGCCCGTGGAGGCAAGCAGGCCTGGTATAATGGTGCTAGCTATTTTGACCAATGGGCTGGCACCGACATAGAAAACCAGCTTATCAACTATGCTTGGTATTCCGCTAACAGTAGCAGCAAAACCCACCCGGTGGGCACAAAAATCGCTAACGAAATTGGCCTTTGTGACATGAGTGGAAATGTGTGGGAATGGTGCGGTGATTGGTGGGGCAATACCTTTCCTACCGGAAGTAATAATCCAACGGGACCTATTTCGGGCTCCTACCGCTTGATACGTGGCGGGAGCTGGGGCAACAGCGCTACGGGCTGCCGGGTGTCGTACCGCTACGGCTACTCCCCGACTGGCAGTGACTACGGCGTCGGCTTCCGCCTGGCCATGCCTGCCCAATAGTTCACCCCTGGTTTGAGTTATGCAGGCAGGCAGGTTTGCCCCCCGAAATTGGCAAGTGGAGCGAAATGGAATGGAGCGTAACAAGACAATTTCGTGGGGCAAACCCTACAAGGGTGAAAGGGCGTAAACGCCCTGCAGGTATGGGGTGCGTGCATTTCAATCCCAGCCGTGAACGGCTGGGCTATGAATCCATAAACGGTTGGGCTATGAAAGCGTAAACGGCTGGGCTATGAACAGCTGGGCTATAATTCCATAGCCCCGGGCTTCAGCCCGGGGATTAAAATTAAAATGAACAAATAATACGAGGGCGTTTACGCCCTTTTAAAAACAATTTATGATGGCTCACACTTATTCAAAAATTTGGATGCACTACATCTGGTCAACAAAAAATCGCGAACACATCATCAGCAAAACCCTCATCCCCCAACTCATTGGGCATTTTAAAGAAAAATATCCCACAGGCGGAGATATTTATGTGGATACTGCCAATGGCATTTCCGACCATTTCCATTTGCTGGTCGGTCAAAAACCGATAATGAGCGCATCAAAAGTTGCCAACCAAATCAAGGGAGAATCTTCACACTGGATCAACAGTCACGATTTTATTACACAAAAGTTTGCATGGCAAGAGGGCTTCAGCGTTTTTTCAGTTTCACACAGTCAGATACACACTGTCAGGAATTATATCTTCAATCAGCAAACACATCATCAAAAATTTTCGTTTGCAGAAGAGATCAGAAAATTTCTTATTGCCAATGATATTGATTTTGACAATGGAAATTTTGCAGGAAAATAAGGGTGTAAACACCCTCATGATTTTTTTTGGGAGGGCGTTTTTAAGTCCCAGTCGTGAACGGCTGGGCTATGAAACCATGAACGGCTGGGCTATGAAACCGTGAACGGTCGGGCTATGAACAGCTGGGCCATAATTCCATAGCCCCGGGCTTTAGCCCGGGGATTAAAATTAAAATGAAAAAATAGTACGAGGGCGTTTACGCCCTTCTAAAATATTAAAAATTATGCAATTCAAATTTTTTAATATTCCGGTAAACGACATCGAAAATGCTGGTGAAGAACTGAATAAATTTTTGCGTAGCCACCGTGTGTTAGAGGTATGGCACCAATTGGCGAATAACAACAACGGAGTAGCCTGGCATTTCTCAGTAAAATACCTCGATTCGCCAAAATCGTTGCAACAGGAAAAGAAACAAAACGATCGTATCGACTACCGTGAAGTGTTGGATGAGGAAACTTTTACGAAATATAGCTGCCTGCGCGAAGGTAGAAAAGCCATTGCCGCCGAAGATGGCTTACCGGTTTACGCCGTGTTTACCAACGAAGAACTGGCCAATGTGGCCCGCCTGCCCGAAATTAACGAAAATAGCCTGACCACCGTAAACGGGATTGGCCATAAAAAGGCAGAACGTTTCGGAAAACGCCTCGTGGCATTTTATTCCGATAATAGTAAAAAAGGAATTGTAAACCCGCTTCTAAATGAGCCCAAATGATTCGTGCCGGAAAGCTTTATTTTAAAATTGCCGAACCTGATAATTTGAGGCTGGCATATTATAAAGCCCAAAAGGGGAAGTTTGCAAAACCGGAAGTGCAGATGTTTGCAAAAAATCTGGATAAAAATCTGCTAATGCTTCGCGAGGAGCTTTTAAACGAAAAGGTGCGTGTGGGCGATTATCACTATTTTAAGATATTCGACCCCAAAGAACGGCTTATCTGTGCCTCTTCATTTCGCGAGCGTGTGCTGCAACATGCCTTGATGAATGTTTGCCATCCGGTATTCGAGTCGTTTCAGATTTCGGATAGCTATGCCTGTCGTTTAAATAAAGGCACTTTTACTGCCAAAGCAAAAGCTGAATATTTTCAAAAACAGCATCGATGGTTTTTGAAACTGGATGTCAGGAAATATTTCGATAGCATCGACCACGATATTCTTTTTATGCTGCTTAATCGGAGGTTTAAAGATCAGAAAGTTTTGCGTTTGTTTCATCAAATTATTCAAAGCTATAATAGTCAAAGAGCTTACGGCGTACCCATAGGGAATCTTACAAGCCAGTATTTTGCCAATCATTACCTTGCCCTGGCCGATCATTTTGCCAAAGAAAAATTATATTTAAAAGGCTACGTGCGCTACATGGACGACATGGTTTTGTGGGGCAATTCGCGTGATGAGCTTTTGGATGCAGGTGAACGATTTACAACATTTATTAATCAAAATTTACAACTGCAGCTTAAACCCCCAATCATTAATAAAGTAGAACACGGGCTTACGTTTCTCGGGTTTAGGATATTCCCCGATAAAACTCGACTCAGCCAACGGAGTAAAAAGCGTTTTGAACAAAAATTGAAAACAAAAATATGGGAGGTAGAAGAGGGGGAAATAAGTCAAGCGGAATTTTCGCAAAGTGTGATGGCATTGTATGGTTTTATCGGTCATTCCCATTCAAAGGGATATGCGCTTAAAACCTTAGAAAAAATAAGAACATAGGTTGAGGGCTTCAACCGCACTCGCCCTGTGAAATCAGGATAAAATCCTGTTTTATTTCACAGGGTAAACGTGGCGGAAGCTGGAACAACAACGCTACGAACTGCCGGGTGTCGAACCGCAACAACAACAACCCGACTAACAGTAACAACAACATCGGCTTCCGCCTGGCCATGCCTGCCCATAACTCAAACGACACCGATGGATTTCGGTCAGGTGAACAGACCTATGCTTCTTTCCCCAATCAATGCTTTTGATTTGTTGGGGTAAATATCCAATAACTCATCCCGGCTGGTAGGAAAATGCCGAAGGTCGGGATGGATTTTTTTATCGATGAAGCAAAGAATATTTCGGTGCTTTGCACCTTTAGTGTTTTAAAGTGAAGCTCAATGCTAAAAACTACACTTCAAACCCCATCCCCGGCCCTTTCCGCCAACTGGCGGAGAAGGGAGCGTAAACTCCTGGGATTTGGAGATAAAACATGAGCGGAGTACTTCGCTTAAAAAGATACTTCAATTCCCATAAAAGAGGGTTCCCCTCTCCAATTGGAGAGAGCCTGTCCTGAAAATCGGGAGGACAGGGGAGAGGGAAAAAAAGACCCTTTTTAAAGCAAGCCTTATTAAATATCCACATAAACGTCGGTTGAACTTGGTATGACAATTATTTATCACCGTATTTATGCATTTAAAAATAAATTCTGATGCAATTCAAATTTTTTAATATTCCGGTAAACGACATCGAAAATGCTGGTGAAGAACTGAATAAATTTTTGCGTAGCCACCGTGTGTTAGAGGTATGGCACCAATTGGCGAATAACAACAACGGAGTAGCCTGGCATTTCTCAGTAAAATACCTCGATTCGCCAAAATCGTTGCAACAGGAAAAGAAACAAAACGATCGTATCGACTACCGTGAAGTGTTGGATGAGGAAACTTTTACGAAATATAGCTGCCTGCGCGAAGGTAGAAAAGCCATTGCCGCCGAAGATGGCTTACCGGTTTACGCCGTGTTTACCAACGAAGAACTGGCCAATGTGGCCCGCCTGCCCGAAATTAACGAAAATAGCCTGACCACCGTAAACGGGATTGGCCATAAAAAGGCAGAACGTTTCGGAAAACGCCTCGTGGCATTTTATTCCGATAATAGTAAAAAAGGAATTGTAAACCCGCTTCTAAATGAGCCCAAATGATTCGTGCCGGAAAGCTTTATTTTAAAATTGCCGAACCTGATAATTTGAGGCTGGCATATTATAAAGCCCAAAAGGGGAAGTTTGCAAAACCGGAAGTGCAGATGTTTGCAAAAAATCTGGATAAAAATCTGCTAATGCTTCGCGAGGAGCTTTTAAACGAAAAGGTGCGTGTGGGCGATTATCACTATTTTAAGATATTCGACCCCAAAGAACGGCTTATCTGTGCCTCTTCATTTCGCGAGCGTGTGCTGCAACATGCCTTGATGAATGTTTGCCATCCGGTATTCGAGTCGTTTCAGATTTCGGATAGCTATGCCTGTCGTTTAAATAAAGGCACTTTTACTGCCAAAGCAAAAGCTGAATATTTTCAAAAACAGCATCGATGGTTTTTGAAACTGGATGTCAGGAAATATTTCGATAGCATCGACCACGATATTCTTTTTATGCTGCTTAATCGGAGGTTTAAAGATCAGAAAGTTTTGCGTTTGTTTCATCAAATTATTCAAAGCTATAATAGTCAAAGAGCTTACGGCGTACCCATAGGGAATCTTACAAGCCAGTATTTTGCCAATCATTACCTTGCCCTGGCCGATCATTTTGCCAAAGAAAAATTATATTTAAAAGGCTACGTGCGCTACATGGACGACATGGTTTTGTGGGGCAATTCGCGTGATGAGCTTTTGGATGCAGGTGAACGATTTACAACATTTATTAATCAAAATTTACAACTGCAGCTTAAACCCCCAATCATTAATAAAGTAGAACACGGGCTTACGTTTCTCGGGTTTAGGATATTCCCCGATAAAACTCGACTCAGCCAACGGAGTAAAAAGCGTTTTGAACAAAAATTGAAAACAAAAATATGGGAGGTAGAAGAGGGGGAAATAAGTCAAGCGGAATTTTCGCAAAGTGTGATGGCATTGTATGGTTTTATCGGTCATTCCCATTCAAAGGGATATGCGCTTAAAACCTTAGAAAAAATAAGAACATAGGTTGAGGGCTTCAACCGCACTCGCCCTGTGAAATCAGGATAAAATCCTGTTTTATTTCACAGGGTAAACGTGGCGGAAGCTGGAACAACAACGCTACGAACTGCCGGGTGTCGAACCGCAACAACAACAACCCGACTAACAGTAACAACAACATCGGCTTCCGCCTGGCCATGCCTGCCCATAACTCAAACGACACCGATGGATTTCGGTCAGGTGAACAGACCTATGCTTCTTTCCCCAATCAATGCTTTTGATTTGTTGGGGTAAATATCCAATAACTCATCCCGGCTGGTAGGAAAATGCCGAAGGTCGGGATGGATTTTTTTATCGATGAAGCAAAGAATATTTCGGTGCTTTGCACCTTTAGTGTTTTAAAGTGAAGCTCAATGCTAAAAACTACACTTCAAACCCCATCCCCGGCCCTTTCCGCCAACTGGCGGAGAAGGGAGCGTAAACTCCTGGGATTTGGAAAAAATGAAAAAGCAAAGTACCAAGCTCAAAAATAAATTTCAACTCTTAGGCAAGCACACTCCCCTCTCCAATTGGAGAGAGCCTGTCCCGAAAATCGGGAGGACAGGTGGAGAGGTAAAAAAAAGAGTTCGATATTTTATTATTTAATTTGGGCTTGGGCTTTTTCAGGTGAGGACCTTAAAGTCGTTAACGACTTTAAGGTCCTCACCTGAAAGCCCCCCGACCCCCGGAAAGCCAGGCAAAAAATGGCATCACCACCGGCGGAAATTGCAGGTGCGGAGCACCAAAATATTAAAAATGAATTTGTTGTTTCGGAATAAGGTTTAAAAAAAATTCGATGTGCAATTTTCCTACTAAGGTTCATTAAAAATGGATAAGGTTTAATTTTTGAGCTTGGGTTTACTATTTTGTTTGGAACAATATAAAACCTTGCCTCGCTTCAAGGCGGGCTTATCACCAATTTTTAAACCTTAGTCCAAAAATCTGTCCCCTCAAAAAATCCAACCTTATCCCATAGGGATGCCAATGGCATTACCTTATTTTTATAAACACCATTGCGAGGATTTAAATCATTAAAATACCATCCGCTGTTATAAGCAAACCACCAGTTCCGAAAATATTTTATTTAAGCCTTTCTCAGCTATGGCTGCCATTGCCAGGATTTCTTTAATATTTACCGGGGCAAGGTTGTCGGGGTTACATTCATCGGTAATTACCGAGATGGCGGCTACCGGCAAACCCAAATGATTTGCTGCCAATACTTCGGGTATGGTTGACATGCCCACCACATCGACGCCTATCCGCGAAATATAGCGATACTCAGCGCGGGTTTCAAGATTTGGCCCTACAACCGCGGCATACACTCCACTATTGAGTTTGATGCCATGCTTTTTAGCAATATCAATTATCTTTTTATTGATTTCGATAGAATAAGGTTGGCTCATGTCAGGAAAGCGTGTACCCAATTTATCATGGTTTTTTCCGATTAAGGGGTTGTCGCCCAATAGATTTATGTGATCGGTAATAAGCATCAATTCACTTTTCCTATAGTTTTTGTTTACAGCGCCACAAGCGTTTGAAACCAGTAGTTGTTCTATCCCCAAATATTTCATCACCCTTACCGGGAAAACTATTTGCTGCATGGAATAGCCTTCATAAAAATGAAATCTGCCCTGCATGGCTATAATTTGTCTCCCGTTTAACTTGCCGTAAATCAGCTTGCCGTGATGCGATTCAACCGTGGAGACCGGAAAATGAGGAATATCCTCGTAATTTATTTCAATCTCAATGTGGATGCTATTTACAAGATTCCCTAATCCTGTACCCAAAATTATCCCGGTTTCAGGTCTTTCAACACCCTGACTTTTAAGGAATGTTATTGTTTCATTAATTTTACTCAAAAGATTTTCCATACGTTTTTCCAAAATTTTTAAGCGCCAAAAATAAAATTTCTTAATTTAGCCGGGCAAAAAAAGTAGCTAACCTTTTGTGATAGTCCACAGTTCACAGTTCACAGTCCACAGTGCCGGGCTTTGCCCGTGCATCCACGAAAAATAAAGAAAATCATCGATTTTCTATTTTTCGGGATTGGCAGTTTTAAATAAAATCAAAATAGTAATAACAACCAATGACCACAAATGACAGCGAAGCTAATGACTACAAATGACTTTTAATTACCACATAAGAACACATAAGATTTTAATGACTTCAAATGACGGCGAAGCTAAATGCCGAAAAACCATCCCGAAACTTCGGGATACGATTTCATAGTTTTTCGTGCATCCTCGAAAAGTTACGAAAATCAAAGATTTTCTACTTTTCGGGATAACCATCAATAACGCGAAGCTAATGACTACAAATGACATCGAAGCTAATGACCATCAATGACAGCGAAGCCAAATGCCGAAAAACCATCCCGAAACTTCGGGATACGATTTCATAGTTTTTCGTGCATCCTCGAAAAGTTACGAAAATCAAAGATTTTCTACTTTTCGGGATAACAATCAATGACGGCGAAGCCAAATGACGCGAAGCTCATGAAAATAATCTAAACTCTATCAAACATGCCATCAACAGATATTTCTAAAGAAAAACAATTCTGGATTATTGTAATCAATTCATTATCATATTTCATGCTGGCTTATGTTACTGTACTGATCCTGACTAACTCGTTCTCGATTTTAATGGCAAATATCGAAGGCGTGAACGGTGTGCTCTATTATTATGGTTTCGATGTGTTGAATTTCGACAGATCCTGGTCTAAGGAATTAACTTTTTTGGTTTTCTTTTTCGGGATAGGATTTTCATTTGCCCTGGGTTTATTGTTTGAGCGGCTTTACAAAAGAATCAGGAAGCATACATCGCATCGCAAAATGTTTTTCCTGTGGGGCTACATTATAAGTTTTACCTACTTTTTTGGAAATGTTTTGGTTGGTGCTTTCTTTTATTTTGGGATAGGCGTGCTGTTTGAAACATTCTCGATACCGGTTCTTTTCAGGATTATTTTTGGAGTGCTTGCACTCGGCGCACTAATTTATCTGGGCATATATTCAACAAGAGGTTTTTTAATTTCCCTCAATAGCTACCAAACATTTATCGAGCGAGCTGAGTTTACATGGTTTCTGAAAGCACAATTGCTCTATCCATTTATCATAGGTAGTGTATTAATAGTATTCCTTAAAATTCCTCATCACAACGATTTTTTCATGCTCGACACACTGGTTTGGTCCACAATGATAGTTCCTGTTGTTGCCATTTTTATTTATTTGAAAGGTAAATCTTCCATTCGTTTCAAGCGGAAAAATTCAGTAATCAAAATTTTCAGCATTCCAATTATTATTTTTATAATAGTAATGTTAATCTACAGAATTGGATTGATTAATGGGCTTGAGTTTTAGTTTTCAGGTTTTGCTCAATTGCAAAGGTGTTTAATCCTTTATTGAGTTAAGTCTAAAAACCCACAATACCCCTAAATCCCCCGCCTAGCCGGCGAGGCTGGCCTAAAGGGGTTTTTATACCGGTTTCCAATATTTAATTTTAATTTGAAAGCCTTTGTTTAACAAAGTTTTGCAATTTTATTAACATGACCCCCATAAGGGGTGAAATCCATTAATTTTGCCGCTTATGTCAAATACAACAACAATAAAATCCATGGCTTCTACTGATGATTTACAAAAACTTGCTACGCAGGTTCGAAGAGATATTTTACGAATGGTACATAAAGTACAGTCTGGCCATCCCGGAGGAGCCCTTGGCTGTGCCGATCTTTTCGTGGCACTCTATAACGGGGTACTCGATCAGGATTCAAAAAAGTTCAGTTTAGATGGTAATAGCCAGGATGTGTTTTTTCTTTCCAACGGGCATCTTTCTGCTGCCTGGTATAGTGTTTTGGCAAGGTCTGGTTATTTTGATGTTTCCGAGTTGAGTACATTCAGAATACTCGGATCACGGCTTCAGGGGCATCCTGCAACACAGGAAGGATTGCCGGGAATCAGGATCGCATCAGGATCCCTCGGTCAGGGTCTGTCTGCCGGAATTGGAATGGCCAGGTCCAAAAAACTCAATAGTGATGAACATTTGGTTTATGTATTGATGGGCGATGGTGAAACCCAGGAAGGCCAGGTGTGGGAGGCTGCAACCTATTGTGGTAGCAAAAAGGTGGATAATCTCATCGCCATCATCGACTACAATAAAAAACAAATCGATGGTTCAACGGATGATGTAATGCCTTTGTTGGATATGAAATTTAAATGGGAAGCTTTTGGATGGCATGTTTTAGAAATGGATGGAAATAAAATGGAGGAAGTTCTTGAAATTTTAAATATAGCCAAAGCGAATACCGGTAAAGGAAAGCCCGTTATGATACTCATGAAAACCGAAATGGGAATGGGTGTTGACTTTATGATGGGAACCCATAAATGGCACGGCTCACCGCCAAAAGATGAACAACTGCAAAATGCCCTTAGCCAACTAAAGGAAACTGTTGGTGACTATAAATTGTAATTCGTACAATCATGTTTTTCAAGGAACAACCTTTTCTTAAATTTTTCCTGATTCTGTTAGCAGTATTAAGCTGTCAGCTTTTATCAGGCCAAACAAAAGAAAAGGAAGTCCCGGTTACAACCACAAGAATTTTATTTGTATTCGATGCATCCCAAAGCATGTATGGCCGCTGGCAAAGCGATATGAAAATGAACATTGCACAGCGCCTGTTGGGAAAGGTATTGGATAGTTTGAAAAGTATCGAAAACCTTGAAATGGCCTTGCGGGTTTATGGGCATCAAAAACCATATCCTCCGCAGGATTGCGATGATACGCGGCTCGAAGTGCCCTTTGGTGATAACAATGCATCTAAAATTAAATACAGGCTTTCCACAATTAATCCAAAAGGAACCACCCCCATTGCTTTTGCACTTTCCCAATCTAAAAAAGATTTTACACCTTGTGATAATTGCAGAAATATAATCGTATTAATTACCGATGGTATCGAAGAGTGTGGGGGAGACCCCTGCGAAGTATCGCGTATGCTTCAAAAAGAAGGGATTACACTGAAGCCCTTTGTTATTGGTATAGGTGCGGATTATAGCGAATCGCTGAATTGTGTGGGAACATATTTTCCGGCCAGCAGCGAAAAAGCCTTTACCAAGGCTTTAAATGTGGTGATATCACAAGCCTTAAATTCAACAACTGCCCAGGTTAACCTGCTTGACGATTCGGGCAAACCCACCGAAACAAATGTTAACATGACCTTTTATGATAACACTTCAGGAAAGGTAATTTATAATTTTATACACACGATCAATCATAAGGGTTTGCCCGATACTTTGGTGTTGGATCCATTAATCCAATATGATATTACTGTGCATACAATACCACCGCTTTATCTCGACAGCGTTGTTATTAATCCCGGCCAACATACAATTATTCCTTTTGAGGCCGGCCAGGGTTACCTTGACCTGACCCTTGAAGGAAACTGGCGAAATCTGAGGAATCTTCAAACTATAGTTAGAAAGCATGGAGAAATGGAAACATTGAATGTGCAAAGTTTTGGTTCCACAGGAAAATACCTTAACGGGGTTTACGATTTGGAGGTTTTAGGATTACCGCGATTAAAAATTGATAGTGTTGTAATATCGCAAAGCCATACCACCACCATAAAAATTCCCTTACCGGGAATAGCAGTTATCAAACGAAATGCTGATGGTTATGGAAGCCTTTATGTTGAAAAAGATAATAAGCTCGAGTGGATATACGATTTACCAAATAATAAATCGAAAGTTGAAAGTCTCGTTTTATTGCCGGGAAGATACAGGGTTGTTTTCAGATCAAAATGGGCAAGCAAGGCTTTATATACCATCGAGGAATCCTTTGAAGTAATACCTGGAAAAACAATAGAAATAAAACTGAATTGATAATGATAAAATTTGAAACCGAAACATTGAAAAATACCGGAGATAAAGACACCCGTTCTGGATTTGGAGAAGCGCTTTTTGAGTTGGGAAAAATTAATCCTGATGTGGTTGCACTTTGTGCTGATCTTACCGGATCGTTGAGTATGAACAAATTTGCTGATGCTTTCCCTGACAGGTTTTTTCAGGTGGGTATTGCCGAAGCAAATATGATGGGAATGGCTGCCGGTTTGGCTATTGGAGGTAAAATTCCTTTCACAGGCACCTTTGCCAATTTTTCCACCGGAAGGGTTTACGACCAGATAAGACAGTCCATCGCGTACAGTAACACCAATGTTAAAATTTGTGCCTCCCATGCTGGAATTACATTAGGCGAAGATGGAGCTACCCATCAAATTATGGAAGATATCGGATTAATGAAAATGTTGCCCAATATGATTGTTATCAATACTTGCGATCATAACCAAACCAAAGCAGCCACCCTGGCCATTTCAGAATATGAAGGGCCGGTTTATCTGCGCTTTGGCAGGCCGAAAGTACCTAATTTTACTCCTGCCGATTATAAGTTTATTATTGGTGAGGCAATAACCTTAAAAGAAGGAAAAGACGTTTCGATTTTTGCCACCGGCCATTTGGTTTGGAAAGCTTTGGAAGCCGCTGCTATTTTAAAGGTAAAAGGTATTGATGCTGAAATTATTAATATCCATACCATAAAACCCCTCGACAGCGAGGCGGTGATGGAGTCGGTTTTAAAAACCCGCTGTGTTGTTACTGCCGAAGAGCATCAGATATTTGGTGGTTTGGGCGAAACCATTGCAGGGTTTTTATCACGCAACTTTCCCACACCCATCGAAATGGTAGGCATGAACGATTTGTTTGGTGAGAGCGGCTTACCCCACGAGCTTTTAGATAAGTTTGGTATGGGCACAAAGGATATCGTGAGTGCAGCCGAGTTGGCAGTAAGCCGGAAGCATTTGTAGGGATGGGGGTATGGAGTCCCGAAAAATAAAAAATCTTTGATTTTTGTAATTTTTCGAGGATGCCCGGGCA
>CAZQIV010000003.1:678-52095 GCA_964593705.1 uncultured Lentimicrobiaceae bacterium | reverse complement strand
TGTCCCGAAAAATAAAAAATCTTTGATTTTTGTAATTTTTCGAGGATGCCCGGGCAAAGCCCGGCATTATTCGTTAATGGTTATTAGTTCATAGGTTAATTGTCCCGAAAAATAAAAAATCTTTGATTTTTGTAATTTTTCGAGGATGCCCGGGCGAAGCCCGGCATTATTCGTTAATGGTTATTAGTTCATAGGTTAATTGTCCCGAAAAATAAAAAATCTTTGATTTTTGTAATTTTTCGAGGATGCCCGGGCGAAGCCCGGCATTATTCGTTAATGGTTATTAGTTCATAGGTTAATTGTTAATAGGCTGTTATCAATAAAATTGTTGCTTTTTTTGGCAAGATATTAATTCTGTTTCAGTTCACAATAAGATAAAATCCAATCTCGAATTCCGCACTTATGGGATCAAAATGTAGCAAGAACAATTTGTGAATGGATAAAAAGTTTTACCCCATTTTTCCAAACGATAGCGCTAATTCTCAGGTTCTAAATTAATATCTCCATCAAACCTCACAACCCTGCTTATCCCTTTAATTTTTAATAATTTCTGTTTAAGGAAACCGAGATGTTCCACATCACGAATCTGGACATTTATCTTCCCAATAAAAGTATCGCCTTCAGTTTTAAATTTCAGATCTTTCATATTAACTTTTAGATCGTTAGAAATTACTTTCGTAATATCATTGAGAAGTCCCATTCTGTCGGAGCCAATTATTTTTATGTTGGTTACAAAAATCTGCGTTTCTTTGCTTTCCTTCCATCGCGCTTCAATAATACGGTATTTATATTTCCTGCGCAATTGGGGTGCATTTGGGCATGTCTTGCGATGGATTTTAATCCCGTTTTTTACTGTTACAAAAGCGAAAATCTTATCGCCGGCTATGGGATTGCAGCATGTGGCAAGTGAATAATTCAGATTGGAAACACCTGAATCGATTAAAATATAATTCTGGTCTTTTTCCGATTGAGATTCGATGATCTCCTCGGTAAGTTCATAAGGTGCCGGAGTGCTTTCAATATTTTCATCAACATCTTCTGTGGCAGTGAGAAGCTTTTTGATATCAAGCATATCAACTTTTCCAATGGCAATATTAAAGTACAAATCCACATGCTTTTTAAAACTGTAATGCCTGGCAATCCTGTTGATGTTTTGATCGTTAAATTCAATTTTCCAATTTTTGAATTTCCTTATCAGGGTTTCTTTTCCTCCTTGTGCCTCGTGGAATTTTTCATCCCTCAAGGCTTTGTTAATGCGACTTTTAGCTTTGCTGGTAACCACATATTTCAACCAGTCGAAATTTGGTTTTTGTTTTTTTGATGTTGAGATTTCTACGTGGTCACCATTTTGAAGTACGTGCCTGATGGGTACCACCTTATCATTTATTTTCCCTCCGGTACAGGTACAACCCAGATTTGAGTGAATATCGAAGGCAAAGTCCAGTATAGTGGCACCTTGCTTTAATTCTCGTAAATCACCCTGGGGCGTGAACACGTATATCTTTTTCGATTCGCTATGAATTTTCGATGTAGCGCCTTCGTCCAGTTTTCCAACACCTATGTTTTCAAGTACATCGCGAATGTCATTCATCCAGCCGTCAACATCCTTGCCGTAAGCCGATTCTTTGTATCGCCAGTGTGCTGCCGCACCTTTTTCGGCATTATCATCCATACGTTTGGTTCTGATCTGTACCTCAACATAGCGGTTTTCCGGATCAAGCACCGTAGTGTGCAACGATTCGTATCCACTGGCTTTTGGTACCGAAATCCAGTCGCGCAGCCTTTTTGGGTTGGGTGCATAAATATTGGTAATAAATGAATAGGCTCGCCAACATGCCGTTTTTTCTTCATGCATCAGGTCGAGATACCGTTTAAGCTTTTCTTCAAAAGTTTTGAGTTCCTTTTGATGACCTTCTTTTTCGATATTACGGTCATCCTGATATTCTTTTTCTGATTCGCTAGATTCATCATCGATTATCTTGTCCTTTTTGTTTCTTCTTAAAATGCGTGGATCACCCCTTTCAATTAAATAATTCTGGAAATCCTCAACAATTTTATAATCCTCTTCAGAGATGGCCTCTGTTAAAATAATTCTAATGGCAAAGAGGTCGTAAATCCTGTCGATATCAACACCTTGTTTATCCATTTTCTTTTTTATAGATGAAATGGATTTTGCACGACTTTTAATTTCAAACTCAATTTTTTCGTGCTTTAGGGTAATTTGGATGGGCATCAGAAATTTCTTGATGTATTTATCCTGGGCTTTCTGATTTTTATTGAGTTTTGATAGTATCTGATTGTAATTTTCAGGATCGGAATATTTAAATTCAAAATCCTCAAGCTCGGCCTTAATTTGATAAAGTCCTAATCGGTGGGCGATCGGAATGTAAAGAAACCTTACATCATCGATAAACCATTTTTGAAGCTGCCGGGGCAATTTTGGATAAATGCGCATGTCGTAAAGCCGATGCGCCATTTTAATAAAAATAATGCGAATGTCTTCAACGGAATTTAAAAACAAATTCCTGAAATTTTCGGATTGAAGGCTTACCTTATCAGAATGAAAACCTGATATCTTTTTAAAGCCTTTGATAATATTACTTACCTCGATGCCAAATCTTTGTTCGACTTCTGAAAGGTTTTGATTAGGGCTGTCGATAATATCGTGCAGTAATGCTGATACTACCGAAACAGCCTTTAGTCCAATTTCGCTTGAAACGATAGTGGCAACTTTAAGGCTTTGAATAATTTTTAATTCACCACTTTCATTCCTTTGTTCACCGTAGATTTGTTGTGCATAGTCAAAAGCCTCTTGCAACCTTGCTTTGTCATTTTCCGAACAGCCTTTGCATGTGTTTAATAATTCATTGAAACTATTTATAATTCCCTTTTCTTCCTGTTTCTTCATCGTCAGTCTCAGTTTTTGTAACGTCATTACTAAAATCCAGATGTAAACGTCACCATTAAAATCAAATTATTGAATCTCATTTAAATGGAGCACTTTTGAAATTTCAAAAAAAAACCCGAAGTATTCACCCCGGGTTTTTATTTTATCAGTTATGATTAAATCTATTTCTTGGGATTATCCTTTTGAGATCCTTTCTTCTGTTGATTTTCAGACGGATGAGCAATTGAATCCCTCATTCTTGTATCGGCCTGGATATTTTCAAATTTGTAATAATCCATAATTCCAAGTTTCCCACTTCTGAAAGCTTCAGCGATTGCCCTGGGGATTTCAGCTTCTGCCTGGATTACGTTGGCACGGGCTTCTTGTGCCTTTGCTTTCATTTCCTGCTCTACAGCAATGGCCATCGCGCGTCTTTCCTCAGCTTTGGCCTGTGCAATATTTTTGTCGGCATTGGCCTGATCCATTTGAAGTACCGCGCCAATGTTTTTCCCAACATCAATGTCGGCAATGTCAATCGAAAGAATTTCAAAAGCAGTTCCTGAGTCGAGGCCTTTTTCCAATACCACCCTTGAAATAGAATCCGGATTTTCGAGAACTTTCTTGTGCGAATCGGCTGAACCTATCGAGGATACAACACCTTCGCCAACCCTTGCCAGAATAGTTTCTTCGCCGGCTCCACCAACAAGTTGTTTAATGTTGGCACGTACTGTAACTCTTGCTTTTGCAATCAACTGAATTCCGTCCTTTGCAACTGCAGCAACAGGAGGCGTATTTATAACCTTTGGATTAACCGACATCTGCACAGCTTCAAATACATTACGACCGGCAAGGTCGATGGCAGTTGCCGATTTAAAATCAAGATTCATGTTTGCTTTATCCGCCGAAATAAGAGCAGTAACTACATTTTGAACATGACCTCCGGCCAGGTAGTGTGCCTCCAGGTCGTTCCTGTTAAGCGTTATTCCTGCTTTGGTAGCAGCAATCAAACTGTTTACAATTACAGGTGGCTTTATTTTTCTCCACCTCATGAGCACCAACTGAATTAATGAAATTCTAACGCCCGATACCAGTGCTGAAAACCATAACCCTACCGGGATAAAATAAAAAATTATCCACAATCCGAGCAATGATGCTACACCAATCGCAATAACAACAAATACACTATTTTCCATTACATTTATAATTTTGGTTTCACATAAATTTTATTGAATTCAATTTTAGTAACTACAACTTCTGTTTCCTGATCTACAAATTCACCGGATGATCTTACCTCATAATATTCGTCATTAATGATGGCTTTTCCCATGGGCGCTAAACGCGATACAGTTTTGCCGGCATCGCCAATATTTATTTTTGTAAGATCGTAAACATTTGTTTTGCTGTCGATGTTGGTATGCAACATGGCCCGGTTCCAGGTTTTTGATCGCAATGAAAGCCCCAGTGCCCCTAATGTTAAAAGCAGTGAACCACCCAAAACATAATGGCCGATTGGAGTGCCATAAACAATGTATGTTTGCCAAAGGCCAATGCCCATCAATATAAATCCAACAATACCAATTACCGTAGTACCCGGAACCACAAGTATTTCAAGTATCAGAAATATCAAGCCTATTATTATCAACGTTGCAATTACTACCCAGGACATTGAACTTTACTTTAAATTATTTTATTGAAACGGTAAGACCTCTGTTGGTCATTTCTTTTCTTATTGGTTTTAATTCTTCCAGAACTCCCGACTTAACTGTGCATTTACCCTTGTGATGAACTAGTACTGTACATTGTTCGGCTGTAATGGGATCGTGATCACAAACTTCGATTAAAGTATCAATTACAAAATCAAATGTATTATAATCATCGTTGTAAAGTACTAGGTTTCTTTCCTCAACAAGCTGGTCTTCAATTTTATCTATTGGATTTTTTTGTTCCTTAAGCATTTTATTAAGTTATTTAATCCAGGGCAATAATAGGTATTTTTCTGATTTTGACAAAGGTATGATTTTAAATACTATCTGCAAGAAAACCCCAACAATTAGATTTTCAACAGTTTTTTCACCCCATCCCTAAAGGGAGAAAACTGTTGAAAATCAGAACTCCCTCCCGCTTCGCAGCCCGCTTCGCCAGCGAGGCGAGCGAGGCGAGTTAGGGTCGGGGTAAATTCTGATTTTCAACATTAATAGTTTTCTTGCAGGTACTAAATAATATTTGTGTTGTAATTTCTACTTTTGCAAATTTATATGAATATAAAATTTGAAGCATTTATCGGGGGTTTAAGCGAAAAGTTCAAAAGGCCGCTGCCGGGAAAGATAGCACATAATAAACTTTTGCCCCTCTCACGGAGAAATTATCCTGAGAACCCTGATTTTTCTAAAGCAAAAAAAAGCAGTATCCTGTCTCTTTTTTATCCCGATCAGGATAAGATTATGCTTGTATTTATTAAACGGCCACTTTATGACGGCGTGCATAGCGGTCAGATTGCTTTCCCGGGGGGGCAATTCGAAAAAACTGATTTTGATGTCAGGGAAACTGCCCTGCGCGAAACCATGGAAGAGGTGGGAATTCCCGGTGAAAATATTTCTATTATCGGGCAATTATCCCAACTTTATATTCCTCCAAGTAATTTTCTTGTTAATCCTTTTGTAGGATATTTAAATGAATTGCCAATTTTTAAAATAGACCAAAAGGAAGTTCATGAAGTGTTTGCGCTGAATATCGAGGATTTATTAAAAGAAAAAAATTTGCAGATTCGTGAAGTGAGTGGGAAGGACTATTCTTTTTTAGCGCCATGTTATTATGTTGATGATCGCTTAATTTGGGGGGCAACTTCTATGATGCTGAGCGAATTGATTGATGTTATCAGGTCATTATAAAAAAAACAGCCGGCACAAAAGCGCCGGCTGTTTTCCTGAAATTAGATGACTGCTTACTCCAGTATCTTTATTTCGTGTGTAATTTCAGCAGCCTTGTTTAGCATTGTAGTAACTCCACAGTATCGATCTTGCGAAAGCGTAATAGCTTTCTCTAATTTATCCATTGGCAGTTCTTTGCCTTTGAAAACATACAAAATATGAATCTTGTTGTAATATTTTGGGTGCTCGTCTGTCATCTCTGCCGAAACTGAAACATTAAAATAATCAGGTTCAACACGCATTTTTCTTAAAATTGAAATCACATCCATCCCGGTACAACCGCCAAGCGATGCAAGGGTAAGGGGTTTTGGACGGGGACCCCGGTCTTTGCCTCCAACATCTTCGGTTGCATCTATCATAAATTTATGGCCATCTACTTCAACATTAAACGACATTTCTTCGTGAAAGGTTATATCTGCTATCTTTTTCATTTAAGTTTAATTTTAGTTTGAAAATTTTTGCAAAAATAGTAAAAAACAAACAGTGTGATTAATGCGATTTAAATTTGTTTAATAATAGCAGGCTTACTTTTTACCATAAAAATTAGCCAGGATTTAATTTTTGCATTATTTGCTAAGGTTCCGTTATCAAATAACTTAATGTTATAGAGGTTCTATAATATCTTTTCATCCATCTCCAAATCCCCCAAATCCATGTCACCTCGACTCAAAAGACCAAATAAATTTGACGCACATAGTGATATGATAAGTTGGAATAGTTTTCTTGCAGATACTAAGTAAAATATTTCTATATTTGACAACTCAAGATGGGTAACTCATTTTAACGTGTATAATGGATAAAAAGGATATTTTGGTTCTTATTGTTGACGACAATGTGAATAATTTAAGGGTACTTGGCAGCATTTTAAGTGCCAGGGGTTTTAAAATTGCTTTAGCAGCAAACGGCAAAGAATGTTTTGATTTTATGGGAAAACAACAACCTGATTTGATTTTTCTTGATATCATGATGCCCGATATAAATGGATTTGATGTTTGCCGGAAAATTAAGCAGGATGATAAAACCGACATGATCCCGATTATTTTCGTAAGTGCCCTTTCAAATCCGCAACAAATAATCAAGGCCTTCGAATCTGGTGGAGTCGATTACATTACCAAACCTTTCAATAAGGACGAAATATATGCTCGTGCTATGGTGCATATTAGGGTAAAAAAAGAAAGAGAAAAGCTTGTTCAAAAAATTGAGGTACTTGAAGCGGAATTGAAAAAAGGATGATTTATTTCATTCCAGGAATCTTATTTAAAAGGGTTCTACTACCATTTTTGTGGATGTAAATAATGGCTGTCACTGTGCGCAGATTTCTCACTGCCAGCTGGGGTGAGAAAAGACAAATATTGTTAAGAAGCTGGAGTACATGTTGCTGGACAGATATCTCAGTCCCCGAATGGTCGGGGCAGGCAGCAAGCTCCTTCGAGGTGACAAATTGATTGGAGGAGGGTTGGGGAGAGAGACCGGGAACGCGAAGCGTTCCCGGTCTCTCTCCCCAAAAAGTTAGTCATCAGCAGGTCATTTCGAGAGTTAACCCAAAGTTTTTGGGCATAATGAGGAAATGATATTATGGAATAGATTTCTCCCGGCAACACACCGCTTCGCTGTGTGTCTTGGTCGAAATGACCCCGTCCACGGGTTGATTTGGGAGGAGGGGAATCGGGCGCGAAGCGCCCGATTCCCCTCCTCCCACTACCCAAACGGAAGCATTGTCACCTCGAAGGAGCGAAGCGATTGAGAGGTCTGTCTAATGGTAAGGATTTCAGTACTTTACACAAACAGATCATTGGTATCGCAGGGAGAAATCTCTCCATTTTGTCTTTTCGAGGGATTCGCCAGTTGGCGAATACTGAGGAATCTATTGATAATTTTTTATCAATGTTATTTGTCACCAAAAACTAATAAATCATTTATATTTTTCTTTCCACTAAATTCGTAGTAGTACTATTAAAAGTAAGCTTTTTTTACCTTCACATAAATTGACGGTTCGCAGTTTTTCATTTAATGTATTTTGGAGAAAGTCCACCAAAATTTAAAATCAAACCAGGTTTTTTAGCATAATGAAAATATGAATTTTCAGTTATGCCTTCATGGTCTTAAATTCCCATGTTTTCAGTATTTAACAATTTCTTATAAATTTTAGCGTGCCACCTGATATGATACAAATCTTTATAACTTTGCCAGCACATTAATCATATTTTTTTTATTCAATTAAATACATAGTCTGGTATGAAAAAACACAATTTTTATGCAGGGCCTTCTATCCTCCCTCAATTTACATTGGATGAATCCGTTAAAGCCATTCAAAATTTTGCAGGAACAGGTCTTTCGCTTATGGAAATTTCGCATCGTAGCAAAGAGTTTGTTGCTGTAATGGACGAAGCTCAGGCTCTTTTCAAAGAGCTGCTAAAAATACCCGAAGGTTATTCGGTATTATTTTTAGGCGGTGGTGCAAGCCTTCAGTTTGCAATGATACCCTACAACCTGATGCGCAAAAAAGCTGCCTATCTCAACACAGGTTCATGGTCGTCAAAGGCAATTAAAGAAGCAAAGAACTTTGGCGAAGTTGTTGAAGTTGCTTCTTCAAAAGATAAAATGTTTAACTACATTCCAAAAGGATACAGAATTCCTGAAGATGCTGATTATTTCCATGTTACTACCAATAATACCATTTACGGAACCGAAATCAGGGAAGATTTTGACTTGAATATTCCGCTTGTTGCCGACATGTCTTCTGATATTTTTAGTCGCCCCGTTGATGTTTCAAAATATGCTATTATTTATGGTGGTGCCCAGAAAAATCTTGCTCCGGCAGGTGTAACTTTTGTTATTATAAAAGATAGTATTCTTGGCCAGGTTGATCGTGCGATTCCAACCATACTCAATTATCAAACTCATATCGACAAGGGTTCGATGTTTAATACCCCTCCGGTTGTTCCCGTATTCGCAGCATTGCAGACTTTAAAATGGCTCAAAGCCCGGGGTGGTATTGCCGAAATGGAAAAGATTAATAAGAAAAAAGCAGCGCTTCTCTACAATGAAATCGACAGGAATCCTATGTTTAAAGGAACTATCGGGAATCCGGCAGATCGTTCATTGATGAATATTTGTTTTGTGATGAACAAAGGTTTTGAAGAATTTGAAAAAGGATTCCTCGATTTTGCAAGTGGACTTGGCCTTGTTGGATTGAAAGGACATCGCTCAGTTGGCGGTTTCAGGGCTTCAACCTACAACGCTTTGCCAATTGAAAGTGTACAGGCACTGGTTGATGCCATGCAGGAATTTGAAAAAATGAAAGCTTAAAAATTGAATGGATATGAAAAAAATATTAGTAGCTACAGAAAAGCCATTTGCACCTGCCGCGGTCTCAGCAATTAAAGATGTTGTTGAAAAAGCCGGGTATGAGTTTGCATTACTTGAAAAATATACTTCAAATGATGAGTTGCTCAAAGCTGTTGCTGATGCTGATGCAATGATAATCCGCAGCGATAAAGCTACAAAAGAAGTAATTGATGCCGCGAAAAATTTAAAGGTTATTATAAGAGCCGGTGCCGGTTACGACAATATCGACCTGGCTGCATGCACTGCCAAAGGCGTTGTTGCCATGAATACTCCCGGTCAAAATTCCAATGCTGTTGCTGAACTTGCTTTAGGCATGATGGTTTTGATGGCTCGGAATAACTACAACGGCAAAGCAGGAACAGAACTCAAGGGTAAGAAAATAGGTATTCATGCTTACGGAAATGTTGGTAAATATGTTGCTGATATTGCCCGTGGTTTTGGAATGAAAATCATGGCTTATGATCCTTTTATCGAAAAAAAGACTATGATTGATGACGGCGTAATTCCTATGGATTCCGTTGAAGAACTCTACGAAAATTGCCAATATATTTCCTTACATATTCCGGCCAACGACAAAACCAAAAAATCGATAGGCTTTGCTTTGCTGTCAGCAATACCCGAAAATGCTGTGCTGGTTAATACTGCCCGCAAAGAGGTGATTGACGAAGAAGGCTTGTTAAAGGTTTTTGCCACAAGGCCTGATTTCAAATACATTTCTGATATTGCACCGGATTGTTCTGCTGAAATTGAAGAAAAATTTGCCGGACGGTATTTCTTCACTCCCAAGAAAATGGGTGCTCAAACCGCCGAGGCCAATATCAATGCAGGTATTGCAGGAGCCAATCAAATAGTTAACTTTTTCAAAAATGGAGACACTACTTTCCAGGTAAATAAATAGGATAATAATTTTATTAATTTTGTGCGCCAAACAGACCTGACAATCGACCATTGTCAGGTCTGACTTTTAATTATTTAAGATACTAATAACTTACTTATTTTCTTACAATGGAAGACAACGAGAAGATCATGACATTTTTCAGGTTTGAAGACCTGAGGGTATATCACAAAGCTCTTGATTATGTGGGTTGGGTTCATTCGGCAACAAGTTTTTTCCCCGACAATGAAATGCAAAATCTTACAACTAGATTCGTAAATGCTGCACAAGCCATCGCGCTTCAGATTGCCGAAGGATCATCACGCAATAAAACCCAGTTTATTTATTACCTAAAAATGGCAAAAAGTTCCATTAGAGAATGTGTGGTTTATACCTCTATTGCTAAAGGATTGAATTACATGACCGATACTTCAATAGACCAATCGCGCGGCCAATTGATGGAACTTACTAAAATGATTGGCGCTTTAATTGGGTCGTTGCAGCGAAGTACTAACAATTATGATGATAAATAATTAGTGAATCCGGTTTAAAAAGCCACAGCCTGTCCCGATCCTTCGGGAGATGCATGGATAATAAATTTTTAATATACTGATAATCTGAGACGTAAATTGCATAAATATGGTGCTCCGTACCTTTTTAGACTGGTCTCATTAGTGTTTTCATTTTATTTTTCTCACCAATAAAAAAAGAATAAATGGCTATTTTAAAAGCTTTTAAAGGAATTAAACCACCGCAGTCAATTGCAGAAAAGCTGGCTTCACGCCCGTATGATGTACTCAATTCGGAGGAGGCCAAAGTAGAGGCAGAAGGCAACCAGTATTCCTTGCTTCATATTATTAAACCCGAAATTGATCTTCCCGCAGATGTAGATCATTATTCGCAGCTTGTGTACGAAAAGGCAAAAGACAATTTTGTTCATTTCCTCCGCGAACGTTGGCTTGTGGCCGATGATACGCAGAACCTCTACATTTATGCGCAAACCATGAACGGAAAAACCCAGTATGGTCTGGTAGGTTGTGCCGCCGTTGAGGATTACCTTAATAATGTGATTAAAAAGCATGAGCTTACGCGCAAGGTTAAAGAAGAAGACCGCATGAAACATGTGCGTATTACAAATGCCAACATGGAGCCGGTATTTTTTACTTATCCTGCCAAAGCGGAAATTGATGAAATAGTTGCTGACTGGGTAAAAAATCATAAGCCCGATTACGACTTTACCGCTGTTGACGGATTTGGCCATCACTTTTGGACTGTTGATGAAAAAGCCGTGATAGAAAAACTAATTGCACTTTTTGCTGAAATTCCATCCACCTATGTTGCTGACGGGCATCACCGTACAGCGGCTGCTGCGCTGGTAGGCAACGAAAAAAAGCAAAACAACCCCAAACATCGGGGCGATGAGGAATACAACTTCTTTCTGGCCGTGCATTTTCCTGACAACCAGCTCACCATTATCGACTATAACCGTGTAGTAACGGATTTGAACGGCATGTCGGATGATGAATTTTTGGCAATGCTTAGGACTAATTTCGTGGTGGAGGAAAAAGGCGCAGAGATTTATAAGCCTGTAAGTTTGCACAACTTCAGCATGTACCTCAATAAAAAATGGTACTCGCTCACTGCCAAACAAGGTACATACAACGACAATGATCCGATTGGCGTTTTGGATGTTACCATTCTTTCCAAGCTCGTGCTCGATCCCATCGACATCAAAGATTTAAGAACTTCCGACCGCATTGATTTTGTAGGTGGAATCCGTGGATTGGGTGAACTGAAAAAACGCGTTGATTCCGGCGAAATGAAAGCTGCTTTTGCATTGTATCCCGTTTCGATGAAACAACTCATCAACATCGCCGATACCGGAAACATTATGCCACCCAAAACTACCTGGTTCGAGCCTAAGCTCAGGAGTGGTTTGGTTGTACATTCCTTGAGTAATTTTTAAAACCATAACGATGCTTTTATGATGCTGTAAAATAAAACAGCTCAAAACAAAAAAACCTGCTTTTATTATTAAGCAGGTTTTTTTTATTATCAAATATTGTGTTATTCGTTGATCCGGCGAGGATGCACTGTGCTCATCATCTTTGTAAACAAAGTTATTCGATAAGGCCATTGCTGATTAGTTTTACGATAATCTTGCTTACCCAATTTAGCCTCATTCTAAATAATCACACTAAGTTATTGATAATCATCTCACCTCAGTTTTAAAGAATTAAAGTATCTAAATCAATACATTTGTTTTTCTAATTTTCTTGATTCATTTTTGCTCATGTGTGATGAATGTGATAACGGGAAAATGGATACTTTAGCAAAGTGAAAAACAAGAACAACATATCGGAATTGAGCAATGCAGCCTACAACGCCCGGGGGCAAATTACCGGCTACGATCTTGGTGGTGCGTATGAAGTTAACCGGGTTTGGGATAGTTTTGGCTTTCCCAGCCAAATAAAGACCAAACCAAGCGGCACTTCAACATACATTGAATATTTGTATTACGATTTTGACGAAAAACGTGGCAACCTTATGCAGCGCGATACATGGAAGTATTTTAAATTCGAGAAATTCCGCTACGATAAACTAAACCGTCTCCGTGCCGACAGCCTGAATGCCTATAATTACCGCAATACCAGCTATTCCGACAACGGGAATATCGAAAACCGGAGTGATATTGGCGATTACAATTACGGTGATTACGGACCACATGCCGTTTCAAGTTTGGAAGAAACCACCGGTAATTTATTACCCGCCACAAGCCAAACGGTTGATTACACCGCCTTTAACAAAGCCTCGTACATTAGCCAGGGCAATTTGGATTACTTTATTATTTACCCCGACCGCCTACGTCGAAAAACCCAACTCAATAGTGGTATAGGGGATGATGTGCTTTTAACGAAATACTACGCATTTACCTCGCCGATAGGCGGGTTTGGGGATTACGAAAAAGAAACCACACAAGCTGGCACACGCCACCTGCACTACATTGCCGCTGGCGATGGTTTGGCAGCCATTTATGTGAAAAACGATGGTGGTGTGGACTCTTTGTACTTTATAATGAAAGATCATCTCGGCAGTATCACTGGAGCCATAAATAATGAAACAGGTAAAGTTTACAGGCAAAGCTTTGACGCATGGGGCAGGAAAAGAAACCCGGAGAATTGGACTTATTCCAACATACCGGATAACTTCCCCTTTATGCGGGGATACACGGGTCACGAACACCTAAAGTGGTTTGGCCTTATTAACATGAATGGCCGGATGTACGATGCCGCTTTGTGTAGGTTTTTGAGCCCTGATCTCTATGTTCAGATGCCGGACTACTCACAGAACTTTAACCGGTACTCGTATGCTTTGAATAATCCGCTGGTTTATACCGATCCGAGTGGGGAGTTTTTCGTTTGGGATTCCTGGCTAATGGGTTTAGTTGACGGATTCTTTAGTTCGGGCAGCAACAGGTTTGATAATGCCTGGGATGAAGCCAACCTAAGAGGTGGCAATGATATCAAAATTTGGGGTGGGCTCTTTGTTACCGATCCTAATAAAAACTTTGGAGGACAAGTTTGGGAGGTATTCTCAAGGTTCACCTGGCAGCTGCCCCAGACCATAGGCGGATTTGGTACAGCTCATAGTTTCAATACTTTTGGTTTATCAGGTGGTATAGAGTCTGTTGACTATAAATATGGCGCAACCGTCCTTAAAACACGAAATGATGGATGGGGAGGAGTTACTCAGGGTAGTTTTATTGTTGGCGATAACTCTATTGAGGCTAATACAAACAATCCATTGTTTCAGCATGAATACGGCCATTACATCCAAAGTCAGAGTATGGGGTGGGCTTATTATCCAAGAGTTGGAATACCTAGTCTGTTTAGTAAAAAATTTAATCGGGCTGATTTTAATTCACGGCATAATTACAATCCAGTAGAGCAGGATGCAAATGTAAGAGCAATTAAATATTTTCAAGACAATGTCGATGATTTTACATGGGATTTCAACAAAAATCCCATAGGATTTCCTGGTAATGCGTGGACAATGGATGATTATTATAGTAGTAATTTCCAAAATTTACTTAATGTGCTAACTATCAAGCCAAATCTATTAGATTATTACCTTCCATTATTTCTTATTACGGGATTAATTAATACCGATAACTACAACACACGTTATGTCAATTATCAAAAGATATATTATGGAAAGAGGAAATAAAAATCAATTTTTAAGGAATCATGGCGCTCTACTGCTCATAGCAGTATTTGCCCTAATCATTGGTGGTTCTGACTGTTCAAAAATGGAAAAAGACTGTCACAAAGAAATAACAATCATCAATAATACAGACCAAGTTTTGTATTTCTATTATAGTGACAAATACCCTGACACCAGTATTATCGATTATGATCCCTCTGTTGCATCAGACTTCTATAAAATAAAAAGTCATTCATCAAAAATCCATTACGACAGAGATGGATGTTTTGATATGTATTTAAAAAAAGAAAACAAATTAATGTATTTCCTATTTGATAGCCTCGTTTTGTCATCTATTCCTTGGGACAGCATTAGGGAAAATTATTTATTCGTCAAACGGTATGATTTGAATTTGGAAGACTTTGAGAAAAACAATTGGACTATTACTTACCCATAATTTTCTTGTTACTATTTATTTAGCATATGCACGAAATTCTTCTATCTGTCTTACTGTATGCCCGCGGCTATATTAGCTACAGCCAGGCTGGTGTCGGCCCTCATGCCTTTACCGGCCTAAGCAACACCACCGGCAATTTATTACCCGCCACAAGCCAAACGGTTGATTACACCGTCTTTAACAAAGCCTCGTACATTAGCCAGGGCAACTTGGATTACTTTATTATTTACCCCGACCGCTTGCGCCGCAAAACCCAACTCAATAGTGGTATAGGGGATGATGTGTTGCTAACGAAATACTACGCCTTTGGCGATTACGAAAAAGAAACCGATGCCTCCGGCACACGGGAACTTCACTACATTTCCGGCGGCGATGGTCTGGCTGCCATTTATGTGAAAAACGATGGCGGTGTGGACTCTTTGTATTTTATAATGAAAGACCACTTAGGCAGCATAGTTGGAGCGATAAACAGTGAAAATGAAAAAGTTTACAAGCAAAGCTTTGATGCCTGGGGGCGGAAGCGTAACCCTGAAAACTGGAGCTACACCAACATTCCCGACTTCCCATTTGACCGGGGATTTACGGGTCATAGCCTGTCCCGCCTTAGCGGGAAACATTTAAAATGGTTTGGACTTATTAATATGAACGGGAGGATGTACGACGCTGCTTTGTGTAGATTCCTTAGCCCCGATCCCTTCGTTCAGATGCCGGATTACTCACAGAATTTTAACAGGTATTCTTATGCTTTGAATAACCCCTTGGTTTATACTGACCCGAGTGGGGATTTTCTTACCTGGAGTTTTGGTAATGGAGGATTTAGCATAGGATTCAATTTCACTCCAATTGGAATTCCTTTAGGAGCAGGTTTAAATATTGGATGGGGCGAAGGGGCTTCGTTAGGTGGTTATGGTGAAGTAGGTTATCGCGTTGGAGGAACTGGATTTGGTTCTGGTGTTATGGTAAGTCAAAGTTTAGATTATAACTTTAAGTATAGTGGATGGAGTACTACCACATCAGAAGGTGCATATGCATCTTTGGGTCCATTTAATGCAGGGGTAAACTTTTCTCAAACTTATGACATGTCAAGCAAGCAATGGAGCAATGGTTGGGGGGTAAGTGCAGGAGTTGGAGTTGGAAATGATGCGTCTGGCATTGGATTTAATGTTGGTTATGGTTCAGGAGGTTGGAGTTATGGTATAGGTGGTTATTATAATTCAAAAGCATGGGAAAGTAGCCCTGTGTATGTCCCAGATGAATGGAATGATAATGGAGTGATTCAAACAACCAACAATTGTTATAGTTATGCATTAGATGACAAAGGAAATGGAAATTATTGGGGTTTACAACCAGGAGAGGCAGGAGGACAGCCGATAACTAGTGCTTCTGATGTAAATTTGGATTATGTGACAAATGGAGCAATAAGTGATGGCAGAATTAAAAAGCCGTATTTAATTAACAAGTTAGGTTTTGGGAAAAGAGGATATTCATCCGTGTATTTAGTCATTGACCAGGGGGTTGATTACCATTGGTATCGCCAGGATAAAGGGGGAAATTGGTCTCATAAGCCAGGAATTACACCCGTTATAAATGTAGATGCATCAGGTCGGTTTATAACAAATCCAGCTAGAGCTAATCACCATTACCCTAGCGTGAATTATAATAACGGAGGAATTTTACTATGGGTAAGATAAAGCTAATTTACAAGTATTTACTATTACCACTATTAATATTATTAAAAATGAACTCTTATTCTCAAGAATTGCTCACGAAGGAATTATTATGGGCGAGTCAGGATTCTATTGAAACGTTAATCTTTCAAGACAAGAATCAGATAAACGAATGGGGGAAAAACCAACTTCCTTTTTCTTCTGTATCTTCGAAAGATATTTTAGCTAATGGGATATATGTTAATGTTGTTTTAGTTTCTGGATGTTCAGGATTACCTTGTTGGAATATTTATGTTTTCACCGAAAAAGAGGGGACTTGGCGTTTGATTGCAAAAACAAATGCAAGATTAAAAGAACAACTAAAGTTATATGTTGATAGTAAGCAAGAAAAGATAATATTTAAGACAAAATCTGGTCAAATAGGTGAGTTGCCATTTAAGACATTGAATTTAAGTTCAGATAAATCTGAACGGTAATAATAAAAACCTCGGGAAACCGGGGCTATAATTAGTATCATGATATTAGGATACTTTAGCCAAGTGAAAAACCAAAACAACATATCGGTGTGGAGCAACCAGGCCTACAACGCCCGCGGGCAAATTGCTGCTTCTGATTATCCGGGGCTTGCTATGGAAAACGACCGGCCTTCTGAAATTTCCTTAGAAACACAAGCCGAAGCAAAATGCGATGGCTTTGCGTTAAGCGACCCTTGTTTGAGGAGTGCAGCGACGAGTTTTGGGTCGCGGGGTTTTGCGAGGTTTAGTGTTTCTTGGAAAATTTCAGGCAGCCTTGATTTTTTCGTTTTTTTTTATCAAGAAAAAAGGACAAAGAATAATTACCGCAACACCCAATACGCCGACAACGGCAACATAACTAACCGTTCCGATATTGGCGATTATGACTACACCGGGCAGGATGCAGGCCCACACGCTGTAACAGGACTAAGCAACACCACCGGTAATTTATTACCCGCCACAAGCCAAACGGTTGATTACACCGCCTTTAACAAAGCCTCGTACATTAGCCAGGGCAATTTGGATTACTTTATTATTTACCCCGACCGCCTACGTCGAAAAACCCAACTCAATAGTGGTATAGGGGATGATGTGCTTTTAACGAAATACTACGCATTTACCTCGCCGATAGGCGGGTTTGGGGATTACGAAAAAGAAACCACACAAGCAGGCATCCGCCACCTCCACTACATCTCTGCCGGCGATGGCCTGGCTGCTATTTACGTAAAATACGACAATGCTCCCGATTCATTGTATTTCATACTGAAAGATCATTTGGGTAGTATTGTGGGAGCTATAAACTCAGAGAGCAACCAAGTACACAGGCAAAGTTTTGATGCCTGGGGGCGGAACCGAAACCCTACCAATTGGACTTACACCAATATCCCTGATTTCATCTTCGACAGAGGTTACACAGGGCACGAGCATCTAAAATGGTTTGGTTTGATAAATATGAACGGGAGGATGTATGATGCCGCTTTGTGTAGGTTTTTAAGTCCTGATCTCTATGTTCAGATGCCTGATTACTCGCAGAATTTTAACAGGTACTCGTATGCTTTGAACAATCCGTTGGTTTACACCGATCCGAGTGGGGAGTTTATTTTTACTTTTTAATCTTTTTTATAAAGCTTTACCCCATTAATAAACCTTGTTCCTGTAAAATTCGATTATAACATCGGTATCGCAAAGTACTATTTTGTCCTGTCCCATGCCTGCTTTCTAAGTTCTTTAGCATTTATTTCCCTGTTGGCCCATAGCCCGGCAGAATTGAAAAAATCGTATGTATCAGTAGATTTTTTCTTTTTTACCTTCTCCACCTCTACAAAAATATGCTACCTGTTTAAAACACTATTGTTAAAATATAAAACATGTTTGATTGATAAAATACCCCTTTCAACGATGACGAGCCAAGCTGGAGCATGGTTTTGGGGCCTTTTTGAAATGAATTCGGCTAGTAAAAAAAAGCCATCCCGTTCTGCGGGATAGCTTTTTACTTGATAATTAATATTGTGTTATTGGTTAATCCGCATTTTGTAGAATGACCTGTAAACAAAATACAATGCAATAGCAAGGAATGCAACACCAACATAATGAGCATAAGCCCTGAAATGCTCGGCCAAAGCAATTTCCATTGCCAACAATCCAAACAAAGTGGTGAACTTAATAATGGGGTTCAATGCAACCGAAGAGGTGTCTTTGTAAGGATCGCCCACAGTATCGCCAATAACCGCAGCAGCATGTAACTCGGTTCCCTTTTCTCCCATATCCACCTCAATTACTTTTTTAGCGTTATCCCATGCTCCACCGGCATTTGCCATGAATACGGCCTGGAACAAGCCAAAAAAAGCAATAGAAATCAGGTAACTTACAAACATCGAAACGGGGGCATTTGATGATACCGGTGAAGAAAGAAAAGCAAAGGCAAGTGCAAACGAGAATATGGCAATAAAAATATTCCACATACCTTTTTGAGCATATTGGGTACATATTTTCACCACTTGTCTCGATTTTTCAACATCAGCTTTTTTGGGTGCGTTGGGGTCGAGGTTGATATTAACTTTGATAAATTCTACCGCACGTGCAGCACCGGTTGTAACTGCCTGAATTGAGGCTCCGGTAAACCAATAAATTACAGCGCCACCCAAAAGGAATCCAAGAATAGAATATGGATTTAGCAGGTTGAGAATTTCCTCAGGATTTACCCCAAGTGTTTCCTTAATAACGAGAATCAAGGAGAAAATCATGGTGGTGGCTCCAACAACCGCGGTACCGATTAACACCGGCTTGGCGGTAGCTTTAAAAGTATTTCCGGCACCATCGTTAGCTTCGAGGTAATATTTTGATTTTTCAAAATCAGGTGTAAAACCAAACTCCTTTTCAATCTCAGGAGTTATTTTCGCTACGTCTTCCTCGATTAGCGAAAGCTCATAAATTGATTGTGCATTGTCGGTTACAGGGCCATAACTATCAACAGCAATGGTAACAGGTCCCATGCCCAGCATACCGAAAGCAACAAGGCCAAAGGCAAATATTGATGGATAGATCATCAGTTCGCCCAAGCCAAAAGTACTGGCATAATAAGCCACGAACATCAAACCAAAAAATACCATGCCCATCCAGAAAGCGCTGAAGTTTCCGGCCACAAGACCTGAAAGAATATTTAGTGAAGCACCGCCTTTTTTGGAGGCCTCAACCACTTCGTTCACGTGTGTTGATTTGGGGCTGGTAAACAGCTTTGTAAATTCAGGAATCAAAGCAGCGCCTAGTGTACCTGCACTGATAATTACCGAAAGGATAATCCACAAATCATTGGGGAGATTTCCTATAACAAAATAACTTAAAACAAAAGTTACAACAATGGATAAAAGAGAGGTTATCCAAACCAATGAAGTGAGAGGTTTTTCGAAATCCAGCTCATCAACATTTTGATATCTAGCTGTTGTAATAGCTCCATTAATCCAAAATGAAACCACCGAAGTAATGATCATCAGGATTCTCATAAGGAATATCCACATCAGCATTTTAACTTGTAAGGCTTCGGTAAGCACTTCCAGTGAAGCTTTACTGCTTATGTTGAACGACTCAACATTGAGGGATGCTGCCAGTAAAGTAACAAATTCAGGCTGGAAATCAGCAATATTTCCAAGGTTGTAGGAAATGGCAAGCAATATAAATGTAATCAAAGCTACACCAGTTACACCATAAGTTTCAAAACCATCGGCAGTCGGGCCAACGCTGTCGCCGGCATTATCGCCAACACAGTCGGCAATGGTTCCGGGGTTGCGTGGGTCGTCCTCACCAATTTTAAAGATTACTTTCATCAGGTCAGAGCCGATGTCGGCAATTTTTGTAAAGATTCCGCCGGCAATTCTGAGTACAGATGCGCCTAATGATTCACCAATGGCGAAGCCAATAAAACTGGCGCCGGCATATTCGCCGGGAACAAAAAGTAATATGATAAGCATCATGATAAGCTCTAATGAGATTAAAACTACACCAATGCTCATCCCGGCATTCAAAGGAATATTTAAAAGTTTAATAGGTTTTCTTTCTAAAGAGGCAAAAGCCATTCTTGAGTTGGCCAGGGTATTCATGCGGATGCCAAACCATGCAACACTATAACTTCCCAAAATTCCAACCACTGTCCAGCCTAAAATCATAAGTACACCGCCAATACCAAACGAATTTTCCATCTGAGCCGCTCCGGTGACAGGATCAATCACCTCATGCTGGGATAAAAATCCAAAATAAAAGGCTACAGCCGCTCCAATAAAAATAAACAGGATGGCCAGAAATTTTCCTTGTTGGATGAGGTAGGTTTTGCCTGTTTCATAAATTACATCAGCTACATCGAGCATGGATTTATGCGCCCTGATTTTTTTTACTTTCATGAACTGAAACAGTCCGAAAAGAAACCCTGCAAAAGTAATCAGGAAGCCCCAGTAAAGAATGGTTTGTTTACCGATGTCTTGAGGAATTGCAAGGTCGGCTTCGCTTGCAATTGCAAACACGGGCAAAAATGCCAGCGAAAGAATTGTAAATACTTTTTTCATAAGCAATTTAAATTTTATGTGATTGATAAAAGATGGGCAAAAATAAAACTATTTGTGATCTTGACTAAAGTTTATTGCTACAAATTGAATTTAGAAGGAATTTAGATTGATTGGATGAATTATAAAATGTTGCAATATTTCAAATCTTAAAAAGATATCGATTACAGTTTTTCTGATTCGTTATAATTATTGTCCGGGAAAAAATATTATTCCATCATAATTTTGAATTACTGTGTAATGACGTGGATTTAATTTATTTTTGAAAATTAAATCACGAGCTATGAAAAATACCACATGCAGTTACCCGGTCTTGTTATTATTGTTATTACTTGTAATTTTCCAACCATTGTTTGGGCAGGACCGTTCTTCCATAAAATTTAAATGTGTGGTACTTGGTTCGGGTGGGGGCATCGAAGATAATAATTTGTCTGCCTACCTCCTGTCTTCAAAAAATTCAAACAATTTTATTTGCCTTGATGCGGGAACTGTTTACACAGGAATTGAACAAGCGGTGAAAATGGGAAACTTTTACGATGTATTCGTACCTGATGATGTGGATGCCTCAAAAACAGGGTATATTTTCAGGGAATTAATTAAAGGATATCTTATTTCACACGCCCATCTCGATCATATAGCCGGCCTTGTAATTGCTTCCCCTGCAATTAAGCAGGCCAATATTTATGGAAGCGCCCAGACCATCGACTTTCTCCAAAAGGATATTTTTAATTGGGAAATCTGGCCTAATTTCACCAATGAAGGAACAGGAATGAAACTGAATGTTTTAAACTATCATACCCTTATTCCCGGCGAAGCGCGAAGCATTGAGGATACAAAATTTAATGTTACTCCATTTATGGTAAGCCACCAGGAACCATACTGGTCAACAGCATTTCTTATTGAATATTTTGGCGACTATGTGCTTTATCTCGGAGATACAGGCGCTGATGAAATTGAAGGTAATGGCCATCTTGCTGAAATATGGCAATCAATAGCTCCCATAATCCGAAATGGAAAAATGAGCGCAATTTTTATGGAGTGTTCCTATCCTGACGAGCAGCCCGATACACAGCTTTACGGTCATCTTACTCCAAAATGGGTTTTCAGGGAATTGGAAAAACTGGCGCAAATTACTGATCCCGATAATGCAAAAGTTGCATTGAAAGGAATCCTCATAATTATTACCGGTATTAAGCCCGGGTGGAATGAAGGAAGCGATAACAAATATTTAATTTATAAACAATTGCTGCTTAAAAACAAATTAGGGGTTAAAATTCTTATTCCTGAACAAGGGCAATTGATCGAATTTTAAAAGTACAAAAAAAATGAAGAAAACATTCCTGCTTTTTTATTTTATGTCCCTGATATTTGTTGGGGCTAATTCCCAAACAACTGTAAGGTTTATGCCTCATTGGTTGCATCAGGCACAATTCTCAGGTATTTACATGGCTTACGAAAAGGGTATTTACGATAAATACGGGCTTGATGTTAAAGTTTTAGATGGTGGCCCTTTAGCTCCTATGTCGTCAGCCTTTGTAAATAATGGAGCTGATTTTGGCACCATGTTTCTTTCCGGAGCAATCGAGTTGCGTGATGAGGTGGTGGATATTATCAATATCTGCCAGCTTTCACAAAAATCGGCATTGATGTTTGTAACAAAAAAAACAAGTAATATTATTCGTGTTGAGGATTTTAATGGGAAAAAAATTGGAATTTGGAGGTCGGATTTCCGGGAGCTTCCAATGGCATTTATTGATAAATTTAATATTGATGCCGAAATATTTCCCATCACGAGTACAATCGACTTATTTTTAGACGATGGTGTTGATATTATGTGTGTGATGTGGTACAATGAGTATGATCAAATTTACCATGCAGGAATAGATTATGAAGATTTAAATACCTTCTTTTTCTTTGATTATAATTTGAATTTTCCTGAAGATGGCATTTATTGCACAGAAGAGTTTTTTAATCAAAACCCTGGAATTTGTAGTGATTTTGTTAAAGCAACAATCGAGGGCTGGCAATATGCTTTCGATCATCCTGATGAAACAATTGATGTTGTTTTAATGTATATGAAAAGTCGAAATATTCCGGCAAACCGTGCGCATCAGGAATGGATGCTCAGCATTATCGAAAAGGTTTTTGTTGCTGAAAACGGGAGCATATCCGGTGATCTTAAAGAAGAAGATTTTTTAAAAACATCTCAAATACTTATCCAATCAGGTTCGATAAATTTAATGCCGGTATTTGAAGAATTTATTGGAAAGAAGAAACACGAATAAGAAATCTTAGATTAAGCCAATCGGCCAATTTGTTTTAAATCTATGTTCATTATTATTCCTGTTCAATCTGAAGTTGCTGGATTAAGTCGATATTATTTCTGTTTTTGATTAACAGGTAAACCCGGAATTTTTTTTGGGATGTGGATTTATATGAACCAATGAGATAGGTGGAGCCGTTGTTTGAATTTCCGGTGTGATCCATTGTAAATTCATCAACAGGATTGTTTGCGAAAAACATTTTTAATATTTGCTCAGCTTGTTTTTTGCTGTAAGCGCCCTCATTTCCCGGCAGGGCTAAGTCCAGAGAGATGTTAAAATGCACTGCAAGTTTTGAAGCATCAGCAGTTTTAAAACACTTGCTAATTTCCTTTGTTGTTCCTGATTCCTGCGCAATAGCATTAATCGCGATCAACATCGAAATGAAGAGACCTGATGCCAATAAAAATCTTGTTGTCTTATGTTTCACAATCGATACTCCGTTTTTCGTTATTTTTGCATTCACGGCAAAGTTATTATTTTTTATATTGATTTCAATAAGATATTCCTTTATAATTCAGATTTTGTGCCAAAAAAACTTTTATGAAAATCAGGTTGATAGTAGTAGGGAAAACCCATCAAAGCTTTGTTAAGGAAGGTTTTGAAATTTACAGGAAAAGGATTGAAAACTACCTGCCCTTCGAAGAAATTATTATACCTGCAATAAAAAACACAAAACACTTTTCGGCAGAGGAATTTAAAAAAAAGGAAGGTGAATTAATCCTCAAAAAAATTGAACCTGGCGATTATAATATCCTTTTGGACGAAAACGGGAAGTCCTTTTCATCGCTAAACTTTGCCGCATTTATCCAAAAGAAAATGAACATGGGCTTAAAAGCTGTCAACTTCATTGTTGGGGGTGCTTATGGCTTTTCATCAGATGTTTATCAAAGAGCCAACGAAAAAATCTCACTCTCCAAAATGACATTCTCACATCAAATTATCCGCGTTATTTTTATGGAGCAATTGTACAGGGCATTTACCATCATCAAAAATGAACCCTACCATAATTCTTGAAACTGAGATTCGTATATAATTTTTACATTTGAGTACTAAATCCAAAGAAAATGAAAACAACACGCCTGTTATTTTTTACGATAATCAATGTTGTCGTTTTTTGCTCAGCTAGTTTTACACAAAATTTGCAGCTCCATTACGATTTTGGGAAAGCTTATGATGGCAACGATAAAATTGAACGTAAGTATTTTACCTCAACACTTGAGTTTTTTAAGGTAGATAATTTAGGTTCAACATTTTGTTTTGTTGATATTGATTATGATAAAGGAAATGGAGGCGCCTCTCTTGCATATTTTGAGCTTGCCCGAAAATTTACCGTTCATAAGAGTGGGTTGGGGGTGCAGGTAGAGTTCAACGATGGTACGCCCGATTATATATTGCAGGCCTGGCTTGGTGGTATTGCCTATCCAATAAAAATCGGAAATTTCACACTTAATACCTCGCTGCTATTCCGTGCTAACAAAAATGCTAAAAGCCCTGATGCCCAAGTTACTTTCGTATGGTATCAGTCATTATTTAAAAACAAAGTATTGTTAACAGGATTTTTAGATATCTGGACACAGGATAATTTTACAGGTTCCGGAAAAGATGTTGTTATTCTTACCGAACCTCAATTTTGGTATGTTTTGAATCCGCATTTTAGTTTAGGTAGTGAAATCGAGATCAGCCGGAACTTCTTTACTTTCGATGGAGATTTGGAGGTGATGCCCACCGCTGCAATAAAATGGATTTTTTGATAGCAATACCGAATGTGGAAATCAAAAAACTGATTAAAGATGCATTGCGACTTAAGAGGTTTTAGCCTGAATAATTCATGTTTTGGGCTAAAGCCCTGTATTGTAAAGTGATGACTTACCCCAGGCTTAAGCCTGGGGTAAGTCAAAGACTCGTTAAACCGGGGCTTTAGCCCATTAAATTCTGAGTTTATGAATAGGTCAGGTTAGCATGGACGTAACAGAAGAACTTTTTCCTGTTGAACCCCAATTTGAAGGTAAGAACCTGATGGACTTGCAGGATTTAAAAGGGAACTATGTTATCCGTGATGAAATTAATGTTATCAGTTTGGGAAGGATGGTTATATTTTGTCGATTCTTATTCTGGCCATGCAGTTGTAATAGATCCTCAGGTGTTTAACGTAGGCGATTATGTTGGTGATCTCGTTGACCCGAATGGTATAAAAATGCTGAATTGAAGTTGAATGATTAGTGTGTGTCCATAAAGTCAACTATTTCTATCCGAGGCCAAAGAATCTCCCGCAGATTTCGCTGATTTATTTCTGCGAAAATTTGCGTTATCTGCGGGAAACCTAACAAAAAGACGAACTCTAATTAGCGGCTTAAAAATCTGAATTTTCTCTTTTTACAAGCTCTTTTGTTGACAGCAATCCACAAGCAGCAAAAATATCTTCACCACGTGATGCGCGGATAGTAGTGCGAATATCTTTTGCATTTAGGGCGACCATAAATTCTTCCATTGTTTTCTCATCCGAGCCTTTTAATGGTGTATTTGGGATAGGGTGAAACCGAATTAAATTGATACGACAACGGATACCGTTTAATATCCTGGCAAGTTCTTTTACATGTCGCGGCTTGTCGTTTATACCTTCAAACATGATGTATTCGAACGAAACCCTGCGTTGGCGGCCAAAATCGAAGTTTTTAATGGTGTTGATGACTTCCGGTAGTGAATAAACATTTTCGACAGGCATGAGTTTTTTTCGTTCTGCTTCAAAAGGCGAATGAAGGCTTATTGCCAGATGACACTGGCTCTCGTTTAGAAACCGCTTTATTGCGGGAACAATGCCAATGGTTGAAACGGTAATGCGCTTCGGGCTCCAGCCATAACCCCAGTCCGAAGTAAAAATTTCAAGACTTTTCAACACTTCCTCAAGGTTATCGAAGGGCTCGCCCATGCCCATGTAAACAACATTGGTCAGTTCGTCCTTTTCGGGAAGGCTTCTTACCTGGTTCACAATTTCTCCGGCAGTAAGGTTGGCCTGAAAACCCTGCTTTCCGGTCATGCAAAACAGGCAGCCCATTTTACAGCCAACCTGCGAAGACACACAGAGGGTTTTACGGGTTTCGTCAGGAATGTATGCAGCTTCGATAAACTTGTGTTTGCCCGCCGGGAACAGATATTTTTTTGTCCCGCCCACCGATTCCTGCACTTTTGATGATGGAGTGAGACCAAAATCATAATGTGCATTCAAAATTAGGCGGGCATTTTTCGAAAGATTGGTCATTTCATCTATGGTACTGATATCCTTCTGGTAAAGCCATCCGGTAATTTGCTTTGCTGTAAATTTTGGTAATCCAAGATCAATTACAATGCTTTGCAGTTCGCCGAGGGTTTTCCCGAAAAGTGCTTCTTTTGACATAAAAAAAATAATTTTAAAAATAAATCTCAGCCATGATGTTAGCATAAGGGATGTTTTTTCCGATAAGGATATCCCTTGTATCGACAACCATTTCGGCGCTGCCGCAAAGATAATATTTTCAATCTGCAGGCAGATTATCCTGTTCTGTCAACCATCGTGTAAGCCGGCCAGCAAACAGGCCTTTAGCGTTCTCTTGCGAACAGCACCTGATAAAATTAGCGCCAAGAGCTTCCTTGAATTCATCTTCAAAATAAAACGAATGTACAAAGCGGCCGCCATGTATCAGGGTTTTTTCATTACGTAAGCCTGAGCGCCATATCGAAACAAAGGGTGCAATGCCGGTTCCTGAAGCTATCCACGTGGATGGTTTTGCCGTTCCAAAAAAGTTACCTGAAGGCCCTGAGGCGAAAATGAAATCCCCCGGTTTTGCTTCAGAAAGGGGAGGGGTTAACATTCCGCTATGTCTTACATCGTAGAGTATCCAAATATCCTCATCCTGCATTCCACTGGCAATGCTGTACATTCGGGGTGAATGAATTTTGTTCAAGGTAACACCAAGCACCTGCCCCGGGACAAACGAAAAGTCGCGCTTGTATTTTAATACGTAAACTCCCGGTGCAATTTCCTGGTTCGATTTTACGGCATACTTTTTTAATCCGGTTTTATTATCAAAGCTCATTTTTCAATCATTATAAAATACTGATAATTAACCATCATTTTGGGATATTGTTTTGGGAAATTATAAAATTTCATCAGCAATTAGTGCATGTCCATAAAGTCAATGGTTTTCACTAGCCCCGGGCTTTAGCCCGGGGAAAAATGAGTTTAGAACGATCTCCCCGCCTTTTCGCTGTCAATGCCGAAGGCATTGACAGCGAAAAGGCGGGGGCATTTATTCCTTCAATTCAATCCCCAACCTAAAGGATGGGGCAATTGATATTTCAAAGCATTTACTTTAAAGACCAACACTAATTAGTGCTCGTCCATAAACTCGCCATCCACCACGCACCCCTCTAACTCCCCTAAAGGGGAGGACCCCCAACGCACTGGTAGCGAGGGGTTTCCCCTTTAGGGGACTAAGGGGTCGCGTTGGCAAAATCAGTAAAGCACCGACTTTATGGATGGACACTAATTAAACATTTCTATGTCCTCGTGCCTCGGACAATAGAAAGTTTGCAATCCGACTTTCCAACGTCCGCCTTATGGTGGCCTTGGAAACGTCAAAAATTGCTAAAGGCTTCTTCATGCGCTTTTCTTACTTTTGCCGAAATTTTTTGATATTTATTATGATGAATAGACAAGATTATAGCGTAAAGGTAAATTCGGAAATCGGCGATCTTGAAGCGGTGATTATTCATACCGTTGGTAAGGAAGTCGAAAACATGACTCCTGAAAATGCAGAACGTGCGCTTTACAGTGATATACTTAACCTATCGGTTGCCAGGCAGGAATATGCGCAATTAAGCGGTGCCCTAAAGAAAGTTTGCAAGGTTTTCGAAGTGAAGGATCTATTAACATATATCCTTAAAAACGATAAAGTAAAAACTGATCTTATTCAGAAAGTCTGCCGTAGCTGTACTGACTCGCGAACCCTGGATTTTCTTTTTGACCTTGATCCTGTTACCCTTGCCGGACAACTTATTGAGGGGGTCCCCTTACAACGTGATAACCTTTCGCGCTTTCTTAGTCCTCAGCGTTATGCAGTACGGCCATTGCATAACTTTTTCTTTACCCGGGATGCTTCAGTTTCCATTGGCAACAGGGTGCTTATTTCACAAATGGCCAGCACCGTACGTGAACGTGAAACGCAAATTATGGAAGCTATTTTTGATTATTACCCGGAGTTCAATACAAGTACTTTTTCATCTGATAAAAGTGGGAACCATTGCAAAAAGGTGAGTGTAGAAGGTGGTGATGTATTGGTAGGAAGAGAAGATATTACCTTAATTGGTATTGGTGCACGAACAACACCTGAAGGAGTGGATGTGATTATCGATAAAATGAAGGAACAAGACAAGGTTCATCATATTATCGTACAGGAGTTGCCTACCGACCGTGAATCATACATCCATCTCGACATGGTTTTTACCTTTTTAAACAAAAACGAATGTATGGTTTATGAGCCTGTTATTATGCAGCCTAATCGTTTTAAGACCATCCATATAACCATCGAAAATAAAAAAGTAAGTATTTGTGAAGAAAAAAATATTCTCGATTCACTTTCCAGGCTTGGTTTGGACTTAATGCCGATTCAATGTGGTGGTACTGCCGACCCCTGGACACAGGAGCGTGAGCAGTGGCACAGTGGGGCAAACTTTTTTGCTTTAGCTCCGGGCAAGGTTGTAGGTTACAATCGGAATGTGGCCACCATCGAAGAATTGAATAAAAATGGCTACGAAGTAATCACAGCCCAGGATGTTATTGACGAAAAAATAAAGCTCACCGATTATAATAAATATGTGCTTACTATAGATGGTTCTGAATTGTCGAGGGGTGGTGGTGGTGCCCGATGCATGACCATGCCGGTAAGACGGAAAGAAGTGGAGTGGTAGTGGGAAGAGAACGAAGCGACTGGAGAGACCGAAGAGACTGAAGATACTGGAGAGACTAAGAGACTGGAGAGACTAAAAACAGGAGAGACCGAAGATACTTAAGCGACTGAGGCGAACTAAGCGACTTAAGTGACCGAAGCGAACGAAGAGACAGAAGTAAGTGATGCGAACGAAGAGAACGGGTTGCCCGATGATTGGTGTAGAGACAAGGCACGCCTTGTCTCCCGGGTTACGCGGTTTTTGTTGGATTAAGTAGAACCAAGGTCTGCCTTGTCTTCTGGTATTGCTCGAATTGTCTATTTTTGAAGAAAATATTAAAATATGGATTATAAAGAATATTACACCGCTTTGGGCAAACTTGTTTATGTAATGGCTATGGCAGATGGATCTGTTCAAAATGAGGAAGTGAGCAGGATTTATAATTTCGTGATTTCTCAACTGATGAACCTGGAAGAAAAAACCGGCAGTGTAAAAGATTCACTCTATGCTTTTAATACAGAAAAAGAATTTCACCGACTCAAAAAAAACAAAGCGTCTGTAAAAGAAACTTACCAGCAGTTCATCAACTTTTTGGAAACAAATAAAAATGACTTTGACGATAAAATGAAAGCTACCTGCATCACGCTCATCGAAAAAGTTGCCATATCACACAATGGAATTGAGGATGCAGAACAAGCCCTAATCGAAAAGGTGAAAACCCGCTTAAATGAATTATAGCCTTTGATTGAAATAATAAAATCTTGCAGATGCTGAATTTTTTTCAATATCAATTTGCTATTTCATTTTCCAATATCCTATTGTATTGCTGTTGTATTGCTGTACAGACAAGGCATGCCTTGTCTCTACCCCAATTCAATCCAATATAATTCAATCCATCGAAAATTAATAATTTCCCACTCCATGAAACTCATCGACCTTACACATACCCTCGAAACCGGGATGCCCGTATTTCCCGGGGATTCACCACCGGCTTTTAAAAAAATAATGACCCATCCAAAGGACGGAGCCCAGGTAATACGCATGGACATCGCTACCCATCATGGCACGCACCTCGACTGCCCGAGGCATTTTATCGAAAATGGCAGCACCACCGACAATTCGCAGCTTTATAATTTTTATGGCAAAGCCTTCATGCTCGATTGCACAGGATATAGCAATGATGAAGAAATCCCTCTTGAGCATATCCGGAATATTAAAATAAATTGGGAAGAATTTTCCTGGATTATTATTTACACCGGGTGGTACAGGTATTGGGGAACCGAAGAATATTTTAATCATTTCCCGATACTATCGGTTAAAGCCGCAAAATTCTTGCAAGGTAAAGGGATTAAAGGTATTGGGCTTGATGTTATTTCAATCGATGCCATCAATTCGGAAGACTATCCAATTCATAATATTATTTTAGGTAATGGGATGTATATTATCGAAAATCTTACCAACCTGCAAGCTATCCCTACAAATCAATTTACCCTCTCAGCCTTACCTTTAAGAATAAAGGATGGCGATGGCTCTCCAATAAGAGCTATTGCTATTTGTTGAAGTGTTTTCGTTTAAAACATCAGATTAATCGAATAAGCCCCATATATCGGGTATTACATTTCAACATGATAAGAGCTTAAAAAAAATATTGATTTCTACATATTTTCTATTGGGGTCTCTTTTTTTATAGGCTAAAAAAACTTAAAAATTTAGTGTAGCCTCGGTTTATTTCTAATTTCTCTAACTTTGCTGATTATTTATGACATGTAATTAAGAATGTGATTATTTAATTAATATCAAATTTATGAAACAGGAAAAATTTTACTTTATTAAGATCAATACATTGTATGCATTAATTATTGTTTTAATAATTGCCGGCTGCAATAAACAACAACAATCAGTTGCGCCACCACCCGAAATTCCGGTGGTAAATATCCAGCGTCAGGATGTGCCCGTTTATAGTGATTTTATCGGTCAAATTTATGGCTTTCAGGATATCGTTATTAACGCTCGCGTTGAGGGCTTTCTTGATGATATTCATTTCAAGGAAGGTACAAAAGTTACAAAGGGGCAATTGCTTTACACCATCGACCCACAACAATATCAGGCCAGGGTAGCTGCACAAATGAGTGGGGTTGCCGAGGCTAAAACAATGCTTGCTAAAGCCCAAAGTGATTTAAATCGCATTAGGCCATTGGCCGAAAATAATGCGGTGAGTAAAAGCGACCTTGATGCTGCTGTTGCACAATTTGAAGCTGCGCAGGCAGGCCTCGAAGCTGCCAAAGCAAATCTTGAGTCTGCACAAATCGAGTTAAGCTATACAAAAATTAAGTCGCCCATTAATGGAATTATTGGGAAAACACAGGCCAAAGTTGGCGATTTTGTTGGGCGGAGTCCTAATCCTGTGATGCTCAATGCTGTTTCAAATATCGAAACTGTACTTGTCGAGTTTTTTCTTACTGAAGCCGAATACCTCACCATAGCTAAAGAAGTTATTGAAAAAGAAGGCAGGATACAAAAAAGGAGTTCAGGTGAAAAAGCTAAAATTAAAATGATTTTAGCGGATGGTATGGATTATCCCTACGAAGGGGAAATCAATTTTATCGATCGCGAAGTAAATTCATCCACAGGGTCAATTCTGATACAGGCCACATTTCCAAACCCTGATAAATTGCTACGTCCCGGGCAATTTGCAAGGGTAGTTGTTGAAATGGATTTTATTAAAAACGCAATGACGATTCCACAAATGGCTGTAAATGAAGTGCAGGGAGCGTTTAATGTTTTTATTGTCAACGACAGTTCTCAGATACAGTTATTGCCAATAAAAGTCCAAACTACCTATAAAGATTACTATGTAATAAAAAGTGGACTCAACGGAAATGAAAAAATCGTGATTGAAGGCTTACAAAAAGTAAAACCGGGCATGATGGTCAAACCCGAAGAGACCGTTTATCAATCAAAAATGTCAGTAAGCAAATAAATCGAACAATGGACAAAGGAAATTTTTTTGTTAGGCGTCCCATAGTCGCTATGGTTATAGCCATTGTAATTGTTATTTTGGGGACTGTTTCGATGATCGGTTTGCCCATTGAGCAGTATCCCAACCTTACCCCACCCATTGTGCAGGTAAGGGCTAACTATACCGGAGCCAATGCCATTAGTGTGGAGGAATCGGTGGCAACACCTCTTGAGCAACAGATAAACGGTGTTGACAATATGATTTATATGAAATCAACCAATGCCAACGATGGCTCAATGGTTATTGATATTTCATTTGATGTAGGAACCGACCCCGATATGAATACTGTGTTGGCACAGAATCGTGTGTCGGCGGCTCAGGCTAAATTGCCGGAAGCTGTAAAAAAGCTCGGGGTTACCACCGAAAAATCACTACCCAATATTTTGATGCTTATAACCCTTAGATCCGATGGCCGTTACGATCAGGATTTTCTGGGAAATTACGCCTTGATTAATATCAAGGATCAACTTGCCAGAATCAAAGGAGTTGGCCGTGTAAATGTAATGGGAGCTTCTGATTACTCCATGCGTATCTGGATTAAACCCGATCGCTTATCACAAATGGGTATTACAGTTCCCGAGATTTTATCGGCCATTAACGAACAAAATATTATTGTTCCGGGTGGAAAATTTGGCGCAGAACCTGCCCCTGTTGGTACAGAATTTACCTACACTGTAAGATTACCCGAAAGGTTTAATTCGCCTGAAGAATTTGGTGAAATTGTTGTCCGGACACTTTCTGATGGCTCTCAGGTAAAACTAAAGGACATTGCAACAATAAACCTTGGTGTTGAAACCTATAATTCATTTACGAGAGTCAATGGTGAAACCTGCTCGATGATTGCACTTTATCAGGCGCCCGGCTCAAATGCTGTAGAACTTGCCGGGCAGGTTATTGCCGCAATGGAAACCCTTAAAACAAATTTCCCTGAGAGTATTAAGTACGATGTTTCACTTGATTCAACAGCCCCGATTACTGCCGGTATCAGAGATATTGTTATAACACTAATCATTGCACTAATATTGGTGATTTTGGTAGTGTTTATTTTTATTCAGGATTGGCGGGCCACATTGATTCCAACACTGGCAATTCCAGTTTCATTGATTGGTGCATTTATTTTCTTCCCGATGCTGGGCTTTACCATCAATGTGCTTTCATTGTTGGGCCTCGTGCTGGCCATCGGTATTGTGGTTGACGATGCCATTGTGGTTGTGGAAGCCGTTCAGGTGAACATCGCAAACGGCATGAACAGTAAGGAAGCCACCCTGGATGCCATGCGTAAAGTTACTGCTCCCGTAATTGCCACCACTCTGGTGTTGGTTGCCGTATTTATTCCGGTGGCCGGGATGGCAGGAATTACAGGATTGCTTTATCAGCAATTTGCGATAACAATTGTGGTCTCGGTACTTGTTTCTTCGGTAAATGCACTTACACTGAGTCCTGCCTTATGCGCGCTTTTATTAAAAGAACCCAAGCCATACAAAGGTCCCTTGGGGTGGTTTTTTGGAAAGTTCAATAAGGGGATGGATAAATCCACCGAGGGTTACATGAGTTTTACAAATGTGGTATCCAGAAAAATGAAGCGCGGCGTAGTATTTATTGTAATCCTCACCATTGCCGCAGGTATTTTTGGAAAATTAGTTCCCGGAGGGTTTATTCCCGAGGAAGATATGGGGTACTTTTTTGTGAATATGCAATTGCCAAATGCTGCATCATTGCAGCGCTCGGATGAGGTAGCCAAACAAGTTGAAGAAATTGTTCTAAACATCCCCGAGGTAGAGTATGTTACAACTGCCACCGGTTTTAGTTTATTATCAGGAGCCATGTCGTCCAATAATGGGTTTATGTTTGTTACCTTGAACGACTGGTCGGAAAGAAGCTCAACAGCAAAGGAAATTGTTCAACGGCTTAACATCGAACTATCCCAAAAAATTAAAAGCGCCCAGGCCTTTGCCTTCGGGCCACCGGCAATCCCCGGGTTGGGTAATGGTTCCGGCTTTAGTATTATGATTCAGGATAAGGGAGGCCAGAGTCCAGAATATCTTTCACAAAATACCATGAAATTTATTCAGGCTGCCAATCAAAGGCCTGAAATTGCAAATGCTTTTACAACCTTTCAGGCCAATGTTCCGCAAAGGTTTATGGATATAGATAAAGAAAAAGCGCTTAAGTTAGGCGTTTCCCTCAACGATCTATACACCACCGTGGGGGCATTTATGGGTGGTGCCTATGTAAATGACTTTACACGCTACGGTCGGCTTTATAAAACCTATATTCAGGCTGAACCACAGTACCGTGTGGACGAAAAGCAAATCAACAATTTCTTTATTAAGAATAATAATGGTGATATGGTTCCCCTGGCAACTTTGGCAACCATCAGGCCCATTTCAGGTCCCGACTATACCAACCGTTTTAATTTGTTCAGGGCGGTGGAAGTTACCGGCAGCCCTGCTGCAGGATATACTTCTACGCAGGCCATGGAAGCACTCGAAGAGGCTGCCGCAAGCACACTTCCAGCCGACATGAGTTATGCGTGGAATGCCATGTCTTTTCAGGAAAAGAAGGCTTCCGGCTCTTTGGGGATTATTCTTACTTTTTCGCTTGTATTTGTTTTTCTGATTTTAGCCGCGCAATACGAAAGTTGGTCCTTACCCTTTAGCATTTTGCTCGGAACACCTTTTGCTATTTTTGGCGCTTTGTTCTTCCTTTGGGTTGCCAGGATATTTAGCCCAGCATTCGAGAATAACATCTTTGCACAGGTATCCTTTGTGATGCTTATTGGAATGGCTGCAAAAAATGCCATTCTTATTGTGGAATTTGCCAACGAAGAATTTAAAAAAGGATTGTCCTTATTTGAGGCAGCCGTTAAAGCGGCACGATCCCGATTCCGACCGATTTTAATGACAGCATTTTCATTTATTTTAGGGGTATTCCCTTTAGTTGTTGCCAGCGGTTCAGGCGCTGAAGCCCGAAAAGTAATGGGTATGGCCTTATTGGGAGGGATGATCATCGCTACACTTTTGGGTGTATTTATGTACCCGATGCTATATATCCTTATTGGGAAAATAGCAGGATACGAGAAAAAAAGAGACAAGGAAGCACAACTTGAAACCATCAAAGAATAAGGCTATGAGAATACAAAAAATAATAACAATTTTAATCATGGTGGTTTTATTTTCGGGTTGCATGGTTGGCCCGAAATACCAAAAACCCGTAACTGAAAGCCCGGAAGCTTACCGCATGGGAGAGCAAAATCCCGATTCAGCTTATAATTTGCGTTGGTGGGGATTGTTTAATGATCCTGTTCTCGACACACTTATAACCATTGCCCTCGATGATAATAAAGACATCCGTATTGCAGTGAGTCGCATCGGGCAGGCAAGGGCAACACTTGGTTTTACCAAAGCTGACCAACTGCCACGTATTGCTTATGAAGGCGGAGCTTCAAGAGGGAACTTTGCCGGTGGACAAAAGTTCGATAGTGAATCCAATGCCTTTTATGGCGCTGCAAATCTGCAATGGGAAATCGATTTTTGGGGGAAGTATCGCTATGCAAGCAACGCAGCACGTGCAAATTTGCTGGCTTCAGAATACGCGCATCGTGCCGTGCAGGTGGCCATTATTTCAGAAGTTGCCAATGTTTATTTCCAATTACTTGATTACAAGCAGCGACTCGAAATTTCGAGACAAACACTCATTACCCGCGAGGAATCCTTAGACATAATCCAACAGCGCTTTGATAAAGGAGTTGTTGCAGAAATTGATTTGAACCAGGCTCAGATACAGCGTGCTGTTGCTGCCGGCGCTATTCCACAATGGGAGCGTACAGTTATACAAACTGAGAATGCACTCCAATATCTCTCGGGCAGGAACCCTGGAGTTTTGGAAACAGGCCTTCCTTTGCTTGAGCAAGGCACTCCTCCTGAAATTCCCGCCGGAATTCCTTCGTTGTTGCTACAACGACGTCCGGATATCCAGCAGGCTGAACAGTACCTGATGGCTCAAAATGCACAAGTTGGAATTGCCCAGGCCATGCGTTTTCCGTCCATTAATATCACCGGATTGTTGGGTATGGCAAGCAGCGATCTTTCAACACTCACAACTGGTGGTGCTGCATGGTCGGTGGGTGGAAGCCTCCTTGGCCCGATATTTAACTTCGGAAAAAATAAACGCAGGGTAGAGGTGGAGCGATTTAAAACCGAAGAGGCATTGATACAGTATGAGGCTGTGGTTATTCAGGCTTTCCGTGAAGTGGAAGATGCTTTAGTAGAAATCGATACTTACCGCAGGCAACTCGATATTAAACAAGAAGAATATACTGCTGCACGAAATGCAGCCACACTTTCGCGCGACCGTTACAATGGCGGTGTAACTTCCTACCTCGAAGTGCTGGAAAGCGAAAGAACCCTGTTTTCAGTTGAGCTTGATTTGTCTCAAACAAGGCAGGCCTGGCTTGCTTCCTATATTAAGTTATACAATGCATTGGGCGGAGGCTGGGTTTCACCACAGGAGGAACAACAAGCAACGCAGAATTAAAAGAATTTTTTTCTGATGAAAAGATCCCGGTTGCCATTGTGTAGCCGGGATTTTTTTTTCTACTGAGGTTGATTTTTGATAATAAGGTTTTTAATGTTCCAACGGAAAATTGGTCGTTTGGTGGAAAGAAAAACCCTGCTTCGCAGCATGGCGAGCTTATCCTTTTTTCCCAAACCTCAGTAGAAAATGTTTCCCCAAAAATGCACATAACCTTATCCCATAGGGATGCCAATGGCATTACCTTATTTGTGCCAGGGTTGCAAACCCATCGGTTTTGGGTTCGCAGCCCTGCAAGGAATCGCCCCTGCTTTCCCAGATTTATAATCCGGGTGCGGTGAGCATTTCATGGATAGTGTCATTCATCTTTTTTCTTGATTAACTTTTGCTTATTGGGATTTATGATTTGCACGGACTTCAAATCCGCGCATGCTGGGTTCGCAGCCCTGAAAGGGATCGCTCCAAAGGAATGCCCGCTTCGCGAGGCGAGCCTATGGCACAATCCTGATATTTTTTTTCTGCTGAGGTTGATTATTGAATAAAATTTTCCCGGGAAGTCTTTTGGCGTTCAGGGGTAAAAAAGTTGAAGGGATTATTTTCGTGAGTTGGTCACAAAATTAGAATTCACAAACGGAAGGAAATGTATTAGCTTTGTAAAATGAAATATCCAAACGGATATATAAATAAAATCTTATGCGGTGACAGACTAAAAAAGCTGAAACTAAAGATGAGCCAAACTGTCTTCTTAATGTAACAAAAAAGGGACATTAAAAGATAGGAAGGGGTCATAAAAACAAGTTGGCAATTATTATGAAAGCGGCGTTTTTTATATTGATTATTTTTTCTTGGATAAATGGCATATCCCAGAATATTGACTTTAACAAATTTGATAAAAGAGATATTAATGGCATAAAGCAGGAATATTTGATTGATTATGAGGTTGATTCATTTATACGCAGGGTTCATGTTGGTATTCCTGATTCAACCTTTGAAGAAACTACAATATGAGTAGTTTGAGAAATAATATGGCAAAGGCAATAGACTTTAATTATTTATGTTAATGTATAAATTTTAGTAATTTTGTAATTAAAGCTTAATAGAAAAATTAAAGAAATGGATGCATTGACTACAGTCTTTCAGTTTGAAATACGATACAATCATATTTTGAATTTTTCACAAATCGCAAGAAAAATACTATCGCCGTATGTACGATTAGCTCAAAGTATTAAGATCGAAAATCAAAATACAATTGAGGAGCGAATTGTTTTTCTATTTGATGAAGATGATTATGTAATCATTGCTGGGTGGGATCGTATATTAATTAAGGGTCAGGGAAGTCTCGATAAATACAGAGCTAAGAATTCGTCTATTGAAACACCATTTTTTAGTATGTTAAACCATATTAGTAGCCTTGATGAATTTGGAACTATACAAAACGTTTTATTTGCAGCTAATTATATAAAAAAATTAGACTTAGTAGACGATAAATTACTCAGTAAATTTATGGAGAATACTATGAAAGGTGATATCAATAAAGTTTTAGATAAAAGAACAGATATTTCTATTACGCTTGAAAATAAGGTGGCAGGTGAGGATCAGTCGGTTTCTTTTGGGCCTTATTTTGGGAAAAAGGAATTGTTGAGGCGAACAATATTACCACTAAATATTGATAAGCTTGGAGATACAGATTTTAAAGGATTAATGGCAGAATATAAATGTGTCAAATACAAAAGTGATGTAAGTTTTAATGATTTTGTTAATATGGCTAAGGTTTCAGATGAAGTAATAGACAGAATATGGAAGACAATATAAAAATAGAACAATATAAAATTTCAGAATTTAAGGACTTATTTTGTGTGCCTGAAGAATCTACGGATATTCTAACTGAGGCATCTTATGAAAGTGCTTTAAAAATTAATTATGTTAACAGCGACTTAAGTGGATTTAAAGAAGATTCAGGTAAATTATTTGAGAATACTTTTGGACATAGGGATGTAATACTAAATGAGGAATGGGAAGTTTCAGAAAATGTTCAGGGTAAACTAACATCTTTAACTGAAACGGAAGTTTACATAGATTGTTTAATTGATGTTGAAAATAGATCATTCCAACATCGTGTTTTTCCATTTCATTTATTCAAACATATAAATGGCTTGCAAGAAAATAAAACAGTTATAATAAAAACTAAGATTAGAGCTGGCTCCGTGAGAGTTGATGTGTATCCAGGTGATGGAATTGTAAATGAAAAATTGTTTGAACTTAAGGATAAATGGGAATCTCTTTCAGAAAGTGGAATTGATAAAAAGCTGAATAAGTGGTAAAAATCATATTTAAGAATGTTGGACAAGGTGATTCTATTATTCTTGAATGGTGTTTAAATGAAATACCTAAGTATGCAATAATTGATTGCAATATTTATCAGGGTACAAATCCAATATTGAAACATGTAATTGAGAATGATATAAAAGAGATTGAATTTATGATTCTTTCTCACCCTCACAAAGATCATTTTGGTGGTTTTTATGAATTATTATCACATTGCAGAGATAATGATATTAACGTTCGTAGATTTCTTCATACTGCAGAAATACCACCAGATTATTTAAAAACAGCTACACGGAGTATCTTGGCTGAAGAGGAGTTATTCAATTTGTTCAATTTTCTTAAGGAAATGAGGGATAACGAAGAGATTTTAATTAATTCAATTGAGGACAATTCAGATTTAATAATTCCACTTGCTGATAATTACAAAATGGAAGTTTTGGCTCCGTCTTCAATGGAGAAAGATAAATACGTTAGGGGAGTAAACTTTCCTTTTGATGAGGAGGATGGTGATAGCAATCCAAATGCTAATTGGTTGTCAACAGTTTTGAAAATATATAATGATAAGGGATGTGTTCTTTTAACTTCCGATGTTGAATCATCAACTTTAACCAGAATTGGGAAAAAAAAGAATGGAAGAATTGGTGAAAGCAAAGTTTTAATGGCTCAAATTCCTCACCATGGCGCCAAAGGAAATTTGAATAAACCATTTTGGCAAATGAGAAAGCGTGGAGTTGTTACTCCTGTGGTTATTTCCGTAGGAGAGAATGGGTATAAGCATCCTGCCATTGAAGTAATTTCCTTTTTTGACAAAATGCCTAATTACAAAATTGTATGCACCAACATGACAGGAGCACTTTTCAAAGAAACTGAAAGAACAAAGTTAATCTCTCAAATTTTAGATATAGTAAGTAAAAATAGACCAACAACTTTGTCGAGCTTAATGGATGGAGATAAAGTATTCACCTTTGATGGAGATACTTGTTTAATGGCATCCTAACTATCAGGTAACCTTATTACCATATTCTTTTGTTTGGCATTTAGGATTGCAATCCTCTCCTTACAGCTAAGGCTGTGAACCCTTGCAAAAGCTGAGTTACATACTCCGAAAAACAAAGCTACCCTGGAAAAACTCTACTTGATCGCAAAGGGTTCGCAGCCCTGCAAGGGATAGCAACCCTGATACAGGATTCAGGCTATTTAGGATCAGGCGTTAATTTCCTTGTGAAGATTAGTCATGAGCTCCTTTTCAGTGAGCAGGACGGCGATTGAATTAATTACAAGTTCAATAAGTTTCTTATTGAAAGTTAGGTTAGTGAGGCCGCGAGGGAAGGAAAGTTGTAAAGACGAAACCTGAGAACATTTTTGAATAAAATTTTCCCGGGAAGTCTTTTGGCGTTCAGGGGTAAAAAAATCGAAAGGATTATATGTGTAAGTTGGCCACAATATTAGGATTTACAAAAGGAAGGAAATGTATTAACTTTGTAAAATGAAATATCCAAACGACTATATAAATAAAATCTTATGCGCTGACAGACTAAAAAAGCTGAAACTAAAGATGAGTCAAACTGACATTATAATGTAGCAAAAAAGGGACATTAAAAGATAGGAAGGGGTTATAAAAACAAGTTGTAGCCCAAGCATAAAAAACCGTTTCCATAGAAACAAACTTGTATAAAAGTAAATTATTATTTACCTTTGCATTAGAATCAAATGACATCGAAAATTTATGAAATGTTCAGAATTATTCCGGTTTTTGAAAAAAGAAGGATGGTATCCGGTTTCTCAAAAAGGCTCTTATGTTAAAATGAAACATGACCAAAGAGAAGGAATTATTATTTTTCCGAATCATGGAAGTCAGGAAGTTGGAAAAGGTCTTGAGAAAAAGATTCTAAAAGATGCTGGAATTAAAATTTAAAATTTGTGCCATGAAAACATTTAAGAAAAAAATAAAAATCATAGTCGAGAAAACAGGGACTGGCTTTTCAGCGTATTCCGAAGAGTATGCAATTTTTACAACTGGTAGGACTGTTCCTGAATTAATTAATAATTCTTACGAGGCGACTCAATTATACTTTGAAGAAAAATATGAAATTACTCATGAGAATTTAAAATTCGAAATAGACTTTGCGCAATTTTTTCAGTATTACAAAGTATTGAATTCAAAATTTCTCGCTGAAAAAATAGGAATGAACCCGACATTATTGTCTCAATACGTACAAGGTCATAAAAAACCATCAGAAAATCAGACTGAAAAAATATTAACCGGAATTCATCAAATCGGACAAGAATTATCTGAAATGAATTTAATTTTCAGAAGATAAAGCACAGGCTATAACAGCAAATCATGGCACATAGCCAGTTAGCGTTCATCTGTAAAAATAATGATTCCTTCTCAATTAATTGTATTTTTTTAATATAAAAAACGAATATTATTATGATTAATAACATATTAACTTTTAACTCCAATTTATTTTAAAATAAGTTGGAGTTAATTTCAAAACGAGCTACTATAATGGACAGATATTTAGTAAAAACAAATTGTAACGAATGTTCTGCAAAATCTAAATGTTTTATTAAAAAAACAAAAAATACAGAAGAGTTTTATGATTTGCAAAAAAAACAAATTAGTTATAAAAAAGGGGAAATAATTATTAAAGAGGGGACCCGTGTAACAGATATATTATATGTTATTGATGGTTTAATTAAATTATATATTGAAAGCCCAGAAAAAAATATTATAATAAAGCTAATTAACTCTGATGATTTTATTGGATTAACATCGTTGTTTGGTGATGATACGTATTACTTCTCGGCCGCTGCTTTAAAAGAAACCCGTGTTTGTTCAATTGATCGTGAAGCTATTAAAAATTTAATTAATCAATGCTGTGAGTTTTCCCGTGAACTATCTAATTGGTATTGTAAAAATTACAATATTATGCTAAGTAAATGTTTAAATTTAGGTCTTAGACAGTTAAATGGTAAGCTTGCAAATATCTTGTTATATTTAAATAGAGAAGAATTTAAAGCAGTTGATGTGTTTTCTTATATCAGCAGAAAGGATTTGGCCGAATTATGCGGAATGTCCATGGAAAGTGTTGTTAGAATTTTATCAGAATTTAACAATGAAAAAATAATTGAATTAAAAGGAAAAAAAATTGAGATAAAAAACCTTAAACGGTTAATAGAGATAAACCAAAATGGATAATTGGCATTTCAAACCTCCATGTAATAGCTTCAATAAATAACTAAAATTTTAAGAACTTTTCCAAGAAATTAACCGGTTAGGTCAGATTTCACAAAAGAGGAAAAAGATTCTTCGGAAGCAGTCTTAAGCATTGTCGTATGTAACCGAAGGGGGATAAGCACAATATTAAAGTTTCATTTTCTCAAAAAATAATTTAATATATCTCAAGTTTATTCTTGACGTCACAGCCTCTAATTCATTTGCGATTAACAACAGAAAGGGAGTATCTTTGTCTATGAATTCAGTAAATTTTTTTTTCGATTATAATTTAATTAAAGGAGGGACAAAAAATGTATAAAAAAAAATGTAAAATAATTGAGCAAATTCAATCATATCATAAACAAGTAGCAAAATTATACTATGGACTTTATGAGAAAATTGAAGGCAAAGAAATGAAATTGTTAGTATATAATTTACACGAATATGAAATATCTCGTGACAAATACCTTGAGAAACATAAAAAGATTGCTGAAGTAATGGAGGGTTGGTTAGATTTTCCTTGTGATAAATTATCAAATCAGATATCTGATTGTTTCAAAGACATTAATACAGAATCTGACTTTACTATGAAAAAAATAATAAAATTAGAATTGCATTTTGACGATTGCCTCATTAAACTTTATAACATTTTAGCATCCGAAAATGAATTAAGCGAAACTGTAACTAACATATTTTATTATATGTTAAAAAAGACAAAAAAAGAAGAAACTACGCTTATTAATATGCTTCATTAATCAAGAAACAATTTGCACTATATGAATCAGAATAAACAAATTAGCCTGTAGGCTATTAGTAATTTTCTAAAATATAAACTTGTAAGAAAAAGAAAAATCGAAAAGTACAGATGTATTAGTAATTGGAGGCAGTGCTGTAGGCTTGGTTACTGCCCTTACAGCTAAACGCGTTAATAGTGAAAAAACAGTTACTGAGTTACAAAAGAAGAAAAAACCCTTGTTCCTTGTGGTATCCCATATACCTTCGCCTCCATTGATGGAACAGATAATAATATTTTACCTTCTGATAAATTGTTTAAAAGTGCAAATGCATATTTTGCAATTAAGAGCTTTATTATTTATCTTCCTTTCATATTAACGACAATGCATTTTAAATTTTGCATGGGTACCTTATCTCTAATATTCTGCCAAAAAATGGCAGAATATTAGAGATAAGGTACTAAGAATAAAAATTATCATTGATTTAATAGTAAAAACCGGATTAGGTGTCCAAGAATTATCAGGGGATAAAAAAGTACCAGGGTTGCGATCCCTTTCAGGGCTGCGAACCCATTGCTATCAAGTTAATTTGTAACAGTGTATCGTTACCTTCCGGAATAGCAATTCAGCGTGCTCAAGGGTTCGCAGCCTCGATTGTAAGGAGAGGATTGCAACTCCGGGTGTGGTAAGCAATTCATGGATAGATTCATTCATCTATTTTTCTTGATTAACTTTTGCTTATTGGGATTTATGAGTTGCGCGCATTTCAAATCCGCGTATGCTGGGAGTCTTTTGGGGTTCAGGGCTAAAAAAGTTGAAAGGATTATATTGGTAAGTTGGCCACAATATTAGAATTCACAAAAGAAAGGAAATGTTTTAACTTTGTAAAATGAAATATCCAAACGACTATATAAATAAAATCTTATGCGGTGACATACTAAAAAAGCTGAAACTAAAGATGAGTCAAACTGACTTCATCATGTACCAAAAAAGGGACATTTAAAAGATTGGAAGGGGTTATGAAAACAAGTTTGGCAATAATTGTAAAGACAAACGTAATAGAATAGATAATGCAGATAATTAATGACAAAGATTTAGCAAATTTCTTTACAGATTATCCTCTTTATTCAAAAATTCAACTCTTTGATACTTTTGATAAGGGATATGAATTTAAAGTATTTGAATACTTTGAAAACAAAGCCTATAAGTTTTATTGTCCGATTGAAAAGGATTACCATACAATTAAAATCGACAGGATATGGGGGAGATCATATGAAATCAATGAGAATGATGTTCCGGAATTCTACCGCAATAAATCAGATAAAATTGGATTCTCCTTCCATTTGATAAGTAATTGCCAATCGTGTGGTTTTAAAATGGATTTGCTATTAAACATATTCTCTGAGAAAACGGTCGATTACAACAATGCGTTTCCAAGTATTTTTATTAGAAAAATAGGACAATTACCTGCATTTAAAAGAAATCCTGAAAAAGAAGTAGTTGATTACTTAAATGAAGAAGATAAAGAGAATTATTCAAAGGCATTATCTAATCTTTCAATGAGCTATGGAATAGGAGCTTTTGCATATTTTAGGAGAATAATTGAGAATGAAATTAAACGACTTGTAAAAGACATATCACAACTTGATTTTGAGGACTCTGATAAAGTAAAAACCGCATGGATTGAGTATGAAAAGAATCATCAAATGTCCAACTTGATAACTAGCATCAATCCACATATTCCGAAATCATTGAAGGAAATAGGTGATAATCCAATTCGATTGTTGCATGATCAATTATCAGGTGGAATACATGAGTATTCTGAGGATGTTTGCTTAGAAAAAGCAAGACAGATTGATATCCTTTTAAGATATGTTATAAAAAAAGTCAATTCGGAGAAATTTGAGCTTATTGAAGTTAAAAAAGCAATGTGTGGACTTAAGAAGTAAACAACTTTTGCCAACAGCAAAACATGGCTCACAGCCGGCTAACGTTCATCTGGAAAAATGATCCCGTCCCGATAAGCTATCGGGAGAAAAGGAAACATACGTATCACTAAAAAACTTACTGCAAGTGGACGGCTGCGAGCCATATTTGCGGAACATTATGCTGTATTTACAAAAAACTTCGAAATAGTAAAGTTGCCACAAAGGGCAATGCTTGAAAAATAACTATATCTTTGTGGAAAGAATAAGGTATATGGACAAAAGATATGAAGTTTACTTATCACCACAAGCACAAACTTTTTACGATAGTTTAGGATTAAAAGAACAACGGAAAATAGACTTCGTAATTGACAAAATAGAATTCAACCATTTTGGGGGTTGGTTTAAAAAATTATCAGACACAAATGGAATTTGGGAATTGGTTGTTGATTTTCGTGGTATTTTTCATCGGCTATTGTCATTTTTTGACACTATTGAACCTAATGACCCATTAATAATTGTAAGCCATGGTTTCAAGAAAAAGACAAACAAAACCCCGAAAAAGGAAATTGAAAGAGCCAAAAATTTTAGAAATGAATATTTTTCAGAACTTAACAAATAAATACTAAAATGGATAAAAGACGGGAAAAATTGAGAAAATTGGGGTTTATATCCCACGATGAACATAAAGATAAAGTTTATGGACTGAAAGGGAGTGAAATCAGAGAAGAATATGAAAAAGATTTGAAAGCTGAATTAATCGGAGACTTTTTAAGAAAACTTAGAAAGCAAGAGAATTTGACTCAAGGACAATTAGCCGAAATAATGAAAATTGACAAATCGTACATTTCAAAAATTGAGAACAACTTGAAAGAAACAAAATTTGGAACAATCCGGAGATATGTTGAAGCATTGAATGCAAGTAAAATGTCTTTGAATATTGAATTTGATAATGGGAATTCTGAGGTCCTTCAACTAATTTAATTGAACTGGAACCATAAAAACGCAGCACAATATTAGAATACACAAAAGAAAGGAAATGTTTTAACTTTGTAAAATGAAATACCCAAACGACTATATAAATAAAATCTTATGCGGTGACCAACTAAAAAAGCTGAAACTAAAAATGAGTCAAACTGCCTTCCTAATGTACCAAAAAAGGGACATTTAAAAAATAGGAAGGGGTCATTAAAACAAGTTGCCACCAATATTGAGAAAAACAGACAAATAAATCAACCATCTATATTTTTTGTAAATTTGGAAAAAAAAGAGAGTAATGATAGTAGAAAGACAAAATAACGAAATACTAGTCAGATTTTCGGCTGGTATTAAAACCTCCCGAATTCAGACAATCCTTGACTATCTGAGGTACGAAGAACTAACTTCTAAATCAACTGCCTCAGAGGACGATATTGAAGAACTTCTAAAAGAAGTCAAAAAGGGTCGTTGGGACAGAACTAAAGAAGAATTAGGACTCAATGACTAAAATTATTGTTGACACAAACATTGTGTTTAGTGCTCTGCTAAACACCAACAGTAGAATTGGTCAGATTTTAATAAATGGGAAAAATTACTTTGACTTTTATTCACCTGAATATGTTAGGTTTGAAATATTCCAACATAAAGAGAAAATAAAATCTATAGGGAAACTCTCAGAAGATGAATTTATTGAGACTTATGGATTAATCCTCAGAAACATTACCATTCTTAATCATTCGATAATTCCACCAGAAATTTACAGAAACGCTGAACTGCTTTGCAAAGATATTGACATTGATGATACAATTTTTGTTGCTGTTTCTAATTTTGCAAAAGGCATATTATGGACTGGGGACATGAAATTGCTTAATGGACTGAAAAATAAAGGATTTAAGCAAGTAATAAAAACAGAGGAATTGTATCAAGACTTTTTAATCAGGGAAAAACAAAAATAAAACACTGGTGGCAATAGCAAATCATTGAACACAGCCGCATAGCAGTCTTCTGGAAAAAACGCTGGGATCACAACCCTGATACGTGAGCAAACCCGTAGTTTTGAATAAGGTAATAAGCCCGCCTTGCCGCGAGGCAGGGTTGGTTTTTTTATGAACGGAATATTTTTCTACTGAGGTTGATTTTTGATAATAAGGTTTTTAATGTTCCAACTGGGAATTTGTCATACCGTAGAATGAAAAACCCTGCTTCGCAGAATTGCGAGCTTATCCTTTATTCCCAAACCTCAGTAGAAAATGGTTATCATAAAAATGCATACAACCTTATTTCCTAATTTGTGCCAGGGCTGCAAACCAATCGGCTTTGGGTTCGCAGCTGAAAGGGATCGCTCCAAAGGAATGCCTATGGCACAACCCTGATACATGATAGTAAAGGGATCGCAGCCCTGTTATTGAATCAAATTTTCCCGGGAAGTCTTTTGAGTTCAGGGGTAAAAAAGACGAAAGGATTATATGCGTGAGTTGGCCACAATATTAGCATACACAAAAGAATGGAAATCTATTAACTTTGTAAAATGAAATCAAACACATAAAGATATGCAAACTATACAGATAAAAATAAGTAATACCGATTTTCATAAGTATAACTTTGGTCGTAAGGAACTTAAATTTACAGACTTGGTAGATTTGATAAGTAGAGAATATGCCAGAAAAGCACTTTTGGAATGCAACGAAATTGCAGAACAAGAAGGATTTTCCAAAATGACAATGGATGAAATAAACGCTGAAATAAATGCAGTAAGAGATGCAAAAACTCATTCTTGATACAAATGTTATTGTTTCTGCTCTAATTTCAAACTCTATCCCTACTAAGATATTATATGAATTAGTGCTAACTCAAAATGTACAAACTTGTTTGTTTGACGAGATATTTGCAGAGTATATTGAAGTGATGAATAGGGAAAAATTTGCCAAATACACCAACTTTAAGACACGAGCGGATATTGTATTAAACAAACTTCGTGAAATATCAAGATTTTATAAAACCGACCGAAAGATTGATATTTTGACAGACACAAGTGATAATAAATTTTTAGAATTAGCAGCAGTAAGTTCAGCAGACTATTTAATCACAGGAAACACACTTGATTTTCAAATTACAGAATTTGAATACACAAGAATATTGACACCGAGAGAATACTGGGATTACTTTGACCCGAAAAAATAGCAAACAATAATTCACAGTCACAAATGAAAATGAAGCCCAGCCCATACCGTGTCCGACCACCGGCGAAACAGCAAATAATGGCACACAGCCATTTGCATTCATCTGGAAATATGAATAGAAATAGAAACATACGAATCACTAAAAACCTTCTTGCAAGTGGGCGGTTGCGAGCCATATTTGCGGAACGTTACCACACATTTTGAAGAAATACATTTATGAATGAAATGTTAACATTAGGAATCATTGGATTATATACAACCATTTATGTTGTAGTATTTATTATTCAACGATCACAGATTAAAAAATCAAAAGAAATTAATGAATCTATGAAATCATTCATGGAGATTTTTAATATTGACGAAGTAAAGAAATACGTTGAATTGAGAGAAGAAACGATTAAAATGCAAGCACAGAATTTTTTCGTCAATAGTGAAAAAGTACAAAAGTTAGTTTCAGAGGCTAATAACGAATCATTTGAACAGTTGAGGGAAATTTACATGACTCAAATGGGAGACGAACATTTAGAATTAGTATCAATTGTTATTGAGGTCATTAGAGCCCAGCCAAAAGGGAAAAGACAAGATTTCGTCAATAAATATTTACCAAACACTAAACGATATTTTTTGGAAATAATTAATGATATTGAGAACAATATAATTTAGAACCTATGGATCAAGCTAAATCTAAAATTGAAAAGTACTTAAAAGAAAAACATGAATACTTCATGACTAAAAAATCAAGTGCAAAGAGTATTCATGAATTAAGACTTTATTCAAATGAGTTGACAGAATTTGCAACGCATCTTCAGGAGAATGTTTTAAAAATAATCCATGATTGTGGTATGACTAAAGAAAAAGAAATTAATGAATTAATAGTTTCACTTAAAGATTACACTTCAAAAATAATCAAAGACATTTCAATTGGTGATTAAAGAAAATGAAAAAACGTGTGGTAACATCACCTAATTGCATATAGCGGCAATAACGTTAAAAAATAAAAAGAAATCGGAATTACTTTTACAAATAAACATTAAACAAGGGATTCCGCTACGCTTCATATTTGCTGAACGTTAGCGGTAGCCAAAAAAAGCTGACCACCAAAATGACTTAGAAGAGCAACTTGTAGAAAAATAAATAAACAAAATCAAATATTCAAAACTTAATGACCAAAGAACAAGAAAGAGACGAACTCCACCGCACAATATGGCAAATAGCCAACGACTTACGCGGCAGTGTGGATAGCTGGGATTTTAAATCTTATGTGCTGGGCATGTTGTTTTATCGGTTTATTTCCGAAAACCTGAAAGTTTATATCAACATAGAAGAACAGCGTACAGGCAACACAAATTTCGATTACTCAAAAATTTCAGACAAAGATGCCGAATTTGGAAGAGCCGACACGGTGAAAGAAAAAGGCTTTTATACTCTTCCCTCAGGTTTGTTTGCCAATGTGCGAAAAAAAGCTAAAAACGATGCGAATCTAAACGAAACATTGAGCAATGTTTTTAAAAATATCGAAAACTCAGCTAAAGGCACAGATAGCGAAGACGACCTCAAAGGCTTGTTCGATGATATTGATGTAAACAGCAACAAGCTTGGTGGCACTGTACAAAAGCGAAACGAACTATTAGTAAAATTAATTGAGGCAATCGGAGACTTAAATTTGGGTCATTTCCAGGATAATACCATTGATGCTTTTGGCGATGCTTACGAATACCTGATGTCGATGTATGCAAGTAGTGCCGGAAAATCGGGAGGAGAATTCTTTACCCCGCAGGAGGTTTCGGAGTTGCTTGCCCGAATTACTGTGGTAGGCAAAAAGCAGGTAAATAGAGTGTATGACCCCGCTTGTGGCTCAGGCTCGCTTCTGCTAAAATTTGCCAAAGTGCTCGGCAAAGAAAATGTACGGCAAGGCTTTTTCGGTCAGGAAAAAAACATTTCCACCTACAACCTCTGCCGTATCAACATGTTTTTGCACGACATTAATTACGAGAAATTCGATATTGCACATGGCGACACCTTGCTTGAACCTTACCATTGGGACGATGAACCTTTTGATTGCATTGTTTCCAATCCACCCTATTCCATAAAGTGGGATGGCGATGCCAATCCATTGTTAATTAACGATCCTCGTTTTTCGCCTGCCGGGGTCTTAGCTCCAAAGTCGAAAGCCGACCTTGCTTTTACCATGCACATGCTCAGTTGGCTATCTACTTCCGGTACGGCTGCCATAGTAGAGTTTCCCGGTGTACTTTACCGTGGAGGTGCCGAACAAAAAATACGCAAATACCTCATCGACAACAATTATGTAGATGCAGTTATTCAACTTCCCGCCAATCTTTTCTTTGGCGTAAGTATAGCTACCTGTATTATTGTTTTGAAGAAAAGCAAAAAAGACAATAAAACGCTGTTTATCGATGCTTCAAACGAGTTTAAAAAAGCGGGCAATAAAAACAAACTGACCGTACAAAACCAGGCCAGAATACTCGACACTTTCGTTCTACGCAAGGACATTGAGTACTTTGCCCGCCTCATTGACAATTCAGCTATTGCCGAAAACGACTACAGTATCGCCGTAAGCAGCTTTGTTGAGCAGGAAGATACCAGCGAAATGGTTGATATTCTGAAACTAAATGCCCGCATTGCAGAGATTGTTGTTAAGCAAAATAAGCTACGCACGGCCATTGACGAAATTGTTGCAGATTTAGAGGGAGGGGCATTATGAAAGTGATTTCGACTACGCTCAATCACCGCAATGAACCGGTGGTTGAGCGTAGATCGCCGGTGGTTGAGCGTAGTCGAAACCACAACCATTATAAAAAAACTCAAAAGTTATGAGAGGATTTATGTACATATTAGAATGCTGCGATGGTAGCTACTATACCGGAAGCACCAATGATTTGGAACGCCGGCTAGTGCAGCACCAAAATGGTGAAGGCGCTAATCATACAAAGAAACATTTGCCCGTAAAGTTGGTCTATTTTGAGGAATTTCAACGAATTGACGAAGCCTTCTATCGCGAAAAGCAAGTACAAGGCTGGAGTAGAAAGAAAAAGGAAGCGTTAATAAACAAAATGCCTTACGAATTGAAAAAACTTTCGGAGTGTATGAACGAGAGCCATAGTAAGAATTATACTCCTCATGGTCCGGTTCCCTTCGACTCCGCTCAGGGAACGGAACACCCGGTGGCAGAGCGAAGTCGAAGCCACAGTGAGCTGGTGATTTCGACTACGCTCAATCACCGCAATGACCCGGTGGTTGAGCGTAGATCGCCGGTGGTTGAGCGTAGATCGCCGGTGGTTGAGCGTAGATCGCCGGTGGTTGAGC
>CAZQIV010000003.1:0-578 GCA_964593705.1 uncultured Lentimicrobiaceae bacterium | reverse complement strand
GTAGTCGAAACCACAACCCAGAGAAAGGAAACAACTCATGAGCAACATAGATATTCTTATTGCTCAACACTGCCCTAACGGAGTGGAATTTAAGGAATTGGGAGAAATCATAATTTCATTAAAAACAGGGTTAAATCCAAGAAAGAACTTTGTTCTTAATACAGCAAAAGCAATGAATTATTATGTGACTGTCAGAGAACTAAATGGCATTAATGTAGCTTTTCACGACAAAACTGACAGGGTAAATGATGAAGCGTTAAAACTGATAAATAATCGTTCAAATTTAGAAATTGGTGATGTTTTATTTTCTGGAACTGGGACAATAGGAAGAACGGCTTTAGTGCAAAGAGAACCAAAAAATTGGAATATTAAGGAAGGTGTTTATGTCATAAAACCAAAAAAAGAATTAATTTTTTCAAAATTTCTACTTTTCTTCCTAAATTCTGGGCAGGCAAAACAGCAAATTGATAATAAAATAGTTGGTTCACCAGTGAGAAGCATACCAATGGCTGAATTAAAAAAAGTGGCTCATTTCTAAGATACGGTTGAAAGTTTATAAGTAGACTTTGTTACCAATA
>CAZQIV010000002.1:107748-140765 GCA_964593705.1 uncultured Lentimicrobiaceae bacterium | reverse complement strand
TTAGTGCCGATACCGTGGAGGTGGAGTTGCAGGTAAGGTAATGGAAATTTATTGTGGGATTACCATAAAACGCTAACCTTGTGCAAGGGTCGCAATCCCCTATCGGGGCTGCGAACCCTTACAGTTTATGGGTTTGATCCGAAGGAATGCCCATGGCACAGCCCCGCAGAGCCTGCTCCGCTCCAGCGGAGGGATAGCAACCCTAAAATAATTTTACCTTCCACAAGCAACTTTAAAACGTCCCTTTTCAATTTCCCGGATATGAAATTCAGGGCTTGACTTGAAGTCAAACCCTGAATCCATTTCAAAAACCGAAAAGCTTTGATTGTATTTCCTTTCAAAAAGATCAAGTTTGTCCTTGACCTGCTTTAGTTCCGCATTTTTACTACTTCATTTTAATAAAATTATCGGTTTTAATATCTGCTTGTTTTAAAATTGCTCTTAAAGTTCCTTCCGGCATATCACCCGGATGATTTGGTATTGTTGTGAATTTTTTACTTTGAGGATTGTGCCAGATTTCATGGCTACCGGCAACTTGTCGAAAAAAGACGAACCCAAATTTTTTAAGAATCTTTACAATAACCCGATAATTGAATCCACTCAAATTGCCCATGCTATAAACCAATAACCAATGGATATTCAAAATTATTTGATGTAGCTGTCAGCAAAGGGATTTTATCTTCCTGCGCTTCGATCAATTTTTTTGCCACATCCTTAGCAATCTCTATGGTTTCGGAAATGGTTCTTCCCTGGGCAATCAGTCCCTGAATAGTATCTGAAGTTGCCAAATAATATCCTTCAGGAAGTTTTTCGATATGTAAATTCAAAATTTTTTCCATTGTCTAATAATAATAAATTTCCTCAAATATACAATAAAGTACACAATTAACAATTTCCCCTACCGATACCCCAAATTCACATTCAGTAGCCTCTCAACTTCTTCCACCAAAAGGTTTTTACGTGTGGCGTAGTCTTTCACCTGGTCTTTCAGGATTTTTCCCAAATTAAAATATTGCGATTGCGGATGGGCAAAATAGTAGCCACTGACTGATGCCGCCGGATACATGGCGTAGTTTTCGGTGAGGATGATGCCGGATTTTTCTTCGGCCTGGAGCAAATCGAACAAAACGCGTTTTTCGGAATGCTCGGGGCAGGCGGGGTAGCCCGGTGCCGGACGGATGCCCTGGTAATTTTCGCGGAGGGTTTCTTCAACCGATAAGTTTTCATCGGGAGCATAAGCCCAGAATTCTTTGCGGGCTCTCACATGCAGCAGTTCGGCAAAGGCTTCGGCCAGGCGATCGGCCATAATCTTCATCATAATGGCGTTGTAATCGTCATTGTCGGCTTCATATTGCTCAACCCACTTTTCAAGACCGATACCGGCAGTTACTGCAAATCCGCCCATGTAATCTTGTTTGCCCGAGGCTTTGGGAGCGACAAAATCGGCCAGTGAAAGGTTTGGTGTATCCGCAGGTTTTTCCTGCTGATTTCTTAAAAAGCAAAAATTTGTAATAAGCTTGTCGCGATCTTCATCTGCAAAAAGTTCCACAGTATCACCATCGGCTGTAGCCGGATAAAACCCGATAACACCATTGGCCTGCAAACGCTTTTCGTTAATAATTTTATCCAACAAAATATTGGCATCATCAAATACTTTTTTTGCTTCTTCACCTTTTACAGGATCGTCAAAAATCGCGGGGTATTTTCCATTGATGCGCCAGGAGTGGAAAAAGAAAGTCCAGTCGATGTATTCACGGATTTCGGAAAGATCGTAATTTTCAAAATACTTATTCCCCAAAAATGTTGGTTTATACACCGGGCTGTTTTCCCAATCAATTTCAATTTTATTCTTACGTGCTTCATCAAGCGAAACATATTTGCCTTCCATTTTACTGTTTTCATACTTTTCGCGCATAGCCGCATATTTCCCACTGACTTCGGCTGCAAATTTTTCTTTTTGATCTTTGGATAGCAAAGCGGCTGTAACGCCCACGCTTTTCGAGGCATCGCGTACATGCACCACCGGGTGGGTATAGTTAGGGGCAATTTTTACGGCAGTATGAATTTCGGAAGTGGTGGCACCGCCAATAAGCAGGGGGATGTTCATTTTGCGGCGGGTCATTTCCTGCGCCACGTGCACCATTTCTTCGAGCGAAGGCGTAATAAGGCCGCTGAGTCCCAAAATATCCACCTTTTCATCGATGGCAGTTTGCAGGATTTTTTCGGCACGCACCATCACACCCAAATCAATTACTTCAAAATTATTGCAGGCCAGCACCACGCCCACGATGTTTTTGCCGATGTCGTGTACATCTCCTTTCACGGTGGCCAGCAGCACTTTTCCGGCCGAGTGGCTTGCGCCGCTTTCGGCTTTTTCGGCTTCGATGTAGGGCAAGAGTACAGCTACAGCTTTTTTCATTACGCGGGCGCTTTTCACCACCTGGGGCAAAAACATTTTGCCCGAGCCAAACAGGTTGCCTACCACGTCCATGCCGGCCATCAGGGGTTGTTCGATCACCTTGAGTGCCTGCGGGTATTGCAATCGGGCTTCTTCGGTATCTTCTTCAATAAACTTAACAATGCCTTTTACCAGCGCATGTTTCAGGCGTTCCTGCACGGAAGTATCGCGCCAGGCATCGTGTTTTTCTTCTTTCTTCCCGCTGTCTTTCACCTTATCAGCGTAAGCAATCAAACGATCGGTGGCATCCTTGCGGCGATTCAGAATTACATCTTCAACCAGTTGAAGCAAATCTTTGGAAATTTCATCATAAATCTGCAACATGCCGGGGTTTACAATGCCCATGTCCATGCCTGCTTTGATGGCATGAAACAGGAAGGCCGAGTGCATGGCTTCGCGCACCATATCGTTGCCGCGAAATGAAAACGAGAGGTTGCTCACCCCGCCGCTCACTTTGGCATGGGGTAGGTTTTGCTTTATCCACTTTGTGGCATTAAGATAATCCACCGCGTAATTGTTGTGTTCTTCTATTCCGGTAGCCACGGTAAGAATATTGGGATCGAAAATAATGTCTTCGGCAGGAAACCCAACTTCCCGTGTTAAAATATTATATGCCTTTTGGCAAATCTCAATTTTTCGTTCTAACGATGCGGCCTGTCCATCTTCATCAAAGGCCATCACAATTACGGCAGCTCCATATTTTTTTACCAGTCGTGCCTGCCGCATGAATTCGTCCGCGCCCTCTTTCATGCTGATGGAATTTACGATGGCTTTCCCCTGCAGGCATTTCAGCCCGCCCTCTATCACGCTCCACTTTGAGGAGTCGATCATGATGGGCAGTTTGGCAATATCGGGCTCCGACATCATCATGTGCAGAAAAGTCACCATTTCCTTTTCAGAATCCAGCATGGCTTCATCCACATTCACATCGATTATTTGTGCCCCGCCTTCCACCTGGTCGCGGGCAATGGCGAGGGCATCTTCGTATTTTTCCTCGCGTATCAATCGTGCAAACTTGCGTGAACCGCTTACGTTTGTGCGTTCGCCCACATTAATAAAGTTGCTGCCTGGGAAAATCGCCAATGGTTCAAGCCCGCTCAGCCGCATTTGTTGTTCAATCAGGGGGATTTGTCTTGGTTTACCTGCTTTTGCAACTTTTTCAAATTCACGAATGTGTTCGGGTGTGGTGCCGCAGCAACCACCAATAATATTGGCAAAGCCGCTATCCACAAAATCTTTGAGCTGTGCTGCCATTGCTCGTGGCGATTCATCGTATTCGCCAAACTGGTTGGGCAAACCGGCATTAGGATACACGCTTACAAACATGGGCGCTTTCGCGGAGAGCTCGGCGAGGTAAGGGCGCATTTCTTTAGCACCCAGGGCGCAGTTCAGTCCCACGCTTAGCAAATTTCCATGAGCAACCGAAGTTAAAAAGGCTTCGGTGGTTTGTCCTGAAAGCGTTCTTCCGCTGGCATCGGTGATGGTTCCTGAAATCATTAGCGGAAGCCGTTTCCCTTTTTTCTCAAAGGCATTTTCGACTGCAAACATTGCGGCCTTGGCGTTGAGGGTGTCGAAAATAGTTTCGATAAGCAGTAGGTCAGCGCCGCCATCCATCAGCCCTTCGGCTTGTTCCTGGTACGATTCGGCAAGCTCATCAAAAGTGATGGCTCGAAAACCGGGGTCGTTCACATCCGGCGACATAGATGCTGTTTTGTTGGTTGGGCCCAAGGCTCCGGCCACAAATCGTGGCTTATTGGGTGTTAGCTTCGCATATTTTTCGGCAGCCTTTTTGGCAATTTCAGCGGAAGCTTTATTGATGGCATAAGTCATGGGCTCCATTTGGTAATCGGCCATGGAGATGCTGGTACCGTTGAAGGTGTTGGTTTCGACAATATCCGCCCCGGCTTCAAAATAGGCTTCATGAATTTCCCGGATAATATGGGGCTGGGTTATGGAAAGCAAATCGTTGCAGCCTTGCAAATCGGTGGGATGGTCTTTAAACTGTTCCCCACGAAAATCTTCTTCGCTAAGTTTGTAGCGCTGGATCATGGTTCCCATAGCGCCATCCAAAAGCATGATGCGGGATTTGAGGATTTCGTATATCGGGTGTTTAAATTCAGAAGTCATAGTATTCAAATTATTTTTATTAAAGTGCAAAAGTAAATCAATTAACAGATTTGGTGGCGAAGGGTTTAAATGGGGATTGGAATATTAGAGATGTAATATCAAGTTTATCAAAAAAAGCAAAAATAGACCCTGCTAAAAATATAAGCAAAAAAAGTTTAATGGATTTTCACGGGCTTTGTTTACAAACCCGGAATAGACACGGATGGGGGTTTTGTTGAAAATTTTCAGGCGTGGAATTAGTGGGCTGAATCCAAAAGTGCGAGTACTTCAGTTTTTAATTTTGGGAGGTGATTGATAATTATAGCCCAAATGGTTTCATCAGTAATATTGTCGTACGAGTGTATAATAAAGTTTCGCAAACCAATGATACTCCTGGCATTTTCAATTTTGATCTCCGGGTATTCCCGCGTAATGCGGTTAACGGCTTCTCCAATTATTTCCAGGTTTCGCTCGATGGCTTTTTTCAACAACAGATTGCTTCTATAGGTTTCAAAGGTTTTTCCATGCTCTTCAAGAAAGCCCTCGATTTCCATAATAGAAACCTTCACATCATAAAGCCATTTCTGGTGTTTCGCTTCCATAAATCAATAATTTATTATTATCAATGGATTTCTTTAAATAAGGGTTTTTCAATGCTTGCTCTTCCAGAATATCAACTTTTCGTTTAAAAACGTTTTCCAGACTTTCTTTTAGGCTAAGCAAATTCTCAAAATAGTAATACAAATCAAAGGCATCAAATTTTACCATAATATCGATATCGCTGTTTTCCGTAAAATCGGATCTTAGGACTGAACCAAAAACAAACATTCGGTCAACCTTGTGCTGTTGACATATTTCCCGTATTTGTTTTAAATTTCGTTGAATAATATCCATGTTGCAAAGGTAATAATAAATAATACCGCATCTCTAAAACACTCCAATTTCAAAACCATGGTTTGGTATCATCCATAAGCAGAATACGGGATTTAAGGATTTCGTATATCGGATGTTTAGATTCTGAATTCATGGTATTCAAATTATTTTGATAAAAGTGCAAAAGTAAAGCAATTAACAGAATTGGTGGGGAAGGGTTTAATGGGGAATGAAAAATCCGAAATGTAATATCAAATTTATCGAAAAAAAAGTATTTTTGTATTAAACTTATCACAATGATAATTGAAAGGACAGATAAAGAAATACTGATTCGAATTCCCGGTTCTATTGACTTAGCCGGAGCTCAAAGGATTATTGATTATATCAGGTATCAGGAAATTACTTCAAAATCTCAGGCATTGCAGCTTGATGTGGATAAACTTGCAGGGGAAGTAAACAGGGATTGGTGGGAGAAAAACAAAGAATCTTTCCTGAAATGATAATTGTCGTTGATACGAATATCATTTTTAGTGCTATTCTTAATACCAATAGTGTTATTGGTGATTTGATACTCACATCAGATAAAATATTTCAATTTTGGAGTTGTAATTTTTTGTTGACTGAGATTGACAAGCACGTTGAAAAGCTAAAGAAGATTTCAAAGTTAAATGATGCTGAACTATTAGAAACGCAAAACATTATCTATAAAAACCTTTCTCTGTTTGATGAGGCACTGATTCCTAAAATAGAAAAACTAAAAGCATATAATTTGGTTAAAGATGTTGATTTAAACGACATTGCCTTTGTTGCGCTAAATGAGTACAAACATTCACATTTATGGACTGGAGATAAAGTTCTTATTAAAGGGTTGAAAGCAAAGGGATATGATAGAGTTAAAACCACCGAGGAAATGATTAATATGAGATTAAAACTGGAAAAGTAATTTTGTGTAAAACAATTTAGTATGGAACATTCAGCATTTATCAATATCGACCTGCTTACCCTTGAAGCCAGAAAGGAACTGGAAACCTTTTATGAGTTTCTGCTTTTTAAATATCAGCATCAAAAAAAAGTAAAAAGGGATTCTGCTAAAGAAAGAGCAAAAAAATTCGAGCAATTTGCCGACCAGCATTTGATAAGTTTGCCTAACGATTTCAAATTTAACCGTGAGGAAGCAAATGAAAGATAGGGCTTTTATTGACACCAACATTTTGGTTTATTACTTTCAGGCAATTGATGAGCCCAGAAAAATTATTTCCAGAAAATTGATCGATCAAAGTTTTTCGTATGCAGTTCTTAGCACCCAGGTATTAGGTGAGCTTTTTAATGTATTGATAAAAAAAGGAAATGATCGAGATCGAAGTAAAGCAATTATTGAAGCATGCATAAATAATTTTTTCATATCTGAAATTCAAATAAAACAAGTGTCACAGGCACTTTATGTAAACCAAAAATATGGTTTTAGCTATTACGACTCCCTCATCATGGCCTCGGCACTGGAGGCTGATTGCAAAATACTTTACACCGAAGATTTACACCACGATCAACTCATCGAAGGCAAACTCAGAATTGTAAATCCTTTCGTTAGTTAGCATAAAAAATCCTTCCGGTTAACAAACTTTCCTGAATCCGTTTAATAAATGGTTTCAGGATGTAGGCATTTCTGATACAGGTCAAGTTATCGTTGGCTGATCCGACAACTTGTTGTGCCGGTTATTTCCATCAATTTTTCGCAAAAATAAATCAGCACTTTTTTGGCTAAGCCTGCTATGGTTTTTTGCATGAAGGTCATAAAGTCGTTAAAGACTTTAATGTCCTCACACGGAAAGATACCCACAAGCCCCTGAAAAGCCTGGCATTGTAGGTTGATGTGGATAGACTTGCAGGGGAAGTAAACAGGGATCGGTGGGAGAAAAACAAAGAATCTTTTATTAAATGATTGAAAATAACTAAACACAATTATTTCTTCAAAAACATCCAAAATCCAATGGTGTTACTGCAGTAAACAAACCAAAATCCAATGGTGTTTTTGTAAATAGGCATCCAAAATCCAATGGTGTTTTATAATTAAATGTATCTTTGCAAAAAAAACATGAAGCGTTTTATTGAATCATACTTTCAGGAATGGAAAATTAGCCCCAGGCGAAAACCTATGATAATAAGAGGTGCCCGACAGGTTGGCAAGACCTATCTTGTGGATAAATTTGGGAGGGAAAACTTTAAGTATTATTTAAAAATCAATCCCGAGCAGGACAGTAGTTTAAAATCAATTTTCGGCAGTAAAAATCCCCAACTCATTGTTACCGAAATATCGGCTTTGTTTAATGTTCCGGTTGTTGAAGGTGAAACCTTGCTTTTTATTGATGAAATACAACTATTGCCCGAAGCCATAGCTGCATTGCGCTACTTTTACGAAGAGATACCGGGATTGCATGTTATTACGGCCGGCTCGCTTTTAGATCATACACTAAACGAATTGCCCTATTCGATGCCTGTTGGCAGGGTTGAATTTGCTTATATGTACCCGCTTTGTTTTGAAGAGTTTTTATTGGCCAATAAACAGGAAGGACTCATTGCCTATATAAATGATTACAGCCTGGAAAAACCTTTCAGCCAGGCCGTGCATCAAAAGCTGTCTGAATATTTAAGACTGTATTTTTTTATTGGGGGTATGCCTGAAGCGGTGGATGTTTACCTTAAAACAAAAAACCTGATGGAAGTGGAAAAGGTACATTCAGAAATATTGACCTCGTTCAAGTATGATTTTGCAAAGTATGGTACACGCAAACAGCAGGATTACCTGAATGAATGCCTTGAATATTCGGCAAACAATGTTGGCAAAAAGGTTAAATATGTCAATATCAATAAAAATGTCCATTCTTCCAATTTGAAGGAAGCAATGCTAAAACTGGAGTTGAGCCGGATTATACATTTGGTGCGTCGCACCAAATCCTCCAAAGTTCCTATCACCCAATATGTGGACAAGGACATCTTTAAACCGGTTTTTCTTGATATAGGCCTGATGTGCAATTTATCAAGGATAAAGCTTTCGGATGTCAGTAACTTAGTTAGCGATTTTGAAGGGGCGCTTGCCGAACAATTTATCGGGCAGGAACTGCTTGCGTCTTTTGAATATTTTGAAGATGCCAAACTTTATTATTGGTCGCGTGAAGCAAAAAATGCCAACGCTGAAATAGATTACCTTTTACAGTTGGGCAATAAAATTTATCCTCTTGAGGTGAAAGCAGGGAAAACAGGTACACTGAAATCTTTACAGGTTTATTTGGCCGAAAAAAATGAGCATACAGGGATTCGCTTTAATCTTGATTTACCTTCGTTAGGAAATAAACTCTCAGCTACCATTAATGTAAAAGGAGTAATGAAAACCCTTGAATACAAGCTGATATCATTGCCCCTGTATTTTGCAGGGAATTTAAAAAGTAAACAAATATCAGGGCTTGATATACAAAAATAAACGGTGAGGCTGGTATAAAAAGCCACAGCCTGTCCCGATTTTTCGGGAGATGCACGGATAAGGTTTTTTTGATCCATGCTGGAATTAGTCATGTTGTGGAAAGAAAAACCTTATTTTTTTATCCCAAACCTTAGTAGAGTAATTATGTCCCCGGGATACCCCAAACCTTATTTCCTTATTATTCACGGAAACCTGCGTCTTTCGAATAAGGTAATAAGGTTGGTTTTTTATGATGGAATACGTTTTCTACTAAGGTTAATTTCGTTTAGGATAAGATTATCAGGCCTCAAATATTGTTTTCATTGAAAAGAAGCATGAATTGGGAAAAATAAAACTTTATTTTTTTATCTCAAGACTTTTGTTGCATTGTATTGGGGATATGGAACCGATGCCAGGCAAAGGTCGAACATGTTGGCCATGCAAGAGGCATTGAGGAACTTAAAGCATTAGTTAATGCTTGTTAATAAAGTTGATGATTTTTTGATTTAAGAATAACGATTACGGAAATTATTGAGCTTGTGACAGCTTCACTAAAAGTGGGCCGATCTCTTCTAACTTTAAGATGTAATCAGCATTGCTTAGCTTTAGCGCAGCTTCGGGCATTGCCGAAACTTCGGCGGTAGAAGGGTCTTGCACAATGGCCAGGCCGCCGCAATCTTTAATTTTTTTTAGTCCCTTGCTGCCATCGCTATTGGCGCCCGTTAAAATTATCCCGATAAGGCTGGAGCAATAGGCATCGATGGCGCTTTCGAAAAGCACATCCACCGATGGCCTCGAATAGTTTACCCTTTCTTCGGTTGATAAAGAAAAAGTGCGATCTTCTTCGATGAGCAAGTGGTAATTTGGCGGGGCAAAATATGCTACACCAGGTTTGATTTGCTCTTTTTCATCAGCTTCTTTTACTGTTATTCCGGAATGACGGTCGAAGTGGTGAATCATGTAATTATCCGATTGTGGGCTAATATGCTGAACAATAATCACAGGCAAAGGGAATTTTTCCGGAAGTGTGGGCAATATTTTCCCCAGGGCGTTCATCCCTCCTGCCGAAACACCTATGACTACTGCTGAGTATTTCATCTGTTAGTGAAATAAAGTGCCTTGAGTGCGCTAAAGTTCATAAAGTGAACTAAAGTTAAAAGTTAAATAAAAAAAAACGCGTTTGATCAATTCTCCTTTATCTGAATTTTGAGGATTTATGAAGCCTCAAACTTCTTTCGGTAAATTTTCTGTTTCTCGGTTGTTACATCAAATTTATTAGCAATTTCGGTGAAGCGGAGACTTTCTTTGCTGCCCAGGCATAAAAATCCACCCGGCACAAGGCTGTCATAAAAAAGTTTGATGACCCTGTTTTGCAAGTCCTTGTCAAAGTAGATCATCACATTACGACAGATTATCAAATTCATTTCACCAAAAACCCCATCAGTAACCAGGTTATGATCAGCAAAAACAATATTATCTTTTAAAGATTCATTCAGGATAACCGATTCGTAGTGTGCATTATAATAATCGGAGAAGGAAGCCTTGCCTCCTGATTTTTGATAATTCTGGGTGTATTCTTTAATCCGGCCAATGGGATAAATTCCGCTACGCGCTTTTTGCAATGCAATTTGGTTAAAATCGGTGGCATAAACCTGGGATCTTTTCAGCAAACCTTCTTCCTTTAGCAGGATGGCCATCGAATACACTTCTTCGCCGGTAGCACAGCCGGCATGCCAGATTTTAATAAAAGGATAAGTTTTGAGTAAGGCAACAACTTCCTTTCGTACCGCGAGGTAAAAATCAGGATCGCGAAACATTTCGGTTACAGTAATAGACAAATCCTGCAATATCTCCTGGTAAAAAACAGGATCGTAAAGTATTTTATTGATTAATTCGCTAATATTTTTGAAATCGGAAACCGACAGCCTGTGCCTTACCCGGCGCTTAATATGAGCCTTGCCATAATTGCGAAAATCATAACCGAACTTCATATTGATGGCCTGCAAAAAGAGTTCTATCTCTATATTTTCGTTTTCAAGTAGTATTTCCTGTTTATTTTTCATTGATATAACCAAACTCGTAAAAGTGAAATAAGCTTTTCTGTATCTACCGGTTTAGTCAGATAATCGTTTGCACCGGCCTCAATGCATTTATCCCTGTCGCCCTGCATGGCTTTCGCGGTAAGTGCAATCATTGGGAGTTTCTTATATTTTGGATTTTTCCTAATGATACGCATGGCTTCGTATCCATCCATCTCGGGCATCATGATGTCCATCAACACCAGGCTAATATCAGCATTTTGTTCCAGTTTTTCGATGCCTTCTTTGCCGTTGCGACCCACAACAATTTTCATACTGCGTTCTTCGAGGAGGCTTGAAAGGGCAAAAACGTTTCGCATATCATCATCAACAATCAATATCTTTTTCTCCTTCATAATATCTTCATGGTGATGAACCACTTTGAGCATCTTTTGTTTTTCCTCCGGAAGGTTTGACTCAACCCTGTGCAGGAAAAGTGTGGTTTCGGAAAGCAGGCGCTCAGGCGATTTTATACCTTTGATGATAATACTGTCAGAGTATTTGCTGAGTTTTTCTTCATCCTCGCGCGACAATTCCTGGCCGGTATAAATAATGACAGGGATACTTTGATTGTTGCCTTTTTTCCCAATTTTTTTAAGCAGCTCATATCCCGACATATCTTTAAGCCCCAAGTCCAGTATAATACAGTCGAAGTCATCTTTTTTCATTTGATCCAGGGCCTGATTGCCACTCGAAACAGAAGTAATGCCGATGTCGCTGTCGTCGATTAATTCTACAATTGCCATACGCATGTTGTCATCATCTTCGATAACAAGCAGTTTTTTTACCGGCTTTGAGATGTAGTTTTCAATTTTTGTAAAAGCGCCATCAATTTCTTCAACACTAATTGGTTTGGTGAGGAATCCAATGGCTCCTTTTTTCATGGCTTCGGTTCTTTTATCGCGTCCCGACATAAAATGAACCGGCAGGTGGCGTGTTTCCGGATTTTCTTTCAGCCTGTCCATAACCTGCCATCCGTCAATTCCGGGAAGGCCTATATCCAGAATGATGGCATCGGGTTTATAATAATCAGCATAGTGCAGCCCTGTTTCACCATTGGGTGCGATAAGGCACTTGAATCCTTTTTCGTGGGCAAGATCATAAAGGATTTGTGAAAAGTCAGCATCATCCTCAATGATAAGAATAAACTTATCGCCCTTATTGATGATCTTACGGTCATCTTTTACTGCTTCAGTCTCTATTTTAACCCCGGCATTTTCAACATTTCGTTGTGGTTTTAAATTTTCCGATTTGCGGGTTGATGCAATATTTTCTGTTTTATTAGCTAAAGGTTTAATTGCAGATGATTTCTGGGATTTGTCTCCTTCCGGGATTTTACTTCCTCGTTTTACCGGTAAATAAAGTGAAAATGTTGTTCCGCTGTTTTCGGTACTTAGCATCTCAATTTCACCACCTAAGATATGGGCAAGATTTCGTGAAATGGTTAGCCCGAGGCCGGTACCGCCATATTTTCGCGAAGTGGTTCCATCGGCCTGGGTAAAGGCTTCAAAGATGGTTTTTTGCTGCTCTTCTGGAATCCCTATACCAGTATCTTTTACCTCAAAAACCACGGTACTTTCTTTTGAAAGTCCTTTATCGATAAGGTCTTCGCTAAGGCTGTGCGGATGCCTGATCATAAGGCTTACACTTCCCTCGTGGGTAAACTTAATGGCATTCGACAACAGGTTGCGCAAAATCTGCTGCAAGCGGAGGCTGTCGGTATGAATGTAAACAGGTGCTTCAGATGAGATATCGATATTGAGTTCAAGACTTTTTTCGGCAGCAAGCGGATTAAAAATTTCATTTACATCTAAAATAAATGATTTAAGCTGAACGCGCTCCTCGTTGATTTCAAGTTTTCCGGATTCAATTTTGGAAAGGTCCAAAATTTCGTTGATCAATGATAACAAGCTGGAGCCTGAAGAATGAATGGTTTTGGCCGATTGAATTTGTTTGTCGGTGAGGGTTCCGACTTTATTGTTAGATAAAATTTGTGATAGCACCAGGATACTGTTGAGCGGGGTGCGCAGCTCGTGCGACATGTTGGCGAGGAACTCTGACTTGTAGCGGCTTGCCATTTCGAGGTCGGCTGCTTTTTTCTCGATTTCGATTTGTGCTATTTTCAGCTCATCGTTTTTCTTACGAATATCATCGCGTTGTTTTTCGATGGCTTTAGTACGTTCTTCCAGTTCTTCGTTGGTTACGCGGAGTTCCTCCTGTTGGGTTTGCAATTGTTGTTCCGATTCTTTGAGGGCCTTGGTTTGCTCTTCCAGCTCTTCGTTGGCCTGGCGAAGTTCTTCCTGCTGTACCTGCAATTCCTCGGCTTGCTGTTGGGTTTTGGAAAGGAGCTTTTTTAACTCCGTTCTGCCCTTTGAAGCATTGAGCCCGATGGCAATATTTTCGCTGATCAGGTTAATAAATTGCAATTGTTCTTCTGAAAATTCATCAAAGCTCCCCACTTCAATCACGGCAATTACATCATCGTTAAAAATGCAAGGAGTTACCAGAATATTTTTTGGAGCTGATTCACCCAGGCCTGAAGCGATGGCAGTATAGTCATTCGGAACATTGGTGATGATAATTGATTCTTTTTCGAGTACAGCCTGACCAACCAATCCCTGGCCGGCTTTGTAGCCGTTTTCGATGTTTTTGCGGCGCTTATATGCAAAACTGCCCACGAGTTTGTAAAAGTCTCCATCTTTAATATAAATAGCCCCAACTTTCGCATTGATCAATTTGCACAACTGACTAATAATTTTTTGACCCAGATCGTGTACTTCCTGTTCACCACGCATCACATCGTTAATGTCCGACTGGCTGTTTTTTTGCCATAGTTGCCGTCTTTTATCCTCGTTCGAGCTTTTTAAATCGGTAGTCATTTTAATCAGAGCCTGGCCAAGTTCGTCATGGTCCGATCGCATGGTAATGTTGGTGTTGAGTTCTCCCCGGGCTATCCGGTTTGCCTGCTCCACTACTTCGCTAAAATTTTCAACAATCTGGTTAATGGAATGTGCTAACTCATCATCCTGGCTTCTTGGTTCTGTTTTCTGCGAAAAATCCCCATTGGCAATCGCTGACGAAACTTCCGATTTTTGCCGTAGGCTATTTTGCAAGTCGATAAATGAGGCATTGAGCATCCCGATTTCATCCTTCGATTCAACTTTTATATCGCTTGATAAATTTCCGGAGGCAAGCCGTTTCAGGTTTTCAACAACCTTAAGCACAGGCCGCGAAATGGTGCCGGAAATTAAGCGTGATGATATGAAAGTGACAACACTCAGTATGGCCACAATAAGCAAGATGCTTATGAGCAGGAGATTTATAACGAATTTGTTGAGGGTGTCGATGGTTGCCGAAAAACGAACTTCCATAACGCTCATTTCCAATTTTGCCTGTTCAAGTTCTTCAAATAATGCTATTTCTTCGGGGTTTTTCAGATAATTCTGAATGGCGGTTTTTACTTTTTTCCCGTTTCGACAGGCCTCATCGGCAATATCAAGCGCATCATTCATTTGTGGATTATCAATCATCATCATCAATTCCAGACGACTTGCAATGAGTTCTGCCGAATTTCGATCATAATCAATTGTTGGGCCGTAAGTTTCTAACAAAACATCCACATACTTGTCGTGGGTAAATTGCTTGTAGTATTCTTTTGATTTGCTGAATATATAGGCAATATGTGCAGCGGAATCGAGGTGTTGATATGATCTTTGGAGTATTTGCCGGTCTTCGTTGTGAAGATATTCATAGAAAAGCTGGAGGCCGGTACGGTAATTCACATCATGCACTCTTTGCTCGGTAAGCACCAGAGTTAATACCCTCGTGGTTCTAAAAAAATAATAAGATGCATATCCAATAAGCAAAATACTTATGATGGATATTGCAGTCATGGCATTGAGACGTTGTTTTATCTTGAGGTTGAGAAACCATTTCTTCATGAATCGCGATTTTTTATTGATTATGAGTTTGGATTGATATCAAGGCTTTTAATGGCCTCTGTGATGCTTTTCAGGCTAATCGGTTTGGTAACATATTCATCCATGCCCGCGTTGATGCATTTTTCACGGTCACCTTTCATAGCATTGGCAGTCATGGCAATTACGGGTGTGTGGATGCCTTTTATTTTTTCCATATCACGGATGATCACGGTGGCTTCGTAACCATCCATTTCGGGCATCTGAATATCCATGAAAATAATATCAAATTTATTATGATTTAGAATATCCACAGCTTTTTTCCCATTATCAACAATGGTAACTTTACAACCCAGGTTTTGAAGCAATCCGTTGGCTAATTTTTGATTGATAAGGTTGTCTTCGGCCAGTAAAATATTGTAGCTTTTTTCCAGTGTATTTTTTTGCTTTTGTGTAGAATTTTTTATTGGAATTGTCTTGCGGAGATCGAAACTAAGCAATTCATTCAAAACTTTAATTAGTTCATTCCTGAAAATGGGTTTTATCAGGTATCGGTTAATCCCGTATTCGCTTAATTTATTTCGTTGTATGTTCACATCATTGGATGAGAGCAGAACGATATCGGGAGGTGGATTTATTTTATTTTCCCGTTTTAACAATTTAGCCATTTCCAGGCCATCCATTACCGGCATGTGGTAATCCAACAAAATGATGTCGAAGGGGTTTTTAGTCTCACCCTGGCGAAGAATTTTTTCGTAGGCAATTTTGCCATCTTCAGCAAGTTGATACTGAATATTCAGGTAATCGAGCAATCCGGAAAGTATTTTACGATTGGTGGTGTTATCGTCAACAATAAGGAAATGTTTTTCGAGGAGTTGTGGCAGCAATTCTGTATCGCTTTGTTGTTTGGAAGCTGAAGATTTTTGTACGATAATATCAAAACTAAAAGTACTGCCAAGGCCTTCAGCGCTTTTTACTTTAACCTTCCCGCCCATCATTTCAACAAGGCTCTTACTAATAACCAATCCTAATCCTGTTCCGCCATATTTCCTCGAAGTAGAATTATCAGCCTGGCTAAATGATTTAAAAAGGTTTCCGATTTTATCGTCTGGAATACCAATACCAGTATCAGTTATCGAAAATTCAAGAACATGTTTATCCTCTTCTTTTTTTATGGATGTAACCGTAAGCTTCACTTCACCTTCTTCTGTAAATTTTATAGCATTGCCAAGCAAATTAAATAATATCTGTCGTAAACGAACCGGATCGCCAATATAGGTGTCATGAAGTTTATGCCGGATATCAAGGATGAGTTCTACATTTTTTACAGCAGTTTTTGATGCAAGTGGGCGTAGCACTTTTTCTATCACGCCCCTCAAACTAAATTTAACTGAATCCAGCTCCAGTTTCCGTGCTTCAATTTTTGAGATATCAAGTATATCATTAATGATGTCGAGCAGTGATTCTCCCGAATATTTTACAGCCTCAATACGTTCTTTTTGTTCATCATTAAGCTGGCTCATCAATGCCAGTTCGGTCATTCCAATAATGCCATTGAGCGGGGTGCGTATTTCGTGGCTCATGTTGGCTAAAAATTCACTCTTCGTGCGGCTTGCCTGTTCGGCAAGATTTTTAGCTCTTTTAATCTCTTCTTCTGCTTGTTTTCTTTCGGATATGTCGCTGATAAAGTTCAATATTGCATTTTCGCCTTCCCAATTGATGTTTACCGAATTTATTTCAATCCACTTTATTTCCTCCGAGCCTGAGAATATTTTTAGTGCAGTCCGTTTGTCATGGGTTTTGATTTTTAGTTTGTCGAAATGTTCGCTTTCCAGCATCTGTTGAAACTCAGGATGAACATAATCAATAAATCTTTTTTGAGAAAGGGTTCTTTTTTCCCCTGCAAGAATTTCTTCAGTTTTAGGATTGTTGAAGATGATTTTTTGATGTTTTAGGATGAAAATTCCCTCGTTGGCATTTTGGAAAATATCCTTGTACTTTTCTTCACTAAGCTTGAGTTGTTCGCGCGAGGATATGAGTTCGGAAATTGTGGATTCGAGCTTGCGTGTAAGCTCCTCCAGGGTGTTGCGTTGCTGGTAAAGGTCGATAAACACATTAATCTTACTGAGTAAGATATCCGGATCAAAAGGCTTGGTAATATAATCGACTGCACCGGCATCATAGCCCCTGAAAATATGTTTTTTTTCTTTGTTGATGGCTGTAATGAATATAATAGGGATGTGCCGTGTTTTATCCGACCCACGCATGAGCTCGGCGGTTTCGAAGCCGTCCATGCCCGGCATTTGCACATCCATCAATACAAGTGCAAAATCGTAATCGAACATCAGGCCTAATGCCTCATTACCCGAAAGCGCTTTTTTGAGATTGATTTCATCAGTATCGATGATGCTTTCGATGGCTAAAAGGTTTTCTTCCCTATCGTCAACAACAAGTATGTCTATTTTTTTCCTTTCAGCCATGGGTTAAATATTCGAAATAGTGGATTATATGTGTTATGTTAACCTTTGTATCTTAAAAAGCATTCCCGATCATCGCAAAATATTTTAAGGCTTGCTTATGGTTTTTCGCTTAATTTCATTTTTATTCTCGATGTTAAAATATCAATAGCTACATGGTTTGCCCCGCCTTGCGGTACGATAATATCGGCATAGCGCTTCGTGGGTTCGATAAATTGAAGGTGCATAGGTTTAACAAAATGCTCGTAATGCTCAAGCACACCTTGCACCGAACGGCCACGTTCAACCAGGTCGCGTTTAACAATTCTCATCAAACGGTCATCGGTATCAGCGTCAACAAACACTTTTATATTACATTTATCACGCAGTTTTGCATTGGTAAAAATAAGGATTCCCTCAATAATTATCACTTTGGTAGGCTTAACCGGAATTGTTTCGGCTGCACGGGCACAGGTTACATAGGAATAAATTGGCCGGTTAATGGTTTCGCCTGACATCAGATTTTGTATGTGCCGGTTTAGCAACTCAAATTCGATGGAAGCGGGATGGTCAAAATTAATTCTCTTTTTTTCTTCTTCGGCAAGATGATCGTTGTCTTTGTAATATGAATCCTGCGATATGACCGACACCGCATTTTTTGGCAGCCCATTGATTATTTTATTTACAACAGTGGTTTTGCCAGAGCCTGATCCACCTGCGATCCCAATTATCAGCATTACTTTAGTTTTTAGTTAAAGCAAAAGTAAACAAAACCATAAAAAAAATACACTGTTGAGGAAGTTATTTTTACCCCAACAGTGCATTGTTTCGATTATTAACAATTTCCCGACCGTTTTAATAGAGCCAAACTACCCCTACATTGATGCCAAAATAGGAGAGTGGGTCAGTGTTATCCGTTTCCAGGCCGTAATTATACCTGAGGTTTACAGTGAAGTTTGCTCCACCATAAGTTTCGATAAGCACCCCTAATTCGGGGGCTACACCAAACTTCCAGGGATCCTCCTCAATCCGGTAAAGGCCAACATCTTTACGGTATAATGTATAAATTACCCCGGCGTTCATTGCGGCATAAGGTCTGATGTAGCTTCCTTCGTTGAAATAATAGGCTGCATTTACAAAAAAAGGAAAAGCATTAATGTAATTGTAATGTGTGCCTGTTACCGTAATGTTTTCAAGTTCGGTAGTAACTTTATCTCGTTTTTCGTAAAAAACATTCCAGAGTGCGCCTCCACCGATGGTAATATTGTTATCTACAAACCAACGTCCTTCAATTCCAAAACCGCGAAAACTCATTTTGTCGGTAAAGTTTTTTGTGTCGCCTGTTGGAACCGACATTTGGTATGTTACCGACCAGAATGATTCCTGGGCGAAAATATTGAATACGAAAAGCACAGCTATAACTGATAAAAATATCTTTTTCATCTTTCTTAATTTTAAATGGTTTACAATATTGGAGCTTAGTTGATTTTTAGATAAGGCGATTGCTCAAAGGCTTTATTGATATTGTAGTTGAGCCTGCTTTCGGTTGTTGATGCACTGCTGCCCAACAATCCGTTAATGTCGCCTGTCCATATTGTTGGAATACTGTCGGTTTGGGGAGTGGCATTTCTAACATCGTGCATGTTCATTACCAGTGTGCCAGTGGTATAGCTTGTTACATAGCCACCGCCCCAATATGGCGGGTAATACCATCCCCAACCGTAGTAATCGGTGTTTTTGTAGTACCAACCCCAGCCCCAGTCCCAATAATAGTAAGGGTAGTAATAATATACATAGGTGTTTGTTGTTGCCATAGCCGAAACGGTAATCGTTACATCAGGAGGGTTATTTTGTGGATCTACCACTGAATCGTAGCCATAATCATTCATGTTTTGCTTTACAAGCTTCAGGATATTTCTATCAAATTCTCTGGAGAGATCCACATTAGAATCATCATCAAGGGTGTCTTTAATATGAATAACCGAATCATAAAGATAATAGGTTTTAAGTTGTTGATATTCCATTTCTTCATCATAGGCTGTGGTTACCAGGTCGAGGTCAGAATATGAAACATCATCACCCGGGTAACAGGATGTGAAAAAGGCCGAGATAAAAAGACCTGCAACTCCAAGGAGTGTAAAGAGTGTTCTTCTTTTCATTGTAAAAATTTTTAAGTTGTTTTTAATAAATATTTTAAACTGAATAATGTTCAATAAAAGCCATATTATTTTGTGCTGGGTTGTAACTGTTTGTTTATTTTATAGCTTGTGTAATGATAGTATCGATGGATGCCTTAAAAAAATTGTAAGAACGAATTGATAAAAATTTGTGTTTCTATCGGTATTGCTTAAAATGCCTGTCGCGTAATATTAGAACAAAAAAAATGGAAGCACAAAAAAATATGAGGTGGTAATGGATTAAATTTCATTTTGCAAAGATAAAATCATTTTGGCTTACAATATTTGTTCCAAGTAATAAAAACAGGCATCAGTGTTATAATTTTGTAGCATTTCCCAAAATTTAGCTTACCAACAAGGAAGTGTCATACTCCACGAATCGACTGAGATATTTCACGCTGCTACCAAATTTGAAAATCCTATCCTAATTTTTCTTCGTGTTTAAAAAAGAAAATCATAGAAGTTCATTCGGTTGATAGTTGCGAAACTTGCATCCGGGTAGCCTTCCCTAAAGGCTTTAGGAGTTCTGGCCATTTTTTTGCCCCACTTAAACTCGAAGGCTGAGAGCTTTTGGTTGGTTTCTTCAATCAAATCTATTTCCTGCTGATCGTAAGTCCTCCAAAAGTAGAAATTTGAGAATGTTTCGGCATATTGCTGTTTTTTTATTCTTTCTGAAATACAAAAGTTTTCCCACAGCTTGCCCATATCATCCCTGTTTTCGGGCGGGTTGAAATTCGAAATAATAGCATTTCTAATCCCATTATCCCAAAAAATAAATCTCGGCGATTTACCAATCTCCTTCCGTAAATTCCGGCTAAAGCCTTGCAAGCGAAAAATTATGAATGCTTTTTCAAGAATATCAAGATAGCGTTGAACGGTTTTTACGGTAGTATTAAGATTTGAAGCAAGTTCGCTGTACGATATATCGTTTCCTATTTGCAAAGCAATATATCGCAAAAGATTAATAATGAACAAACTGTCCTTCAAATTATCGAGTTGAAGGACATCTTTTAGGAGGTATCCGTTTTTAATGCCCTCAAGCACCCTCCGTTTTTCAGTTAGATTTTCGGAAAGATATACCTGGGGGTACATTCCGTAAATTAGTATCGCAGGTAATTGCTGCATTGCAGGTATAAGGCTATTGGTAACTTCTGAAATTGAAAATGGGTGGAGGTAAAAAAAAGTTGATCGACCTGTAAGCGGTTCACCAATTTGATTACGCAAAGCGAAAGATGCTGAACCCGTAACGAAAATGCTGACATCGGGCTGGGTATCAACCAAGAGTTTCAGGCTGGCACCAATTTGCGGAATATTTTGGGCCTCATCAATAAATAGATAATCAAATCCGGCTACCAGGTTTTTAAGTGTTTCTTGCCTTCGTGACGTCAAAACCGATGCTACATCCATGTCTTCACCATTTAGCATCAAAACTTGTTTATCCTTCAAAGCCCCGATAATCGTTTGCATGATTACCGTTTTGCCGGTACGCCTGGCACCAAAAAGTGCTAATACATGACCTGGTTTTAGATAATTAATTAGTGAATTTGTTAAAGTGCGTGTAATCATTGGTTTACGAATTATGTGTCTGCAAATTTACATAAATTCATCTACCGTGGTACACGAATTAACGTTAATTTGTTGATCGTGGTCAATGAATTATCGGAAATCCTATCCTAATTTTTTCTTCGTGTTTCTTTTACCAAAGGCCCGCCTCGCGAAGCGGGCATCCCTATCTATCGGGAGAGCCTTCGAGCCTTCTGCCAGGGGCATCACTATGTGAGTGGCAAGGGAATAAGGGATGGTTTCTAAAATTTGCTCTTAATGCTCAAAGCAATGCGGCAGCCTGAAAGGTTGGCACATCACAAGGTCAGGCATCGCCTGACCTTACGGGGGAAGCTACAACATCCCCTCAGCCTGAAGGGCTGAAACCCATCACCAAAAAAATAATCTTCAGCCGGAGAGTTTTCCCATTTATTCTGTTGCAGACCTTCGGCCTGCCGGTGATTTGGGGGTGCTTTTGTGCTTCGATGTTTCTCCGCAGGAGTCCTATGGACAGGCTTTCAGCCTGTGGCCATAACCCTAATAAACAACATCGAAGATTTTTGCTACTCCGTTTTAGGGGCAAATTAAACAAGAGCAGCCACCAAGACACCAAGACACTAAGGTTCACAAAGGTTAATTTTAATGCACAATCCTTTTTCGTGTTTAAAAAAGAAAATCAAAAAAAAAGACGAAATCCAATTCCCCCCCTCTAACCGGAGTTTAATTGCATTTCGCCTTTTGGATGAATGACAAACTCTAATCAAAAGGTTTTGTTATTTATTTATCCTAAACAAAACCCTAACTTGGACAAACCAAAACCCTAACTTGGACAAACCAAAACCAAACAAGGTGATCATGTAAAACTTATGGTGTATTCCTGTTTTGGTTTGTCCAAGTTAGTCGGCAAAATTTATAAATGCATATTTTGCAATTTAGAGCTTTATTATTCACCTACCTTTCATATTATCGACAATGCATTTTAAATTTTGCTTGAGTACTTTTTCTCTAATATTCTGCCAAAAAATGGCAGAATATTAGAGAAAAGGTACTAATCAACAACAATCTTTACGCGTTGCGATGCAGCTTCTGTATTCACTTCCATAAAATAAACACCCTTTTTGAAGGATGAAACATCAATGGTCAGGAGCTTGGAGTCACCGGTTTTGTTTTGGTAAACCATTTGTCCGTTAACATTAAATATCCGGATACCGGTTAATGCATCTGCACTTTGTACATGAATTTGCTCAGTTGCCGGGTTGGGATAACATTTGAAGTTATTCGCCAAATTCTCGTTTATACCAACACCGCCTACACTAATATAATTTTCTTTTACCAGGGTAAAGCTATTTTCTGTTTGATTGGTAACTGTTAAAGTAACGGTAAAAATACCGCCTTCTTCATAAGTAAAAGTCGGGTTTTGTTCGTTCGAGTCTTCTACGCCATCGTTATCAAAATCCCACGACCATTCAGCCACATCTCCACCTAAGGTTTCATCGGTAAATGCAACCTGCAATGGAGCTACACCGCTTTGGACATCGCTAGAAAATTCAGGAGCCAGAATGTCGGCTTCAAGTGCCAATTGATACGCGTTGACAATAATTCCCGTTTGGTCGTCAATAAGCATAACCACGAGATCAACCGCCGCAGGGTCGAATGCTTCGTCCAATGTATAGGTAAACTCGTATGTATAGGGAGTGCCATAAAGCACATCAGCAGGAATAATTCCCGGCACGCCATCCCAGCCACCGACTAAAACCCGGCCAACGTGGTTATATACCATATCGGCAGCAGGAACAGGATTGGGAAGATTGGCCCAGTTGGTTCCATCCCAGTCAATCAAATCGCCATAAGCACCGCCTGAATAGTAGTTGGCCTGATTCCACTGTGAAGTAGTTCCTGTCATTCCACTTTCAACAACAACCAGCGAGAGGTTAAAGGAGGTACTCGTCAAATCCATGGCAAAGTTTGAGGTAGCTTCAAGGGTGAGTTCGCCGCTACCTTCGTCCCAGGTTTTTGCTGTAATTTCTATTTTCCCCATTGGTACTTCCATTTTAGCTAACAGGTAGGCGGGTTCAAGCGTTGATAAACCCGGATCATACACAAATTCTCTGTTCATTACCCCGCTCGGATATCCCGAGATAAAGCCTCCAATTCCCTGGTTGTACTCAGCAACGGTCATTGGGTCGCCATTGTGAACGCCAATTCCAATCCAGGTGCCATCGGTATAATTATGTCCCATGGTATTTAATCCAACCAAACCACGCGGACACCATCCGCACCATGTTCCGGTTCCTTCTTCGTAAACCACATTTTTTACAAATACTTCGTTTACACATAATACCGCAGCCTCCAGGCTATTGTTGTCGGGGTCGTCATCATCGCCCTGTGCATTTATATTTTCGACCCTTAATTCAATTTCATGCTCTCCAACTTCGAGATTTGCAATCTGGGGATGAACAAATTCAAACGTTTCGTTAAACACCAGGTTCAGGCCGTCAAAAGTAGCTACCTCACTATCACTTCCATCAAGCGAATAAACAACATCGAATGAAGAAATGGGAGTATCTCTTTCGCTGCGAATGATCCCTTTAATTTCTACACCTCCCGCAGCTACTTTTGTGGGAATAATAAAATCGATTAAGTTGATGTCGGTTCCTTCGGTAGAACACACATTTGTAAATACGAAAAACTCTCCGGCAGGCGGAGTTTGCAACAATTCGCATACATAAACCTGTATGCCGATGCCATTGGTAACAGTAAAGGAAATTTCTTCATCATAGGATCCGGAAACCCAGACCAGGCTAATAGTCGCCATTTCAGGGGCTGTAATGATGGCTTGTCCGGTAAAGCCATTCCCTATTGTGGCAGTACCCAATAGGGTGGAACCATCATATACTTTGAGGGATGCGCCATTCCATCCGTCTCCATAACTGTCCTGCATATCGATAATAATATCGCATTGTGCTGAGGCAGGAGTGACTTGTCCAAAAATTAGTAAGGCCACCAAAGCGGCCAGTAGTAAAAATCTCTTTTTCATGAGTTCTTGTTTAAATGAGTATTATAAATTTTGAATAAAAACATGGATGCAATGATACTATTTTTTTGTGGCTCATATTCAAAAACTCTCATATAAAGCCACGGTTTAGTCAGGGTTTCACTCGAAGTGAAGCCCTGACTTCCAGAACCTTCTTGATATTTAATTACAACGTTTCTATCCCGTACGTACGGGAATAGAAAGTTACGTCCTGCCCTTGACTTTAGAGCGTCCGCCATTTCGCGAACCTCGAAACGTTAAAAGACAACGATGGAAAATTATTCCAGGCTTGCGATCCCTTCCCTTTGGTCAGGGCTGCGAACCCGGGCCCGCGTGGGTTTGCAGCCCCGCAGGGAATAGCAAGCCTAAAATATCCATCTGTCTGAAAACATTTACCCATTCATTTTTTTCAAAAGATTCAGGAAGAAACAGATGTGCATCTCGAAAACCCCAACACTCCATAGAGTAAGCCGGGTGTGTTTTGGCCCTGGGCGAGTGGGGCGATTCGAAGCACTTTCGGGAAAGAGGGGATAACGTTTTTTAAAGTTTCCTGGTTGGGAAACCTAACAGATTTTTCTTCTGGGCGTGATCTGATTCCCCGATTTCTTAGATGAAGCTTAACCGGGTAAACCTGTTAGGTTTATCAGTTATCGGAGCAAGGTATCCGGTGAATAACTTCAGGAAGGTTTCCTGTTTTCCTGAGATAGCTGTCAGATGCTTTGGCGGTATTCACGGAGAAGCTACTACTGTGCCCGGGAAAACCTCTTTGTTCATCAGTTCTTCGACAATTTCTATATCGACAGGATCGTATTCAAATCTGTTTAAATTAAAACCCTATTTTTGTGTCTTTATAAAAAGAAAAAAATATGAATTCAGAAACACAAATATTAAGCGGATATTGGGGATTATTAAATAATCTTAATCCTGAACTAAAGCTCAAATTGATTGAGAAATTATCACAATCAGTTAGTGGAGATATTGTTTCAAAAGAGGATCGGTTTGAAGAATCTTTTGGAGCATGGATTGATAACCGCGATTCTGAAGAAATAATAGCAGAGATTAGAGATAGTCGAAATTTTAATCGTCAAATTGAATCGTTTTGAAAAAGTATTTATTTGATACGAATATATGTATCTATTACATTCAGGGGAAGTTTTCGTTAAAGGAAAAGTTCCGGAAAATTAAGAAGGGAAATAGATTTATCTCTGAAATTACACTGGCTGAATTGAAATTTGGAGTGAAAAACAATCAATCAAAAAAGAAAAATCAAGAAACGCTGGATAACTTCCTAACAGGAATCCAAATTCTTCCAATTATCAATTCACTTGACATATATGCCGAGGAAAAAGCAAGGCTAAGAAAACAGGGAAGACCTATTGATGATTTTGATTTGCTGATAGGAGCATCCGCAATCGCAAACGACATGATTTTAGTTACAAATAATGAATCACACTTTCAACGGATTACAAACATTCGGATTGAAAATTGGGCCAAAAACCTCTAAGTTCAAAAACACATTTATCCCTCCCGGAGTATATCCCCTAAAAATGACTATCCACAATCACACTTTTCTTAGGCAGTTTATAAAAATTTAATCTTTGTTTTACTTTTATAGTCGCCCGGTGAATAACCTCCAGAATTAATTCGATCTCTCTGTGTCTGGTACATTTGCTTAATCTGCATTCACCGGATGACTTTTGCCCTCGCTAATTCCCGCGTGAAACTTTCCATTCCTGTTGGTACGGGATGGAAACGTTAAATGGAAACCGCCTAAAACCGATAAGCTGCTTTTTTAAGTGCTTTCACATCACGGATGGGATTGGGTGGGTTGAGTTCTTTGGCCAGGAATTTATAAATCTTTACCCTGATCTCGTTGGCAATTTTGGTGTCCATCCTGTCGAAGGAATGGCCTCCGGGAACGGCCTGGTAAATTTCGTATTCAAACTTTTTGTTTTCGGCTTTCAGCGATTTGATCAGGTGCTCAACCTCCAGTACGTTTACATCAGCATCGGTGGTGTTGGTGTGGATGAGCAGGGGCGTATCCTTCATTTTGTGTGCATTCCAGGCTGGTGAGCGGCGGCGGTATTCGTTTACATTTTCGTAAGCCGTTTCGCCAATGTGATAATCTGCAGAATACAAATCGCGGTATTCCTGGGTTTTGTAGCCCATGCGGGCGATGAGATTGCTTACGGGTACCCCGGCAAAAGCTACCTGGTAGTCGTTGGGATGGTCGAAGATATTCATCAGGGCAATTAAACCACCATGACTCCAGCCCATGATGCCCACACGGTTTTTATCGATGATGTCATAGTTTTCGATCATGTAGTCGCGGCTGGCTTTTACATCCTCCACTTCCAACCCGCCATAGTCGATTTTTTTGTAATGCCCTTTTCCGTAGCCGGTGCTTCCGCGATATTCGGCAGCCACGATGATGTAGCCCTGGGCAACTAATTCGCGGATGATGTGGGTATAATAAGTTGAAAAATCGGAGTGAACGCCGCCATGTGGCAGCACCATCAATGGGTATTTCTTGTCGGGGTCAACATTTTTGGGGATGATAACATAAGTCCAGAACTTCACCGGGTTGCCGGCATCCTGGGCGTTGGGGGTTTCTTCTTTCCATTTGGGCGGGCCATAGATATACACTTTATCCACAAAAGCCACATCGCCAACACGCTGAAACCAAAGCAGGTCGTCGATGTTTTTCTCTAATTTATTAAAGGTATGTTCCATGTCTTCAATCTGCTCATTCAGCGATTGGATTTGTTCATGAAGTTCTTCGGTAGATTGGGCGTGTATTTTTGGTAAAATGCTGCCCATAAACAAAAAGAGAAATACTAAGATCAATATCTTTTTCATCTATTTTATATTTTAAAGTTTAATGCTCAAAAGTAGGGATTCCTAATAAAAAACCGCTAAAAAATTCTGTTGAACTTTGTATCTTTGCATCATTAAATAAAAACAATGCAAACTGAACCCATTGATATTACAAGCCTTTCAGCACATTTGTTTTGGGATGTTGACCCGAAAACATTGTCTTTTGAAAAAAATATGGATTTTATTGTGGGCAGGATACTTGAATACGGGCTTATGGAAGACTGGATTTTATTAAGGGACTCGCTCGGCATTCAAGGGATAGCAGAAATTGCCATGAACATCAGGGAACTCGACCCCGTATCTTTAAACTTTATTGCTTCCATCTCCAAAATCCCCATAGAGAAATTCAGATGTTACACTACACAACAATCGATACCCCAACACTGGAACTTTTAAGTGCAAAGTATTATTTGTTTTAACTTGATAAAAAATCATTTGTAGCTATTCTGATTTTATCCTTTACGTCATTCCAAAATACATTTTTCAATGAAATTGGGTCTAAATCATTTTCTGCATCAGTAAAGTAAAGCAGGCTTTTTAGTACTTGAAAGTGTGCAGTATTAGGATACTTTTCACTAAAAAAATCCATCATCCGGGATAAAGAATAAAAATCAAGGAGATGATAAATATCATAAAAGTCTTTTTTTGCACCACGACCACTAATAGCCGCCAATTTCATTGGAATAATATCCTTCAAAGATAAAACCCTCAAATTATTTTCGTGAATAACCTTGTCGATGATTTTAGCGGGATATCTTAAAAAATCAACTTTAACCGGTTGATCGGGAAATTCAGGATCAGAAAGATAAACCATCATTAAATTTTTTTCTTGCTTTTTGACAATAGTGTAATGAAACCGTTTTTCGAGATCCTCAAGAATATCACCACAATAAAATTCATCTTGTGTGAAAAGATCAAGGTCAACAGATACGCGGTGGCCTATATGTAAAGCAAGTGCGGTTCCACCAACAAGGAAAAAATGATTTAAACTTTCAATCCCCATCAAAGTTCTTAATATTGCCAAAGTTGATGGTGGCCTGACTGCTGAAAAGTGTAGCATCGGAAGTCCTCTTTTTTTAGATTAAAAAACTCGCAACAGAAATTCAATGTAATAGTATCTAAATATCTTATTTTGGTAGCTTCAAATTTGATCCGTTCCAAACCATAATATTTGCTTATTTCGAACCAATCCTTCAGCGTTCCTATGGTAAGCACGCGCTCAATAATTTTGCGTGAGTGCTTTTGAAAATCAATCTTTTCAAAATCTGTATCCCAAAAAAGTGCCGGGTTCAAAACCATAAGTGCTCATGTTTAATTAGGTGCTAAAATTACACTTTTCTCAAAATAAGTTATAGGAGTTTTTAATTTTGCCGGGAATAAATGATATGATAGTTTTTATTTTAAAACTTAACCAGATGCATGAATTGCACAGACACCCAATTTAAGAACTCCTGACTTAATGCGAAAATTTTGTCGTATAAAATACACTTTGTGAAACTTTGAGCCTTCGTGCCTTTGTGGCAAATTGTTGATATGTAACCACGAAGACACCAAGACACAAAGAAACACTAAGCATTCTTCGAGATGGATTTTGCTACATATAGATTTACGATAATATTGCTGTAACAATTTGATTTCTAAAAGATGGATCAGGAGGTATGAATTTGGACATCTCTACTACTTAAAAACAAAAAAATAAATAATCTTTGTATTTCCAACATAAATTCCAAACAATGAAAAACACCACGCCAGCCTACCTCCTCCAACAAACAAATTTCGATAAAGAAATTGTTGTGGTTTATGATGCGCCCTCCGAAACGCCTTTTGATAATATTGTGGAGCTTAAAAAGGAAGGGCACGTATGTCTTTTTGCCCACTACAAAAACTGGATGAAGGGCAAAACGCTGCGGATGACAGCCGAACATTTTGGCTGTGGAGGCTGTGGAACCTGGCTCTTTGGCGAACAAGGCCGCAGCCGCCAAAACTATATCGAATTTTTGGCCGATGATGAAGGACTGAAAGCCAACCACCAGCTCATGGGCGAATGGTTTGACCAGGCAAAAAGATATAAGCCCCGGCATGATACTATTTTTGTAGGGCCTGTTAATGAAAAGTTTATGGAGTACGCCAAATCATTCACTTTTTTTGTAAACGTCGACCAGCTCAGCATTTTTACTACGGCAGCAAATTACTTTGCCTCACCCGCTGACCCCGATCCTGTAAAAGTGCGTTTTGGTTCGGGCTGCTCCGAAATTTTGCCCCATGTTGCTTATTCACAGCATCCGCAGGCAGTAATTGGCTCCACCGACCTGGCCATGCGCAAATACCTGCCCCCCGAAATTATGGCTTTCACGGTAAACCAACTTATGTACGACAACCTGTGCAAACTCAACGAAAAAAGCTTCCTGAACAAACCCTTTTTGGAAGGATTGAAAAAAGCTCGGGGAGGGAAGTTGTAGGAAAGCTTTTTTGGGAGAAATAATGTCTGTCTATAAAGCCAATGATGTTTTTGATTTAAGATTGTCCGAAGGACTCCTACGGAGACGATTAGCGATTTTAGATGTTAGTGTATCACACGGCAGTATTTGTAGATTTTATCTGTTCAAGTTCTGCTTTAATTAGTTCTTCAGGTTTACGGCTCAGTGCCGTTCTTTCATAAAGTATGGAATCTATTTTTTCGTCCAATGTGCAGGTATCCCAGTGTAGCAATTTATGGTGCTACTTCAAACTTTGCGGCTGCAAAACAAAATGATTAAAAAAAGGTGTAGCAGTTATATTAGAAAAGAAAACATTTGCGAATGATTGCTACACACAATGCAGGTTCCACATTTTCTTTGCTGCTTTGCTTAGTCATATCTTGCCTGTATGTCATTTTTCCTGGTTTCTAATGCCGCTAAATCACTAAATCACGAAAGTTCACTAAAGTAGTTTTTGTGTTATTTCGTGTCGTTCGTGTTTTTGTGGCTATCTTTTTAATATGATTTCTGCCGGGCATTTCTGAGAACAAAGGAATGCGGTTTTATCTTAATGTAAAATTGTAAATAGAAGCATATCAGCAACTAAAGAATGAATTCTATCTTAAATTCTATCTAATTAGGGTCTGCTGAAAAATTTGTAACAATTTGGTATTTATCTCATTGCATAAATAATGTTGTGCTTTGATGCAAGGTTTTTTGTACGATTATTCAAAAACCCTTGCATTTAATATTACGGTGCGCTGCACCTTTTTCCCCATTGCCGGATAAAATTCTACAAAGATTACCGGTGCTCTGCACCTGAAAGATAAGCCCCGCCAGCTGGCGGGGCGATAATCCTCGCCTCGCGGCGAAGCGGGTTTGTAGAAACATCAATTAGAATTGATACGGGAGGTGCAGCCTGCCCGCGTGACGCATTTAGGCGGGCGCACCGAAATATTAAAGTTAACGATATGGTTTTGTGTTTTTCAGCAAGCCCTAATAATAAAATCCAACTCCTCCTCCGTAAAACCATAGTGCTGTGCCAATACTTGTGTGTTGGCTCATACGAATTGCAAATGTTCCTGCCCTTGCGCCGGCTATCATGGTGTTGTTATTCCGTTTATAAATGTTTCTACAAATCCTAAAATCTTTTCAGTTACGCGCACTGCAATTGTTTTTTTATCTTTCAAACCTGGTCTTGTGTTCAACATTCCGATAATTTCATCCCGTAGCGGTTTCTTTTCGGTAAACAAATAGTTCCCTATAACTTTCTGTAATTTACCTGCATCTAAATTTTCTTCCCGGCTCAATTTTTCTAAAGCTACAATTCTTTCTTTGCTCCAATAGTTTTTAAATTCATCTGCTATATTATCAGAATCTTCAACATGGGGTAAGTTTTCCCGGATGAACTTTTCGATCAGTTCCCGCTTGCTGCGCATTTGGGCATCGCCAGCCATTATTTCTAAAATCGCTTTGCGCTGATTTTGCTTTATCATACAGGTCGAGATATTTGCTTTTGTAGTCTTCAAAGTTTTGCTCAGGCATCGACAAGTCTTCAAAGGTAAATCCTGTAAAAGTGGCCAACACATTTTTCAGACGCATCAACTCCCTAAATGCTTTTATAAATTCAAGCTCTTTTTCTTCGTCCTGCAAATCGTTTACGCTGTTTACAGTTGGAGTAATTTGAAGCAGCGCGATAAATGCCTGATTGAATTTTGCAACATAAGCTTCATAAGGTTGCATTATTATTTCGTCTTTGGCATTGATGTTTGAAAATAACGAAATAGCCTCGTCTGTTGATTCTTTTAGGTTTCGGAAGCAAACAATATTTCCCTGCGATTTTAATTCGTTTAAAATTCTATTTGTTCTCGAATATGCCTGAATTAAACCGTGATATTTTAAATTCTTATCAACATAAAGCGTGTTTAATGTTTTGCTGTCGAAACCTGTTAAAAACATATTTACAACCAACAGAACATCGATCTGCTTGTGTTTTACCCGCTTTGCAACATCGTTGTAATAATTGTAAAAACTCTGGCTATCCTTAGTTGTATAGTTTGTGCTGAACTGTTTGTTGTAATGTCCAATAAATTCTTCCAGTTGATCCCTTGAATGTTGGTGGTTATATTGACCCCCCGGTTCAGCAACTACATTTAAATCAACCTCATCAAAATCGGCCGTTGTAATGCCTAACTTGGACAAGCCAAAACCAAACAAGGTGATCATGTAAAACTTATGGTGTATTCCTGTTTTGGTTTGTCCAAGTTAGTCGGCAAAATTTATAAATGCATATTTTGCAATTTAGAGCTTTATTATTCACCTACCTTTCATATTATCGACAATGCATTTTAAATTTTGCTTGAGTACCTTTTCTCTAATATTCTGCCAAAAAATGGCAGAATATTAGAGAAAAGGTACTAAAGCATCCTTATCGGCTTCGTTTGCATTGTACGAAAAAATTGTTGCCAGGCGAAGATTGTGCAAGCCCTCCACTTTCTTTTGGTGAAACAGTTTGTAATATTCAATCAAAATATCAACACCCGAAACGGCAAAAATACTTGTAAACTCCCGGCTGTGCGTTTTGCGGCTGTGATTGGTAATGATGTATTCTACAATATTATTTAAACGCTCCGGGGCATTCATTACTTCGGCTTCATCGATGGCCTCTACATCAATATCTAAAATATGGTCTTTCTTTTTGAAAGTACTGATGTATTCGACCGAGAATTTCAATACATTTTCATCCCTGATGGCATCGGTAATTACGTATTGATGTAATTTTTTATCAAACAACATTTTTGTTGTCCGTTTCCCAAACTCATTTTTTCCGGCATTCTTTTCAAAAATAGGTGTGCCTGTAAAGCCAAACATTTGGCAGTTTTCAAAAAAATCATTGATATCGTTATGTGTTTTTCCAAATTGCGAACGGTGGCACTCGTCAAAAATGAAAACAATACGCTTGTCTTTTTGGGTTGCCATGCGTTCCAAATACCTTTTTTTGCTTATGGCAGTATTCAATTTCTGAATGGTGGTAACAATCAATTTATTATCGCCCACCATTTGCTTAACAAGCGTGTTGGTATTGTTTGTTCTATCAATGCTGCCTTTGCTAAAACTATTAAATTCTTTGGTGGTTTGATAATCGAGGTCTTTGCGATCCACTACAAAAACCACTTTATGCACCTTTGGATAGTGGGCAAGAATCTGGGCTGTTTTAAAAGAAGTTAAGGTTTTGCCCGAACCTGTGGTGTGCCATATATATCCATATTTTTTGGAAGTCTGCACCCTTTCAACAATAGCTTCTACAGCATAAAACTGGTAAGGACGAAGCACCATTAAAATTTTATCCGATTCGTGAATAACAATGTATTTGATTGATTAGCTCGATGGTTTTATGCCCGCCTTTATTGTTGGTGTAGGGTACGCGGTCGCACAGAATTTTGGCACGTTCAAAAACATTGCCTTTGTTGATGAAGTTGAGGATTTGCCTAAAATCGTTTTCGGAAAGTTCAGTTTTGTTGTGTATTGATAATTGCAATTTCAGGTTAGCCAATAAATCATTTTCATTTTTTAATGACTGCATTTTTGT
>CAZQIV010000002.1:0-107648 GCA_964593705.1 uncultured Lentimicrobiaceae bacterium | reverse complement strand
TGTAATACGATATTTATTTTTAAATTTTTTTCCCATTATTATTAAATTTTTCACGTGCGGTAGAGACGCACGGCCGTGCGTCTCTACGGCTGTGCGTCCCTAACAAAACATTTTCTGCAACAATCCTTTTTTCCATTCCCGCGAGGCATCAATTTGATTGCCAATTTTTTTGATGGATTGATCTATGGAGGATAGGAAAGAGGCAATTTTTTGTTGCTCTTTAAGACAGGGAATAATAATCTGTATTTTTGAAATCTCACCTTTGGATATTTCAATAAAAGTTGAGCCAGATGATTTTCTTAGGAATTTCTTTTTGTTTAAAATTAGCCAATAATAAAGATATTCTGTTTCATAACTTTCATTTGGTAGAAATGATTGAAAACCCTGATTTGTTGTACATTCTATTTGAGCAATACCAACATCTCCTATTGTTGCCCGACTTGTGAAAAGCAAAGTGTTTTTTGGCAATAATTTGGCTGAAGATTTTTTTAAACCAAGAACTGAGATTTTTCGTTGACTTCCTTGAATGTACTTGTTTTTAATTTCGGTTGGTGTAAACCAATTAAATTCTCCATTCCAATATTCCTGTATTGTGGTTGATGGAGTTCCGCCTCCAATAATTTCACAAACCTCCCCCAACTTCTTATCTTCCCAATCAGGAAAATTATTTCCATCATCATTTTTAAACCGGATACCCCCTCTGCCTGCGGCATCTCCCCCTAAAAGGGGAGAAGAAAACAATTTTTGCATTACCCCTTTTTTGTATAGCTCCAATTCGGCTTTCTTTTTTTGAAGCAGATTAACGCGCTTGTCAACCGCGGTGAGGAAAGCGGCTATGCGGGTTTGTTCTGAATTCGTTTCAGGCACGACTATTTTAATACTTTTAAGATTATTGTTGTATAGTCGAGCTATTGTTGTATTTTCCGTATTCCACTTTATATTTTTATAGCAAAATGATAGAAAATGATTAGAAACTAAATTTTCATTATTGCTTATCCAGACTATATTTGAATCTTGAAAGTATGCTGGACATCCATCATATATAACCGTTCTTCCAATTGTGCCAGCAGCAGAAATTAAAATGTCTCCTTTTTTGGGAAATGAATATTTATTTTTATAATCTTCATAAAGATTTTTACTGATAAATGAATCTGCTTGTTTTCCAAACGTGCCTATTTTATAAAATGGGATTTCCCCTTCAAATGACGTTTGTTCTTTTAAAATCCTTTTACACATTGATACTTTTAAATCTCCAAGTATTATAAAAACCCACTCCCCCTCAAACCCAGGAAAGCGTAATTGGGGTATGTTTCGACTCCGCTCAGTGTGAATGTTTTTATTTTCCATCATTTCCCAGCTTTTTTATAGAACTATTATCGAGCAAAATTTTCATTTGGCTAATAGCAATCTGGTTCAATTATACTAATCGGTCTGATTGAGAAAAACCTTCATTAATAAATACAGCATTCAGGTTTTCGAGATTTACCATACAATCCAATAGCATTGGTAGATGCAATCCATTTTTGAGGAGATAAAACAAAGTGGTTGAATCCGGCTTCATTTTTAAACTGGTCGAATTCGACCAGTTTAAAAACAGGATTATGAAGTTTTTCCCAAAGCCCCAATAGTTCAATGGTGTTTTTACTTCTTAACCAATTCTTAATAATGTCGGCAGGTGCATTAGGATTTTTATATTTTGCAATATCAGTAATGCTTACAAAATCTTCTTGATGAGTTTTTGTAAATGCAACTTCAACACCTTTGACTTCTATTTTTGTATTTTTCTTCTCCATTACTTTTCAGTTTTAAAAAGGTGTGGTAATTCCTAATTCATGGCAAAATACTTTTATTTCGCTATTTACCGTTTCCAGGTCTTTGTCTATTTGTTTAAGATTGGTAGAAACTTCAGCTAAATCAATTTCTTCTTCCCCTTCAAAGGTATCAACATAACGCGGTATGTTTAGGTTGTAGTCGTTTTCGGCAATTTCCTCCAGCGTGGCCACGTACGAATATTTGTCTTTGCTTTCGCGTGCCCGGTAAGTGTTTATAATTTCAGCCACATCCTGGTCGCGCAGCTCATTTTGGTTGCCAGCTTTTATGTAATGGTCTTCGGTGCTTGCATCAATAAAAACGATGTTGTCGTTGGCTTCGCGGCATTTTTTAAACACCAAAATGCAGGGTGGAATACTTCTGCCGTAAAAAATATTGGCGGGCAAACCAATTACGGCATCCAAATAATTGAGTTCGCTAATCAGGTACTTACGGATAACCCCTTCGGCTGCCCCACGAAACAAAACGCCGTGCGGCAACACCGTGGCCATGGTTCCGTTGTCGGCCAGTTGGTGTATCATGTGTTGCACAAAGGCATAGTCGGCCTTGGTATTGGGGGCAATTCGTCCGTATTGGCTAAATCGTTTGTCTGTGTTATTCAAAGGGTTTTTGTCGCCTTTCCAATGTGCCGAAAACGGCGGATTGGCCACCACGGCTTCAAAGCGGTATTGGAGGTGTTGCGGGTTTTCCAGGGTGTCGTCCTGCCGTATGTCAAATTTGCGGTAGTGTACATCGTGCAAAATCATATTCATACGCGCCAAATTGTAGGTGGTACGGTTGAGTTCCTGCCCATAGAATTCGCTTACAACTTCAACTTCCCGCGCCACGCGCAACAGCAACGAACCCGAACCGCAGGTGGGGTCGTAAACCGATTTTAGTTTGGTTTTACCCGTGGTAACTATCTTGGCCAGTATTTTGGAAACCTGCTGTGGCGTATAAAATTCCCCGGCTGATTTTCCCGCCCCGGCGGCAAATTTCCCAATCAAATATTCATAAGCATCACCCAAAACATCGGATTCAATGTCTTCGAGCTGGAAATCAATTTTATCGAGATGATTTAAGATTTTTACAATCACTTCGTTTCTCGCCCCAACGGTTCGGCCAATTTTGGTAGAAGTTAAATTCAGGTCTTCAAACAAAGCGTTAAAATCCTCTTCCGATTCTGTACCCATGGTGCTTTGCTCAATGTGGTTCATCACGGCTTGCAAATCTTCGATTATGTAGTTGCTCTCGCTTTCGGTGTCGGCATTTCCTTTTTTTGCCAGTTCCGAAAACAATTCTTTGGGTTGCAAAAAGTAGCCTAATTTCAAAAGCGATTCTTCCTTTAAAGCTTCCAGGGTTTCCGGGTCGGTTACTTTTTTGTAGTCGGTAACTACTTCGCCTTCGAGCAAACCGTTGGCATACAAATATTGTTTTTCGCTCAGGTATTTATAAAAGATAAACCCGAGGATGTAGTCGCGGTAATCATCGGCACTAATTTTCCCGCGAAGCAGGTTAGCAATTCCCCAAAGTTACGCTTCCAATATTTTCTTTTGGTCTTCTGACATATTTTAAATTCCTATTTTAATAATTTGTGCAAATTATTTATTATTCTTTTCCTCAATGCTAATTTCCTCTACTTTCTTTTGTTCCATATTGCTGTTAAAACAAGCTTCCCTTTTGGACTTAAATAGAAAGTCTCAATTTTTTTAAGATTCTTGGAACTTATCTCCCCACTTAATAGTCTGAAAGATTCAATTGCAAACCTTGCGTTTATTTTTAAATCTTTTGATTTTATGTGAAAATGTGGTGGATTATGATCGTTTGAGAAAATTATTACTTGTAAGTCATTTATTGTTGCTATCCGCTCTTTCGTTGCAAAATTCGCTTCTTTCAAATGTTTTTCAAGTGATGTATCGTCAAGGCCTAAATAATAAGTTAAAAGTACTTTGAGTATTTTCTCCATAATATCTGGTTTCATAAGATTCTATTGAGTTTTGGTAAATGATTGTTCTTTTGGTTTTTCCGACTTGGCTTCGTGTGTAGGCAAAACTAGATATTATATTTATGCGGTGGGTTTCAATTTTCAATATTTTCTTACAACAAGTTTGTTATACTTTTCGTTTCTCAGCATTACCATCCAAGGGACAATGTAGTGTTTTAATCATATTTAAAAGCATCCATTGCGTACATAAATCTAATCATTCTATCATCAACTCCAATCCTTATGCAATTTGGGAAAACAATAATTTTATTCCAATCTACCTTTTTTAATGTTTTTTTATCTATTTTAAAGCTTGATTCTGGTTTTGGTTTATTTTTCTGTTCTTGAAATAAAACATCGTTTTTACCACTAAACATTATTAATTTAGGTTTGAATGAATAGGCTTGAATTGAAGTGTTATCAACCAAAGGTATTGTTTTAATAATATTTGGTTTTTCACCTAACACCAAATAAAGAATTCCAACGTATAAATCAAATTCTTTGGAAATAAAGGTCTTATCTTTCGTAAAAATAACTACTCTTATTCTATTCGTTTCACCAGGGAATCTTGTTTCAAGAATTTCTTTGTATGGAATTACTAATAATTGAGTTTCAAATGTATATTGAGATTCAGTACTTAAAACTTTTATTCGATTAGTACGTTTATTAGTTCTTGCATTTTCAAGGCAAAGTTCAATTTCAATAGGCTCTCCTTTACTTTTCCAAATAATCTGAATTGGGTCTAAATCTAAAAGAATTCCTTCGCCTTTTTCGTTTGGGTTTGAAACAGCAATGTCGTATATAGTAAATTGTTCACCACAAATTTTATCAATTAATATCTGTATGTATTTGTGGACAGAATCAGCATTATTGCTTTCCGAATTAGGGAATGTAATTGTATTACTTTTTACTTCTTTGGTTTCAAGATTAACGAATTTAATATTTACTAGACGGACATCATAATACAATTCGGTTTCACCTAAAATTACAATATCCGCTTTTATTGTATTTCTCAATTTTTCAATTGTTTTTAAATTGAAATCATTGTAAAAAATTATATTCTTTTCATTTTCTTCATGTTGCATGATTTTTGCATAAATTCTCCGCTCTAATAATTTACAATTCCTACTGCTAATACTTAACTTATCTTCGACAAAACGGGTCATCAGATTTGCTACCACTGAATCATTTGTTGTTTTACCAGAAAACTTCCAAACATATGCATTAACGCAATTACATTGACTAAACAGGTTATTGCAAATACCCAAGCATACAAAAACAATTAAATAAATAAAACTTAAGATTAGTCGCATACTAGATTTATATTTTGATTATTAGAGGTGACAAGTATTTTTTTTTCGCAAACTTTATTATGTTTGCTTACTTTAAAAATGTGTAAGCCAGAATCTATTTTTAAAGAAATCGTTGTTAAAGGGATTGAGAATGATTCCTTATTATCTATTGTTAATATGGAATTCTCAAAATCAGAAATAACATTAACTTTTATATTATAACTGGTTGCAACTGGTCTAAATACGTTGTTTTTATTTACACTTTGCTTTGTGGTATTTATGACTTCTGATTTTTTCACCTCATTATTTCTAATCGTTCCAAAAGTAGTGCTGATTCGCAATAATTCATTTTTGACTTGTTTTAAAATTTCATAGTCATTCCCAAAAGCATTTTCTTTTATTAGCCTTGTAAGTATGGTTATTTGTGTACAGTATGCTATCAAATTATCATACAATTCAGGTGAAACTGAAAGTTCCATATTTGAATGTGAATCAACAATTTTTTCTAACCCTGGAGTAAATTTAATACTTGTACTATTAAGTTTTGTAGCATCAAGTTTTGCTGTATTTTCAAGTTTTGTTGCTAACTCAATTATTGTTTTGCTATCATATCCTGATGTAACGCACCTCCATTTTATGTCTGCACAGTAATTGCCTTTTTCAATTTCTTTATTAATTTGGGGTTTCTCAATTGTGATTATAAAATTTTCAGAAGTATCTTTGGTGTTTAAAGCATCATTTAATTTTACTTGTTTAGTTTCTGCATTATTTCTTTCATTATTAGAAAAAAATATACCTAATAAAGCTACAATTATTATTGCAACTGCTCCTATTGTAGAAGCAATAATTCTACTCCTTCCAGTTTTTCTAGCAGCCTCAACTGTCGCTCTATTGTCTTTATTTTTGGTTTTTGTCATTTTTCATTTAATTACTGTCAACAGTTGTGTTTATTACCATGTAATCTTATTTCCATCAGTTTTTTCACGTTTGTAAAAAATATTCCTCCATCTAAAACGTGTATGTTCGTGTTGTTCAGCCATCATCAAAAAAACCGTCATCATTAGGATTTGTGATTTTACCATACCCCGGGCTCACCCCGGTTTTTTTGTGGTGTGTATCAAAAGTCAAATTAATTCCAGAATTACTCATTCTCTTAATAGTTTAATTTTCAGGCTGCCAAAGGTAGGGAAATATTTATTGAGAAAATGTTTATTTTTACAAACACAAAAAGTGCTGAACAGTCGCGGGTAATTGCAGCAAATGCCATCGCTACCGAACTTTATGCCGCATGTTGAAATTGATTTAAACGAATTGATAAATTATTGTGAGATTAGGGGGATTAAAAATGATGGTAAAGCTCGCTCTGAATTTGTACAAGCCAAATAATAAATACCAAAACCAAAAAATGTCGAATCAAGAACAAAATGAATATATAAATCTTGTCCAAAAGCACAATGGGATAATACATAAGGTAATAGGTTTATATGTGGATAATGAGGAGGATCGGAAAGACCTGCACCAGGAAGTATTGCTGCAGGCCTGGAAATCATATAGAAATTTTAAAGGCCAGTCAGTATTTAGTACATGGCTTTACAAAGTAGCTTTAAATACAGTATTAACCTTTAATAAACATGAAATTATGGATGCTATAAAAATGGAATCACACTCAAGTATTGCTGAACTTAAAAAAATATTAAAATACAAATTGTTCTGGTCAGCAGGATTTACACTCACATTTGCTATAATCCTATTATTCTTTTTAGGAAACGTGGATATGGTTTTGCTGTTAGGAATCGGTGTTGCTGCCTACGCAATTGGTATCATTGGGATGTATTTTAAGTATAGGCAAATAGAAGACAACATTTCAGACTCAACCGACATCCTCGCATCGATGAAGTACAATGCGAAAATGATAAAGTCGGTGTTAAGACTGGAGAAGACCTGGGGATTGGTTGTTTTTATCCCGGCTATCACCATGGGAATTCTTGCCGGCAGGGTATTGGATGGCTACAGTTTAGCCTCTTAAAAAACCACTAATGCTAACATGTTAACGATATTTTTTTGTCATCTAATTGATCGAATTACACGAATTGTACCTGCCAAAGGCAGGTAATAATTTGATTAATTAGTGTAATTCGATGATAACTTTTTTCTTTGATTTATAGATGGGTGCTGCCTGTTTTGTCAGGAGGGTGACTCCCGCAAAGCGGCTTTAATTTTCAAATTAATTTAGGCTCCTGTTTCCAGGATCCGAAAATTTTAATCATTATTCTTGGTGCTATATTGGTTTTTACGCCACTATTAATCTGGTCTTCTCACAAAATGAATAAAATAGCCTTTGGCAAAAACCTGCAGAAACTGGAAAGTAATATCATTAAAATGGAAACTTTGCTATAAGGTTTTTCTTGCCCAAATAATAGAGTAAAACCGGCCAACAAAGCGGTAGTGAAACATCCCCAGTATTTATGATATTGGGGATGTTTTATTGTATTAGCAAAACCAAACAATTTCCAGAAGTACAAGAAAAAATAGAGCTCATTTTAGGGCTCAATTTATTTTTACATTACATTTGAAAAATGAATAATGCCGAAAGCAGTATATTATCACAAATAAAAAAAATTGTCAGAGAACAAGATCCCTCTGCCAAAATATATTTGTATGGTTCAAGGTCGAAGGGAACAGCGAGAAGCGACTCTGACTGGGATCTGTTAATTTTGCTCAAGAGGGAAAAAATATCATATAAAATAGAACAAGAAATTGCTTATCCACTTTATGATCTTGAATTCGACACCGGCGAAGTTATTAGCCCGATGATATACAGTGAAAAGGAATGGAATTCGAAATACAAATTCACACCTTTTTATAAAAATGTAATGCGTGAAGGAAAACTATTATGACTATGACGAAGAAACTGTTGTAAGACTATACCCGAAATCAAAAGAATTTATTGATCGAATCGGGGAAATTCTGTCAGAATAGTGAAACTTTTAACCAACAAAAATTATTATCCCGCAAAACTCCATTAACCCTACTCGATTTTAACTGACATTTATCCAAAACATTGATTTTGATGCAAGCGCTTATGAAATCAATTTTCCAAATTTTTGCACAAAATTACGGGGTAATCCTCAAAACCGACTGCCTTTCCCGGTTCACGGTAAGTTGCGTAACATCCGGTCGGGAGTAATGCCCGGAGGGATCGAAGTTTTGCCGCTCTTCAAAAACCCGGTTAATATTTAGTTCAGCAGTAATCAATTTTTCTTTTCCGGTAAGGGGTTCAACAAGAAATTCCCCATCGGGTCCGGCAATACAGGAGCCACCATTTGTTAAAATATCCGGTGCATTTTCGAGTATCATTTCAAGATGCGGCGTATCAGGTGGGAGATCCGTTTTGCGCATCAGCACCGATGCTGAAACCACAAACGAACGGGATTCTTTGGCAATAAAGCGGGTGATGTCTTCGGTGTTGTGTTTCGATCCCGGCCAAACGGCCACGTGCAGGTTTTCGCCCTGGCCATAAAGTGCCGCCCGGGGCAAAGGCATCCAGTTTTCCCAGCAGTTAAGGCCACCTACGGTAAATGCTTCGAGCGGATGCACTTGCAAACCATTGCCATCGCCCGGCGACCAAACCAGCCTTTCATCGTAGGTGGGCTGTAACTTGCGATGTACCGATTTAACCTTCCCTTTCCGGTTGATGTAAGCCAGCGAACAGTACAAACTATGACCGCCGCGGTTTTTTGCCCTTTCGATAAACCCCAGGTAAATGGCTATTTTTTTCTGCATAGCAAGTTTGCATAAATCATCCAAATCTCCGGCTTCGGGAGTAACTGCATTTCGAACATAATGTGCAAACATCTCCTTTTGGATGGAAGAATTCCATGCGGTAGCGTTGGTCAGGCCAGTCCAGTGGGGGTATCCGGGGAGTACTGCTTCACCAAAAGCAATTAAATTACAGTGCTGATTTCCGGCATCATTGACTGATGACATAATTTTCTCGAGGGTCTTGGATTTATCGAGCCAAACCGGTGCAATCTGGCCAATAGCTACTTTAAGTGTTTCGTTGGATGTCATAGTGTTGATTTCTATTTTATAAAAATCAAAACTACGATTTTAATCTTTCACAAAAATTGCTTAACCCTGCCCCAAAGCTTCTTTGATCTTTTGCTCAACCTGCGCGACAAGTTGGTCATCGCTTAAATCTGCCCTTTCGATGGGATCGAGGACAGAAAACCTTAAATGTTTGCCAATACCCAGAGGAAAATAACCACGTGTATGAAGTTTGTAGTTATCATGCACAACATAAGGGACAATCAATGCTGAGGGAGAATTTTTTAATAATGTTTTTATTCCACCCGGTTTGAATGGCCTCATTTTCCCGGCCTTGTTTCGTGTGCCTTCGGCAAAAATGCAAACCGAGTAATTATGTTGCTCTATGTTTTTTCCTAATTTGCTTATTTCGGTAATGGATTGTTCGCGGTCTTTCCGGTCGATAAGCACTGACCCGCCTTTGCGGAGATTATAAGAAATGCTCGGGAGACCTTTGCCCAATTCCTTTTTCGATATAAATTTTACATAATGCTTTCTCAGGCTCCATACAATTGCCGGGGCATCCCACATACTTTGGTGGTTGGAAACAATGATGAGCGGCCTGTTTACCGGGAGTTTATCGATACCATAAAATGTGTAGCGGCAAAAGATGGTATAAAAATTAAGTAGTAAAAAATAGTTTAATAAATCAACCGACCTTTTATGTGCTTCAGCGCCAAAAACATTATAGGCCACTACTTGTACAAGGTGGAAAATCAACAACAGCAATCCAAAGAAAAAATAATGAATCACGGTTAATATGTATGCCAATGCGAGTTTCATGTTGGTAAGCTGATTATTTTATTCAACAAATAAAACTAATTTTTTAAAGCGGTTTTTAATTATCCAATTACTGTGAATTTAAAACACCTTTTTCGCAATTTGGCGGATGTTATCGGTTTCGCCAATGGTAAAATAATGAAGTGCAGGAACGCCAAACTTTTTGAGCTCCAACGATTGGTTAACAGCCCATTCCACGCCAAGCTCGAAGGCCTGCTGGTCGTTATCACATTTACGCAATTCACTTGCAAGTTCTTCCGGAATATCAATATGGAAAACCAAGGGGAGCGTTTTCATATCGTTAAGCCTGGTTATGGGTTTTAAGCCCGGAATAATGGGAACGGTAATCCCAATTTTGCGGCAATTTTCCACGAACTCGAAATACCTTTTATTGTCGAAAAACATCTGTGTAACTATATAATCGGCACCGGCATCAACTTTATCTTTAAGATACCGGAGATCAACATCCATGTTTGCCGCCTCAAAGTGCTTTTCGGGATATCCTGCCACACCTATCGAAAAATCTGTCGAAGTAGTGTTTCTCAATTCCTCATCCAGATACCTGCCTTTGTTGAGGTTCACAATTTGCTTTACCAGGTCGATAACATATTCATGACCCTCGGGTTCGGGTCTGTAAAATCGTTGTGTTTTTGGCGGATCGCCACGCAACACCAATAAATTTTTAATGCCCAGAAAATGGAGATCGATCAAGGCATACTCGGTTTCCGAACGGGTAAATCCGCCACAAATCAAATGAGGAACCACTTCAAGCCGGGGATACCTGTATTTGATGGCTGCCGATATAGCTACTGTTCCAGGCCTTTTCCTGATGGTTTTTTTCTCGAGCAAACCATTTTTAAGCTTTTTATAAAAAACCTCCTGCTGGTGATAGGTAACGTTTACATTGGTGGGGTTAAATTCGATGAGTGGATCAATCACTTTGTAAACCGATTCCATATTTCCACCTTTCATTGGTGGCAGCAATTCAAACGAAAATAAAGTTTTTCCGGCCTGCTTAAGTTGTTCTACGATTTTCATTATTTAAATAAAGCGTTTTATAAAATGCGCAAAAATAGGATTATTTGTTTCACAGTCCTCAGGCCACAGTGCCGGGCTTCGCCCGTGCATCCCTGCCTCGCCTTAACAATAGCCTACGCTGGCGGCAAGGCGGGCACGAAAAATTACGAAAATCTATGATTTTCTATTTTTCGGGATCTCCAATCCACAGTCTCCAGTCTTCAGTCCACACTTTATATTGCCCACTGGCTATCAATAAATTTAATAAAAAAAATGCTGCAAAAGTGGAAGTAAAGCAAGATAAAAAGCATCATGATTTAACAAAGGGAAGTTTTAGCCGCATCAGGGTTCCTTTTTCTTCTTCCGATTCTATTTCAATAAAGCCTCCCATTTCTTTAGCTATCCCGAGCGAAATTGATAAGCCAAGGCCGGTTCCTTTTCCTAATTCTTTGGTAGTAAAAAAGGGCAGGAAAATTTTAGTCTGGATCGATTCGGGTACGCCCGAACCATTATCTTCAACTTCAACATTAATAAAATCATCTTTTATGTAACTTCTAACCATCATTTTTTTAGTAAAATCCTCACCCATTTTTTCGGCTTGTTCTTCAATGGCATCTTTTGCATTATTAAAAAAGTTTACCACAACCTGCTCAAATTTATAAGGGTTGCCCTGAAATTCGGGATTGGTTTTCTCAAGCTCGAAAAGCACATCTATTCTGCGATTTGAAAACTTTGTACGCGCCAGCAAAAAAGCATTTTCGATGCGGGTGTTGATGTTGAACCATTCCATGATTTCCTGTTGCTGCCCACGCGAAAAGTTGCTGATTTCGTTGATAATAAATTTGATTCTCTTAATGCCTTCAGCAATATCCTTGGTGGAGCTTGTAATAAATTCGGGGTCAATCTGCTTTTCTGTCACCTCTAATTGCAGGCCTTCGTTTACAAGTGAAATGTTTTGGAGCGGTTGTTTTATTTCATGCGCAATTCCCGAAGCAAGTTCTCCCAGCGAAGTAAGGCTCGACTTATGCACGATAATCTGCTGTTGTTCTTTTTCTTTTTGCAGGGCCTCGGCAATTTTTATTTCAAGTTCGCGGTTGTGGCGTTTTTTGGTTCGATACCTGTAATATGCCACAAAAACCAATGATAAAGCAATAACAATGGTCATTAACAGGTAAAACTGACGGGTTTTGAGTTTCTCGATCGAAATATCCTTTTCAAGGATTTCTTTCTCTGTTTTTTCGACCTCATACGCCACATGCAAATTTTTGAGCTGATTACTTTTTTCGATATTGAACAGGCTGTCGTTAAGTTCGGTCATCGACTTATAATATTCAAGTGCCGATTCAAAATCATTTTTAGCTTCATACCATTTCGACAATACACCGTAAGTATCTCTAATCAATTCCTGCGAATCCATTTCGCGGGCAACAGCTAAAGCGCGATTCAAAAAATCAAGGCTCTTAACCATCTCTTCTTCACCCAGGTAGGCATCACCCAAATTTATCATCGAAACACACATATTGTACCTGTGATTGATATCGCTGGAAACATCCAGGCTTTTTAAAAAATATGAAATGGCAAGCGGGTATTCCTTTTGCGAATTAAAAGCTACGCCCAGGTTGTTATAAATTTTCCCCAGGTTGGTTTTATCATTATATTTCATTTTAATGGGCAGAACCCGGTTAAAATACCTGACGGCCTGATCATAATCTTCCAACTCCATGCTCACAATGCCAAGGTTAATTAAGGTTGTAGCTACCCGGTTCGTATCCTGAATCTCCTCATTAATTTGAAGTGATTTAAGGTAATACTCCAGCGACTTATCATTTTCGTGCATGCTGTAATAAATATTGCCAATGTTCAAACTTGAATAGGCAAGCCCGCGGAGGTTTCCGGTTTCTTCGTTTATCTTTAATTGTTTAAGATGATTTTCCAGCGCCAGGATATAATTTCCCATACGGTGGTAAATAAGTCCAAGGTTGTTGTAGTTTGCTGCTAATTCATCAACATTGTTTGCCTCAATATTGTATTTCAGGGCGATATTGAGGTTTTTTAACGCGTTGGCAAAATCGCTCTGACGGTAGTAAAGAATGCCAATGTTTTTTGCAGCTTTGGAAACAAGTAGCTTATCATTGATTTCAAGCGCTAAATCCAGCGCTTTCACACCATTGGTGATGGCTTCGTTTTGTGTGGTAAAAAATTGCTCATTCGATAAAAGAATGAGCGTTTCAACTTTCTCAGTTTTACTTGAAAACCTGTCATGTACAAGCAGATTATTCAGGCTGTCAACCTCATCGCCGGAGGCAAAAAGAAATACCAAAAAAAGAAATGACCCTATAAAAATACCCTTACGCATAAATTACTTTCCCTTTGAAGAATGAAAACATCTGTTTTTCAGATTACTTCACAAATTTACAAAAAGTTTTACTAATCATTTTAAATCAATCATATCCGTTTTTACGATTAATATGGGCATGTTTTTTTTCTAAGAAAAATATACCTTTGCAAACATATTTTTTTCCCATACAAAAATTGTAAAATCATGGCAGGAGTAAACAGAGTAATTTTATTAGGAAATCTGGGTAAAGACCCTGAGGTTATGACACTTGATAGTGGTGTAAAATTTGCAAATATTCGCATAGCTACCAACGAGAGTTATAAAGGAAAAGATGGTAACTGGGTAGAACAAACCGAATGGCACAGTGTAACGCTTTGGCGCTGGCTGGCCGAAAAAAACCTTGTGAAAGGAGATACTGTGTACGTAGAAGGCAAACTAAAAACAAGGTCATGGGATGATAAAGACGGAAACAAGCGCTATACCACCGAGGTAGTGGCTGACAGGCTCATAAAAATAAACCGATCGCATGAAGGTGGCACTTTTGGTGCACCACCCCCGCCTACCGAAGCCCCGGAATATTTTCCTGAAAAGCAAACATCAAATCAGCAAAGCGGAGACACACAGGACGGGCTGAATACTGACGCACCAAGCGACGACCTGCCCTTCTAAAATTGTTGTAAATAATTAACAAATTATTTCGATGTGATGCAATAGCTGCAAATAATGTATTTTTGCACCCGTTTATTTAACGATTGTCGAATTAATTCAGAGCATTTTGGAAGAAACTGAAATTGTTTCCAGTTTGAATGAGATTTTTGTATTTGCCGAAGCATTTTTCCAGCCTTTAGAATTCCCGGTGGCTATAGGTTTCCTGATAATGTTGTTGCTTTTAGTTGCCTCAGCATTAATTTCAGGCTCCGAAATTGCGTTTTTTTCACTTAGCCCTGTTCACCTCAAACAGCTACATTCAGACAGAAATTCGAAAAGCGAGCTGATAATTGTACTTTTGGAACGCCCCAAAAGGCTGCTGGCTACTATTTTAATTGCAAACAATTTTGTGAATATTGCCATTGTTGTCATTTCAACATTTATTGTCTCCAATTTATTCAACCTTGCTGCATACCCGCTGCTTTCATTTTTGCTACAGGTAGTACTGGTAACTTCCCTGCTGCTGATTTTTGGTGAAATCATGCCCAAGATTTATGCTTCATACAACCCCATGCGTTTTGCGTCTTTCATGGCCGTATCTGTTAAAAACCTTATTAAAGTTTTTTACCCGATAAGTACTTTGCTTGTAAGAAGCTCCACTTTTATCGATAAAACATTGCAAAAACGATCTTCACAACTTTCGATGAGCGAGCTTTCGGAGGCCATCGAGTTAACCTCTGATGACGAAACTCCTGAAGAAGACCGCAAAATTCTCAAAGGCATCGTGAAGTTTGGAGATATGCTTGTAAAAGAAATAATGAAAGCACGAATAGATGTAACGGCAGTAGATGTTAGCACAAGCTACAAAACCCTTCTTAAATTGATACTTGGCTCAGGTTATTCAAGAATTCCGGCCTATAATGAGGGTTTCGACAATATTGCCGGGATTTTGTATGTAAAAGATTTGCTGCCCCACCTTGATAAACAAAATGATTTTGAATGGTCGAAACTGTTGCGTACGGCATTTTTTGTGCCCGAAAACAAAAAAATCATCGACCTTTTAAAAGAGTTTCAGGAAAAGAAAATTCACATGGCAATAGTGGTTGATGAATATGGTGGAACTTCCGGTATTGTTACGCTCGAAGATATTATCGAGGAGATTGTAGGCGAAATTTCTGATGAGTTTGATACCAAAGAAGATGAAATTTCCTTTACCAAAATCGATGATAAAAACTACATTTTTGAAGGAAAAACCCTGCTCAACGACTTTTGTAAAATACTGGAAATTGACGATCGTATATTTGATGACATAAAAGGTGATTCAGAAACAATTGCCGGCTTGATTTTAGAGCTTGAGGGCAGAATACCCGTAGCAAACAACAGCACAATAATTCTTAATTTTGAATTTAAAATCAAGAAAGTGTCCAAGCGAAGGATTGAAGAAATTTTGGTAAAAATCCTGAATTAAAGGCCATGATGTTTTTTATCCTTCCCCCTAAGCTATCTTTATTAAAAATAGTAATAAGCATGTTATTGCTTGTGATTATTGCTATGGGATTCTCCTGCAACAACACCGAATATTATCCCAAACCACGGGGTTTTTTTCGCATTGAGCTTCCTGAAAAGGACTACCGGAAATTCGATAGTATTTTTCCTTACAGCTTCGAATATCCAAAGTATGCCAATATAAAATTTGATGGATTAAATCCGATAAATAAATATTGGATGAATATTGATTATGATAAATATCACGGAAAAATCCATGTCAGTTATAAATCGCTCAATAACCAGGAACTTTACCACTTTACCGAAGATGCGCGTGAAATGGCATTCAAACATGCCTCAAAAGCTGTTGGTATAAAGGAGTCGGTTTTTAGTAAGCCCGGAAAAAAAGTGTATGGCCTGGCTTACCGGATTGAAGGCCGTGATGTAGCATCACCCTGCCAATTTTATCTCACCGACAGTACGCATCACTTTGTTAGAGGCGCCCTGTATTTTAATGTTGTGCCTAACAATGACTCCCTGCAGCCGGTAATCGAATATGTTATAAAAGACATTAACCATCTGTTTGAAACCTTTGAATGGAAAAGCTTGGACAAGCAAAGTAATTAAACCCCTCCTTAAATTTAAATCCGATTCATTTACTTTTACATTTTCACTTTTAAGTAAAGTGTTTACATTTGTGTTTTATTCAAAGTGTAACCATTATAAATTGTGATAAATGAAAATTAAATATCTTGATTTAATAGGACAAACATTTGACTTTCCACAAGATGAATTTAATGTAATTGATGGGGAGTTGTATTTTCACGACATCCCACTCATGGAAATAATCAAGCAATACGGAACCCCGGTAAAGCTTACTTACCTGCCCAAAATAAGTTCGCAAATTCAAAAAGCAAAACGCCTTTTTAATGTGGCTATGGCAAAGGTTGATTACAAGGGTTCGTACAAATATTGCTATTGCACAAAGAGTTCGCACTTTTCGTTTGTCATGGAAGAAGCGGTAAAAAACAACATTAATATCGAAACATCTTCGGCTTTTGACATAAACATTGTAGAAGAACTTTTTAATAATGGTTTAATTACCAAAGACACATTCATTGTTTGCAACGGGTTTAAACGCCCCCAATACGTCGAAAACATTGCAAGGATCATTAACGATGGGTTTAAAAATGTAATTCCGGTGCTGGATAATATGGATGAGCTTGAACAATACGAACAACTCATCACCGGTAAATTCAAGGTTGGATTCCGTATTGCGTCTGAAGAGGAACCGATGTTTTCGTTTTATACCTCGCGTTTGGGTATTCGCTACAACGACATTATACCTTTTTATAACGATCGGATTAAGGAAAATCCTAACATTGAATTAAAAATGCTTCACTTTTTTATCAATACGGGTATTAAAGATTCGGCTTATTACTGGAACGAACTAAGTAAATGTTTAAACGTGTATGTTGATTTAAAGAAAATTTGCCCGGAGGTTGATGCATTAAATATTGGCGGGGGTTTTCCAATTAAAAGATCGCTGGGCTTCAAATTTGATTATGAGTATATGGCCGAAGAGATCATTTCTCAGATCAAACAAACCTGCGAGCAGCATAAAATTTTGGAGCCGGATATTTTCACCGAATTTGGATCCTTCACTGTAGGTGAAAGTGGTGCGGTATTGTACTCGATATTGGATCAAAAAAGGCAAAACGACCGCGAGTTGTGGAATATGATCGATAGCTCTTTTATGACCACCCTGCCCGACTCTTGGGCCATGAATCAAAGGTTTATTCTGCTTCCGGTAAATCGCTGGGAAGATCCATATCAGCGGGTTTGCCTTGGTGGGCTTACCTGCGACAGTTTCGACTATTACAATGATGAAGCCCACACTAACGCGGTGTTTTTACCAAGCTACGAAAAAGACAAACCTTTGTACATCGGGTTTTTCCACACAGGGGCTTACCAGGAATCGTTGGGCGGATATGGTGGAATACAACATTGCCTTATTCCCGCGCCCAAGCACATCATCATCGATAAAGACGAAAATGGCAATTACTTCCCCCGCCTTTTCGCCAAAGAACAAAGCTTTAAGTCGATGCTAAAAACCTTGGGGTATTAGGAAGTCAGGGTTGAAATATTTAATGCAAAGTTTTTGGACAAGCATTCTCCAAAACCTTGCATAAGGAATCAAATATTATGGGTTAACTTTTAATAATTCAACGGATTAGGTCTTTCTCGGCAGACCCTAAATAGTGCTTGTCCATAAAGTCGTCCTTTTTTTGATTTAAGATTGATCCCGCACGTGCGGGAATCGGAGATATTAGATTTGATTGATACACACCAACATCTTAAATCTAAAATCGTTAATCTGAAATCGTATATTTTTCTAAATGTTAGATTAAAGACCGATACTAAATTGGGTTTAATGATAAAGCTGCAAAAATTAGGGCTTTAGCCATCAATTCACCGGGAGTGCGAACAGGCTCAATAACGATTACACCAATAATGCCGAGCTCCGCTCGTGCATCCTCGAAAAGTTACGAAAATCAAAGATTTTCTACTTTTCGGGACAATTACACCATTAACATCTTCTCTCCGCCCTCACGATATGCCTTTTCCCGGGTGGGCCGGGAAGCCGCTTCACCTCAAAGCCAGATGTCCGAAGATTTTGTTTCACCAAACCTTTCGAGGAATAGGTAACTAAAACTCCGCCAGATTTCGTGGCATCAAATAGTTTTCTGAAAATATCTTCTGTCCATAATTCGGGTTGAACCTCCGGTGCAAAGGCATCGAAATAGACGAGATCATATTTTTCCCGTTCCAATGAGATTTCCTCAATCTTTGCTTGTTCCTTCCTGAGGGTGAACTTTTCGGTGATGGACATATCTTCATTCCACTTTACCCGGTGAATCTTGTCAAAAAAAAGTATTGCATTTTTATCTTTCAAAAATCCGGGATAATCCAGTTGACCTGTAATTTCTTTACTCACGGGAAAAGCTTCGATGCCATGGTAAAAAATGATTTTATTGGTGGAGTGGAGTAGCGTTAACAAAGCGTTTAAGCCGGTGCCAAAACCAACTTCAAGGATGTTAATCTTGGTTTTTTGATCGCTTAGAAAATTAAGACCTGCATCAATAAAAACGTGCATCGACTCCTGCACTGCGCCATACGATGAGTGGTAGTGTTCGTTTAGCCCGGGGATAAACAGCGTGTGTGAGCCATCATCGGTTTTGCGAATTTCGATCATTTTGTGTATAAAAAAATGGAGGTTAAGGAAATTATTTCTACATTTATTGCGTAAAGATAATGACTAATACTATGATTGAAAAATTAAAAATCGAAGATGTCCTGTTTTTGGATATTGAAACCGTTCCCCAATTCGCTGAATACGAAGAGTTGCCCAAAAAGCTTAAATTACTCTGGGATAAAAAAGCTGAACGCCTCGCGAAATCTGATACCGATACTTCTTCGGAGTTATATTCCCGTGCAGGAATTTATGCAGAGTTTGGCAAAATAATCTGCATTTCAACGGGGATAGTTTACGGCAACACTTTTAGGATGAAATCCTTTTTTGGTGATGATGAAAAAATATTGCTCAACGAATTTGCCGCCCTGCTCAACGGCTACTACAACCAGCCGCAGCATTTGCTGTGTGGGCACAATGGCAAGGAGTTTGACTTTCCGTACATTGCCCGGCGTATGTTGATAAATGGAATTTCGCTGCCCAAAATCCTAAACCTGCATGGCAAAAAACCCTGGGAAATTCAGCACCTTGATACCATGGAGCTATGGCGTTTTGGCGATTACAAAAACTACACTTCGCTGGAGTTGCTCACAACAATTTTCGATATCCCCAGCCCCAAGGACGACATTGACGGGAGCATGGTAGGCAAGGTTTACTGGGAAGATAAAGGCCTGGAGCGAATTGTTGAATATTGCCAAAAAGACACACTCGCGGTGGCCCAGTTGCTGCTCAGGTATATGGGCAGGCCATTGATCGAAGAAAAGGATATTGTGTATCCCTAACCTGAATAATTCATTTTTTGGGCTAAAACCTTGTATTGTAAAATAATGATTTACCTCCGGTTTAAGCCGGAGGTAATCAGCAGGCTCGTTGAACCGGGGCTTTAACCCAATAAAATCTGGGGTTATTGATAGGTCAGGCTAAGTTCACCGGCAAGTTTTTATCATTTAATAAATCAAGATTATGAAAACCACAAAGCGTAATTTGGTATTGCTTTTTATCCTGCTATTCAATACCGTAGTGCAAGTATGTGCGCAGGAAACAACAACACTAACCGGAAAAGTTATTGATGCACAAACCGGTAAACCTGTATCGTATGCAAGCGCCGAAATAATAAGCAAGCATCTGGGTGCCGCCGCCAATGCCGGGGGCATACTTCAATTTGCGATAAGCGAAAGCATGATTGATGAAACCCTTACATTTTCGGCACTCGCATATTTCACCCGGCAGGTTACGGTAAAAGAACTCCTCGAAAATCAACCATTTGTGGTTGAATTAGAAAGGAATGATAAATACTACTACGAGATCATTGCAGGCGGACAACCACAGCTTGTTTATAGCCAGTCAATGGGGATTATTCTTGGCCACTTCACACCAAACATCTGGGGGAAATACCTGAGCTATGATTGGTATTTTGATAATGAAAAGAATACCGGCAAGATAAAAGGTGGGTTTACAAACTCCTTGATTAATTCTGAAGTTGATTGCTTCAAATAGGCTGTATTGTGGTTTTTTGTTTAACTAACAATTTAGATTTAATTAGGGGCTGCTGAAAAATTCGTAACAGTTTTTTATTTATCACATTACATAAATAATGTTATGATTATTATTCTGAGTTTTTCTGCAGGCTCTAATTAGTGTGCGTCCATAAAGTCAATGTTTTTCACTAGCCCCGGGCTTTAGCCTGGGGAAAAATGAGTTTAAAACGACCTCCCCACCTTTTCGCTGTCAATGCCGAAGGCATTGACAGCGAAAAGGTGGGGGCATTCATTCCTTCAATTCAATCCCCAACCTAAAGGATGGGGCAATTGATATTTCAAAAAATTTACTTTAAAGACAGACTCTAATTAGTGTCTGTCCATAAAGTCAGCTCTTTTCTAATTTTGCCTGCGCGACCCCTTAATCCCCTTAAGGGGAGATCCCTCGCTGCCAGTGCGTTGGCTGGTTCTCCCCTTCAGGGGAGTTAGAGGGGTGTGCGGCAGATTACGAGTTTATAGACCGACTCTAATTAAAGAGTGTAGTCTAATAAAAAGAAACAATTTTCAAAACACTTGCAGCAATGTTTTTACTTTTCTACCAAACCGCATAATTTTTTATATTTGCTCCTCCAAAAAAAGTTAGTGAGCATTTAAAAACCAGGCATGTTTGAGGAGTTTATTCAGAATAACAAAGCTGAAAATATTAACTATCAAAAAAAGAAAAATGAAAAGCTACAAAGAAATTGCAGATGAAATTGTTGGAAATGCAGTGATGTCGGGCGCTGTGTTTAATCAGTTCAACCAGCAACAAACCGATGCGATCGTAAAAAAGGTTTTTGAAGCCGGTTTTGAAGCCCGTGTGAAGCTGGCCAAAATGGCTGCCGAAGAAACCGAAATAGGGCTATGGCAACACAAAGTGATTAAAAATGTGGTGGGAACGCAGCTTGTTTACGAAAGCATTAAAAACGAAAAAACTGCCGGGGTAATTTCAATAGATGCCAATACAGGTATGGTGGAGATTGCCCAACCCATCGGCCCCATTTTTGGAATCATTCCGGTTACCAATCCCACCTCAACGGTAATGTTTAAAATCCTCATAGCGCTCAAGTCGCGAAATCCTATTATCATAAGCCCTCCGCGCAAAGCGCCAAAAGCTTGCGAAGAAGCCGTAAATATTTGCTACAAGGCTGCCCTCGAAGCAGGGGCTCCCGAAGATTGTATTCAAATATTGCCCGAAACAAACCGCGATCTTACCCACGAGTTTATGATCCACCCAAAAACTGCCCTCATCCTTGCAACCGGAGGAACAGGACTGGTACATGCTGCTTACAGTTCGGGCAACCCTGCGCTTGGTGTGGGGCCGGGAAATGTGCCCGTATTTATCGATGAAAGTGCAGACATTCCCTTTGCCGTAAAATGCATCCTTAATTCTAAAACTTTCGATAACGGGACTATATGTGCCAGCGAGCAGGCCGTGGTTTGTGAAAAATCCATCTCAGCAAATCTAATTTCTGAATTTGAAAAACAGGGCTGTTATTTTTTGGATAAGGAGCAAATCAAGAAAATTGAAAAGGTTGTCTTCAACTACGAAAAAGGAATTATGAGTGGCGATGTGGTTGGGAAACCTGTTTCATACATTGCCGAACTGGCAGGGATTTCAGTTCCTGAAGGGACAAAACTCCTGATTGCCCGTCAGGAAAATGTAGGTAAAACACACCCACTTTCTCAGGAAATCCTGGCACCGGTGCTTGCATTCTACGAAACCACCGACTATTCCTCGGCAGTAAAGTTGTGCATCGACCTCAATTATTTGGGAGGAATTGGCCACACAGCCTGCATATATGCCAACAACGAAAAACGAATACTCGAATTTTCGCAACTCATGAATGCCGGACGCATTATGGTTAACACGCCTTCGGTACAAGGCGCTGTTGGGGGGATATTTAACAACTTACCCACATCGCTCACGCTTGGCTGTGGCAGCGGAGGAAAAAACATTACCACCGAAAATGTTACTGCCCGCCATCTCATCAACATCCAGCGCGTATGCCGTCGCGTTACAAATGAAAAATGGTTTAAATTTGATCAAAATAAATATTTCGATGAATCAGGTACTGCTGCACAAACACTTTCTGATTACAATAAAAACTTTTAAAAATAAATATTATGGCTGAATATTTTTATAATGAAATTGAACACATCCAAACCTGTAAATTTTCAGGGAAGCTGGATACTGACGTGTCCGTGAAACTTCAACCTGAAATTGAAGAGCGGATAATGACAAACTTCGTCCCGCAAAGCGACAAGCGACTCCTGGTGGTTTTCGATTTCGAAATGGTAGAGTTTGTTACCTCATCGTTTATAAGGTTGTGTGTTTTGTATGCCAAAAAAGTTGGCAAGGAAAATTTTTCGATCGTTAATTCAAATCCTTTCATCAAAAAAACATTTAAAATTGCAGGCCTCGACGGCGAATTAAACCTTTCGTAAAACATTAATTTCCACAATAATGAAACACATTTTTTTAAGCTTTTTGCTGAGCCTTGCATTTACAGGCATTTTTGCGCAGTCTTCTCTTGGAATAAACTATGACCATTATTTTACCGATGCCACCATGCGCTTCGATTACTTCCACAGCGGAACTGCCACGGAGGAGCACTTTTCGCCCGACAGAATTTTAAATGACGGAACCTGGGCAGGAAGTAAAACCATATTGCTTGACGACCTGAACCGTGGGCTTTATTTTGTTGAAATTAAAGATGAAGAAACCATGAAGCCAATTTACAGCCGTGGTTTTGGAAGCATCTTTGGCGAGTGGCAAACCATTCCCGAAGCCAAAGAACAATGGGGTACATTTCACGAATCAGTGCGTTTACCCTGGCCTAAAAATCCTGTAGTTTTAACCATCAAAAAGCGAAACAATAAAAATGAATTTGTTCCGCTCTGGACTTATACTATCGATCCCGCTTCCAGGCAAGCCAATCCTGCATCGTACGAAAGTCCTTATGATTCCTGGGTTTTGATTGAAAACGGATCGCCAAATAATCATGTGGATATTGTAATTTTAGGAGATGGATACAGTAAAGATGAGATGGAAAAATTCAGGGGGGATGTAAAACGCCTTGCGGCAGAACTTTTTAATGTGGAGCCCTACAAATCCCGAAAAGCTGATTTTAATGTGCGGGTAGTCGAAACCCCCGCTGCTGTGAGCGGAGTAAATAAGCCCCATCCGGGTGTGTTTAAAAGAACCCCGCTGTCGATGTCGTACAGTGCTTTCGATTCTGAGCGCTATGCCCTGGCTTACGATAACCGCACCATACGCGATGTGGCCTCAACGGTTCCTTACGATTACATGTATATTCTTATCAACGAAAAAACTTATGGTGGCGGAGGCATTTTTAATTTGTATTCCACGGTGGCCGCTGATAATAAATTCTCCAATTATATTTTTGTGCATGAGTTTGGGCACTCCTTTGCTGCCCTGGCCGATGAATATTATTCCTCCTCTGTTTCCTACGAAATTCCTGATGTTACCGTGGAGCCCTGGGAACCTAATGTAACAGCCTTGCCCGATCCTGAAAATTTGAAATGGAAAGATTTGGTGGAACCCGGAACTCCCATACCAACCCCATGGGATAAGGAAAAATTTGATGCCCACAGCCAGGAAATTCAGAAGGAACGCACGGCACTCCGCGCAGCCAAAGTTCCGGAGTCGCAGGTTGAGGATTTATTTATGAGGGAGAAAAAAGAAATGCTGGACATGATTGGCGGGATGGAAAACAAAAACACCACGGGTGCCTTCGAAGGGGCTAACTATTCGCAACACGGGCAGTATCGCTCGGCCATCGACTGCATCATGTTTACACGCAACAAACAGGAATTTTGCCCCGCCTGCCGCAGAGCCATCGAGCAGGTTATCGATCAGTATTCAAAATAGAGTTTGTCTTTTTAGTCAGGTTTCCCGCAGATAACGCAGGTTTTCGCAGAAAAAAATCAGCGCTAATCAGCGAAATTTGCGGGAAAAAACAGCACTATAAAAACAGACCCTGAATAGTAATGACGGATTACAAAAATTTATTTATGCTAACATCAAAACAACAAAAGGCCATCATCCATCAAACCGAACAGTTTGTAAAAGAAACTTTGGCTGATGCCGAAGGCGGCCATGACTGGTGGCACATCTACCGCGTTTGGAAAACCTCAAAAAAAATTGCCGAAACCGAAGATGTCGATCTTTTTATTGTAGAACTTGCCGCCCTGCTCCACGATATTGCCGATCCAAAATTTAATGATGGCAACGAAGATATCGGGCCAAAAACAGCATCTGATTTCCTGAAAACGCAAACTGTTAGTGATGAAGAAATTGAGCACCTGGTACACATTATCAAAAACATGTCGTTCAAGAACAGCCTGGGAAAAGTGGATTTTCATTCCCCCGAGATGGCCGTGGTGCAGGATGCCGACCGACTGGATGCCATCGGGGCTATTGGCATTGCACGGGCTTTTAATTATGGGGGATTTAAAAACCGATCCATATACAACCCGGAGGAAAAGCCCAAACTAAACATGAGCAAGGAGGAATACAAAAAAGGCGATTCACCCACCATCAACCATTTTTACGAAAAGTTACTTTTGCTTAAAGATAAAATGAACACCGCCTCCGGAAAACTTATGGCGCAGGAAAGGCATCAATATATGAAAGATTTCCTGGAGCAGTTTTATGGGGAGTGGGAAGGGAGGAGGTAGGGTTATTGGGGTATTTTTTTGTAGAGACAAGGCATGCCTTCCCAATAAATATTTCCCTAAATTTGGCAGCCTGAAAAATAAACTTTCAACGAATGTGGAATTCTGAAATTAAATTGGTTTTATTTTCGGGAGTTCTTTCCCGCTTAAGTATTTTGCTGAGTGAGGTGTTCGAACCTTAAGTCCGGAAACATATCTATGCTGTTACCTGCAAGGCTGAATAAGATACCGAAGTAATAAAACGAAACAAATGGGAATAGAAAATAGACAAAAAAATAAAACGCTACCAAATAGAATTAATTTTGTTTGTACCTACCCACATAGTGAAGAAGCCCACGCACATTGCACAGATTTGCAATTCGCACAAGCCAACGCTTAGACCAAAAATTGCAAAAGAGTGCAATTTGTCCAACATTCAGGTAGTTAACGAACTTTTATCTGTATAACATTTTGTACAAAACTTATGATTAGAGCCTACAGATTTCAATTATTCAACAACAAATAATTTATTACCTTTGAAAAGGTTTTATATTGCAAATTTGATGGGTTTAATGCAAACATTTTTCGTGAATTTAGGATTCACTTTCGATAAAGATATCGTAAAGGAAACTTTGCATTTGTCAGATAACAAAAAACTTAGCAATAAACTCTCGGGGAATTTATTCGCCTATAATAATGAAAGTTCCAATAGTTCCTTCTGTTTAATTTTAATACCATTAAGTGAGAAGGAGTTATTTGAGATAAAACGGTATTTCTGGAATAAGGATAAATACGACCTCTTTTTTTATTTTAAGGAATCAGATAAGATTTCACTCAATTATGCTAAATCTAATCCAAGAAAGCAATCTGCCAAGATTGACGAATTTAAAATAAAAGGTGAGGATGAACAAAAACTTAGAAGAATTCAAAAATGGCAATTTGATTCTGGAGCATTTTGGACAAATTATTCAGATTTCATTCGCAATATAAAACACAATGAGCGAATTGATAAAAAACTGGTTGAACAGCTTAAATTACTTAGAAATGATTTAGAGAAAAAAATTGGAAAGGATAAAACAGAAGAGATACAAGCTCTAATTGACAGGATGTTGTTTATCAAATTTCTTGAAGACAACCATATCATCAATTCGGACTTTTATCAACATTATTTTGGTAAGGGTACAAACTATAAATTATTGTTACAAGAGAATGATCCTCAAAAAATCAATCAATTATATTATTTATTAAATAAGATTTTTAGCAATCGTCTATTTGCTTCACCTACTATTGAAGAAGATTACATTAGTAATTCCTCTCTTTCAATTCTCAGTGCGATACAAGAAGATAAAAAATCAAGCCAGTTAAGGCTTTTTGATTTTCAATTTGATGTAATTCCTATAGAGTTTATCAGCCATATCTACGAAGTGTTTCTTGAAAAAGACCAACGTGACGAAGGCATATACTACACGCCTCCAAAATTAGCACACTTAATTATTGATGAAGTAATATCAGAGACAGGCACGGTTCTTGACCCCGCCTGTGGTTCAGGAATGTTTCTAATTCTATCATATCGAAAAATATTACAAAAATCGCAAATTGAGGAGGAAGCAAGCATTTCTGAAATTATAGAACACCGTATAAAACTATTAAAAAAATACATCTTTGGAATAGAGAAGAAAAACACAGCTTGGCGACTAACTATTTTTGCCCTTTACTTAGAAGTACTTAAAGGATTAAACAATGAGGATATAAAAGAGTACGTAAAACAAAAAATAGTAAACGGTAATGAAATTATAATATTCCCAGATTTTTCTCAGAATATAATAAATGGAAACTCCCTTGAAATTGGTGAAACCAAACTGCATTTTGTTGGAAACACTTTTAAATACATAGTTGGAAACCCACCATTTTTTAAAATAAAACAGGATAAAGATAATGAGAAGGAGCTAAGTTTTCTGAAAAACTATTTTACTGAAATAAATGGCAGAAAAATATATGCAAGCAAAATAATTGGAGATAATCAAATATCTCAGGCATTTATGCTTAAAATTAAAGATTGGGCTAATGCAAATACAAAATTTGGGTTTGTACAAAACAGTTCAAATTTTTATAATGATAATTCAGTTCATTTTCAAGATTTTTTCTTTTCACAGTATCAAATAGAAACCTTTTACGAACTATCAAGAGTTAGAAAGATATTATTCGAAAGAGCAGGAGAACCAGTTGTTGTTACAATATTTAATAATAAAAATGTTTTACCAACATCTATTATAAAATACTATCCTGTTGATTTAGAACTATATTCAAAAGAATTCAACTTATTGATTATACAAGAAGATAAACGAATTGATTTAAGGCAAAAACTCATACAAACAAATAAGATTGTTTTACGTGATTATTTGATAGGAAATGAATATGATTTAGAATTAATAAGGAAGATATCTGATAAGAACAAATTAGACGAATATTTATTTAAAGATGAAAAGCTAAGCTTTGAGGGTTTAAAAAGAATTGGAAATAAAAAATTGGAAAGTTATTATTCATTAAGTGATTTTAACAAGTTTTCAAATAATGAAAAAGCTTTATGGCATGAAAAATTTGCTTTTGAAAAATATTTAAGTAAAAATGAAGACAATTACTATGATACGCCATATATTTATCAACCTACAGAAATAATTGAATCGTTTAGAATTAATAATATTGATGGCTACATAAATAAAAATGATGTAAATAAGCACAATTTTCAACGCATTCGAAGTATGCTAGTTTTTGAGGGTAAGAAGATAGTAGTAAATAGATTTGGTAATAAGATTAAGGCTGCCTATTCAAATAAAAACCTATTTTTTTCTAATTTGATCTATGGAATAAAATTACAAGATGAAAAGCTATATCCGTTTATTACTGCTTTGTTGAATTCTGAATTAATCGAATATTTTTTAACACTAAAATATAGGAGACATGACGGAGCAAATATGTCGAATATTACGACCGCTGCCATTAGAAATATACCTATACCGGAACAACTTGATGAGAATATAATATCCGAAATAACAGAATTAAGTCAAGATATCACTGATGAGAAACTGGAATATGATGGTGAGGATAAAGCCTTATTAAATGAATTAATCTATGATTTATATGAATTAAGTTTTTATGAAAGACAAAGGATTAAAGATTCTCTTATGTCAGGTAAAACAATACTTGAAAAAAACAAAACTCCATTAAAAGAATATAAGCAAACATTGAAGGATATGTTTGAACTCTATTTTACAGATACCCCTCGAATAGAATCATATATTGATAATGTTTTTGGCTCAGGCATAACCGTGGTTGCAATTTATTTTAATGGTTCTAAAAACTCTCAAGTTTCATCAAAAAAAATATTAACATATTCCATAAGTGAAGAATTATTAAAATCCAGCTCGAAAAAGTTTACGCTTTTACAAAATAGAATAGTTGGAAAAGACTGTGTATATCTAATTAAAAATAGCATTCTCAGTAACTGGTCAATTACAAAAGCATTCGAAGACGCTAAGGATATAATAAAACTAGCTAAATGAATCACGGTCACATAAAACTTCCACCAACAAAATTATTATCAGATAGCTGCATCGAAAGACGTAAACTCAGTGATAATGATTGGAGGAATTATATCTTTTTTGGTTTATTGAAGTTCATAAAGGAAGATGATAAGGAAGATATATTAAGAATAATAAACAATCCCAAAATCAAAAATGAGAATGCTATCTCAAACAGCATTTATCGCTGGTTAATAAATGACAGAAAATTTAATTCTTTTGAGTTTATTGTAAATAGAGAACCTCGTACAGATGGAGATCAAGAGGGTTTTATTGACTTGAAATTTCAACATAGCCAATGGGGAAATGGAAATAAACACTTTTCATTTGAAGCAAAAAATTTGGATGGCTCAACCAAACTAATAAACGAATATGTCTATACAAACAAAAAAGTTAAAGACTCCTATGTAGAAAATGGAGGAATATTCCGCTTTATGACAGGAAAATATGCTCATAATATGGAATTTGGAGGTATGATAGGCTACGTCATTAAAAAATGTGATGATAATATTGTTAATGTTTTGGTACATAAAATTGAGGATGTCTATAAAAACAATGAAACAGGAAAATTGTTAGGAGAAATTGAAAGAAATTCTATAAATGACAATGAAAATACTTTTAGTACAAATCACAAGCGCGGTGAAGCTTCCAATGAATCAAAATTTACATTATATCACATTATTATGAATTTTGTAAATTAAATCAACCCACACAGCCAAGCACATTTGCAATTCGCACAAGCCAACAGCAAATCATGGCTCACAGCCGCTTAGTGTTCATTTGGTAAAATGATTGCAAAAGGAAACATACGAATCTTTAATAAACTTCCTGCAACTGGGCGGCTGCGAGCCATAGCCGCCGACCGTTAGCTACAAGGTGGAAAGAACATTCTATCACACAATAATCTGTCCCATAATTTTACTATTTTTGGGACAAATATTATTCAATGTCAGTATTAAAACAAATAGAAAACATCAAAATATCCGACCAAGACCCGGAAACTATTAAGGTAAATTATCAATCTGTTTTCGAAGAAATACCATATCTGCCGAATCGAGTATTGATTGAGTTTGGGGCAAGGTCGCTTTTAGAGCCTTATACAAAAACAAGAATTAATTCAATAATTGATGACCACTATCCAGGATCACTTTTTACAGAAAATGAATTTCTCGCGAACACGGTAATTCCAGAGAAAACTTTCCTGGAGAAAATGATATTACTCCACGAAGAGTTCCAAAAGCCAGTTGAAAAAATCAGGCACGAAAGAATGTCGAGACATTTATATGATATTGGGAAAATAATAAAAACAAGATTTGGGCAAAAGGCCATTGAGGATATTGAATTGTTCAGATCTATTGTCGAACACCGAAAGAAATTCACCGCCGTAAAAACTGTGAACTATGAAAACCTGGCAATTGAAAATTTAGAAATCTTACCTCCCCGAAAATTTTATGACCTGTACAAAAAAGATTATCAGGAAATGCAGGAGAATATGATTTATGGAGAAAGTATGGATTTTGAAAGACTTGTTGAGTTGATAAAAATACGAAATGAATGATTTTTTAATAGAAAACGGTATCAAATGAATTTCCAATATTTCAACTAAGTTTGGATTACAACATAGAAGGGCCTGACTTTGAATCAAACCCTGACCCACAAATTAAACCCCGAATATTTTCATCACAGCATCCTTGTAACTCTTTCCAACGGGGAGCTCTGTGTCATTTATTTCGATCATATTGCCTTCAAGCGACATAATTTCGTGAATAGCCACAATGTAAGATTTATGAATGCGGATAAACTTTTCTTTTGGCAATGATTCCTCCAATTCTTTTAGAGAAGCTATGGCTGTTATCCGTTTCTTGCTGGTATGAAAACTCACATAAGCTTTTTGCCCTTCAATGTAAATCAGGTCGTCGAAATTGATTTTGTAAAATTTCCGGTCGGCACGAATGGTAAGATAAGTGTCGGCAAAAGTTGTTTGTGCTTGTGGTATTATTTCCTGGTCTTCGCCAGCAGTGTTTTTTTGTTCCAGTTTATCAATAACCTTGTTCACAGCCTGAAAAAAGCGTTCGAAAGAAAAGGGTTTCAGGAGGTAGTCAACCACGCTGAGGTTGAAACCTTCCAGGGCATATTCCTGGTAGGCTGTTGTAAAAATAACTTCCGGTTTGCGGGTCAGGCTTTTCATAAAATCGATACCGGTAATATCTGGCATTTGAATATCCAAAAACATTAAATCAACCTTCCCCGATTTTATTAATTCAGTAGCTTTTAATGGGGTGTTGAAGTCGCCCAGGAGTTCGAGTTCCGGAATTTTGCTGATGTAGTTCTTGATGTAATCCCTGGCCAGGCGTTCGTCATCAATTACAAGGCATTTTATCTTTTTCATACCAAAGTCAACGTTAAGCGGTTTCTAATTGTAATTCCACACTGAATAAATTATTTTCCTCTTCGATTATAAGTTCGTGCTTTCCGGGATAGATAATGGCCAGGCGATGTTTTACATTTTTAATTCCCATGCCGCTGCCCGGGGCTGATTTTGAATCGGTGGGTATGCTGTTTTCAATCCTGAAAATCAACTTTCCATTCCCTGAATTAATCCTGATATTTACATACGCATCTTCATTTTCTTCAATACGGCTATACTTATACGCGTTTTCCAAAAATGGAATGATAAGCATCGGGGCTATCTCAATTTTTCCCAGGCTATTTTCCAATTTTAGTTTGATGTTTTGCTCAAACTCAGATTTCATTTGTTGAAAAGCATTAAAATTTTCGATGTACTTTATTTCTGCTGACAAGGGTACGCGATCTTTGCTACAATCATAAAAAACATAGCGCAACATCTCCGACAATTTCAAGATGCTATCGGGCGCATTTTTTGATTGTGAATAGCTCAACGAATAAATATTATTTAAGGCATTGAAGATGAAATGTGGATTTATCTGGGCCTTTAGGAGCTTAAGTTCGGTTTCCAGTTTTTCTTCCTTTAGGATTTTTTCGGCCTCTTTTTGTTTTGTGAAATACCGCATTAAACTCACTGATGTACCGATAAAATAGGCCAATCCCAAGGTCATAAAGTAGCGCATGAAAATAAAAAACATCGGCGGTTTTTTAGGAATGTTATGTTTAAGATCAGGAAGAAAATAAATATCAATTATGGCAAATATTGTAGATAAACCAAAAATAACTGCCACAGAAATGAGGATGTATCCCTTTCCTTTTTCATAGTACCTTGGGAATAGAAATTTTATGGTAATAACATATACAAGAAAAATAATAAAAGTGTTGTAGGCAGCAGCCATTAACGCAAAATTTGTTGGCTGAAAATAGTTTGTCGTGATAAAAAACAAACCAAATGTTATCAGCCATATAATATGATTAATCCAGAATCCCCTTTTAAAACTGTGTTTCATTGATAAGCATTTTATGATCTGCAAATTTATCCTTGCTTTTTCCAAATACACAAATATTATAAACAAAAGTACGCATTTGGCTAACAAACGTCTTCCCTGGACGAATAACCGTTGTTTTGAACGCTCGTTAATGTGAAACATGCTTTCGTTTATCAAATCCGCTTATTGGTTCATATTATTTTATTAAAAAAGGAATATGCAACATTTTTGCCCCCGATTTAATAATGAATTGTAATCTTAAAAAATAAAGCAAATGTTACGAAAGGTAATCTACGGTTTCTTAAGCCTGGCAATAATAGTCCTGGCAATCGGATTTTCAGGATACTTGATCAATGCCAAACCTGTGCCTGCAAAAGATGATAGCAAGGAAAATATAATGTATGTGAAAGCCCGGAAAGGCGAAATAACCACAATGAATGCCGATATGATTTATAATGGGCGCATCACCGCTTTTGATAATATTTCTTTGGCTGCTGAGGTTTCGGGTCGTCTAATGCAAGGCGATGTACGATTTAAAACCGGCGAGAGTTTCAAAAAAAATGATGTGATTATCAGGATTTACAGCGAAAATGTTGAGGCTGCCTTAAAATCGGGCAAGAGTAGTTTTTTGCAAACCGTTTCGAAAATCCTTCCTGATTTAAAAGTTGATTACAACGATCAATATGAAAAATGGATTACTTTTTTTAATGCCATCGATCCTGAAAAAACGTTACCTGAACTCCCCGAAATCCATTCCGACAAGGAGAGAGTGTTTCTGGCATCCAACAATGTGCTCACTAATTATTACAGCTTAAAACAACAACAAATAAATTTGAAACGCTACACCATTTATGCTCCTTTTACCGGAAGTTTTAAATCGGTAAATAAAGAAATTGGTGCAGTGGCAAGTCCGGGTGCTGAGTTGGCTACAATTATTCGCACCGACAAGCTTGAAGTTATCGTTCCGGTTTTTCCAAAGGATTTAAAATGGATAAACAAAGGCGACAAAGTAAAAATTATGGATAGCCGCGGTATTGAGCAAATGGCCACCGTTTCCCGGATTTCAGGTTTTGTGGACGAAGCTACTCAATCCGTAAATGTTTATCTCACCTACAATGCAAAGGGAGGCAATAACTTTTTGGAAGGCGAATATGTTGATGTAACCTTTAATGATGCCGAAGTGTCGGGTTTTGAAATTCCTCGTGAGGCCATTGTTGACGATTACTATGTTTACGAACTTTCGGATAACACATTGCAAAAAGTGAAAATAGAAATTGTGCGTGTGCTCAACGACTCGTTTATCGTTTCAGGGATCGATTCCTCTAAAACTATTGTTGTAGAATCACTGGCTTCAGTTAATCCAAACATTAAATATTTGGCTCGTTAAAAGCGGTGTTTGTGCCTAATTTGAGTCTGTCCATAAACTCGAGTGTTTGCTCTAGAAAGGTCAAATTCAAGGCGTGTGAAAAATTCAAACCGCAGTCCCGCATTTGGCGGGATGAGGATTTGAATTTTGAGCAACAACGCAGAAGTTGCGCTTTATAGACGAACACTAATTATTCCTGGTTTATAATTTTGAAATACAAGTAAATGAAAAATATAATATCGCAATTTGTAAAATATCCCTTTTACGGGAAAATGGTCATCCTCATTTTTTTGCTGCTTGGCGGAATCTCGCTGATGAATATGCGAAAGGCCACTTTTCCCTTGGTCGAATCCAAAGTAATTTCTGTATCAGTGATGTATCCCGGGGCTACTCCCAAAGAGATGGATGAAGGGATTACAGCTTTGGTCGAAAACAACATTCGTGGAATATCGGGGATTAAAGAATTTACCTCCAGCTCGCACGAAGGCTCTGCAAGCATAACTGTTACCGCCCTAAATGGCTACGGCATGGATGAACTTTTGTCGGATGTTAAAAATGCTGTGGATGGAATATCAAACTTTCCGGCAGCAGCCGAAAAACCCATCGTCTCAAAAAAACGTGCTAAAGACATGGGCATGTTCTTTTCGCTGTCGTCAAAATCGGATAATATTCTTGAACTGAACAGCATGGCAAATCGCATTGAAGACGATTTGTTGGCTACCGGTAAAATTTCTCAAATCACTATTTTCGGGGTTCCCCGGAATCTTGAATTAGCTGTTGAGTTGGACGAAACACAAATGCGTCGCTACAATCTGACTTTTACGGATATTCAAAATGCTATTTCATTAAATAATATCGATATTTCGGGGGGAACCATCCGAAGCCGGCGCGAACAGATAAAAGTGCTAAGCCGGCAACGGTCGGTCGATCCCGAAGACGTAAAACAAATTGTTCTAAAGGCCGGTTCTGATGGCCAGCTCGTTACCATCGGTGATGTGGCATCGGTAACACTGCAGGTTCCCGAAGATCCCACCAATGGCTATTCCGATCAAAATCCGAGTGTAACTTTTATGATTCAAAAATTAATGTCGGAAGATTTAGAAGCCATTTCTGTTGAAGTAAATCAGTACATCAAAGTTTTTAATGAAACACATGAGGATTATAAACTTGATGTGAAAATGGATTTTCTAAGCCTGATCGACGGGCAACTTTCCATCTTAATAAATAATGGTTTGTTGGGGGTTATTCTTGTTATTATTCTTCTATCGTTGTTGTTGAATATTCGTCTTTCGTTGTGGGTAGCATGGGGCATTCCTGCATCATTCCTGGGGATGTTTATTGTAGCCAGTCTTTTGGGAGTTACTATCAACTTAATCTCCTTGTTTGGCATGATACTCATTATTGGTATTTTGGTGGATGATGGAGTTGTTATTGGCGAAAATATTTTTACGCATTTTGAGATGGGGAAATCGCCCCGGCGTGCGGCCATCGATGGAACCATGGAAGTTTTGCCGGCGGTAATTACTTCTGTTACCACCACAATTGTAGCTTTTACACCGCTCTTTTTTATCGAAGGGCGAATGGAAATGATGTACGAAATGGGCTTGGTTGTAGTGCTGGCTTTGTTCTTCTCGTTGTTGGAAGGAATGTTTGTTCTGCCGGGGCATTTGGCAAATCCTAAAGTACTAAAGCCGCTGAATACAAAATCGGTTTATGGTAAAATTCGTGTGGTACTCGACAAAATGATTTTTGGCTTAAGGGACAAAATCTATTTGCCATTTTTAAACTGGATATTAAAGCATAAAGGTTTATCCCTTGCTTCGGTAACAGCAATGTTTATTATTACCTTCGGGTTGGTAGTTGGAGGCAAGATTGCATTTACTTTTTTCCCACCAGCACCCTCGGATATGTTTACTATCGACCTGGCACTAAAACCCGGTGTTAACGAAAATATCACCAAAGAAAAACTCTTCTTTATCGAAGAAAAGGTGTGGGAGGTAAATCGTGAAATGATGGAGGAAAATGGTGATACGATGACCTACATTTCATCGATGAATGTTAATATGGGGAATTCGTTTAGTGGAACAGAAAATGGAACCAATGCCGGGATGATCAGGGTTTTTCTTAATTCGCTCGAAGATACAAAAGTTTCGGATGAACTGTTGAAAAAAGCAATTGCAAAAAAAGTAGGGAAAATACCCGAAGCATACAAATTTGCCGTAGGGGCATCCAACCGTTTTGGAGCACCGGTTTCGATTAGTTTATTGGGTTATGATCCCGATGATTTGGAAATAGCTAAAAATGAGCTGGAAGTTGAGCTGGGAAAAATGCCATCTCTTTATAATATCACAAATAATAGCCAGATTGGCAGCCAGGAACTTCGATTAAAATTAAAGCCCGAGGCCTACGTACTTGGCCTGAGCACACAATCGCTGATGAAAGAGGTTCGCCAGGGATTTTATGGCGGGCTTTCGCAACGCATCCAGGAAGGCAAGGATGAGATTTGGGTTTATGTACGTTATTCACACGATAACCGCGAAAATGTAGGGAAACTCGAAAACATGCTCATTCACACCAGTAAAGGTAATTTTCCTTTGGGGCGTGTAGCCGAAATATCCACAGCAAGAAGCCTGAGTACCATTAATCATTTTAATGGAAAACGCGAAATAAGGGTGGATGCCTATCAGCAAGATCAAAGTCAATCGGTGCCTGATTTGTTGGCATATATTGAAGCGGAAATAATGCCCGTGATTAAGGAGAGTCATCCCGGGATTACCTATATGCACCAGGGGCAACAAAAAGATACCACCGAGCAAATGGGCAGTATGATACTCTATTTTGGATTGGCATTTTTAATTATCATATTGATAATCATGGTGTATTTTAAATCCTTCCGCCAGGGCTTACTGATTATTGCAATGATTCCACTGGGATTTATCGGCGCTATCTGGGGGCATGGTTTTCATGGTCAACCCATTTCGATGATGAGCCTTTGGGGCATGGTAGCTTTGTCGGGAGTAATTATTAACGATGCCATTGTGTTTATGAGCAAATACAATCAGAATCTTGAAAATGGAATAAAAATTTTGGATGCTGTAAAAAATGCCGGTATCTCGCGTTTCAGGGCCATCTTTTTAACAACGGTAACTACAACTGCCGGCCTTATGCCACTTATCCTGGAAAATAGTCCCGATGCACGTATGCTTATTCCAATGGCCATTGCGCTGGCTTATGGTATTTTATTTGGAACGATTTTTATCCTGATCATACTTCCGGTATTGATTGTAATTACTAACCAAGCCACGGTGTTTATCAAAAGCATCGGATCAAAAACTGAGGTAACGCCCGAATCGGTTGAAACAGCCGTAATCAATGCAAACATCGAAAAAACTTTGAGTAAGAATATGGCCAAACAATTCGACTAAAAATGAGAAATAGTAAAATAATAACAATCATCGTTGCAGTGCTAACCGTGGTTTCAACTCATGCACAAAGCAATCTTTCGCTTTCGGAAGCAATTGCTATCGGTCTTAAAAACAATTACGATCTGCAGATTATTAGAAAAAGTGAACAAGTAGCTTCCATCAATAATACATGGGGAAATACCGGTATTATGCCGAATATAAATTTCAATTTGGTTGGACGCGAGAACTACAACATGAACGATGATGAAAATTACCGCACCCAAACAATCTCTCCCGATCTAAATCTAAACTGGGTTTTCTTTAATGGATTTTCGGCACGAATCACCAAGCAAAAATTTGAGGAACTTGAACTTCAATCACAGGGAAATACGGTGGTGTTGATCGAATCGACCATTCAGGATATTATTGTTGCTTATAACAATAGCATCCTGCAAAATGAAATGGTTGAGGTTTTTAAAGAATTGGCCGGCCTGTCGGAAGATAGATACAGCAGAACCCGCGATGGTGAGGAACTGGGAATAAGTACCACATATGAAAGTTTGCAGGCCAAAAACTCCTGGCTCGAAGATCAATCGAATTATTTGCAGCAAAAGGTGAATTATGAAAATTCCTTGCGAACTTTAAATTTTATTCTGGCAATGGATAACAATTCATTGTGGAATCTAACCACGCCTTTAGAAACCAATACCCCCGATTATGATCTGGCTGATTTATCAGGAAAATTAATGTCGAATAACCAAACCCTGAAAAATCAGTACATTTATCAAAACCTGCTTGCCAACGAAACGGCTCTTAACAAAAGTAGCTATTACCCTTTGCTGAGTTTAAATACCGGAATTAGCAACACTGGCTTTGGGAATTATTATTCGGGAAATACCCCGGACAGAACCCAAAACTACTCGGATGCTTATGTTGGTGCAACTTTATCTTTTAATATTTTTAATGGAGGCGTTCGCAAGCGTAGTGTGCAAATTGCAAAAATAAACGAAGAAACCGGGCAAATCCAAACTACACAAATTAAGCACAGCCTGAATAATCAGCTGTTACAATTATTCAGCAACTACAATGTAAAAAAAGAAATACTGGAGCTGGCCAGCGAAAAGGTAGCAGCCGCTAAATTAAACCTTGAATTATCAGAGGCAAAGCTAAAAAATGGCTCCATAAATTCGTTTAACTACCGTGATGTACAGAATATTTACATGAATGCTTCTATTGCCAAATTCAGGGCTATCTACGATCTTATCTCAGTAAATACTGACCTGCTACGTATTACCGGAGGGGTTATTAGCGAATTTGAATAGTATCGGTCTTTTTAGGCGGGCTTCCTGCAGATCACGCAAATATTCGCAGGTAAAATCCGCACTAACCAGCCTAGCCCGCTTGGCCGGCGAGGCTGGCCTTAAGGGGAAACCCCCGCCAATTGTGCGTTGGCTGGTTCTCCCCTATCTTTGTGCAATATGGCAAATTTACAAAAAAGAGAAAAGGCAGGAAATCTTGTTTGACCATTGAGCATGAGGCAGACTTAAAAATAGTGATCCTTAAAACCCCTGTTGAATTTGGATATGATGAAAAATATTGGAACAGAAAACTCATCCGGTGAATTGTTCCCGGCGTAAGTACTGAATTTCTAAATTCTTTAAAATCAAAAATAAGTTCATCGATGGATTTTATGGCTTAGGGCTCTAATTAGTGCCTGTCCATAAAGTCGGTACTTTTCTGATTTTGCCTGCGCAACCCCTTAGTCCCCTAAAGGGGAAACCCCCGCTGCCAGTGCGTTGGCTGGTTCTCCCCTTTAGGGGAGTTAGAGGGGTGTGGGGCGGAATATGAGTTTAAAGACCGACACTAATTAGAGTCTGTCTTTAAAGTAAATTTTTTGAAATATCAATTGCCCCATCCTTTAGGTTGGGGATTGAATTGAAGGAATGAATGCCCCCACCTTTTCGCTGTCAATGCCTTCGGCATTGACAGCGAAAAGGTGGGGAGGTCGTTTTAAACTCATTTTTCCCCAGGCTAAAGCCCGGGGCTAGTGAAAAACATTGACTTTATGGACACGCACTAATTAATCTTTCATTGATTAAACGGGTCTTTTTTCTTATTTTTGCATAATTACAATTAATTAAACAAGCAAAAATTTTAAGCGCATTTATCTGCATAGAAAATGAAAGGTACTGATAAACATAATCGCTCCAAAGTTGATGAACCGGAGATTCAATATCAACAAAAGGAGCTTGCCGTTTATAATTCCTTTGAAGAAGAGAATAACGCCACAGCGGAACTGGCTGCACGCCGGACTCCCGAAGAAAATTTTCAAATAGCCCATAAAATGATTAAGGCCATGTACAAAAAGGAATTGGAAAACATGCCTGATCCGCCCTATTCACGCATCACATTTACAATTATTGATGGACTTCCTGTTTGAGCTACAAGGGATTTTGCAGTTTAAAGGCATGCAATGAATTATTTCTGGTAGTAGGACTGGAATTGCAAATTGTATTTTCAGTTTAAAAAGTATTTAGGTGTTCATCTGCTTACTTATTATTTATACCAAATTTGTATTTCTTGTTTTTGAACACGGATGACCCCGAAAAAACGGGGCAGGTACGGATTAAACTGATTATCACTGATCAGTGTTAATCCGCTTCATCAGTGTTATCCGTGTTCTTATCCCTATAAAAACTATCACCAATAATTTTATGTTTATTTTAATCAAAGACAATTCATGTAATTCGATACAAAATGGGTCAGCTTTTTCGTAGCGAATTTATTATCGGATGATTGATATTAGTATTTAATTGAACACCTCAATAAAAGTATTCATCGGATGACTTTTACAGAAATTTATCCTAAAAAGTCAACATCTTCAAAACAAAATAATTGAAATAAAATTAATATCTGTATAACCTCATAACTCAATAACTCCCATCAAGTAAGACTTTGTTAACGCCAATGTGAAACCATTAACAACATTGTAAAGTTCTGTGCTTTTCAAGTGTGCTTTTTATTATAATTTTGCGGTCGGTTTTTCAAAACACATTGTTTTTGAGGCATTAAACATGAATTTATTAATTTAACCAAAACGGTTGATAATGGATGATATGAATATAAAAAATGAACAGAAAAAACTGTTCGATGAGTTTCCACCCGTAAGCACGGAACAGTGGGAAGCGTTGATTAACAAAGACCTGAAAGGCGCCGATTATGAGCGAAAACTCGTATGGCAAACCCCGGAAGGTTTTAAAGTAAACCCCTATTACCGTAAGGAAGACCTGGAAAAACTGGGCTACCTTGAGGCCTTTCCCGGCGATTTTCCCTTTGTGAGGAGTGGCCGCAAAAAAGAAAATAACTGGTTCGTTCGCCAGGATATCCGGGTTGATAATGTAAAAACCGCCAATAAAAAAGCGCTGGATGTTTTGATGAAAGGTGTTGATTCGCTTGGATTTATACTTGATCAAAATAAAAAACCTGCCATTGAGGAAATTGAGCAACTCATGGAAAACATCTATGCACAAAGTGTGGAGGTGAATTTTGTGTGTGGAAAGCAAGCACCCAAAGTTTTAGAAATTTATCTTGAGCTGGTAAAAAAATATAACCGCGATCTTCAAAAAATTCATGGCGCAGTAAATTTTGATCCCATTGGAAATTTAATTATCGGTGGAAAATTCTATGATTCAGAAAGCGCTGATTTTGAAAATTGCGGCAAAATCATCGAAAATAGCAAGCATGTTCCACATTTCAGGACGCTTTCTGTAAATGCTACTTATTTTAAGAATTCAGGGTCCAACATTGTCCAGGAACTGGCTTTTGCAATGGCTTATGGCAACGAGTATTTGTCGCGCCTCACCGAAAAGGGATTGTCTATCGATGATATTGCCCCCAATATCAAGTTTCATTTTGCCGTTGGTTCCAACTATTTTATGGAAATTGCCAAGATTCGGGCTGCAAGGTTCCTGTGGGCCAAGGTGGTAAATGCTTATGGCCCGTCGAATGCTCAAGTTACAAGAACACATATTCACACGCTTACCGCTGATTGGAATAAAACAGTTTACGATCCATACTTAAATATGTTGCGCACCACCACCGAGTCGATGTCGGCAATTATTGGCGGCATCAATTCGCTCACCGTAAAGCCCTTTAATGCAATTTTCGAGGAAACCAATCCTTTCTCCGAAAGGATAGCCCGCAACCAGCAATTGGTTTTGAAAGAAGAATCATATTTTGACAAAATTGTTGATCCGGCAGCAGGTTCTTATTATATCGAAAACCTTACGGATTTGCTTATTGGCGATGCCTGGAAATTGTTTCTCGAAATTAACGAAGCTGGTGGTTTTATTGAAGCCTTTAAAAAAGGGATAATTCAACAACAAATCAACGAAACTGCTACAAAGAGAAACCAGGCCTTGGCATCGAGGAAAGAGGTTTTGATAGGCTCTAACCAATATCCAAATTTTAATGAACACCTGGCAGAAAACATTGCAAAGTCGGTGATGAAGCCCATTGATTGTACGATGGAAAATGCCATTGCCGAAACTTTGAAGCCTTATCGTGGCGCACAGGAATTTGAAGTCCTCAGATCGAAGACAGACATTTTTGCGCGGGAAAATAAACGTCCGGCTGCATTCATGTTTACTTATGGCAGCCTTTCGATGCGCAGGGCACGCTCGCAGTTTTCGAGCAACTTTTTTGCTTGTGCCGGGTTTGAAGCTATCGACAACAATGGATTTAAAACTGTGGATGAAGGTGTGGAAGCAAGCCTGGCAAGCAAAGCTGAAGTTGTGGTACTTTGTGCTGCCGATGATGATTATCCGCAAATTGCGCCGGATGTTATCGAAAAAATTGGCGATAAAGCTATTTTAGTCATTGCCGGTTATCCCAAAGATGCTATCGAAGAATTAAAATCAAAAGGCATCAGGCATTTTATTCATGTAAAATCCAATGTGCTGGAAACATTAAAAGAATTTCAGCAGCTCCTCGGGATTTAATTCCCCTGGTGAATGGATAAAAAATATTTGATGTTTATAATATTAAATTGAAGATAATGAAACCGAATTTTAAAAATATAGATATAAAATCCGCGCCCCGTTCAGGGTTTACCCCGGCGGAGTGGGAAAAGGAAAATAAAATTGAAAACTCCTGGAAAACGCCTGAGCAGATTCCTGTAAAATCTGTTTATACAAAAGCCGATCTGGAAAACCTGGAGCATTTGGATTATGCTGCCGGATTGCCGCCTTATTTGCATGGTCCTTATTCCACGATGTACGTGATGCGCCCCTGGACGGTGAGGCAATATGCCGGATTTTCAACCGCCGAAGAATCAAATGCTTTCTACCGCCGCAACCTGGCAGCAGGGCAAAAAGGGCTTTCAATAGCCTTCGACCTGGCCACCCACCGGGGTTATGATTCCGATCATCCACGTGTGGAAGGCGATGTAGGAAAAGCAGGTGTTGCTGTGGATTCGATCCTCGACATGAAAGTCCTCTTCGATCAGATTCCCTTGGATAAAATGTCGGTATCGATGACTATGAACGGAGCAGTGCTTCCGGTACTTGCATTTTATATTGTGGCCGGACTGGAGCAGGGCGTTAAATTGGATCAACTTATCGGGACCATCCAGAATGACATCCTGAAAGAGTTTATGGTGCGGAATACTTACATCTATCCTCCCTTGCCATCCATGCGCATTATTGCTGATATTTTCCAATACACTTCGCAAAATATGCCCAAATTCAATTCGATAAGTATTAGCGGCTACCACATGCAGGAGGCCGGCGCTACTGCCGACATTGAACTGGCCTATACGCTTGCCGATGGTTTGGAATATTTGAGAACTGGTGTAAATTCCGGCATGGACATCGACTCCTTTGCTCCGCGGCTTTCGTTTTTCTGGGCCATTGGTATGAACCACTTTATGGAAATTGCCAAGATGCGTGCTGCCCGTATGCTTTGGGCCAAGCTGGTAAAGAGATTTAATCCAAAAAATCCAAAGTCGATGGCTTTGCGCACGCACTCCCAAACTTCGGGATGGAGCCTTACAGAGCAAGATCCTTTCAACAATGTTGCACGTACCTGTGTTGAAGCTATGGCTGCTGCACTTGGGCATACCCAATCGTTGCACACCAATGCTTTGGACGAAGCCATTGCTTTGCCCACCGATTTTTCTGCAAGAATTGCCCGAAACACACAAATATATCTCCAGGAAGAAACCAACATCACCAAAGCCGTTGACCCATGGGCGGGCTCGTATTACATCGAGAAACTCACCCAGGAAATTGCTGAAAGAGCATGGACGCTTATCGAGGAAGTTGAAGAACTTGGGGGAATGGCCAAAGCCATCGAAACCGGTGTGCCAAAAATGAGGATTGAAGAAGCCTCTGCCCGCAAGCAGGCGCGTATCGACTCGCACAAAGACACCATCGTGGGGATTAATAAATACAGGCTCGAAAAAGAAGACCCGCTCGAAACTTTGGAGGTGGATAATACCGCGGTAAGAAAATCACAAATCGAGCGTTTGAATAAACTCAAAGCCGAAAGAAACGAAGAAGCAGTTCAGGAAAGTTTGGCAGCCATTACCAATGCATGTAAAACCGGTACAGGAAACCTCCTGGATCTGGCCGTTGAAGCCGCGAAACGCAGGGCTTCGCTGGGCGAGATTTCGGATGCTTGCGAAAAAGAATTTGGAAGATATAAAGCAGTAATAAGATCCATATCAGGCGTGTATTCTTCAGAAACCAAAGGAGACGAAAAATTTGCCAAAGCCTGCGGGCTGGCAGATAAATTTGCAGAAGCCGAAGGCCGGCGTCCGCGAATAATGATTGCAAAAATGGGGCAGGACGGTCACGACCGCGGAGCCAAAGTTGTATCAACCGGTTACGCGGATATGGGTTTTGATGTGGATATCGGACCTTTGTTCCAAACTCCGGCCGAAGCTGCCCGCCAGGCGGTTGAAAACGATGTACATATTTTGGGTGTTTCAAGCCTTGCTGCTGGTCATAAAACATTAGTTCCCCAGGTTATTGCCGAGTTGGAAAAACTGGGCAGGGACGACATCATGGTTATTGTGGGCGGTGTAATCCCTCACCAGGATTATCAATACCTGTACGATGCCGGAGCAATAGCTATTTTTGGCCCCGGAACAGTAATCTCCGAAGCGGGCATCAAAATTCTTGAAATATTATTGGAGAGTAAAAAAGAAGAATAAACGTACAAAGTTTATTTTATTCATTACATCCCGGAAAGGATACAGTGATTTCGATGTCGGATACATTGAAAACTTGGTAGGCTTTTCCGGGATTTATATTTTCTAAGGTAAATATTCCTTTTTCAGGCCAGCACATTTTCAGGCCACCAATTTCTTTAATTATAGATACTCCGGGATTGTTTTCAATAAATGCCGTTGCACTTAGCGGGCAATTTGAATTTACAGGTAAAACTGACCATCCCGGTGACAAATAGATCACTTTCATGGGATACTTAATAAAACCTTGAAATATGAGACTGTCGGAGCTTTCAGTTTTCAAAATATAGCCTGAATTCGCTGTCCAGGTGATAAAGGTTTGTAAATCCCCTCCCGGGTAAAAAATACCATCTTCATTAAATAGAATAATCAGTTCATCGATTATTGGGGTAAGCAAAAATTCGATGTTGTTGTTTGCGGGTTCTACAAACGATGAAATAGCAGACCATCCGTTTCTAATTTGTATGGTTTGAAAAAATGGCTCATAGAGGGTTATAGAAGCTGTATCGCTCGAATATTCGCAAAAGCCATTCGAATAAATACAATAATAGCTACCGGCATTTGAAGGTATGGAGTTTTCGATGGTGAGTGTTGTTGTATTGGAGTTGCTAACAGCTGTGTTATTATTGTACCACTCATAAGTGACTTCACCCATCAAAGTGGCTTCAAAATAAAGGCTGATGGTTTCGCCTAAAAGAATTTCCTGATCTTCCAAATTTGACGACACAAGCGTTAGGCGATCAAAAACCAGGTTTATTTCATCTGAAACCACCTCATCACAAGGCTCATCCGAAAGTGCGAGCAGGGTTAGTTTTACCTCGGAGCTGTCAAAATCCCCCGCTCCCGGATAATAATAAGTGTCTATATTTTCCGGATTTAAAAAGCTGCCATCACCAGAGGTGAGCCATAAAAAAAAGCTTGAATAATTTGAAGTTCCTGATAGATGAACATTATCACAAACAGTAGCATCGGCACCGGCATCGATTACGGCCTTTTTTGCAATAGTAATTTCAGTACTGTCTGAAGCAAACAAACTGCATGGAGAGATTGGCATGGCAGTAAGCAATAAATTGGCATATCCGTTTTCAATATCCAGCTCACCGGGATAGTAGAACGTGGAATCTGTTTCGGTGTATAAAAAATACCCATCACCATTTGACTCCCATTGTAAAGCCGAATAGATTTCTGCAATCCCAAATACTTCTGCCGAATCTGTTTCACATATAAATTGATCTTCACCCACAGAAACGGAGGAATTATTGAAGATATTTAACTGGAAACTTGCATTGCCCTGATTAACGCATGGGCTAATAGGCTCAGCCAATAGCATCAAGTAGGCTACTCCGGTATTTATTTCGTGTTGTCCCGGATAATAAATAGGGTTAGGAATATCGGGATTATCAAAATAACCCTCACCACCAAGCGCTATCCATTGCAATGTAGAATAATTTTCGACAAAGGCTAAACATTGAACATTTTGATCTTCACAGATGGTTTGGTCTGAACCGGCAAATACCACCGGATTTCTAATGATAGTTAATTCTAATTGATCATTTGCAAATACAACACATGGTAACTCAGGTGTTGCGAGAATTTCGAGTGTTGAGCCACCTGATTGAACATCAAGGTTTCCGGGGTGATACACAGGATTTGTAGAAAAGGGATCAGAAAAGGTGCCATTACCGCTGCTTGTCCAAAGGATTTCATCGTAATCAGTAGCAGTAGCATCAAGCTGAAGTACACCACCCTCACAAATAACTGTATCATTGCCTGCATTTACCTGGGGTGTTTTAAGCACCGAAAGTGCCATGGTATTTTCAACAGGCAATATGCATGGTGTTATTGAATTGGCCGTTAGCGTTAAAAATACTTCTTCGTTGTTTAAATCCGTACTTCCATGATAATACAAAGGATTTATTGTATTTGTAAAATCGAAAGTTCCATCGCCGCTACTCCACCAAAAAAGTTCATCATAAGAAGATGCTTCGGCAGCAAGCTGAAAGGGGTCGTTATTGCACACCGAGGCATCAGTTCCGGCAAAACATTGAGGGGCTTGCACAATGGATATTTTGATTGTATCCACTGCTCTAAAATACTCCGGCTCAACACAAATACCCACCAGGTAAAGCGTAGCAAGTCCATTTAAAATCTCAAAAGGACCCGGAAAATAGAAAGTGGATAATTCGGTCATGTTAAAGAAAAATCCGTCTCCGGTAGTTGCCCATGAGGTGTAATAAAAATTCTCGGCACAGCCGGAAATCGGGAAATAAAAATTCGTAAGGCAAATTGTTGTGTCATTGCCGGCAAATAATAAAAGGCTGTCTCCATCTGTAAAGCCATCACCGGATGCCTTATAAAGGTCATCCCCGATTTTATTTTTGTTTATTTTATCGTCTTTATCTATAAGAACAGGGTGTGTAGAAAAAGGAATTTCATGCCTGCAATTATTTGCAGAATAAACCGATGCCGGACTGATCATGGAAACCAGTGTGTAGCATAGGAAAACGACTAATATGGTTTGTTTTTTCATTTAACTTAGGTGTTTTTTGAGCATGTAAAGATAAGGGTATATGAAAAAAAATACAAGCTTTTTTATATAAAATTCACAAGGTCATCTGATTATCCTAAAAATACAGCTTACAATATAACGGGAAAGGCCGCTGGATAAGTAATATGAGAAAAGGAACGCACTTGAAAATATTTTATTAAAGAATGTAAAAAATTCTTCTATTCTAAATTAACATTTATCAAAACAGGATTATGATCGGAGGCTTCAAAATTCAGGTTGATGCATTTAACTTTGTTGAGCTTTATATTTGGTGAAAGCAAGAAGAAATCAATAATGGATGTTTGTGTAGATGAGGTTTTATAAGGAAATTCTACCGATCGGTTAGTAGGATTTTTCGGGTCATAGACCCAGATCCAGCCAACAGGCATAAAATCTGCCGGAATATTTCCCTGGTCATTTCTTGATGCTAAATTTCCAGAGTTTATTTCGTCAGGGTTGTATCCGGGAGGGTTTTGATTCCAGTCGCCGCCAACAATTACATAGTTTCCATTGTCATATTCCTTAAGCACAAATTTTTTTAATTCTTCAAGTTGCCGGCTTCTAAGCTGCCCCTTATCAAATGCCGAATTGTGGGTATTGATCAAAACAAAATCATTGTTTCCGGAGGTTTTAAAACGCTGAACTAAAAAGCAGCGATCAAGCATAAAAAGACTCTTTGGCCATGCAAAATTCCCGGGAAAGCTCATCCTTTCTACTTCAAAAGGAGTTGTTTTTGCAAAGCTCAGCAATCCTGATTTTACCCGGCCCATGGGATTGGTCGGCGGTAATGGAACAAAAGGGGCATCATAATTTTTTGCAAAACTATAACAATACTTGTTTAAAATATTGGCAAAAAGCACCCCCTGGTTATTTCGGTACGATCGCTTTGAAAAAGTATCAACTTCCTGTAAAAGGATAAAATCAAGGCTTTTGTTTTGATTAAGAAAATCGCAGATTTTTGAAAAGTAACTTTCATACAAAGCCCTGTCAGGTCTTACTTTTTTACCGCCATCATAAAAAAAATCCATCTCTTTTCCCAGGCCACAATAACCAACATTCCAGCTCATTAGTTGCATTGTACTATTTTGAAGTTTTGCTGATGGTATTGGATTTTCAATTTCAATCGTGGTTTTTGGCGCAGGTCGGAAATCGAAAATGGAAGCTAAAATTAAACTGAAGACAAGCAAAAAGCTTGTGAAACCTATGATGAAGGCAACAATAGAAAGAAATAAGTGCAGGGTTTTCATAAAATATAGCGGGGTTTTTAATAAAATGATGATAAGCAAAAATAGTAAATTAATCAGTGGAGGGTAAATTGCTTTTTTACGAGGCAAAGTCAAAGTGTTAAGGTTTCATTAACAGAGGTTAAGGAAAAGTTAATGTTAGCGAGGAACAGTATTTATTGTGTAATTTTGTGCTATGAATCGAAAAACAATCTTTGGAATAATATTACTTATGAGTGTTTCTCTTATTGGTATTATTGTAGTGCAGGTTTTTTGGATTAAAAATGCCATCGATGTTAAATCTGAGCAATTCGATCGTTCGGTGAATGATGCGATGAATCAGGTGGTAGAAAGACTTGAGAAAAACGAAAACCTGCTGGTTATCTCCGATCAGTTTCGCCAGTTCAATCATACAGTCAACTTCAGTTTACCTGATCTTGATTCCCTGATGGAATATCATTATGTGGTTTTTGATTCGCTGGGTAAACACGAAAGCCGTTTCAACAGCTCTGATAATAAGCTCAACTGGCTTGAAAAAGATTTTCAGCAAAAACTTGAAACTTACTCCTGGATCGATTCGATGGACTCACAGTTTAGTTTCAGGGTGTCGATTCCTGATATGTCAGAAAAGCAAGTTACCGTGGAAAGTACGATAGATAATGACCGGGACATGACTGGGTTGAATAAAAATAATGTTTATGTGTTTTCTGAAGCGAGCGATTCAGCGGAGCTATTTATAAAAGCCGAGTCCAGGGTTAACCTGAAGAGAATAGAGCTCAGCAATATGGTTAATCAAATGATGCTTGAAGTTGAGGCGTTTTCTGCTCCCATTACGCAGCGCCTCGATACAGGCTACCTGCAAAGTCGGATTGTAAAAGCGCTCGATGATAACGGGATTGAAATTCCTTTTGAATTTGCAGTGGTGTCGGGCTTGAGCGATAATTTGATTCCTGTAAAATCCGGAAATTTCTCCGATGATGCTTTAAACTCCCCTTACAGGGTTAGTTTATTTCCAAACGACATTTTTGAAAGGCCCAACTTTTTGCTCCTGTCCTTTCCCGAAATTTCATCACATTTGTATAAATCTATTTTGTTTTTACTGGCCGGATCGGTAGTTTTTACCCTGATTATTTTGCTTACTTTTTCGGTAACTATGTGGGTCATCATTCATCAAAAGAAAACTTCGGAGATAAAATCGGATTTCATCAACAACATGACCCATGAATTTAAAACGCCTATTGCAACAATCTCCCTGGCCGTCGATTCTATCGAGAACCCAAAAATACTTAGCCTCCCCGATAAAGTAAAGTACTTCACGGGCATTATCCGAGATGAAAACCGCCGCATGAATAAGCAGGTGGAGAATGTGCTTCAAATGGCCATGATCGACAAAAAGGATTTTAACCTTCAGATCTGTGAAATTAATGCCCACGAAATTATTCAACGATCAGCAGATCATTTTAAGCTACAGATCGAAAAGAAGAGGGGATCGATCGTTTTGGAATTAGATGCCGAAAATCCGCTAATCGAAAGTGATGAGGTTCATTTTTTCAACATTATCAACAACCTGATTGATAACGCTATTAAATACAGCAATGAAAGCCCCGGAATAAAAATTAGCACCGAAAATTCAGCCGATGGAATTCGTGTTTCTGTTCAGGACAATGGAATTGGGATAAGCAAAGAAGCACAGGAAAAAATATTCGATAAATTTTACCGGGTTAGCACCGGAAACATACACAATGTTAAGGGCTTCGGTTTAGGTTTAAGCTATGTAAAAGTGATAGTTCAAACCTTTGGTGGTAAAATATCACTAAAAAGCGAACCCGGGAAAGGAAGTATTTTTGAACTATATTTGCCTTTTGGCGATAAATAAAAAAGAGAACGAAATTCTGGTAAGTCAACCTAATTAGGGCATGTCCATAAAGTCGCAATCCACTACACACACCTCTAACTCTCCGCCAGTTGACGGAAGAACCAGCCAACGCTGTGGTAGCGTGGGTTTTCCCCGCCAGCTGGCGGGGACTAAGGGGTTGCGTGGGCAAAATCAGAAAATAGCCGACTACATGGACACGTTCTAATTACGAATAACTCAATAACGAATAACGATTAACTAATAACGAATAACTCAATAACGAATAACAATTAACAAATAACAAAATGGGTAAAACCGCACACGTATTCATGGTTGAAGACGACCATAATTTTGGGGCAGTACTAAAATCGTACCTCGAAATTCATGACTACATTGTGCAGTGGGTGGACGATGGCAAACATGCTTTGAAAGAATTCAGGGCCGATGATTTTGATATTTGTATCCTTGATGTGATGCTTCCGAATGTTGACGGTTTTCAAATTGCCAAAGAAATCAGGTTTGTGGATAAAAATATTCCCTTGATTTTTCTCACTGCAAAAACCCTCAAAGAGGATATTTTGAAAGGGTTTAGCCTGGGGGCAGATGATTACATTACAAAACCCTTCGATTCGGAAGTGTTGCTTTGTAAATTAAAGGCCATCCTGAAAAGAAATGAAAGCGGTGAAAAAACCATTGAAAAAGATGAATTTGGGGTTGGGAAATACAAATTCAATTACCCACACAGGATTTTAAACTTTGAAGGCGGGCAGCGAAAACTTTCGCCCCGCGAAGCCGAAGTATTAAGACTGCTGTGCCTGAAAATGAATGATGTGCTTCCCCGCGAAATGGCGCTAAAAAAAATCTGGGGCGACGATAATTATTTCACCACCCGAAGCATGGATGTTTTTATTACCAAACTTCGAAAATACCTGAAAGACGACCCTTCGATCGAAATCAGTAATATTCATGGAAGTGGTTTTAAATTAACGGTGAATTAAACAAAGCCACACCTTTTGCTTTTATTGGGCTATGGAAAATAATGCTGCCCAAAACTATCCGGATTGTATAGTTACCGGTGTGGATATTTCACATAGAATGATTGGGATAACCAGGAATCAAATCGAATCGCTTAAGCTAAAAAATGCTAAAAATCATTAGCTTTTGAGTTTTTTCATACCTCCTGATCCATCTTTAATAAATCAAATAGTTACAGCAATACAATCGTAAATCAACATGTCGCAAAATCCATCTCGATGAATACTTAGTGTTTCTTGTGCCATAGGCTCGCCTCGCGAAGCGGGCATCCCTACGGGTGTGCCTTGGTGTCTTCTGCCGAAGGCTCGCCTCGCAAAGCGGGCATCACTATGTGAGTGGCTAACCCTTATTCCTTTGCCACGAAGGCTCAAAGATTCACAAAGTGTATTTTATGCGATATAAATTTTGCGTTAAGTCAGGAGTTCTGTATTTGATAGAACTTATAGTTCGAGGGTATCAACAATCTGTAAACGATTGAAGGTGTTTCACTTTTTACTTTTTGTGATAGGCCGGGTTTTATTTTTCATAAAAATGATAACAAAGCCTACGATGACAAAAGGAATACTCAGCCATTGCCCCATATTTAGTGCCATGCTGTTTTCAAAACCCACCTGTGGTTCTTTGAGGAATTCGATAAAAAAACGGGCGCTGAACAGCAACACCAGGAACAATCCAAAGATTAATCCTGGTTTAGGATTACCGTTATTTTTCCAGTATATTCTGTGTAAGATGAAGAAAATTGCAAGGTAGCACAAGGCCTCATAAATTTGTGTGGGATGTCGTGGAATGTTATCATCCCGAACAAAAATAAATGCCCAGGGGAGATCGGTGGGTTTGCCATAAATCTCCGAATTTATCAGGTTTCCCAGGCGGATAAACATGCCTGCAAGCGCAACTACGATTACTATACGATCGAGAGTCCAGAAGTAGGTTTTTCCGGAGGTTTTCGAAAACAACCAAAGTCCTAATAAAATGCCGATGGCCGCACCGTGTGAGGCAAGTCCGCCACTCCATATTTTAATAATTTCTATGGGATTGGAAAAATAATATCCGGGTTCATAAAAAAGCACATGCCCCAGTCTTGCACCAATTATGGTGGCAATTACCATGTACATTGCCAGCTTGTCGAGCAGATTGATGGCTTCCTTTTGGTCTTTAATTTCGTGTTTGAAAGCTTTGGTTAATATCAGGTAACCGAAAAAGAAACCACCGGCAAAAAGCAAACCGTACCATCTTACCGGAAACCAGGTTCCCGGAAATATTTCCGGGCTCACATTCCAATGGATAAATTGTAGCAACATAAGATAAAATTTTGGCAAAGATAGATTTTTAGGCAGTAAAATATCTAAAGGATAATTAGTATCCGACAAAAGGATAGAAAGATATAAAAGATTCCTCACTTCACTGCGTTACACATGACATGTTTGTGTAAGAAGTTTGGGGTGCGGATTACCAGAGAGGCCTCTCAATCGCCCCAAAAAATTATGCTAACCGGGTCATTTCGAGATTTCATCCAAAATTTTTGGGCATAATGAGGAGATGACATTGGGGAATAGATTTCTTGCCGCACGTGCGGCATCGAAATGACCCCGTCCACGGGTTGATGTGGGAGGAGGGGAATCGGGCGCTTCGCACCTGATTCCCCTCCTCCCAATACCCAAACGGAAGCATTGTAACCTCGAAGGAGCGAAGCAGCCTGCCCCGACCTTTCGGGGAATGAGAGGTCTATCTAATAGTGAGGTCTTCAATGATTTACACAAACATGTCATTGGTACCAAAGGGAGGGATATTTTAAATTTACTCTGACAGTAGTGAAATAGGATTGTCCTTTTGACAGATCATGGCAAAACAAAAATCCTTATTTTTACCAAAAAATCATTCCTATGTTACTATATCAAATAGGATTAACACTGCTTCCCGGTGTGGGAGATGTGCTTGGAAAAAAACTTGTTGCCTATTGTGGAGGGGTTGAGGCGGTTTTTAAACAAAAGAAAGCGGCGCTCGAAAAAATTCCAGGAATAGGGCATAAGCTCGTGAATGCCATTTTATCGCAAAACGTGTTGGATCGCGCCGAAGAAGAAATTGCCTTTATCGAAAAAAACAATATCACGACACTTTTCTATCTCGAAAAAAAATATCCGGCAAGGCTGAAGAATTGCATCGACAGCCCCATTATGCTTTATTACAAAGGAAATGCAGATTTCAACACCCCGAAAGTTATCAGCGTTGTGGGCACACGAAAAGCCACGGAATATGGCAGGGAAATGTGTGAAAAAGTCATTAAAGATTTGGTCGGGCATGGCGTGCTGGTGGTGAGTGGTTTGGCTTACGGGATAGATACCTGCGCCCATCGGGCATCGTTGGAGCAAAAGCTTAAAACGGTTGCTGTTTTAGGCCATGGACTCGACAGGCTCTATCCTTACCTTAATACATCCTTGTCAGAAAAAATTATGGATCATGGCGGCTTGATTACCGAGTTTATGAGCAAGACCAAACCCGACCGGGAGAATTTCCCAAAACGCAACCGGATTATTGCAGGTCTTGCCGATGCAACCCTGGTGGTGGAAGCAGCCAAATCGGGCGGTGCTTTGATTACTGCCGAAATAGCAAACTCGTACAACCGCGATGTATTTAGCGTACCCGGGCGCATTGGCGATCCATATTCTGAGGGATGTAATTTTTTGATTAAAACAAATAAAGCCCACCTTATCCAATCGGCGCAGGACGTAGCTTACATCATGGGCTGGCAACGGAGCAATGAAGTAAAACCCAAAATTCAACGGGAGTTGTTTATTGAATTATCACCTATCGAAGAAAAAATTACGGATTTACTGCGAATGGAGGATTCGATGGGTATTGACGACATCTGCTACAAAACAAACCTGCCAAGCAGCAAAGTAGCTGCAACTTTGCTTAACCTCGAATTTCAGGGTTTGGTGAGGGTACAACCCGGAAAGGTTTACAAGTTGGATATGTAAAAGGGTTTGTGGAAAAGTTTTCAGGAAAAGTCATCCGATGAATAATGTATTCCAACACAAGTCACACCGTGAATTCTTTCTAAGAGAGAAGCAGGTTTTTAAAAGTAAACTACAACTGCCCGGAGCTATTCACGGTGTGACTAAAAACCGGTAATCCGGGAAAGTCATCCGATGAATACTACTTAAGCAAATGAAACCTTACTCATGGAAAAAATTACAACTTCCGGGGGTGATTCATCGGATGACTGAAAAGGGGTAATCCGAAAAAGTCATCCGGTGAATGATGTATAAACAATTGGCTCCTTGCGCATGGAAAAATTACAACTTCCGGGAGTAATTCATCGGATGACTATCTATAGCACAAGTCACACCGTGAATTCTTTCTTAAAAGCAGAGCAGGTTTTAAAAGCAAAGTACAACTACCCTAAGCTATTCACGGTGTGACTCAAAACTGGTAATCCGGGAAAGTCATCCGATGAGTAATGTATAAACAAATGACATCTTGCGCATGGGAACAAATCCACTTCCGGGAGTGATTCATCGGATGACTATATTCCAACAAAAGTCACACCGTGAATTCTTTCTAACAGTAGAGGAGCTTTTCAAAATAAAGTACAACTGCCCGGAGCTATTCACGGTGTGACTAAAAACCGGTAATCCGGGAAAGTCATCCGATGAATACTACTTAAGCAAATGAAACCTTACTCATGGAAAAAATTACAACTTCCGGGGGTGATTCATCGGATGACTATCTATAGCACAAGTCACACCGTGAATTCTTTCTTAAAAGCAGAGCAGGTTTTAAAAGCAAAGTACAACTACCCTAAGCTATTCACGGTGTGACTCAAACCTGGTAATCAGGAAAAGTCATCCGATGAATAGTGCTTATGCAAATGACACCGTACTCATGGAAAAATTACAACTTCCGGGAGTAATTCATCGGATGACTAATTTCAAACTACGAAAACTCTACTCCTTTACCCACTTTCCTGAAGCTACAATTTTGTTTTGAAAAGTAATCTGGTATGGATATGTTCCTGAGGAAAGTTTGATGGAGCTTATATTTTCCAGCCTTTCATCAAGGGTGGTTGTAAGCACAAGATTCCCGCTTAGATCGAAAAGCTCAAACACAGCACCGTTGATTTGCGGGCCTGATTGAATGTTAAAATATTCATTGCCAGGGTTTGGATACACAATAGCATCCTGAACTGAGATGTTTGGCAGTTCTTCCCCGGTACCGACAATCAGGCCGTCTTCGTTTACTTTTATAATCAGGATATCGAGTTCATGGTCTTGTGTGAGGTAATCGTAAGTTTTACAAGCAAAAATGGCACCCCCGTCTCGGGTTGCTTTTACCAGGCAAACCTCATAGTACATATCCCCACCATATAATTTTGTCCAGATAGGATTGAGGTCCCGGTCGAGTTTTGACAGAAATACCCAGGACGGATCATGCTGAAACGGAGCTTCATAGGGAATAACATTGGCTGTGCCTGAAAAATATATTTCACCTGTACAAGTTGTGTCAATACTGCTGTTTGCGGGAAATGACAGTGTGTCTGTACCCATATGATATTCAAAAGACTTGATGGGTTCGTTGGGGAAAGCCATTTCGTACAAAACGCTTCTTTCTTCATCTACGGATGGCGGCTCGATAAAGACACTTTGTCTGCCGCTAAGCAGGTAGGTGCTGTCGGTCAGGTTTATGGCAGAATTATCAGAACGGATATCATCGGGAAGAGAATCGGTGACGACCCAGTTGAGGGTGCTGTCGAACAGCGCATAATAACCGGAAGAGTAACCGGGCGGATAACCCCATCCGCCATGTGTAAAAATAATGTGATAATTTGACGTTTTCAGATATCCGGTGGAACTTTGATCTCCTGTCAACTCCAGAAAATTTGACTGTAAAACATGGGTCTGTAGATCATATTTGCAAATAAATATATCAAAGTAGTATTCAGTAGTATTCCTGTTTTTTGCATCCCCGGAAATATATAATTTATCTCCATCAACCACAAAATCCATAGATGAAACGGATAAATAATTTGAATCCAAATGAATTCTATATTCATTTAGCAGGTTTAGATTGCTATCTACGACATAAAAAACAGGGAAATTTCTACGATCAGAATGTTCATAGTAAGATAATTTTCCCGAAACAATGTAATCGTTCCCATATTTTTGTACACCAGTTAAAAACACCATCGTATCAGGTTTGATAATTTCAATTGAATCAACCAATATCCCATACGCATTTGCAACCCATACCATACCTTTATAATCTGCGGTTTCGGCAATTGCTTGGCGGGTGCCAACTATGAAGTAATTCCGGTTATCCAATTGAATTATATCCGTTGCCATTTCATCTGTCGAAGTCTTTATGGCAAGCTCGAATGTCTCCTGGCCAATAGATACCGCAAAAGGCATCAAAGCCATCATTATGATAAGATAAGTTTTCATTTTGTTAAGAATTATACCCTCACAAACACAAATATGCTTGTGAGGGAGGTTTATAATTTATAATGTTTCACCAGGTTCGACTGAAATGTACTTGTCGCCAAAGGTGAAACGGGCCTTATGTGTGTATTTTACCCACTCATCACCACTTTCATAATCCCAGGTTACTTCACCAAAAGTAAGGTATTTACCCGCAGGTTTGAGGTCGTTCATAATATACACCACGCCATCATACAAGTAATATTCCATATCTTCAGGTGGAATACAAATAGGATAAGTCCAAAGTGGTTCATCATAGGCATAAAATAGTCTGTATCCACCAGGACTATTTGCATCCGGGTAATCATTGTAATACTTCCACCGTGTTGGGTTTTCATCAGGAATAAAATAGGTGCCGGGAGGATAAGAAACCGATGGATGATTGATATGGTACTGTAAGACTGTTGTTGCATCCTGGCCAACATCTTCCCCCTCGAATTCTCCACATTTACCAAGTTCAAGGCCCCATTTCCAGTAATCGGTTTCATCAAAATATCCGTAAATGTAGGTGGGCGTTGTTGAACCTGTAGCGGCATAAATAGTCAGATCGGTAGAATTGGCGGACGCATCCGACGAGACAACATTCACCATGAGCAGGTTTTTACCATTTCCTTCGGCAGTATTATAAATCGCTCTTACACTATCGAGTATCTGCTGATAAATGCCGGGAAGTTCATTCTCAGCGATTTCTCCATTGGATGTTGACACATTTATTGTGGCTGAATCGCTGCTAAGATAGTTGAAATCAACTCCGGCTCTGGCATAGGTATAATTAAGCGCGGCTTTAAAATACCACACAGCACTGTCCACACCCATACTTTCACCGCTTTTGTAGCCTGGATTTTCGCGTTGGAATTCCATTTTGCTTTTAAACGCCCTGATCTTGTTTTCGATCAGGATGTCGGCATTGGATTGGGAGATTTCGCTTGTGGAACTTACCGGTTCCGCGTTATCCTGCTTTGAGCAGGAATAAATAATGGCAGCCAAAACGAATACTGCCAAAGAAAGAATTGTTAGTTTAAAAATTTTCATTGTACAAAATTTAAAGGTTTAAGGAAATTTATTAAAAAACAAAATTTTAAGAAAAGAGCAATGACAAAAGTTAGGTAAATACAAACTCAAAAGGAAAAGCTGAAGCTTTTGGATAACAGATTTTATGGTGTGATGAATAAAATGCGGGAGGCAGTTGCAGCGAAAAGAAAAGGTAACCGGCTGGAGGCGGGGAACATGTGGAAGGTTTGTTTTTAAGCCTGCAAAAGAGTTTTGCTCCGTCGCAGGAAAGTTTTTCTGCGGGGGGGGGTAGCGCTATGTAAAAAAGAACCTTTCATTTTAACCCTTTCTTAGAGAGGCAAATATAGACATAATGTTTTTAATTACCAAATGAATTTTGGTAAAAATATTTTTGATTTTCACAAAATACAGTAAAAATTGACCTCCACTGCCCTCCTAAAATTTTCCTTACTATTTTTGCCCGGCACACAGCTTATTTTAAAGGTGCAAAAAAAGAATCAGCATGGAACGCATCACGCTTTTTGCCGAAGTACTATTGCCGCTGCCTGTGGCGGGCACTTTTACGTACCGGGTCGGGTGCCTTACGAGTGATTCATCGGATGACTAAATTCCAACACAAGTCACACCGTGAATGGTTTCCAGGAGCGGAGCAGTCTTTTAAAAGTAAAGCACAACTGTCTGGGCTTATTCACGGTGTGACTCAAACCTGGTAATCCGGAAAAGTCATCCGATGAATAACGCTTAAGCATAAGACACTTTGTGCATGGGAACAAGGTTACTTCCGGGAGTAATTCATCGGATGACTGAAAACGGTAACCTGGGAAAAGTCATCCGATGAATAGTGCTTATGCAAATGACACCGTACTCATGGTAAAATTACTACTTCCGGGAGTAATTCATCGGATGACTCAAAACCGTTAAACTGGAAAAGTCATCCGATGAATAATGCTAAAGCAATTGACATCTTGCATAAGGGAATAATGCTACTTCCAAGAGTAATTCATCGGATGACTATATTCCAACACAAGTCACACCGTGAATTACTTCAAAAAATCAGAGCAGTTTTTAAAAAATAAAGTACAACTGCCTTAAGCTATTCACGGTGTGACTATTCCAGGGGGGCACAAGTCACACCGTGAATTCTTTCTAACAGTAGAGGAGCTTTTCAAAATAAAGTACAACTGCCCTTCGCTATTCACGGTGTGACTCAAAACTGGTAATCCGGGAAAGTCATCCGATGAATGTTGTATAAGCAAATGACACTTTGAGCATGGGAACAAATCCACTTCCGGGAGTAATTCATCGGATGACTGGTATATAAAAAAAACCCTGCCCGCCGGGTGGCAGACAGGGTTTAACCTAACGTTTATGAAAAATACTTACTTTACAATAAGTTTCGTGATTTTGTTGAAGAGTTCAGCGTTAATCTTAACAAAGTAAATCCCTGTTTCGAGATTGCTGATGTTTAAAGTAGTTTCGTTATCTGTTACAACAGTTTCCAATACAACATTTCCTTTGGTATCGAAAATGGTAACATCGGCTGTACTGAATTGCTCGGCGTTGATGCTAATTACAACTACATCTGAGGCAGGATTTGGATATATTTCAACCTCACTGGTTGTTATATTTCCTATACCTGTTGTGCCCAGCGTTACAGATTTAACTGCTGAAAGACTCTCTGAATAGAAGTTTCCTGAGGCATTCTCAAGACTGTAATCCCACTCAACATCCAGTGTTACTTCTTCACCGCTTTGTGCTGTCATCATACGGAACGAAATGATTTCACCATCAGTGAAGCCGTCTTTCCCGAAGCTTGTAACATCATCACCAAATAAAATCATTGCCTGGTTTTGTGATGTACCGTCAATTTGCATATAAGCACAAAGCGCGTTGTTTTGATCGAAAGCGCCAATCATGTCGCCTTTGTTCATTGCAGCCAATGTTTCGGCAGGGAATGATACCAGTTGTGAAGCCGGGGTCATATTGATTTGTCCCCAGGGAGTTTCAATCGTGTTGATTTGAGAGAAAGTTGTCGAAGCCGCTTTACCTTCGCACATTGGGAAGGTTAGGGTGATCGGGTTAGTAATCTTCATCTTATAGGATTTGCCAGATGTTAATGTTTCGAGGGTATAAACTTGTTGTGCAGGCCAGAATACCTGTGTGCCGATGAGTTCCTGAACGATTACAATATCATCCATAGCATCAGCAAAAAGACCCATAGCATCCACATCACATTGGCTTGGAACCGGCAGGTAATACCATCCGGCGTTCTCCAGGGCAATTTCTCCTGAGGCAAATTCGGCACCACATATTTCATAAGGCATATCCTCGGTTACTTTCATAACATATCCTGAAGCGCTGTTCCAGTCGCCCATGGTGTTAAGGTTTTCGCCGGGCCAGTAAACTTGTGAGAGGTTTCTCAAAATGGTGAGTTCATCAACCATTGGAGCAAACATTGTTTCCACATCAGCATCCAAAGGAATAATATAACTTGAAAGGCTGTTCCAACCCTGGGTGAATGAATAATACTGGCAATACATCACTTGCAGTGAGGTTAAGACTGAAAGGCCGAAGTCGGCAAACTGTCCCTGGTAAGGTATGGTATCGTTATAAGTAGCTCCGGCAGGATATTCAATCCATGTAGCACAAGTATGCATTCTCCATCTAAAAGTTTCGCCGGCAGCAAAACCATCTTTTTCAGGAGTTGTCAGATCATCACCGTAAGCATTTACTGCAGCGCCACCTGTTCCAAAAGGACCACCCCATTTTCCGGCACCACCACAAACTTCATCACCATTATCATCAACATAGAAAACACCAATCCAGTCGCCGTTTTCAAGCGGTTCACCAAAAATATGAACATCTGCAGTTGCAGGAATGCTAATCGTATGTACTTGACCTGTTTGAATGTATGTCCATGGCATGTCGCATGGAAGGTCAGGATTATGAACGATTGGTGTTGAGAACGCTGCCTCAGACGTACCGGTTGTGTAAACGGTTTGAACACCATAGGTATAACCTTCTTCGGGTTGTGGCCATTCGCCATCCAGATATTCGTTACCCATTACAGGCTCATCGTTTATTTTTATCCAGGATGACCAGTTGTTAATATCACTATAGAGGCCACGGAAAACGTTGTAGCCTTCGTTGTAACGGCCTGCTTCAGGAGCTGCATTTACAATATCAATATCAATCTGGAAAGTGAAATCATAACCCATTAGTTCTTCTACTTCTGAAAGCAAATAAGGTGCAGCACCAGGATACATGATGTAAGCAAAGTTGATACCCAAACCTGCTTCGTATTGGTCAGATGCAAGGTAGTCGGTATAATCAGGATTCATACCATCCCAATAGGCCATGGCATAAAACTGTCCGCCTTCAAAAGTAATATTTGGAACATCAACTACAGTCCAACCATCATGCACAGTAATAAACCGTTCACTTGAATAAAACACGTTGCCTTCGAGGTCAACAAGGTCAAGCCTAACTGTATCAGAGGTCTCGCCATATTGAGCCCAGTACAATGAAACTTGTGTAATGGTTCCGGGTTCCATCTCATAGATGTTACCTAACCAAACTTCCTCGCCCAAATCAGCAGTATATCCATTGTTAATATAGTAATCCCAGGTTAATTGACTGGCAATACCGTCTAATGGAGCGTTCCAGTTAACCTTAACAGTTCCCGGGTTTACCTGTTCTGCCTGTGTATAGAAAGGACTTGTTTTTAGCTCAGTAAGTGAGAGGGTGTAGAGGTTTTTATCAACATCCGTTACCTGAACATTGGTGTTGGTGTATGTTTGATAACCGGGGTAGGTTACCATAACTGAATAAGTTTTGGCACCATAAACATATTCGAATGAAAAATTACCTGCAGAATCTACGGTTGTGGAATAGTCTTCATAACCTGTTAAGGAAACCTGAGCACCTTCCAGCCAATGTGAGTAATCGTCGCTACCTCTTACTTTGCCATAAACTGTTACCAGAGGCAATAGTTCCATATTAAAATCAAGTGTGTTGACTTCTTCCCCGAAAAGCACAATACTCTGGTCATTGTTATAATAGCCAAAATAAGATGCTCTAATCAAATTCTCCCATGCCAGCAGGTCGAGAAAACTGTAACTTCCGTTAGCTGTAGAAGTCGTTTCATTATCAAATCCCACAACTTCAACTGTTACACCTTCAAAGGGAGCGCTGGTTTCGTCGTAAACAAAGCCCGAAAGGTTTGCAGTTCCTACCGTACCAATATAGAATGAAGTTTTTGGCGTAAAGGCTCTCCAGTTAAGGTTTGGATTTGAACCAATTGTATTTGGATCGAGTGGTGGGTTATAAGATGTTGAATAAGCTACAGTGCTGTCAGGCACCGGGCCATGACTGGTTCCTAACCACTGAACACCAGCGTACCAGTCGTTAGTGTATGGCTTAAAGAACAGCACACAAAGGTTTCCGCCCTGGTAATCGTAAGGTGCAAGGAATGGAATATATAACTGTTGGTTAAGTCCCATCTGCAAATCAATCGTAGCTACTGCAACTTGGGTTAGTTCAGTACCATTAATGTATCCATTGGTAAGGTCATCCTCTTCAGTTTCTCCAACCCAAATTTCAATTGGTACGCCAAGTGTAGGTGCAGTATTATAGTTATTGAATTCATAAGCTATACCTGTGATGAAGCCAGTTACATCGGTTGGGCTAATCATTTCAGCCGGATAAATAACTTCACTAATGCTCGATGCCTGTCCCATACCACTTGGAATGCTAAATTCCTCATCAGTTCCGTCAGCAACCTCAACGATTGTTGTTCCATTTACCTGTACATAAACCGGCCTTACAATAGACGTATTATTGTCTAATTTTTGGTCACTCGCAAGGTCAACCACTGCATAAACTTCGGTAGGTCCAATTTTATCGAAAGTAACGGATAAAGTATGTGTTTTCACCTGTGTTGGATTTGCTGCAATACCGGGTACAGATGCCATTTCAACATCACCGTCTTCGGTAATTTGCATAATCTTAACAGTGTAATCACCATCGGCCAGGGCAACAAGGCCATTGTTTTGAACGGTCACTTCATAGTCAACAGCTTCGTTTTTCGAAGGTGTTGGGTTAGGATTAAACTCAACCATCTTCATGTCATAATCGAAGTAGAAGTAGAGGATGCCGGCACCCATCACCTCATCAAGAGAAATATCAGAACCCCATGACCATGCAACGTCACCAACGTTTACAAAACCAAGATAGTTATTACCGGCAGCTGCAGAAACATCTACCTGGAAATCGATAAATTGTGAAGAGAATGCAAGATCTACATATTCTAACAATTCCGTTGCACCGGTCTCACCGTTTTTCCAAACAACTTTCAGGTTACCAGGCCACCAGTTTGATGTCTTGGCGTAGAACGAAATAAAATCGCCATCATGCATTACAAGTTGTGGTGTCCACAAAGTGTCTTCCGTAAAGGTTTCAACATACGATGTTGCGCAAGCACCGGAGTAGCCCCATTCATTTCCTGACCATGATGGACCTGGTGTCCAATCATCTGGTGGAAAATATCCATCATCAAAACTCTCAACAAACCAACCATTGAGCCATACAAATGTTTCAACTGTCATTTCGTTGTCATCAATATCACCTGAATCTTCAGGTAAAGCAGCTTTAATTACTACATCTCCTGATGCGGTAAATACGTGTACATATTCTACAGTTGCAGATTCGGTTGGTGCAACCTCTTCGGTAGTTGCTGTACCAACTTCTACATCATTCACATAAAAAGTAACAGTTTTAGTTTGTGCACTGGCTCCAATATTCCTTACAGTAGCCGAGAAAGTGATATCCTGATCGGTAAAAACCAGTGTGGGATCAATATGGAAGTCGGTCATTTCGAAGTCATCATCTTCCTGGGTGTAGCATTCAACCAATGCTGTCCATCCTTCAGGGAATGGAGGGTTAGTAATCCAACTCGGTGCTTGATACCTGATGGTCATTGCGCCAGTTTCGCCAAGTGCTTTCAGGATGTCTGGCTTAATGCCATAATCTCTCCAGTCGTTTTGTGTCCACTCGCCAAGTAATGGTGAATTTACATCCGGGCCATCAAATACCTGGAAAGGCTTAACACCACCTGTTGGGTGTGAAATATCCCAAACGCCAAAGAAATCCATTTTAATTTTCTGTCCGGGTGCTGGTATGAAAGTCACAACACCATTGTCGCTTGCCATGATTGGGCCATCAACTCCACCCATATCTGTAAATGTACCTGAGCAGGTTGTGATATCAATTGTATCGTTGTTTACCATTTGGTGAATTGTACCATAATTGGTAACCTCAATCATTGTTTCATCATTGGCAGGCTGCTCATCACCAACTAGCATTGTTTTAGCATTGATGGTATGGAAGCCTGTAGTAGAAAGATCAGCAGTTGCTGTAAAAGTATAGTCACCTGATTCTTCTGATGCCAGTTCAAGAGCACCAACATTTTCAATCTCCCATGCACCACCGTCAACCTGGAATGCAACATCAAAACCGGTTTGGGTATCGTTCCCTTGGTTCTTTATGGTCATAGTTACTGTTTCAGTAGAAGTAAGAACACCAGTTGCAGGACTTGTAATTGCCGTGGTGGCAATGTCGTTGTCATAAGCTTCAGCATAAAGGGCAAACCTGAGGTCCAAATAGTTACCAAATGGTGTTACAACATTACTTGGTGCCCAGTCAACCCAAGCGCCAGGAAAACCACCACCCGGGTTGCGCCAGTGCCATGCTTCCCAATTTGCGTTAGTTTTGTCATCCCAGCCAAATTGACCAACTTTATCGTAGCTATCGTGTATCTGGAAACTGATCCAGTAGTGTCCTTCAGTAAGCGTTAGATTACTGGGGAAAGTAAAGTTGTAATAAGCATGAAGCTCTTCGTCGCCATATTGGTTAAGTTCAACCCATTCGTTTGCATAAAAATTGGTTTCTTCGCCATATCCATCTATTACAGCACCAGGCTTTCCACCGTCATCTTCATAGATTGTGATGTCGATTTTTTCAGGATTTCCCTGGCTATCCGCCCACCATTGTCCCCAAACGCCAAATGAACCAATGGTCCATGTTTCGCCTTCGGGTATTACAAAGTCATCTGCAGCTTCGCTGGATAAGTCAGCGCTGGCTGTATCGGTAAAAAACTGGGATACGATGTATCCGCCATATTCTTCGTCAGCAGATTGGTCATAAATGAAATCACCAAACCTTAATGTGGGTTCGTTTTGGTTGGGCTTTTCACCACCTTCGCCGTGGAATGTACGTTGGGCCATGGTGTTTATCGAAACACCAATGCCAAGCATTAAAACAATTAATAAATAAACTTTCTTCATAATTAATCTCTGTTTTTGTTAGTATTAAGTGACTTAAGAATTTTCTTGTAAGCTTCGGATTTTGTGCGGGCATTATCAATAATTTTTTGCAGGCTCTCCTCAGGAGTTTCCTCTTCTGCTTTTTTTTTATCCCCAACAATATTTTTCTTTTTATTCGACATCTTGTGCATTGATTGATTGGGGCAAAGAAATAACATCAAAAATGCGATTGCAACTTTTTGGAGTTACAAAACATTTACTTAAATCAATATGGGGCTTACAAAACATTACCGAAAGCTTACATTAACAATACAAGAAAATGTAAAGCTTATGAATTCAGCGTGTTAAACATTAAAAAATATTTGTGCTACTAATGACAACTTTTTGTAAACCGGTGAAAAAATAACTGTTAAACACCCATTTACGCCCGGGGCTTTGTTATTTCGATGCTGCACCTGCGGCAGGAGAAATCTTTTCGATCCGCCAACTGGTGGTGAGAAATCTATTTCATAATGTTCCCGCAAGGGCGGGATTTCCCCGAAAAAACGGGATCCCGCACGTGCGGGACTTCACTCAACATCTCCTCATTATGCCCAAAAATTTTGGGTGAACTCTCGAAAAGGCACAAAGAGAGAAAGGAAAGGTAAAAAAGGATTTTAGGATTGGAAATTATAACATTTCAAGAAAAGAAATCAGGTTGTCGTCTGTATCCAGGTCAAGTTTTTTTCTTAATCTTGAGCGTGCTACAGTGAGGCTGTTTATACTTTGATAAGTGATGGCAGAAATTTCTTTGGTTGACATATTTAGGCGCAGGAAGGCACATAGACGTTTCTCATTAGCCGATAGATTGGGGAATCTTTCGTTGAGTTTATTGTAAAACTCATTGTGTACCTGTTGAAAACGGATTTCAAATTCTGTCCACACATCATCATCGGTTGATGATTGCAAATCACGGATAATCTCCTCAACAATTTTTTGATTTTCTTTTTTAAAACCTAATTTCGATTTGATGAGTTTTTCAGAAATCTGTGTAATCAGTTCGTTTTTACGAATCATATACATCACATTGGTAGCCAATTCCTTGTTTTTAAATTCAATCTCTTCTTCAAGGGTTGTTTTCTCCAATTTGAGGCTCTTGTTGAGTAAGGCATTTTTTTCTGCTTCCAGTTGATGGCGCTTACTTTTGCTGCGTTGAAGGTAATAAAGCAGGAAAGCAATTATCAAACCCATAGCGATAAATACAATCACAAGCGAATAAATTAGTTCCCGCTTACGTTGATCAGCTTCCTGCTCTTTTTGGATTATTTTATTAGCACTCATGCGTTTATCAAAATTATCCTGCATTTCAAGCTGGGTTACCAGACGAACCTTTTCTAAGTCCAGTAAGCTGTCGTTTAATATTTTAAACTGAGTATATTTCCGATAGGCATTTTTGTAATCACCCACAGAGTCATAAGTGCCACTCATAGCCTCTAGTGCTATTGCTGCTGATTGTGCAAAGCCATAATCCTCTGCCATTTCAAGAGCAATAGCATAATTTTTTATTGCATTATCAAAATCATTTGTAACTGCATAGCAAGTACCAAGGTTGTTGTAGGCCTGTGTTAGACCCCTGGTATAATTTGCATCTTTACATGATTGGATGGCTTTAAGGTTCAGGTCGAAGGCCTTTTCAATGTTGCCGTTTTCGCGTGCAACAATCGACAGGTTGTTTAGTAGAATGCCATAATTGCGTTTATTGCCTTCATCAAGGTATTGCAAAGCTTTGGTAAAAAAGAATTCTGCTTTTTCGAAATTCCTGATTTTTGTGTAAACGGCACCACTATTCAGGTTAAGGCGAAAGTATTCTATTTTTATAGCTGGTGATGAATAGTCGGCTTTAAATGAATTTAGAATATCTAATCCATTTTGAAAATAAATAACAGATTCGTCATATTTCTCTATATTATAAAATAAGAGCCCAATATTGCTGATAACCTGTAAATATTCAGAAAGGTTGGATGTATCCTGAAGTGTCTCTAAACCTTTATCCATAATATTCTTAGCTTGAAAAAGCAATTCCAGAGCCTCGGGGTACTTTCCCAGATTTTGAAAAACTAAGGATTTTAGATTCAAAATCTTTAACTTGAAGTTCATGTTAGTGTTTTTTTCATTAAGCTGGTCTGCTAGTTCAAGCATTAAAAAAACTGAGTCAGGATAATTATCCACATTTTTTTCTACAAAAGTAAAAATGGTATTGAGCCTGGTGGAATCGTTGTTGGTAGTATTAATTATGTTGAGAAGTGAGTCGTTGTTTGATTGTGAAACGGCAGGAGGGTTAAAACAAAAAATACCTATCAAGAATAAGAATAGCTTCACTAAAATTGTAATTCTAAATGTTTTCAATTTGTATGATTTTCCTAAATGAAACTCAAAATTACAAAAATTGCAGGTAAACTAATTTCAAAGTGCTGATTTAAGCTTTTTTATGAATGATGCCATTTTCTTTCAATAGCATAAATGCCCGGGTAAGCGTGGCTGCCTGTTCAAATTTTACATAGCAAGCACCTTGCTATTAACTGTTTGGTTAGTAGTATCACCTACACAACTGCCGCTACTACAAAATACATTCGTCAGGTTTCTGATTATTTCGCTATAAAAAAACCCAACAGTCTTTACCCTTTGGCCGAGTTCATTATCAATTAGTTGCGACATACCAGGGGTATTAAAGCATTAATTAACAAAAGAAATTCCTACAAAAGGACTTATGTTTGCTGAAGTTTTTTTGTATTTTCATGCCGAAAAAGTTTTCGTGGATTTATGGATTAATAAAACATGAGCATATTAACTAACATATTAAAAACTAAATATTTATAATCATGAAAGTTACATATTTATGTCCACATTGCCGGGGTGCGATTAATGCCGGGAACAACATCATTTTATCGGCCAAAACAAGTACAAAAAAAGTAGGCCTTGTATTATTGCACGAAGAAATCGGAAATTATTCAAGTGAATTGAGTTCTTCGTTAACTGTTGAAATAGGTGAAATTGTTGATTTGTTCTGTCCTGTTTGTCACGAGAGTTTAAATATCCCAAACAAAGATGCCCTGGCAAAGTATATCAGGGTAGATGATAACTGTAATGAGTGTTACATTATCATTTCAAGAAAATATGGTGAGAGAATTACTTTTAAGGTTGACGAAAAAAAGCAAGTGGAATCGTATGGGGAAAAGCTTAGCAGGTTTATCGATCCGGAGTGGTTTTTATTTTAACCTGATTAATTCACAAATTCGTTGAATTTGTGAATTAATCACCGAAGGCCGTAAATATTTATTTAAAATATTTACGAGGGTTAATCCTCGAATTTCCAAAGGAAATTCGGCTCTGCAGGCTTTTTAGCCTGCAGAGTGAAAAATTCATGAATTTTTCAGATTAATAAGAAAACCCCTGCTTTTTCGAAATCTCTGATTTTTGTATAAAATGTACCGCTATTCAGGTAAAGACGGAAGTACTCTGTTTTTATTTCTGGTGATGAATAGTCGGCTTTTAATGAATTTAGAATGTCTAATCCATTTTATTAAAAGATTTTATCATTTCAAAATGTTTAATCCCGGCCTCTACAAACAGGTCGCCTATTTTTTGAAATCCCTGGCGCTCGTAATATGGAATGGCCTTAAGTTGTGCATGGAGGTAAATTTTTCCGGTTTGTTGTTCAAGATCAGTCAACACTTTTTTCAAAAGTACGGTTCCCAGGTTTTTATTACGGTATTCGGGTAATATTGCGAATCGTTCCAGTTTGATACCCGACTTTGTTTTTCGCCATCGGCCTGTGCCCACGGCAATTTCATCAACGAAAAGTAAATAAAAGGTCGCTTCGTCTTCATTTTCTACTTCTAACTGCCGGGCAACTTTTTGTTCCTCAATAAATACCTTTTCCCGGATATTCAGGGAGGTTTTGTATAGTGTACTATCTTTTATCGAAAAGCTTAAAATTTCATGCATTTCTTTTCAAAAATAAAAAAAGCAACCTTTTAAAGAAGATTGCTTTTATGATTATTTAAATATTTTATTATTTGTAATTTTTCCCATCATAAGCCCATTTCAGATAAATGGAACCCCAGGTAAAGCCGCCGCCAAATGCTGCAAGTATTATATTGTCTCCTTTTTTCAGTTGGTCTTCCCATTCCCATATACAAAGCGGAATTGTTGCAGAGGTAGTATTGCCATATTTTTGAATATTGATCATTACCTGCTCTTTACGAATTCCCATTCGTCGTGCGGTGGCCTCGATAATACGCAAATTGGCCTGATGCGGAACAAGCCATGCCAGCTCGTCGGGCGAAATATTGTGTTTTTTCATCATTTCAACCGAAACGTCAGCCATTCTTGAAACGGCAAATTTAAATACAGCCTGACCTTCCTGGTAAATAAAATGTTCGCGTGCATCCACAGTTTCGTGCGAAGCAGGTTTTGCCGAACCTCCGGCCTTTTGATGCAGGTGGATTCTACCCATGCCGTCTGATTGATGAATGGAATCGATGATGCCCACATTTTCAGTTGTAGACTCCAAAAGCATTGCTCCGGCTGCATCGCCAAAAATAACGCAGGTTGCCCTATCGGTGTAATCAACTATCGATGACATTTTATCGGCTCCCACGAAAACTACTTTTTTATATTTTCCTGATTCGATATACATGGCCGCGGTGGTCAGGGCATAAATCTGTCCTGAACAGGCTGCATTTATATCAAAATGAAAAGCATTTTTGATGCCTGCTTTGTCGGCAATAATATTGGCTGTTGCCGGAAATTGCATATCGGGAGTTACAGTAGCACAAATCAGCAGATCAATTTCATCAGGATTGGTATTTGTTTTTTTTAACAGGCCTTTTACAGCTTCGGCACCCATATCGGAAGTTCCTTTTCCTTCACCTTTGAGAATATGACGGGTTTTAATTCCGGTTCGGGTTGTAATCCATTCGTCATTAGTATCAACCATGGTTAACAATTCCTGGTTGGTGAGAATATAATCGGGTACGTATCCTTGAATGCCAGTTATTGCTGCTCTGATTTTATCCATAATTTGATATGAGTTTATTAACGAGTGTATTTTTGCAGCGCTCGTTTAATCTTGCCGGAAAGTTTTGCTTCGTAAATTTGCCTGGAAAGCAAGATCATATTTTTTATGGCCACCGGGCTTGAAATTCCATGTCCGAGTACTACGGCCGCATTTACGCCAAGTACCGGGCTGCCACCATAATTCTCATAGTTAAACCTGATAATGTAGTCATCCATCAGGTTTCTTTTTTGAAGCAACCTGTACATGGCCTCTATTTGTTTTAGCACTATGTTTCCGGTAAAGCCATCGCAAACCACTACATCGATTTTTGATCTGAAAAGATCCCTGCTTTCAACATTACCATAAAAATTGAAATCGGTGGTATCTTTCATCATTTGGTAGGCCGATTGGCATAACAAATTGCCCTTTCCCTCTTCATGACCTATATTAAGAAGCCCAACTCTTGGTTTCTTAATTTTTAAAACTTCATGGGCATAGATAGAACCCAATAACGCAAACTGATAAAGCACATCTGGTTTTGCATCGGGGTTGGTGCCAATATCGAGGATAATGCTTTCGCCGCCTTCTTCCTGTGGGACATGTGCAATAGTGGTTGGCCTTATCACCCCGGGAATACTCCCAACGCTGTACATCGATCCAACCATCATGGCACCGGAATTACCGGCACTGCAGAAAGCGTTAATTTTTTTCGTTTTCAAAAGCCTGAACCCCACCGAAATACTCGAATCAGGTTTTCCGGCTAATGCCTTAAGGGGCTTATCAGCCATTCCAACAACCTGCCCGGCTTCAATTATTTCAAAGCAATTTTGTTCAGCCGATTTTTGTTGAAGTAAATCCCTGATGATTTCAGAATCACCAATTAGCATGATTTTGTCGGTAGGATTTAGCGTTTTTCGGGCGAGGATGGCGCCTTCAATCGTTGCCACTGGTGCGAAATCGCCACCCATTACGTCCAATCCAATTTTCATTTGCTTTTGAAACTATTGTATTTATTCAGGATAGACCTGGTTATTCAACTTCTGATTTTTGCATTACCACCTTGCCTTTGTAGTACAAATCGCCATCAACCCAATATGCGCGGTGATAAACATGTACTGTACCTGTTGTAGGACATTTAGCCAGGTTAGGGAGGTCTGATTTATAATGTGTTCTTCTTTTGTCCCTGCGTGTTTTTGATATTTTTCGTTTTGGATGAGCCATTTTGTCTCAGATTTATATGTTCTTACTAATATTATTTATTTTTCAAATTTTTCAATACATCCCACCGTGGGTCTGATTCGTGTTCGATGTCGTTGGATGAAAGTCTGTCGAGCATATCCTTATCGCATGTGCTGTTCCCATTTTCATCGTCCGGATGAATGTGCTGCATTGGCAACAATAAATTGATGAATTCGTAAATGTAAGGGCTGATGTTAAATTCAAAATCGCTTTCCGATATTATAATTACTTCATCAGATTGTTCTTCAAATTTTTCACCATATTTTACAATTAGCTTTTCGTATCCTTCAATGCTTTGGTCAAAAGGCTCTAAACACCTGTCGCACAATACTTCTACCGACCCTTTCAAATTAAACTCAAAGATCATCATGCGTTCCTGCTTGATCAAATCCAGCGAAACATCCACCAATCCTTTCTTCAATTCAGCATATTCAATTGCTTCAAAGAACTTGTTATTCATCACAAAATCAAAGTGATGAACATCAATTTTGAGCCCACGAAACGGGATTACAAAGTTTTTTAAATAATCCACTATACGTTCCTCCCAAAATTTGGGCGGCAAAAGTAGAAAATAAAAATTTGATAACCAAAAATTTATAATCACTTATTTTGGCTATCAGTCTGTAAATGTGAGAAAATGGTAGAATTGAATGGCTGTATTGTTCACTTTGAGTGTTTGACCCGTATGCCCGAAAAATGCCGCTTATCCCTTGTAATGTTTATATCCAACAGGCTTTCCGGGCTCGTTTTTCTTTTCGATCAATTGCTTGATGGCTTCAAAAACAACCTGAAATTGTTGATCGTACTTGCTTTCCATTTCATCCAGTTTTTTCTTCAAGCCTTTATTGTCGTTGATTAGTTCACGCATTTTTACAAAAGCTCTCATAATGGCAATATTCACATTAACTGCCTTTTCGCTTCTCAAAATGCCACTCAGCATCGCAACACCCTGCTCTGTGAAAGCAAGGGGTGTAATTGGAGAAAACTTCAAGTTTCCAAGGTTGTCACAAATTGTGATAAGCTCTTTCCACTCGCTCTCAGACAATTGAAACATAAAGTCGTCCGGGAATCTTGAAATGTTTCTTTTTACCTGTTGTTTCAAAACTCGTGTTTCCACTTCGTACATACTTGCCAGATGAAAATCGAGCATTACTTTCACGCCTCTGATGATATAAATTTGCGAAATAATTTCTTTAGGATTTACTAATTCGTTCATTTCATGAGATATTATGGTTGTGTCTATTTTTTAATCCATTTCCCGTTTTTCCCTGAGCCGTTTTTTGTAATTATCTCATAAAAATATATCCCGCTGCTGAGATGTTTCAAGTCAATCCTGCCGTTTGGCTGGTTCAATTTAAAACATATCCGTCCGCTAACATCCCTGAAAATTATACTTTGAGCAAATTCGAAATTCCGAATAAAGATATAATCTGAGCCGGGATTGGGATACACAGTTGTTTCTCCTTGTGTATCGCCCTTTTCGATTGATGTAGGATTTCCATAAATATTGAATGCCGCTTGTGTGATGGATGTTGCGCTACCTGATTCATGATTTACGGTAAATTTAAGAAATACCTGGTTCGAGCCAAAATTAGGGACTATCCACTGGTGTTTGCCGTTGTTGGGCAATTCGTTGGCAAGCATCCACCATGGGTCTTGTGGGCCGAAAGCCGAAATCTCGATGTTTACTGAGCTGTTTTCACCTGCCGGAACTTCCGATGCCCACTTAATAAACTGCACTGAGCCGGGATAGAAATTTTCGTTTCCTGTTGGGAATTGCGGCATAATCCATAAACTGTCGGCAGGATCATTTTCTTTAAAGCAATACATATAATTTTGGTAGTTGTACCATGGGCCTATTTCGGCAAGCAACACCAGGTCGGGGTGGCCATTGTGGTCGAAGTCGCCACCGGCCCTGAAAGCTTTGCCATCGGCAGTCGGGTCGATCGAAAACGTTGTTTCAAAGGTCCAGTTGCCCAGCCCGTCGCCTAACCAGAAGCTAATGGTTTCATTTTCGATGGCGGTGATATCCATCAGTCCATCGGCGTTTAAATCTACAAGTTCGGTAAAATCAAAACTTCCTGTTTGCGGCAATTCTCCTGACATACTTACCCAACTCATATTTGTGTTTTTATCCCACAAATAAACGGCTATGCCACCCGAACTGTTTACAAATGAAATATCGGCTGATCCGTCAGTATTTGCATCGCCCACAGAAATACCGCTTCTTACCTCAAAGGTTGCAAGTGTCGGCAATCCATTGTCGTTGTTTGTAAAACTGCCCGTGCCATCGCCAAAATATACCGACCCAAATTCGTGGCTTGCAATAAAATCGAGATAGCCATCGCTGTTAAAATCGCCAAACTCAACGTTATTGTCTGAGTTTCCGTTGAGAAATCCGAAGCTTTGTTCCCAGGTACCATCGCCCTGGTTCAGGTAAACATGCACGCCGGCACCAGAGCCAAACGAATTGCTCACCAGGTCGAGATCGCCATCATTATCCACATCACCAAAGTCGGTTTCGAACATACCCCAGTCTTCTCCATTGCCCGAAAGGCCTTCGTCCCAAACTTCCCAATTCATACCTGTACCATCTCCCAGCACCACCTCATTCAACTGATCGCCCCAGTTTGTACCCGAATAATTATGATGAACGCCATATCCCACATCTTTGTGCCCATCGTTGTTTACATCGCCAATGGCAATACCGCCGTAGCCAAAATTGCCATTCATATAATTTTCGAAGTTTCCGGCACCATCGCCAAACCAAACTATAATGCCGTGCTGTGCTGAATTAAAGTTTGGGGAGCCATGATCGCCAACCGTGAGGATGTCAATATTTCCATCCATATTGATATCATCAAAAGCAAAATCAGTGTGGCCTTCATCAAAATCGGGTTCAGCCAGTCCATTGGTCAGTCGCTGATATGAGAGGGAAGGTTGGGCATGAATAATTCCGCTTAATATCAAACATCCAACAATTAAAATGTTTCTTATTTTCATTTTCAAAGCTTCTATTGTTTTTTGTAATGTTTATATCCAACAGGCTTTCCGGGCTCGTTTTTCTTTTCGATCAATTGCTTGATGGCTTCAAAAACAACCTGAAATTGTTGATCGTACTTGCTTTCCATTTCATCCAGTTTTTTCTTCAAGCCTTTATTGTCGTTGATTAGTTCACGCATTTTTACAAAAGCTCTCATAATGGCAATATTCACATTAACTGCCTTTTCGCTTCTCAAAATGCCACTCAGCATCGCAACGCCCTGCTCTGTGAAAGCAAGGGGCAATTTCCTTCGCCCGCCCCAACCGGGGATTGCATCTCCAATGCTTGATATCACATTTTGTGACATCAAGTTTTGAAATTCCTTTTCTGATAATTGAAACATAAAATCATCAGGAAAGCGCTGTAGGTTTCTTCTAACGGCTTGATTCAAAACACGCGTTTCCACCTCGTACATTCCTGCCAGATGAAAATCGAGCATTACCTTCAGTCCTCTAATAAAATAGATTTGTGAAATAATTTCTTTTGGTTTGACTAATTCATTCATTTTCTGTTTGTGAGATTTTATTGGTGTATCTGTTTTTTATCCACTTCCCGGTTTTCCCGGCTTCGTTTTTAATAATAGAAATGCTTTTTCAAAAATAGGAATTTTTAAACAAATCTTGTTTTGGATCGTTAATATCAACAAAATAGCAACTATGGCAGCAACACCAACAACACAGATACCATTGGGATTTAAAGCTCCTGATTTCAGATTACCTGATTTAGTTTCAGGGCAAGAAAAATCATTAAATGATCTCAAAAGCGATAAAGCCACAGTTGTGGTTTTTATTTGCAATCATTGCCCTTACGTGATTCATATTATTGATGAGCTGGTGAAAGTGGGTAAAGCGTATATCCCGAAAGGCGTATCATTTGTTATGATAAATTCCAATGATGTGGAAAACTACCCGGCAGATTCGCCGGAGAAAATGGTGGAGTTTGCCAAAGAACGCGATTTTCCTTTCCCATATCTGTATGATGAAAGCCAGGAAGTGGCCAAAGCTTATGATGCCGCGTGTACCCCTGATTTTAATGTTTTTGATGGTGAAATGAAATGTGTTTATCGCGGCCAGTTCGACGATTCGCGCCCCGGAAATGATGAACCTGTAAGCGGCGCTGATTTGAGGCACACGCTCAATTTAATACTTGCCGGCAAAAAAGTTCCCAACGAGCAGCGGCCAAGCATTGGCTGCAATATTAAATGGAAATAGTTTCTGCTTAACGGCCGCACCACTTCTTATTTAGTTTTTTATTTTTCTTTAGAAAAATATTTTGCATCCTCAGCGTGCATTGCGCTTATAATATTCAACCGCGAAGTCCGCAAAACACCTTGAGGAAAAAGAAATATCCCACTAAAAATCATTTATTAGGAAAGTCGTGTAAAATTTCTTTCACTAATGAAACAATCCTTTGGTATAACATGAATTGTGAGCTATCTTTGGGCTCAATTTTTCTAAAATAAAAAAAGCCCTGTTGATTTTGAAATATTAAACAATTAAAACATGGGCAAAATGGAAAACAATTTATCATCTTCGAAAGCGGAAATGCCGTGCGCTAAAACCCGCGAAAATTCTCGATTGTATTTCAAAAAATTAAACACGGGAACCCAACAAGCCGGCTGGGAAGTGGGTATTTTTGGATTTGTTTTTAGATGGATGAAATTTACAAATCATAAGCATTTCTATTTTTGGAGATGCTCCAGTTTTGGTAAAGTGGCCTGGTTTAACCATTCCATCGAATTTACTTTGCCCCATGTATAGCCAGGAGCTAAAGATCAATTTATTTAGCAATTAAAATTATTAGTTTGGGGTTTTTAGACTACACTTATATATTAATACCAACCATTCAAATGTACTTTTTCTTCTTCGAATCTTTCTGGTTTCGTTTTTAGTTCATCCGGCCAACCGAGCGAAATCAAATTTACGGGCATGATATGAGCAGGCAATTTTAAATACGCAGAAATATCTTTCATCCTTGCCTCTCGCGGATAAACGCCCAGCCATACGCTTCCCAATTCCAAACAAATAAATACTTAGCTTTGGCAGCCTAAAAACTTACTGCATTGCTAATGAGAAATCCTGAAATATAATTGGCCTTCAACACGCGCCACGAAAAACGCATGGTGGGTTTGGCTTTTGGTGATGAGTAGGAAAAAACCAATCCAACGTTTACCATTTCGCAGTTCAAAGCAGTGGCCGCCAAATGCAGAGAAGTAATTCCTGTTTATGTGAATGATTACATTAATGCAGATAAATTTGCAGCCTAGTACAGTCACCCTGAACTTGTTTTAGGGTCTGTTGAAAAAAACGATAATATGAAACAAGGATTTGTTTATATAATGGGTAATAAAAACAGAACGACACTATATATTGGTGTTACAAACAATGTAAAGAGAAGGGTATTGGAACACAAAGCAGGTTATGGTTCTGTTTTTACAAAAAAATATAATTTGCATGATTTGCTTTATTATGAAAATATTATGGGAATGCAAAATGCTATAGATAGAGAGAAACAATTAAAAAATTGGCATAAAGAATGGAAATGGAATCTGATAAAAAATGATAATCCTGAATTGAAGGATTTATCCGAAGAGTGGTTTTTAAAGGGAGAAATTGAAGAGTTTAAACAGATGCTGAAAGATTCCGAAACAAGTTCGGAATGACAGCATAACACAATGGAAGATAGAGAATGTTAGATACACCAACAAAAAAACGAATTGACGATTGCCGCGACATCCTGGTAGGCAAACTACCCGATCCCAAAGTTACCGCAGCCGAAATGCTCACTCTGTATTCGGAGGCCATTTTAAGCATGGATAAAAACCCGAACATTCCTCAACTGTTCCGCGACATTTTTAATTTCAGATTTTAAATATATTTCAAGACGCAGTAGTACAGACGCGATGCATCGTGTCTCCCAATGAAAAAACAAAGAATCAATTGAAAATTATATTAGTGAAGAGTAACTGCCCGCAACATGCTAGTTAGCATTAATTGAAACAGCATCAAATAGTGTGTTGCAGAACAAAACCCCACGAGCCATTGTTCAAATCACCCTCCCCCCTAAACATAATTCCTCTCCAAAAATTCAGACACAGTGGGGTCGATTTGTTCTTTGCGCCTGATTTCGTCAAACAGTGCCAACAGGTCGTTTACCTTTAAGCGCTTTTTATCTTCGGCCGAGAAGTCGTAAGCAATTTTGCCGTTGTGCATCATCAAAATCCTGTTGCCGAGATTTACGGCTTGCTGCATGGAGTGGGTTACCATGAGTGTGGTCAGCTTGTCTTTTTTCACCACTTCCTCGGTGAGTTGAATTACGCGGGCAGCAGTTTTGGGGTCGAGGGCGGCGGTGTGCTCGTCGAGGAGGAGGAGCTTTGGTTTTCGCCAGGTGGCCATCAAAAGTGTTAAAGCCTGGCGCTGCCCGCCCGACAGTTTTCCTATGGGGTTTTCGAGGCGCTCTTCCAGTTTCATGTTCAGGGGCTTCACCCTGTCGGCAAAATCGGCAAGGAATGACTTGTGCAAGGCCTGGTTAAGCCCCCGGGGCTGCCCCCGGCGTGTGGCCATGGCCAGGTTTTCGGCAATGGTCATATCCGATGCCGTTCCCGAAAAGGGATTCTGAAAAACCCTGCCGATATATTTTGCCCTTTTGTGTTCGGGCCAATGTGTGATGTCTTTTCCATCCAATAAAATCCTGCCATGATCGGGAAAAAATGTACCCGCCACCGCGTTGAGCAGTGTGGATTTGCCCGATCCGTTGGTTCCCAAAACGCAAACAAAGTTGCCTTCGGTCAGTTCCAGATCGATGCCCTGCAAAGCCTTTACTTCGTTGGCTGTTTCGGGATTAAAGGTTTTGTATAACGATTCTGTTTTAAGCATATCTGAGGGTGCTAAGATTGAATATTCATCGAAAGTTTTATTTTCCTGGTTTTGTCGATTAAGCCGGGTAGGATGAGTGCCATAAACACAAAAACCGCCGTGATCAGTTTCAGGTCGTTGGGGTTCATGCCCCACCGCAGGGCAATGGCTACCAGTAACCTGAAAAGAATAGAACCCATGATTGCTCCCGAAACAATATATCCAAGGGTCTTTTTGGTGATTAACGCTTCGCCAATGATTACACTCGCTAGTCCCCAGACCAACATACCCAAACCCATTTGCACATCGGCGAAACCCTGGTACTGTGCCAGTAAAGCCCCGGAAAGGGCGATCATCCCGTTGGAAATGGCAAGTCCCAAAATAATCATCATTTTGGTATTCACACCAAGCGCCCTTATCATTTGTGCGTTGTTGCCGGTGGCTCGCATGGAGATACCAATATCGGTTTTAAAAAACCAAAACAAAACTACACCGAACAAAATGGTAACAACAAGCATGGCCAGGAGCACCACCACATCATCGGTATTCACCATCCAGCCCAAAAGATTTATTTCGTCTTTCGCACCAAACATGAGTGCCGAAAAACTTTCGAACCATGTAAATACAGTAGCTTCAGAAATCAGGGGCACGTTGCTTTTCCCCATCACGTGGAGGTTGATGGAATAGAGAGCCGTCATTACCAAAATCCCCGACAACAGGCCATTTATTTTAAAACGTGTATGCAATATGCCCGTGATGGCTCCGGCCAGCATCCCACCCAAAAATGCAACAAAGCAAGCCAACAGCGGATTTACTCCGGCTACAATTAAGGCGGCGGTAATAGATGCTCCAAAAGTAATGGAGCCTTCGGCGGTAATATCCGGGAAGTTGAATATCCTGAAACTGATAAAAACACCAAGCGCCAGCAGTGCCAGTATTAAGCCGATTGTTAACGATCCAATGAGTAATGCCATTTTAGTTTTTTATTTATGATTGACGATTAACCCGCCTTGTCGCCCAAAGTGGTCTATACGTTAGCGAGGCAGGGGATCGGAGATTTTAGATTTTGCTTAATGTTGCCAACATCTGAAATCTCAAATCGATAATCTTAAATCGTCAATCAGATTATTGTTAATTTAAATTCACACTACAAAGCCTCTACCTTCCCCACCCAGCAAGTTCCGTTTATCAACCGGCTTTCGCCAATGCCAATCACGTCCCTGTCATCGTTCAGCAAATGCATAACATCTATCAGACGCTCATTTTCAAAGCAATTTCTTATGGTGCCTGCAAGGTCAACATCTGCCTTTTTCAATTGATGAAAACTAAAAACCGCAGCATGTGCATGGCCTGAAATTTCAGTATTCTTACCCAAAGACCTGCAAAACGGCAGCATTGTTTTGTTTTCTCCAAAAGTAAAAACCCCCGTGATGACGGCAAGCTGTCGGGCATGTTCGGCTTCAACGGTAAAATGGACATTTTCTTTAACCTCCGGGTACGAAAATATTTTTTCCGGCTTGTATTCAGCAGGTGATTTTGAAATTGACACCCCCACAAGACCGGCAGTTTCTGCAACAATTACAAGAGCAAAAGTATGATGCCCTGTAATTTTTGATATATGATTGATGAGCGAGGAAAATGTGACCGTATGATTAATGTGTGTATGATCAAAGTGAAGCAATCGATCAAATGCATCATTAAAAAACAAGCCATACAAAACCTGAATTTCAGGAATAAGTTTCCCGGATTTCAGCGAGTAGTCGGGTGCATTGGAGCTGTCGGTTGGAAGGTAAGCCACCGCCTCTCCAAGTGCAATAAACTCGCCCAGCCTTTGTTTGGCATCCTCCGGGTCTGGGCTTATGGCGCCCATCCCCAGGCCAAAACCAGCCTGATCGAGCTGCTTTTTTGTTAGTTCGGTATCTTTTGGGTTTTTGTAAAATGATTCAGGATTCCCACAAAGTTCAACGGTACAAGAACCTTCTGCAGCAAGGGTTTTTACTGTGTAAACGGTATCATCAATTTTAATCTCATCATCATGTTTAATGTTTTCATCATGCCCTGTAGAGACGGTTTTACCAATCAGCATATCCATGCCAACAAGCTCGATAAGCGATTTTATAGCTTGTGTGAGATTGATCAAAGAAAAATCACCATCGATAGCTTTGAGTTCTTTATAATATTTTACCAAAATCCTAATGCCGGCAGAGCTTATATAGTCAACCTTCGAAAAATCCAGGAATACAAAGTATTTTCCACCCCGAATTTCATCCTTTATTGCTTCATCCAGCACCGACGACCAGTAGGCGTCTATTCTCCCGTTGAGTAAAAGCACAACTTTATTTGTACTCTTTATGCGCTCTATTTTCAGATTATCTTTCATTTCGTTTACAAATTCATTGTATAATTATTTGATCACCTTATCGGCCATTCTGAGAATTTCAGGGCTCAGGTGTAAATTGTGCTTTTTCGCTAAGGGTTTGTTGATTGTAATGATTGTTTTACTCACATATTGAAATGGCAAATCTTCCACCGGGGTGCCGTGCATAAATTTTTCGGAAAGCATAACCGCATCAGTGCCAGCCTGCCGATAATCACGGGCTATGGTAAGCACAGCGCCTTTGTCGGCCTGGCTTTGGGCAAAAGAGAAATAGGGTAGCCCTTTTTTTTCTGCCGACTGAATAATGTAAGCGTAGGTTGCCGCGGTAAGGTTATCCGACAACTGGCATACTGCATCAATTTCTGAATTCACCAGCGATAGCGCTGCATCGGCAACATCGGAAGTGTTGTTTGCCGGCACCGAAACCAAAGCCATTCCGCGCCTGCTTGCAGCGCTTTTCAGGTATTTTTCGTAAGCCACCGAATTGGCCTCCACAGGACAAAAGATTGTACCCAGTGTTTTACAATCGGGCATCATAATTTTTATGGTAAGCATCATCTCATCGAAAGCACTCATGGTTGAAATTCCACTCACATTAGGCAGGTGGTGTGAAAAGTCTGTTCCAATACCAGCTACTACCGGATCGGCAACCGTGGCAAAGAAAATGGGGATGTCCTCAATTTTTTTGGAAACGGCCTGAATAACTGGCGTTGTGGCCGTGAAAATTATATCGGGGGGATCGGAGCTTACTGTTTCAACAATGGTATTCAATGTGCCAATATCGCCCTGTGCATTAAACGACTGTAATTTGAAATCTTTTCCCTCAGTCCATCCCAAATCGGAAAACCCGTTGATGAAACCCTCTTGTGTTTCTTCAGATACGGGCGAATCATTGTAAAGTAAAATATTGATTTCGATAATTTTTCCCGGTTTTTTGGCCCAAACAAGTTTTTGTAGGTTTGTGTCGTTACCACGATTTTTCCGGTCGGAAATTAACAAAATTGCAGCAATTAATAATATCAGTATTAAACCTCTTAGAAGTGGACGGATATCAAATTTCATTGTTTCATTTTTGAATCCACGAATTTAAACAAATATTTTTTTTATGGTGTTTGTTGTGATATTAAAATCCGCAAAAAATCATATTATCATTTTAGTCAGGTTTCCCGCAGATAACGCAGATTTTCGCAAATATGACCCGCGTTAATACGAAAAATCTGTGGGGCACATTTTATCCTCTAAACGAAAAGGTCAACTCAAAATGACAAGGCTGGCAATATTTATTACCACAAAAATGACTGTGAATTTTAAACCACTACTTTTACGCTGATAAAACAAATTGAATCTAAATCAAAAAAATGAAACTTTTCGCGGTTTTGAAAAACACCCGGATAGGAATTCTTCTGATTTTTCTGGTTGCCACCGGATTGTTGCTGCTTGATCTGAAAAGCCGATCCACGGCTAAACGAAACATTAAGGAAATAGCAGTTTTCAAGCTTTCATCCCGTCCACTTTTAGATAATACCGAGAGAGGCATGATTGACGGCCTGAAAAATAATGGCTTCAGCGATGGCCAAAATATCCATATCACAAAATATTGTGCAGAAAATGATTTACCAATAGCCAATACCATAGCGCAAACAATTCTTAACGAGAAGTATGATATGGTGCTTACCATTAGCACACCCATTTTACAGGTAATGGCTAATGCAAACCAGGATGGAAAAATACTACATGTATTTGGTGCGGTAACCGACCCCTTTGCCTCCGGAGTTGGATTAAGCCGCGAACATCCCAATGAGCGCCCCGCTTGTTTGGCCGGCATCGGCACTTTTCAGCCCGTTGAAGATGCCATTTTAATTGCCAGGGAAATGAATCCTGAACTGAAACTGCTTGGTGTGCCCTGGTGCAGTCATGAGGTATGTTCCGAAGCCTGTGTTAAAATTGCGAGGGTTATTGCAGATAGTCTGGGGATCGAATTACTTGAAGTTACAGTGGATAACTCTTCCTCGGTTTACGAGGCGGTTCAGTCGCTGATATCAAGAGGAGCAGAGGCAATATGGATTGGTGGCGATAATACTGTTGAAATTGCGATGGACATGATAGTGAAGGCTGCCAATGACGGTAGGATTCCTGTTTTTTGCAACAATCCTGATATGCCCGCAAAAGGCGCACTTTTTGGTTTGGGAGCTAACTATTACCAGGTGGGTTTAGCTTCCGCAGAAATTGCAGATGAAATTTTAAGAGGAGCCAAACCCAACACCATTCCTGTTGAAAATGTGGTTCCCGAAAAGCTGTATATCAACACAAAAGCCCTTGATGGCTTAAAACAAAAATGGACCTTCACCAAAAGTTTAAAAAGCAAAGCGGATAAAATTATAGAGTAGGAGTTGTTTTTTTGAATAAAATGTAATGTTAAAAAAACCACAGTTCACAGTGCCGGGCTTTGCCCGGGTATCCCTGCCCCGCCCACACACGAGCTACTTTGGACGACCCGCTTCGCAGCGAGGCGAGCAAGGCGGGCTCGAAAAATCACGAAAACCATAGATTTACTATTTTTCGGGATTGCCAGCCGCCATAAGAAGTCCACAGTTGGCAGTTTGTAGTGGACTGAGAACTGTGGATTGAAAACTGTGGACTGAGAACTGTGGACTGAGAACTGTAAACTGAAAACTGAGAACTGTGGACTGAAAACTGTAAACTGAAAACTGAGAACTGAGAACTGTGGAATGAGAACTGAGAACTGTGGACTGAAGACTGTAAACTGAAAACTGGGATTATCAAAAAGGCGTCCTATGGTGATCGAAAGTTTGCCCGTCAACGAAGGCTTTTATCTGCCTTGCTATTCTTACAAAAATGGTAAGATTTTCGCGGTTGAACCAGGCTATGGCATCTTCATCCCCACGGCAGGCCTCGGCAAGCCTGGCGTAAAATGGATAGTTGTGGTTCTTTAACCAATCCAGTGCCCGGTCATCATCCACAGAGGCAGCATCGAAGGCAACATAATGACGATAGCCGTTTTTTATCAGCCAGTCGATGGCTTCGGTGTTGGCACGGATAGCATTGGAGAGGGCTGCAAGTTCCGGGTAGCCATTCTCCATTAACCAATAAAAGAAATCGTTTTTCCCTGAGACGGCCATCTCAAAAGCCAGTAAAATTTTTATGTCGTATTGATATAAGTGCTTCACAATCCCGAAGTATTTTTAATCAGGGCGTTATAGTAAAGACAAGGCATGCGCTATCTGTATCACCTCTGTACTAAGCCAAGGTTTATTTATTTGTTGGTTTGAAATAAACTTTTGCTGTATTTTTATTTGAATCAGCCATTTTTGTTTTGTATTTATGACAATATGCCGGCATAAAATTTAACTCCGGAATATTGTTAAGCGGGTTATCATAAACTTCAAATGCATGGGTAAGATACCTCGATTTATTAAAGTATCCGTTAAAAACATCTGCTAACCTGCCCCAGGATGAGCGATAGCAAATAATATCAGGATCAGCTTTCTTGTCTTCATCAAGATTATTTCCAACAAAACCAACAATAACTTTGCTGTTGAGGTAATACATATAGGAGGTTTCCTCGTAGTTTGCTGCAATCACAAGTGTGTCGGTGTTTTTATATTTCTCCTGGATAAAGGGAATTGTATAGTCAAGCGGCCCCTTGTATTGTTCGGATAATTCAGTAATTCTTCCTGATAAATGCTCTTTATTTGATGTGATATTAAGCGATAAAAAGATGAGAAACATCGCAGCCGGCAATAGTTTGTTTATCGAATATTTTTTTGGATAACATTGCCAGACCATTGAAAAATCGAGCAGGATAACTGCTGTCATTACCGGTTGGAGATAGATTATGTAACGGGTGTAAACAAAGTTTGGAATACGAGCAATGAGCAGTGCAAAAACTACCATTAAAAACGTTAGGAACAGTGAGGATTTGAAAACAGGAGCTTTCTTGTCGATCTTCTTCAGGCCAATAATCAGCAACAATTTAAAACATAAAAACAGCCACAACAATTCAAATTGGGAAAAATACCGCACCACCACGGTCAGATTTTTCTTGTAAACCTCAAAGCTAAAATTATTGTATTCAGCCATTGCGGTTGAAATTTCAAATGTTTTAAAATAAAGCATGAAAGGAATAACAGCGATCAAGGCAACGACAGCGCCAATTATAACCCCTTTAGACTTTTGGAAAATCATATTGATTTGTTGTTTTACTATTAGCTCACTTACAATGATGGTGAGCTCAGAAATGCCCAAAACAACCAGGATAATAAAAAATGCGGGTGCAAAGGTCACAAACAATAACCACAGTAGCACTGCCATAGTGCCAACAACAAAATACCATTTGTATTTATTTAGAAATCTGTAACTTATGTAAATTCCGGCAATGGATAAAATACAAAATAATGCCGGGGCATAGTACCTTGCCTCTTTTATATGAAGGATAAACGAAACCGATACAATTGTCAATACTATAAAAGCAATGGCAAGGTTTAGTTTTGAAGACCGCAGTACAAACAACTTCGAGAGTAAATAAATAAACAGAAACAAACCCAATAGCGCCATTATTGAAAATGTTGACCTAATAATCCCAGTTTTGGTGTAGATATTCTCGTAGTTTTGAGCAAGTGCCACACCGATGGTTGCAAAATAGTATTGCCCCCACCCTGCGCCACCAATGTAGGCATCAGTTTCCGGATCAATACCAAGGTTCGGGTCGGAGTGTTTTAAATCATAAAACACGTTTTTATCATCATGTACTTTTGGATATCCAAATTCCAAAACACGCTGTGGACCCACTACTGTCATTCCTTCGTCAGCCCAAAAAAGCGGATAGGAAATGTGTTTGAAAACAGAGAAAAGAAAAATGAATAAAATAATGGTCAAGCCAATAGTCCTGAATATGTCATTCCCGGGGTTTATCGTTTCTGGCTTGGGGGCTTGTTTTACCGGCTTATATTTACTTACTTTTTTTTTCATTTCTCCATGTTGATTTTTGTTGAAGGATTAAGCATGAAAGCATCTAATTCAACACGCGTTAATAAACACTGTATTTCACACGAATATCACGCAGTTGATCTGCAATTTTGTATAATTCATCCTTCGATACAATTTCAAGTCCTTTGGCCGGAGTAGCCCTGTCGATGGGGTAGAGCATGACATACCGCGGCTTTATAAACCGAATGTGATTGAGCCAGGCATGGATTTCGGCCGGTTTGGTGTTGTCAATCTTTTCGCCATCAACCTCACCCCTTACAAATAAGGTTTGGATAATGGCCTTTTGCTTAAAGCGATGCAATTGCTGTACAATTTTATCAAGGGTTAAATCCTTTGATCGGGGGCGGTTAATTTTCTGGAATGTGGCTTCGAGCCCTGCATCCAGCTTGAGAATAATGTTGTCAACGCGGTTTAGCGCCTGAAAAATATCTTCCTTGTGTATGTTGCTCGAATTTGATAAAACGGTAACTTCGGCAAAGGGGAAATATTTAGCCTTAAGCCTTAATGTATCGTCAATTATTCCGGGAAACTCAGGATGGATGGTTGGCTCGCCATTGCCTGCAAATGTTATCGAATCAGGGATGTCTTTATCCAGTTTCATTTTCACTAACCGTTCTTCGAGAGCCTCGCTCACCTGGCTTCTCGTGGGAAGTTTACTAATAATTTCTTCATCATCAGGTGTCCATCCACATTCACAGTAAATGCAGTCGAATGTGCAAAATTTTTGGCTGGTAGGCAAAAGGTTTAACCCCAGCGAATTTCCCAGCCTCCGGCTCTTAACCGGACCAAATATTAAATCGTTAAATAAAAATCCTGACATAATTGAATCTTGTTTTTCCTTTTTCTTACAATTAAAAATATGATTTGACCATTAACAAAACACTTAAAACAAAAAATTTCCGATATTGTTATTGTGATTAAATAAACAACAAATCATCTAAAAACTTTACTTTTGGAGCGAGATACTGATATGCCAAACCTAAAACAAATAAGAACGCCTATTGCTGAACACATCAACCTGTTCGAGAAGAAATTCCGGCAGTCGATGAAAAGCAAGGTGCCGCTGCTCGACACCATTACCCGATACATTTACAAGCGCAAAGGTAAGCAGATGCGCCCGATGTTTGTATTTTTTTCGGCAGGTATTTGTGGTGAGATCAACGAATCGAGTTATCGGGCGGCCTCGCTTATCGAATTGCTTCATACTGCCACCCTGGTACACGATGATGTTGTGGATGACTCGAATGTACGCCGTGGCTATTTCTCGATCAATGCCTTGTGGAAAAATAAAATTGCAGTATTGGTGGGCGATTACCTCTTGTCGCGCGGATTGCTGCTTGCTTTGGATTACAATGAAATTGAATTGCTGAGAATTGTTTCGAACGCAACCCGCGAAATGGCCGAAGGCGAATTATTACAAATCGAAAAAGCACGAAGGCTCGACATCAAAGAAGAAATTTACTTTGACATCATACGTAAAAAAACTGCTTCACTCATCGCTTCATGTTGTGCTGCCGGTGCCGAGTCGGTGGGAGCTGATAAAGAAACCGTAAATAAAATGCACCTGATTGGCGAATATGTTGGCATTGCATTCCAGATCAAAGATGATCTTTTCGATTATCAGGATAGCAGCGCCATTGGCAAGCCCAATGGCATCGACATCAAGGAACAGAAAATGACCCTGCCGCTGATTTACATGCTCAACAACACCGAAGGATCAGAAAAGCGCAAGGTGATAAATGTGGTAAAAAATCACAACAACAATCCAGGTAAAGTAAACAAGGTGATCGATAAGGTGAATCAAAGCGGCGGTATTGAATATGCCACTCAAAAGATGCATGAATATCAGCAAAAAGCCTTCGATCTGTTGGCTGAATTTCCTGACAGTCCCATGCGGACATCTTTTGAGCAACTGGTTTCTTTTACTGTTGAAAGGAATAAATAATGCTCAGAGTCTAACCTAAATAGTTCCCATACAAGAAATCAATGTTTTTTATTTAAGATTCAGAACTCCTGACCTAGCCTAATTGTTATGTCGCATTAAAATCACTTTGTGATACTTTTACCAAAGGCTCGCCTCGCGAAGCGGGTATCCCTATCGGGAGAGCCTTAGTGCCTTATATGTTTGTGTTTTTTTATGATTAGCAAAATTATGGAAACTTTTCGAGCTTTATTTTGGAGGTAATTTGGAGGGATTCAATTTCCATTTGTGGGTACCCTCAAATGGAAATTGAAAATTTGAAAATTTTTGATTTTTTTCATCTTTTCCGGTGAAAAATTTTACCCGGGTCATTTCCATTAGTCCATAGTCAAAAGGTAAGTTTTTGAATTATTATATTAAAAAGCGCGACATGTTTTAAGGAAATGATTTTGGCGGACAGCTAATGCTAAATCAATACTTCAAGTTCATTGACAAAAGTGGGGCCAAGCGACAATATTTAATGCCTGTCTTTTTAGTGGTGTTTTGGACACACGGAGCTGGTAAAAAATATCGAAGAATAAAAAACGAAGTAGATAAAAAGTTCGGTGATGTTTATTCGGGTTTATTATCACAGGCTGAAAGCCTGTCCATAGGACTCCTGCGGAGAAACATCAAAGCACAAAAGCACCCCAATGATCACCGGCAGGCCGTAGGTCTGCGACAGCTTAGATGGCAAAACCTCCCCATCGGGTGATTGATTTTTTTGGTGATGAGTTTCAGCCCTTCAGGCTGAGGGGGTGTTGTGGCTTTCCTCGTAAGGTCGGGCGGTGCCTGACCCCTTTGGTGTGCCAGCCTTTCAGGCTGGGAGGATAGCGTTGTAGCAGAAATAAAATATTGGACAGGCTTTGGTGGAACCTGCTAAAATCAACTTAGCCCCCGGTTGGATATTTTATTTTTAAGCCGGATGTAGTGTTTCCCAAGGTAGCAAACCAAAAAAATCCGGGATCGAATTTCCAGTCAAAAATCCCGGACAATATCAGCGAAACCTGCCTCGTGATGCGATCACAGGCTTAGCAGGTGGTGTTGGGCGTATTGTATCGGTGGGGTGGTGTTTGGTCTTTGTGGCAAATTATTGACAAATAGCCACTCGCATAGTGATGCCCGCTTCGCGAGGCGAGCCTATGGCATAAGACTCAAAGGCACTAAGAAACACTAAGTTCTTCGGTGTGAAATTTGAGTCATTTAGATTTACGATAACATTGTTATAACTATTTGATTTTTAACTAATGGATCAGGAGGTATGAGATTAAGGATTAGCGATCAGAGATTTTAGATTTCGTTGAGAATCACAAATATCTTAAATCTAAAATCGCCTGCCTCGCCTACACATAAGCCACAAAGGGCGGCCCGCTTCGCAGCCCGCTTCGCCAGCGAGGCGAGCGAGGCGAGCAAGGCTGGTTAATCTGAAATCTTTATTCAGATTGTTATTCCTAAATTGAAGACCCTATTTTAAATTCCTCCACAACTTCATAAACAGGCCCCTGCGGTCTGAGCTTGCTTTCGAAAAGGTAAAATGTATTTACCGGCACTTCCTGCAAATACTCAGTTTTTAATTTATCGATGGTCTGCTGAAAGAATCTTTTGTCGTTGATAAACTTGATCCGGCCAACCGTAACATGTGGCCTGAAATTCTGCCGGTCGCGTACAAAGCCAATTTCTGCCGCTGAATCCAGCACATCGCTGGCAAGATTTTTTATTTGGAGGCTCTCATTCAAGCCAAACCAGATCACCCGCGGATTGTAGGAGCTCCCAAAAATTCCGATATTTTTAAGTTGCAGATCGAAAGGCCTGTGTCCTTGGGCAACATCCTCCAAAATTTCACATATTTCATCAAATTTATCCTCGGTGGTTTCCCCGAAAAATTTCAGGGTGATGTGGATGTTTTGCTCCTGCACCCAATTAATTTTTTCGTGTTGCAGGCTGTTTTTCATCTCCCGATAAGTTCGGATAAGATTTTCATTCGGATTCACTTTGATGGCAGCAAATAATCTTTTCATTGTAAAAACTGTTTAAGAATTTACAATAATAATCAAATCATTATCTTTGTTAATAATAAAAGTAAAAATTATCACGCATGATAAGCATTGAACAAAAGAAATTCAGATTCATCGAAAAATATGTGAAACTCAGGGATGCTGAGTTGATAGATAAATTGGAAAAGATACTTGAAGAGGAGCAAGCAAGCAATGAAATATTTGAAGTTAGCGACGACCTCAAATTAGCCATTGACGAAGGAATCGCCGCCATTGAATTAAAGAAGGGTGTGCCACATGAACGGGTAATGGAGGGGTGTTCAAAGAAATACCCGTCTCTAAAGTTTTAACACATGCGGAAAATCTTATGGTCTGATTCGGTAATAGATGATTTTGATTATAACATTGAATTTCTTATTTCAAAATGGACAATTTTAGAAGCCCAGGAGTTCGTTGATGAAGTGAACAGGGTAATAAAAATATTGGAAATTGGGAATGTTGATTTTCCCGAGATTAATTATAAAAACATAAGGGGGGCAAATATTTGCCGACAGATAAACCTTCTATACCGAATTAATACCAATGGAGGTGTAGAATTGATACGATTTTGGGATACCAGACAGAACCCTGATAAACTCAAGGATTTCTTAAAATCCAGATATTAGTAGTCCGCATAAGAACAAGCACCAACTATACCATACAAAAGTTTATAACACCTCATACTATTTTTAAAATCATCTACTTTTGCACTTATGATTGTTATTGATGATAAAACGGTTAGCGATGATCTCGCGCATGTAAAATTTGTTTGCAACCTCAAAAAGTGCAAAGGTGCCTGCTGTGTTGAAGGCGATGCCGGTGCCCCTTTGCTCGAAGAAGAAATAAGTGAGCTGGAAGATTGCATTGATGAGGTAAAACCTTACATGACAGAAAAGGGACTAAAAGTAATCGAAGATTTTGGTGTGTTTGATTACGACATGGCCGGGCAGTTTGTAACTCCTCTGGTTGACGGGCGCGAATGTGCATTCGTCATTTTCAACGATGGCATTGCCTGGTGCGCCATCGAAAAGGCCTGGACTGAAGGGAAAGTACAATTTCGCAAACCTGTTTCCTGCCATTTGTACCCAATACGCATTACCACGCACAAGAATTTTGATGCCGTAAATTACCACGCGTGGCATATTTGCAAACCTGCGCTGGTGCATGGCCGCCGCGAAGATGTTCCCTTGTATAAGTTTTTGAAAGAACCACTCATCCGGCAATATGGCGAAAAATGGTATCGGGATTTGGCGAAAGAGATCGAAAAGAAGTAGGCCGCTTTTTTTCAAGGATGAGATGACATTCCGCAAATATGGCTCGCAGCCACCCACTTGCAGGAAGGTTTTTAGTGATTCGTATGTTTACTTTTCTTTCGAAAGCCTCAGTGATTTTATAAAGGGTATTAATTAGTAGTTTTCGCTTGTTAATAAACTGATAAACGATTTATCAAGATAATTCTACGAAATCTAATTATGGCGGCGATGATATTCAAATAGCGAAACCTCCCGAAAAATCGGGACAGGCTGTACCGGGTTTTTCAAATTATGGTAATTCTTTTCAGCTAAAATATCTCAACCTCCCGCATGGGCGGGACAGGCTGTACCGGGTTGCTAAAAACTCAGTATGAGTTTAGGTATTGTAGTAAATCAATATCTCTAAGGAAAAACTACCACGTAGTGGTTGCGCTATATGAATGAAAAAACCCGATAGCTTTCGGTATTTGATAAAGTTAATAATTGGGTTTACAAGCCACATTATTTAATTTTTCCGCCAAAATTGATTTCATAGAAACGCTGACAAAGTGCCTGAATTCCTCCATTAAAACTCATACATTATTATTGCAAACAAGCAGTAAAAAATCGCTGATAGCTATCGGGACATTTTTCCAGATGACCGCTAACCGGCTGTGTGCCATGATTTGTTGTTATCGTTTCGTTGGTTTTCATTTTAATCTTTAATATATCGAACAGAAAGACCATTACTACTCTTATAAAAGTGGAGATGTCTGCCTGCGACACCAAAGCTACCATGGTTCAGGGATAGACAACTTGCGCTGCCGTGATCTTGCTCGCTTGAACTCCACCAAAAACCATGTTCTCCAATCCATTTATACTCATCGTTGCTTCGGAAACCACTTGGAAGAGCTGTAAACCCACTTTCATTGGTTGCTCCATTATTTGGACTTAGCCAATGATTTGTCCCTTCTTCTTTCAATTTTCCACCTGCATATTTAATTCCACCTAAATATTCTATAAATGTTGACAATTCGGTTTCGGTCGGTAAATGACAACCTGTTGGACAAAGATTATTGGCGGTTTTCCAGTCGTATAAATATCCATAAGCCTCAACATTTCTTTCATCGTTGTCATATGCCCAACAACCAATATTAGCTTTTAGAGCAAAGTTTTCTGCCATCCATGTTTGTGTGCCTATTTTTACTGTTTTATAGATTTTGCCATTTCTGCTGTCAATAAATGAATTTTTCATTTTATTTGTTTTTGTTAAAGGAAGGTTATTACTCATTTTATTTGTTGCCTGTTTTATTTCTTTCCCAATGAACGCTAACGTTCCGCAAATATGGCTCGCAGCCGCCCACTTGCAGGAAGGTTTCAAATGATTCGTGTGTTTCCTTTTCTCACGAAAGTTATCACGACATTTTTCCAAATGACCATTAACCGGCTGTAGGCCATGATTTGCTGTTATGTGCTGCCTTTTATTTAATAAACCAAAGAGATTCTATTATAGATTTATATGCTTGTAACTCTTTTTCTGTTGCTTCTCTTTTTGAAATATTCATTGAAACAGAAAGTCCATTTTTGAATTTTTCTCCTGGATTAATGTATGAAATATATTGATAAAAATTATTTTCTTTATAAACCAATTTTGAAAAACATTTAAAATTCTCATGTTTCACAATCAATTCTTTTTCTTCTAAGTTTTTATATTTCTCTTTGTTTGAATTAACATCATATTTTAAATCTTCTATTGTATTTTCATCATGCTTTTTAAATACTAATACTTGTATTAATGTACCACCACTATTCAAGTCCTCCAAACTTTTATAAAAAATTATGTTTGAATAATATTTTGATGCGTTGTCAATATCTCCAATCCAATTATCGGGTTCTTTTACCATAAAAGTAAAATCATCACCATATACAATTAAGGAATTCATTTTAATAGAATCTGGAGTTTGCCCAAAATGATTTATTGAATAAATCAATAAAATGCTAATTGTCAATAGTTTTTTCATTTCGTAATTATTTATAGTTTAATTTTTACTTATCAATTTGATAAATCCATCAAATAACTCCCGGCGATTATCATCCATCCAGGTAAGATAGTCGGCATAAGTGTATCGTTTGTTAAGGTTCAGGTTAAGTGTGTCCATGCTTAAAGCTTTTAACTACTACAAAAGTACGAAAATATTTATGCCGGTTCAACCACCTAAATAACTACCTGTTTTCTATGAAATGCCGTGGTTGAGTGATTGAATGCTGATCCCGATAATCATGAGGGTTGGATAATCGGAAAAACCATTTTTACCGAATTACTGTAACTGTTCCTCGCTTTTCCTGGTTTTGCCCGCGGGCATCGCGGAATTTTATCAGATACACGTAGGCTCCGCCAGGCACATATTCCCCTTTGTAAGTCCCATCCCATCCCTCGGCAATAACCTTGCTTTCAAAAATTTGCTCTCCCCATTTGTTGTATATCGTCAGGCTATAAAAACCCTGCTCAATAAAATCAACCAGGGGCTTAAACTCATTATCGGGGGCAGCACCTTCAGGTATTATGGCATTGGGTATGGAAATGCTGGTTTCGAGTTGGATGGTAATTTTATTGGACAGGCTAAGCTCGCTGTTCCCTCCATTTTCGTAAGCTTTCACATAATATGTAAAGTTGCCTTCACCACCACCAAGTCCTGAAACATCGGTGGCATAAGAAGTTTCTGTTTCTGAAAGTGTTACAAGCGGGCCGCTTGAGGGAAATGGAATACCATCCACTTCCTGATAGACTTCAAATTTTTCGATGCCCCCGGGCCAGCCTTCATAAGGATTCCATTGAATTGTAATTTCTGAGCCTGAAGTTTTTTCGCCCGTAAGCAGGATGGTTCTTGCAATATTATCAGACTCGAGTTGTTTTTTCCCACAAAAATCATAAACATCAATACTGTAATAATAGCTTTTGGAATTGAAATCAGCAGAAGTATCAATAAATGATGTTGCCGGACTAAAAGAGCTCAGGTCTGCAATTTCGGCAAGGAAATTATAGTTTGATCCGGTTTCCGATCGCAGGATTTGAAATTTTGAAATGGGGGCATCATCAGCATCCCAAAGTAATTTGATATGTTCATCATTTTCGATCGTTGCAACACGAATATTTGTAAATGCCGGTTTGTCATAAGTTTGCGAAGTTATCTCCCTTTCGCAGGAAGTGGATGTCCTTGTTTCATCTTCGTTGAAAGCTCTTATTTTGTAGGTATAGTTTACATTGGCAGTAAGGTTGGAATGGGTAAAATAGTTTTGGGATGCTGAGGTTGTTCCGGCAACGTAAAATGACCCTCCATCTTCGGAGGCCAAAACCCAATAGCCACTCAGCTGCGTGAGCATATTCCGGTATTTTACCCATTCGATGGATATGCTGTTAGAGCATAGGTCAAAGTCGATATTTGTAATCAGAATTGTATTCATGGTATCGGCATTTAACCAATTAGAAGCATTTGTAGCATTGTATGCCCTTACCTTGTAAAGTCTTTGCTCTGTGCAAGCCGAAACCTGCTCATCGATGTGGGAGTTTTGCGTAATTCCGGGAAGGCTGGTGATGGAATCCCAGATAAGAAAAGTACTTCCACCCACTGTTTCGTATTTTCCCCTGTAAATGCTGTAGCCTGTGGTATTGCTGCTGTTTGGAAACCATGAAATGATCGGGTGTATTCCCACAATACTCACCGAGTCGATATTGGGATTGTCGGGGATTTGTGGAAAAGCATCAACAAAAAATAAAAACAACAATAGGATCCCTACAAAATGCCTTTTGTTTATGATAGCAGTATTACTGTTATTTTTAATTTGTCGTTTCATATTCATACAGTTTACTTCCCCACCACCAATGTAATCATCGATGCAGGGTCAAGATACTTAACGGCTAAATCCCTGATTTCTTTTGCAGTGATGTTTTTAATGGTGGCCAGGAAGTCATCAAAATAATCCATACCAAAACCATAATCAACCACCGACTTCACCAATTCGGAAAGGGCAAAGGGGCCGTCAGCGCTTCGCAGGAAGCTGCCGAGCATATAGTTTTTTACAAGTTTCAGTTCTTCTTCCAAAACCAAATCCGATCGTAACTTTTCAATTTCCTTAAAAATCTCAACAAGGGCTTTTTCGCGCACATCTGCGCCCACCTCCGAAGCTATAGTAAAAGCCCCACCGTGTTTCATCGAAGATACCATTGAACCGATGCCATAAGTGTAACCCTTATCTTCGCGGATGTTGGTCATCAGCCTGGAGCCAAAATATCCTCCCAAAATAGTATTTACAACCTTCATTTTAATATAGTCGGGGTGCTGTTTGTTAAACAAAACCTTCCCGATGCGTAGCGCTGATTGTAGTGAATTTTCTTTGAGAATCAAATGTTCCCGTTTTTCTGAGGCAATGGCTTCCGGCAAATTCATCCCTAATTCATCCTTCGCTATGGCATGTTTCCCAAAAAGGCTGTTGATCTTTATGTTGATATCCTTCGGGAGTTTCCCTGAAACAATGATTTTAAAAGGACTGTTCAGGTAATAGTTTGCATGAAATTCGGCCATTAGGTGGTGGGTAATATTTTCGTAATCCTCCTCACAAAGCGATGAAGCATAAGGGTGCGTTTGCCCGAAAATCAAGCCCCCGAATTTTTGTTGCGCCACAAATTTTACCTTTTCCATGTTCACGTGGAAATGCTGTTTCGATTTTGCAATAATGGTATTCACCTCCTCTTCGGGAAATGTGGGCTGAAAAACCACTTCGGCAAGCAGGGGCAGCAAATTATCGAAATGCTTACCGAGACAATAAAGCGTAATGCGGGCATCGTCCTTGTCGGTGCCATGGCGTAGATGGGCTCCGTAAAAGTCGATGGTGTTGGCAATAGCCTGAGATGAAAAACTCGCGCTGCCTTCCTGCAAACATTTATTGGTAAAGTTGGCCACAAGCGCTTGCGACTGATAAAAATAACCCGCGTCAAAAACCAGGTCGAGTTTTATCAGATCTTCGGTGCCGGCATCGATGGTGTAAACCGGGATGCCATTGTCCAACAAAAAATGACCCGGCCCGATCATTTTCAACGAAGCAATCTCGTGGGAGAGGGGTTGTGTCTTTCTAAATTCCTGTGTCATCGGGTATTAGTTTTTTGATTTGTAATAAAGGGTGGAGCAGTTAGCAGGCCTAAAAGTTTGTTGTGCTGTATTCAAAAACATTTCCGGGCTTACCGAGCGGTATTTTTCAGCTTCAAGATTTACCAGATTGGCATCTCCAAGGGTTTCGGCGTAAGCTAAATTTATTGCCTTGTCCAGCACATTCATTCTGGAAAAAACCAGTGTGGATTCTATCTTATTTTTTACTTTTTGAAGCTCATTATCTCCCAAAGGTTTTTCGGTAAGTTGGGCAATTTGTTTGTTTATGGCGGCTTCGGCCTGCTCAAGGCTTACTCCTTTGGCCGGTTTGCCCGATACCACAAACATGCCCTTGTCGAAACTGCCCATGATAAAAGCATCTAACTCCGAAAATAACTTTTCGTCTTTTACCAGGGTTTGATAAAATCGTGAGGAGTTTCCATTTCCCAAAATATCCGAAATCAAATCGGTGGTGTGATATTCTGCATCCGTTCGGGCACACATTTGCCAAACTTTATAAATGGCATCTGCCGGAACATCCCGCTCAACTTCCATACGTCGCTCCTCAGTTTGAATAGGTTCAACCGGAAGGTTGCGAAGATTTTTCCCGGTGTTTTCGATGGGAGCAAACCATTTTTCCGAAAGCCGATGGATTTCCTCAGTTTCCACATCACCCGAAATTACCATTACCGCATTGTTGGGGTTGTAGTATTTATCGTAAAAAGCACGTACATCCTCCATTTTTGCGTCAGTGATGTGGCTGATTTCCTTTCCGATGGTTGGCCATTGATATGGATGAACTTTGTAAACCATTGGCCTCATCAACATCCACACATCACCGTAAGGTTGGTTAAGGTGGGTTTGCCTGAACTCTTCGGAAACCACGTTGCGCTGCACCTCCAGACTTTTCTCAGAAAAAGCAAGCCGGTACATCCTGTCCGATTCCAGCCAAAAGCCCGTTTCCAGATTTTGTTTTGGAAGGGTGAGATAATAATTTGTAACATCATTTGAAGTAAAGGCATTGTTTTCTCCACCCACCTTTTCAAGCGGTTCATCGTATTTTGGAATGTTGACAGAGCCGCCAAACATGAGGTGTTCAAACAGGTGGGCAAAACCGGTTTGATCGGGGTTTTCATCCCGTGCTCCCACATCATACAAAATGTTCATGGCTACGATGGGGGTAGATTTATCGTGGTGGACAATAACCCGCAAACCATTGGGTAAGGTAAACTTTTCGAAATTGATCATTTAAAATAATTTTAGCCGGCAAAAATAGTCTTATGCGTTGAAATGGGAGGATTTTAATACCCGGTCGGTTGAGGGATAGTAAATTTATCATACTCTGATGGAAATCAGTCTTTATACTTTTTTATTAAGAATGGCTGTCTTCGATTCAATCTATTTTATATTGTGTGTTGACGGTAGCGATTTTTATTTTCTTTCAATTGTCCTTATTAATTCTTTTTCAAGATATATCTGGAACAATTCTTCAGTTGTTATAACTTGATTAAATCCTTTGTTTTGAAGTCCATTAATCAATTGTTTGTCTCCAGGCCATAATTTACAGCGAAATTGTATGCTAAGGCCAACAAATAACAAATCATCTGGATCAATATCATTTGTTAATTCTTCAGCTTATTGATAATTGGCAGGATTTATCAATAGTTGATTTACAAATTTAAGTTTTGATTTAATCAATCCATAAATCCTTTGGTAATCAGATTGGCTCAATCTGCATATTTTTAGTATTTTATCTTCGTGATTATCAATCTCATTTTTCAATTGATCAATTGAAAAAAATGTAAAATATTTTGAGCCATTAAGAATTATTTGTCCTATTGGACTTTCGGGATTTAGAATTGCACTGAAAACAATATTTGTATCAATAACAAATTTCATGGTTCGGGATAAAGTTTATCTACATGATTTTCTTACCTTATCCATCATTGAACGATTAACTTGTTTGGCCAATTCATCAATGTCGCTTTGCTTTGCTTTGGATTTAGAAACCAATTCTTTATACTCCAAATAATCCAACATATCTTGTAAATCAGAAGTATTTGTTTGCGGTGATAATCTCACCAATATTTCATTATTTGTGCGTTCAACTATCATACTTAAAGTTTTTTCAAAGATACGATATTTATAACAAATCCATCTTGCTTCATTATTACCGCAACAACGTTCCGCAAATATGACCCGCAGTCGTTCAATTACAGAATATTTTTTAAATACTTGGGTGCTTATGCTATTACTCTTGTTTCTTGATGAATTTTAACCGGCTGCGTGCTATGATTTGCTTATCGGCTTTCGTGCTTTTATTTTTATCATTTCAATGTTTGTAAAATGTGAAATGAATCTGTATTCATCTCAACACAAAATTGATACTAATAGTATTGAGCAAACATCAGGCAAAGTCTGTTGCCGAAGAAACAGAATCAACATTTCATCTGCCTGATATTTTATATTATAATCTAAATATCTTCAAATCAGTAAAATAAAAGCTTCCCTTTAAAAAATTGAAAAACTTATTAAAATCATTTCAAAAGATTTTCTATTTTAGCCAAAAATAATGAATTGTTATCTCTATTACTATGCATGATTCAACAATTGATACACAAACTTTTCACGACCCGGTGTTTCTGCAAAACGGGAATCTCGAAAATCTTTCAAACCTTGGTAAGAAAAAATATTTTCAAAAAAAGACAGTCCTCCACTACCTTTATACCAAAGGAAATTTATCAAATCCTGAAATATGTAAACTTACCAATATGAGCTCGCCTTCAATCCACAAACTATTGTTTGAACTAATTAATGAGGGGCTTGTGCAGGAAGAAGGAATTGGACATTCGATAGGTGGGCGCAGGCCACTTATTTTTGGATTAAATCCGCAATCGCGATACATCATAGGCATTAACATCAGTATAAATTATAGTGAACTTGCGATTTTTAATATCAGAAATCAATTGATAAATAAAGTACATGTCTTGAACAAGCCATTGGAAAACACACCTGATTTTGTACATCATCTTTTTCAATTCTGTCTTCAGGTCTTTAATGAAAATCAAATCGAAAGTGATAAAATTCTTGGTGTAGGGATAGGGATTCCCGGGCTTATCGATCCGGCTACCGGGAAAAGTTATTCCTGGTTGAATTACTCGGAGTTGACCGTAAAAGAGATTTTTGAGGAGAAGTTCGGCAAGCCGGTTTTTGTTGATAACGATGCCCGTGTAATGGCACTTGGCGAATATGTTTTTGGCAGCGCAAGAGGGAAGAACAATGTGTTGTGCCTAAACATTGGTGCAGGAATTGGCATGGGCATGATATTAAATGGGATGCCTTATCACGGGCACTCAGGATTTGCCGGTGAATTCGGGCATATTAAGGTGGAGGAGGATGGCGATCTGTGTATATGTGGAAAACGCGGATGTCTTGAAACCATGGCCTCGGGCGATGCATTGGTGAAAAGAATGAAGGAAGAAATCGAATTGGGGAAAACCACTAAAATCCTGACAATGGTTAAGGATGACATCTCAAAAATCACCAGCACAATAATTGTTGAAGCAGCGCAGCAAGGCGATCTGCTTTCAATCGACCTGCTCTCAGTTATTGGTGAATATCTCGGCAAGGGACTGGCAACCTTGATTCATCTATTTAATCCGGAAGCTATAATTCTTGGAGGAAAACTTGCCGGAGTCAATCAGTTTATTATCGATCCCATTCAACAAACACTCAACAAATACACCATCTACAATATTAAGAAAGACACTTTAATCGTAACTTCACAATTGCAGAATAATGCCGCGGTGATGGGTGCAATGGCTCTGGCTATGAATAATATTTTTGAGGATGTACGCACCAATATTGCTGTTTAAACAAGATTGTCTAAGCTGAAACTATCCATTATTTTGTTGTCAAATGGCACACGCTAAAAAATTCATAATTGTAGCTTTTGGTGATTCAATCACCGAAGGAACATACAGTGGCGCTGATGTAAGTGAAACCTGGCCGGTTATTTTGAAGTATTTATTGTGCGAATCAGGGATTCCTGTTGATGTGCTCAATGCCGGCATACCTGGCGAAACCGCTCCTGAAGGTCTGCAAAGATTCAACAGGCAGGTAATAGGATTATTGCCTCAAAAAGTCCTGATTATGTATGGTGCGAATGATTCTTTTATCCCTGATGACCTCACAAAATCAATTGTCTCTATTGAGCAATTTTATTTAAGCATGGAACAAATGGTGCTGCTTGCAGTACAAAATAATATAACCCCAATTTTGATGACCACCACGCCATTTTCCGGGTTTTTTAATCTGGATGGAGATGATGCTGAATTGCAAAATAATCTATTGGATGAGTATATGATAAAGGTAAGGGCAATTGCCCAAAAGCACAACCTTCAGTTGGTTGATCATTTTAGGATATGGATGGAAATGGATAAAAAAACCCCGATGCTTGAAAAACTCCTCCCTGATGGTGTCCATCCAAATGTTGATGGAAATCGCCTGATTGCTCAAACTACTTATGATATTTTAAAAGAAACTTTTCACAATGAATAAATTATACAAAAATGGAAAAAGACTTTACTCGACGAAATTTCATTAAAGCTTCCGCTATCGCGGGATTTGGGCTGGCGGCAGCACCATCCATTCTGTTTTCAAATCCATTAAAACCCGAAAAAACCCGTATTGCCCTCATCGGTGTGGGCTTGCGCGGACAAAACCACCTTAACAATTTGCTCCAGAGAAATGATATTGAGATTCCCGCCATTTGCGATGTTGATCAGCAGATGGTGAACACAGCTTTGAAAATGATTGAAAAGGCCGGTTATAAAAGACCGGAGGTTTATACTGGAAGCGATTATGCTTATCGCGATTTATTGGGACGAAACGATGTTCAGGGAGTCATTATTTCCACCCCCTGGCTTTGGCATCCCACCATGGCCATCGATACCATGAAGGCCGGAAAGTTTGCAGGAGTTGAGGTATCTGCCGCCAACACCATAGAAGATTGCTGGGATTTGGTCAACACATCCGAAGCCACCGGTTCGCCGTGTATGATCCTCGAAAATGTTTGCTATCGCAGGGACATCATGGCTATTCACAACATGGTGAAGCAGGGTGTTTTTGGTGAGTTGGTGCATTGTCACTGTGGCTATCAGCACGATTTGCGCCAGGTGTTGTTTAACAATGGTGAGCAAGCTTATGGCGGCGGACTAAAGTTTGGTCCCGAAGCCTACTCAGAAGCTAAATGGAGAACCGAACACTACCTGAAAAGAGATGGAGATATTTACCCCACACACGGTATTGGCCCCATTGGAAATTACCTCGACATCAATCGCGGAAATCGCTTTGTTTCCCTGACCTCAACATCCACTAAGGCGAGGGGTTTAAACGATTATATTGTTAAGAATGGGGGAGGGGATCATCCCAATGCCAAATTGAAATGGAAAATGGGGGATATTGTTACCACCACAATTTCTACTGCCAATGGCGAATCGGTTATTGTAATTCATGATACTACACTGCCACGGCCATATTCGTTGGGATTCAGGGTGCAGGGTACCAAAGGTTTGTGGATGAAAGACGGGAATCAGATTTATATAGAAGATGTAAGCAAGCCCCACCGTTGGGAAGACTCAGCGCCCTATCTCGAACAATATGACCATCCTCTCTGGAAAAAATACGAGGAACAAGCCGTTGGAGCAGGCCATGGCGGCATGGACTTCTTCGTCCTCAATGCTTTTGTAGAATCTGTTAAACGAAATATTGAACCACCGCTTGATGTATATGATGCCGCAGCCTGGAGTGTAATCACGCCCTTGTCGGAGCAATCGGTTGCCAATAACGGAGAGCCACAAGACTTCCCCGACTTTACCCGGGGAAGGTGGATAAAAAGAAACCCGGTTTTTGGGATCGGAAATGAATATTGAGTTTAGTCTAAAAATCACAAACTGCTAATTTTTAGTCCTTTTTACCCTAATCCGTCAGCTACGGAAGAAGTACTGAAAATTAGTAGTTTGGGAAAGTCCCCTTCAGGGGATTTAGGGGTTTTGAGGCTTTTTAGACTGGTCTCATTATTAGCAAGGCAAAATTCAATAAATTTGTGCATTGTTCCGCTTGAAGGATTTTACTTTTGAAAATAAAATTGATACTATGAATACTCGATTTTTTACCGGCCTCATCATTTTTCTTTTATTGTTTATAAATGGATTTTCACAGGAAAGAAATATTTGGGATGATCTTGAGAATCCTGCGGTAATAGGAAGAAACAAACTGGATGCCCACGCTTTTTATATTCCTTATGCTGATGCAAACCAAGCTTTTGAAGATGTCTGGGAAAAGTCGCCCTATTTTTTATCATTAAACGGAACATGGAAATTCAATTGGGTAAAGAGTCCTGATAAACGACCACTGGATTTTTATGAAAATGAATTTAATTGCAATGATTGGAATGACATACCGGTGCCTTCAAATTGGGAGCTTCAGGGATATGGTATTCCCATTTATGTAAATCAGCCCTACGAGTGGACCGAGGATCCACAGCCCCCGGCAATTCCTCACGATTATAATCCTGTTGGTTCTTATATCAGGTATTTTGATGTTTCCGAAAACTGGGATCAACGGAGAGTGATTTTGCATTTTGGCGCTGTTAAATCGGTGATGTATGTTTGGATAAATGGACATGAATTGGGCTATAGCGAGGGAAGTAAAACACCCGCAGAATTTGATGTAACTAATTATTTAAAACCAAAAAACAACAAACTCGCAGTTCAGGTCTTTAGATGGAGCAATGGAGCTTATCTCGAATGTCAGGATTTTTGGCGCATCAGCGGTATCGAAAGAGATGTGTTTGTTTATGCTGTACCCAGGGTTTTTATCCAGGATTTTTTTGTTAAGGCTGATCTTAGCGATGATTATCAGGATGGAATTTTAACTTCAAGTATAAAAATCAAAAATACTTCACAGCAAAAATCGGGTAAGATGCTTTTGCAGTTTCAGGTGTTTGGCGAATCTCCCGGAAGCCTTATTTATGAAGAACAGCAGAAAATCAAGCCTGACGATTTTACGGAAGAAAATTTCGGGTTCAATTTCCAAATTAAATCCCCCGGGAAATGGACTGCCGAAACCCCAAACCTTTACACAGTTGTTATTTCCCTTGTTGACAAAAAGAAAAATATTCTTGAATCTGTTTCAACAAAAACAGGGTTTAGGAAATCGGAAATCAAGAATGGGCAGTTGCTGGTAAACGGAGTTCCGGTATTGCTCAAAGGCGTTAACCGGCACGAGCACGATCCTATCACAGGACATGTAATATCAGAAGCCTCGATGCTTGATGATATTTTGCTGATGAAGCAGAACAACATAAACACTGTGCGTACAAGCCACTATCCCAACGATCCCCGCTGGTATAAGCTTTGCGATAAGTATGGCCTTTATGTAATTGATGAGGCCAATATAGAATCGCATGGGATGGGATATGGCAGCCGCAGTTTGGCAAAAGACAGTTTATGGGAACATGCTCACCTTGACCGTGTGATTAGTATGCTTGAACGAGATAAAAACCACCCATCGGTAATAATATGGTCGATGGGAAATGAAGCTGGCGATGGTGTAAACTTTACAGCTTGCTATCGATGGATAAAACAACGCGACCCGTCAAGGCCAATACATTACGAAAGGGCGTTATTAGGGGCAAACACCGATATTTTTTGCCCCATGTATGCAGGCATCGAATACATCGAAAATTACGCGAAAGAAAAACAGGCGCGTCCGCTTATTTTGTGCGAATACTCCCACGCCATGGGCAACAGCAATGGCAATTTGCAGGATTATTGGGAAGTAATTAAAAAATATGATCAGCTTCAGGGTGCCATTATTTGGGATTGGGTTGATCAGGGTTTTTTGGAAAGCGATGAAAACGGAACGGATTTTTACACTTATGGCGGAGATTATGGGCCCGATGATGTTCCCAGCGATGGCAACTTTTGCATCAATGGTTTGGTATCACCGGATCGGACTCCCCACCCTGCATTAGAGGAGGTAAAGAAAGCCTATCAATATGTCGATTTTATAATGATCGATCCGCTGAAAGGTAGGTTTCATATCATCAACAACTACAATTTTATTAATCTCAATCGCTTTGATGTTTTATGGGAAATTAAATCAGAAGGCAAAACCATCACTGAAGGAATTATCCAAAACCCGGATATTTCTGCAAATGAAAGTAAATCTGTTGATTTGGATTTTTCCGACCTGAAGCTTCTGCCCGAACGCGAATATTTTATCCATTTCAATTTGATAAATAAAGGTATTGATGGGCTCATCCCCGCAGATTATGTATTGGCCTCGGCTCAAATAGAAATTCCAAATTATGAACCTCCCATAAAAATAAATCCACCCGATGCAGCAGCTATCGAAGTCATTGAGTTTGAAAATGAGCTCCGGATAAACGGGGAGAATTTTGAAATAGAGTTTGATTTGAATAGCGGCGAACTGTCAAGCTGGGTAGCTAATAATGTGCAGCTACTGGATGAGCCCCTTAAACAGAATTTCTGGAGAGCGCCCACCGATAATGATTTTGGGAATGGTATGGAAAAGCGCTGCAAACCCTGGAAAGAGGCTTCGATGAATAAGGAATTATTGGAAACTTCATTTGAAGCACTGGATGCTACTACCATAAAATTTAATGCCAGGTATTTCCTTCCCTCTGTTAATGCAAATTTAAGCCTGAATTATTTGGTGAATGGCCGGGGTGAAATTGTTGTGGATGAAAGTCTTGAAATGACCGATCCGCCCAGGCCTGACGTGGAAGTTTTAACTTCCTCAAAAAATGGGTTTGGCAAGGCGATGGATTTTGACGCACTCCCGGCAATAATAAAATTGAATGACCCGGGGGTATTAACACTGCCCGAATTTACGATCGAAACCTTAATTTATCCCACCGGATTTTCTGATCAAAACACTATTTGGGATAATCACAACTGGGCAAAAAAGAAACTTCATTATGAGTTTAGGGATGATGGCAATCTCTATTTTTTCCTGGGCGGCAACGATGCGGAAGCTTTTATTTATCCTTTTCAAAAAAATGAATGGTACCATGTTTCAGTGGTTTACAGCCAGTTTCAAAAGCAACTTAAATTATATGTTAATGGCGAATTTATCCAAACCATTGAATATGATGAAGCCCAGCCTTTGGACATATCTGGCGTAAGCTACATTGGTGGTTACCGCGAAGGTGAGCGACTTTTTAATGGGAAAATTGATGAGTTCCGTTTATGGAACAGAACGCTCGATGCTAAAGATATTGTGATGTTCAATGCACGTCCATTGCTGGGAAATGAGGATGGATTGTTGCTTTATTTTGATTTTGATGAAATGAAAAATGATTCCATCCAATCGAAAGAGGGATTTGAAATGATAGCCGAATATTCGGATTTGAGGTCTATAAGACCTGAACTCCCACGATTTGGTGTTCGTTTTGCCATTCCCGGCAACTATGAAAACCTGCAATGGTTTGGCCGGGGACCTCACGAAAATTACTGCGACAGGAACACATCGGCTTATGTTGATCTTTATGAAAGTTCTGTCTCTGAGCAATACTTCCCTTATATCCGTCCCCAGGAAAATGGATATAAAACTGATACCCGGTGGATGACGCTCACTGATGACAACGGGAATGGGATAATTATCGATGGACTCAGTGATTTTTCATTTTCAGCCTTGCATAATTCAATCGAAGATTTTGATCAGGGAATCAAACAGAATTACCGGCACACCAACGACATTGTACTTAGAGATGAAATATTCATCACCCTCGACCTCAAACAAATGGGTGTAGCCGGCGACAACAGTTGGGGTGCAAGACCGCACCCGCAGTATATTTTACCTGCCGGGGATTATCATTTTAGATTCAGGCTAAAAAGTTTCAACCAGGGTCAAATCAATCCTTTCGATTTTCATCAGTGGGATATTGATTAAAAACTGGTTCTACTACCATTTTTGTGGATGTAAATAATTGCTATTACTGTAAACAGATTTCTTGCCACCCTCCTGACTTTTATGAATAGCTTTGTCATTTCGGGAGTTCACCTAAAGTTTTTGGGCATAATGAGGAGATGTTGAGTGAAGTCCCGCAGGTGCGAGACCCCGACCCTTCGGGGAAATCCCGCCCTTGCGGGAACTGGAGGGAATAGATTTCTCCCTCCAAAACTTGCTACGCTGCGTTTTACCAGTCGAAATGACAAAGTCCCAGGTTGTAAATGGGGTGGGTGAAAGTGGGCGCTTCGCACCCACTTTCACCCACCCCCAAATCCCTCAAATCCATGTCACCTCGAAGGAGGGTAGCAACTGAGAGGTCTCTCTAATAGTAAGGGTTTCAGTACTATACACAAACATGTCATTGGTAGGAGCGCAGTCCCGCACGTGCGGGACTCCGACCCTTCGGGGACTGAGACCCGCTTCGCAGCGAGTTGAGCCTGCCTCGCTGGCAAGGCTGGAATCTATTTGCAAATTTTTATCACTACTATTTGTCACCAACAACTATTAAATCATAATATTTTACTTTCCACTAAATTCGCAGTAGTACCTAAAAACTTATTCCGGAAAATTCGGTAGAATTTTCCGGAATTAACATCCTGAATCTACTATACGACAATGGTATGGAGTTTTTTCTGGAGACCCAACAAAAATAATAGCTTCAGGGATCGGGCATTCCGGTAGTTAGACTTTCCCTTCCTCCTTTATGCCATTGAACTGATTGCTTCTTTCATGTTTCCCGGTTTAGCTTAAAAATTTAACCGCAGGAAGTGCTTTCACTCCATCATAAAAATCTTTGGAGTTTACATCATTCGAAAGGACAATTTTGTGCAGGATGGGTTTATCCAAAATATCCTCAAGGTCACGCAAATGCTTGCCATCAACCGAACGAACAACTGTACCCATTTTTATCTCAATGGCAATGTAACCAATTTCGGTTTCAATTAGTAAGTCCACCTCACGGCCATCGGAAGTACGTAAATGATATACCTGTGCATTAAGGTTAATAGTCTTGAGTTGTTTGTATATTTCTGCAATGATGGCACTCTCGAACTGATGGCCATACAACTCGCCATATTGTTGCAAAATGGCACGCAATACACCTACATCCATGAAATGCACCTTGGCAGTCTTTACCAATCGTTTTTTAGAATTCCTGCTCCAGGGTTGCAATACAAGAGTTTGGTAACTGATACTCATATAGTTTAAAAATCTTTGAACTGTTTTTGATGTTACCCCGCTCTCAACGGCAATTTTTGAGTTATTAATAAGTTGACCGGTATATAAAGCTACCAACTTTTGGGTTTTAGTAAATGGTTCCAAATTTCGCATTGCGGCCAAATCCCTGATATCTCGTTCCAGGTAAGTTCTGACATAATTATTCAACCAGTCGAACTTTTCATTATCATGAATTTCGGTATCTGAAATGGCAGGATATCCCCCAAACTTCATGTAAGTATCGAAAACATTTTGCTTCTTCACGTGGTTTTCATCCAAAAGAAAAGGCATATCATCAACAGGAATATTTAACATTAGCTTCTGGAAATATGATAGTTGAACTTCTTCTTGCCAGCTATTGGTAAATAATTCGGGCAAGGTAAGCGGATACATTTCTACAATCTGACACCTGCCGGCCAACGACTCCCTGATTTTTTTCAACAGCATGATTTGTGATGAACCCAGCAGAATATATTTTGGCTCGGGAAATTGATCGTAAACCGATTTGATGCTTTCAATTAACCGAGGCTCTTTTTGAATCTCATCTAAAACGGCATAAGGATACGTAGCACTCCACTGAGCAGCAGTTAATGATTTATACTGTTCAACAGTTACAGGATCCTCAATGGAAATGTAATCGTAGTTTGGAAAAATGTGCCTAACAAGTGTTGTCTTACCTGTTTGTCGGGCACCGGTAATAACTATGATCCGGCCAAATCGGGAAGATCTTTTTCTATCAATAGTACTTGAAATAATCCTGTTCTTCATAAAAATTATTTTTTACAAAAATAAGATTATTTCTTTACCTTATTCCAAATTTTACGCCCTAATTCGGAATCGCATTCCAAATATTACGCACTTCATTTTGAAAAGAATTTTGAAATTGATACAATCAGCTCAAAAAAATATTTATAAATCAGGTTTTGTGTTATTATTAATAATGGGATAAAACAATAACATCTTTCGGTGTCAATACCTTTTTATCGTAACCCTTCAACAGCGAATTAATCATCGCCAGTCCAATTTGCGTAGTATCAACCACCGAATTTGTAAAAATGGTGGCTCTAATCTAAAATATGGTTGATAGTTCAAAAAATGTTATCTTTGGCTTCA
>CAZQIV010000001.1:178071-272642 GCA_964593705.1 uncultured Lentimicrobiaceae bacterium | reverse complement strand
AATAAATTAGGAATAAATTATGGTAAAAGTAGTATCGGCGAAAATCGGTGTTTAAGCAAATGACATTTTACGATTATTACTGGTACTACTTCCGGGAGTAATTCATCGGATGACTATATTCCAACAATTTTAAATCAAAAAACACTTCAAAAAGAATCCTGCTGAAAATGTACAATCCTATATCAAACATCTTACATCGGACATCTAATTTTTTATGATATATCAGATGTCCGATGTATGATGAAAGATGTTTGATCTTGCCACACCTATCCATCACTCCATAATTCCACCACTCCAGACGCACGTCCCCCGAAAAATCGGGGCAGGCTGTGCGTCTCTCCATCCCTCCATTACTCCATCACTCCAATTTCCCCCATCTCCCCTCTAACTCCTCCCCTCTAACCTCTGTTATTGTCCGGGCTTATTCACGGTGTGACTCATATCGGGTAACCAGGAAAAGTCATCCGATGAATAGTGCTTAAGCAAATGACATTTTACGATTAGTAATGGTACTACTTCCGGGAGGAATTCATCGGATGACTATATTCCAACAATTTTAAATCAAAAAACACTTCAAAAAGAATCCTGGTGAAACTGTACAATCTTAAATCAAACATCACACATCAGACATCTGATTTTTTATGATATATCAGATGTCCGATGTTTGAAGTAGGATGTTTGATCTTGCTACATCACTCCATTACTCCATCCCGATAACCATCGGGATTCCACCACTCCAGACGCACGTCCCCCGAAAAATCGGGGCAGGCTGTGCGTCTCTCCATCCCATCTCCATCCCTCCATTACTCCATTACTGCAATTTCCCCCATCTCCTTTCTAACTTTTCACAAAACAGATTACCTAACCTTTGAATGCGAAAACCGTATCTTTGTAAATTCAATTAAATAATTTTTTATGAGAAAGCTTTTCCTGTTAATGTATATCAGCCTGCTTCTATCGGGCAGTGTTTTAGCGCAATATGATCTGCCTTTCGGATTTAAAAAAAGATTTGACATTGCTGTTAAAGACACACCGGAACACACCTTTGGAAATCCCTGGGCCGGAGGCATAAACGCCTGCCAGTTTGGAGAAATAGATCTTGATGGCGATGGCATCCGCGACCTGGTAATATTCGACCGCGATGGAAACCGCACAATGACTTATCATAATGAAGGATTTGTGGGAGAAAGCAGCTACACTTTTAATGCTGCACTTGCCGGCAAACTTCCCCATTTTGATGACTGGGTAATATTTGCTGATTACAACATGGATGGGCTCAACGATATTTTTGCTTATTCCAAAGGCTTTGCAGGCATTAAGGTTTATCGCAACACCGGAAACCCAAATGCAATGTTTGAACTTGTTGTTTTTCCTTACCTGAAATCTTTCCAGGGCAATGGCTATGTAAATGTGCTGGTAACTTACGCCGATTATCCGGCCATTTACGACATCGACAATGATGGTGATCTTGATCTGCTCACATTTTGGGGCTTGGGTTCTTTTGTCGAATTTCACCTCAACGAATCAATGGAACGTTACGGAAGCGCCGATTCACTCATCTTTCGAAAAACCGAAAACTGCTGGGGACGCTTCGCCGAAAGTGACGAATCTAACATCATTTATCTGGATACCTGTTTCTACATAAATAAATCGCTATCAAATTCTCCCCGTGCGTTGGAAGTCCCTCCCCCTTCAGGGGGAGCCGGAGGGGGTGCGCAGGCCAAAGGCGACCCCAAACACACAGGCTCTACATTTATGCTTTTCGACAACAATGACGATGGCTTGCTCGATTTGCTTTTGGGCGATGTGGATTACTCCTCCCCTGCCCTGCTCATCAATGGCGGCACCCCCGAAGATGCGCTGATGGTAAGCCATAGCTATAAATTTCCTGACAACAACGATTCGATAAATATGCTCTCCTTTCCGGTAATGAATTACCTCGATGTAAGCAATGACGGGAAAAAAGACATGATCGTTTCGCCCTTCGATCCAAGCCTGGTGAAAGCCCAAAACCTCAATAATATTTGGCTGTACATAAACAATGGCGAGACCAATAATCCGGATTTTGAACTCGTCAACAAAGCCTTCCTTCAGGACGAAATGATTGATTTTGGCGCAGGAGCAGTACCTGTTTTGTTCGATTACAACAATGATGGGCTGATGGACATTGTGGTCGGAAATTTTGGTTACCTGGATTCATCCTATTACGGCACAGCCATGAACCTTTACTGCGATTACCGTGCTCAACTGGCCTTGCTTGAAAATACCGGCACAGCCTCCCAACCGTCCTTTAAACTTATCGATCGCAATTTCGCCAACTTGCCTTCCCATTTTCCCCAAGGTGAAAAACCTTTTGCTGCAGTGCCAGCTTTTGTTGATTTGGATGGCGATGGTGATAAGGACATGCTGGTAGGAAATGATGAAGGAACTTTGTTCTATTTTGAAAATACCGCATCAACGGGGGGACCTTCAAACTTTGAGTTTGTTGACGAAAAATACCAAAACATTGATGCGGGAAGTTACAGCACCCCTCAGTTTTTTGATTTGGATGGCGATGGATTAACAGATTTACTGGTGGGAAAAAGAAATGGAACCATCTCATTTTATCAAAATTCAGGAAGTATCTCAAATCCTGAATTTACCCTCATAACCGATAGCCTCGGAATGGTGAATGTCCGCAACCCGAATCTATCCATTTTTGGTTATTGCATCCCGCACTTTTACAGGGATCAATCAGGAAAAATCCACCTTTTTGCCGGCTCCGAATTTGGTGAAATCTTTTATTACGACAACATCCAAAATAATCTTGACGGCGAATTTAACCTGGTGATGAAAAATTATTTGTGGATCGATGATGGCCTGCGTAGCGCTGTGGCAATCGGGAACTTAAACAATGATAATTTTCCGGATATGATTGTTGGCAATTATTCGGGAGGATTAACTTTTTATAATGGAATAACTCCTCCCCCGGCCATTGTGTTGGACAACACCGATCGCGGCCTGGGAATAAAAATTTATCCAAATCCGGCCAACGAAACCTTAAATATTGAATATCCTAAAGTAAATGATTTTCGGGTGGAAAAGCTGGCCATAATGAATGTTTTGGGAATAGAAATATTTTCTACCTTTGAAATGCTAAACCAAATTGATCTTAATGAATTTGAAGATGGTGTTTATCTATTAAAAATTGAATTAAAAACATCTTCCACCATGAAATCTGCCGGATTTAAAATCATAATAAAACACTAAGCATGAGAACAATTATACTTTCGTTTCTGATCATTTTTACAATAAGCCTTGCCGGGCAGCCTTTGCCTGAAAAAGAACCTGCCGATCCTGATTATCATATTTCACAGGATGAACTGCGGGAAATGGAAACCAACGGGATTGTGCTTCCTCCCATTAAACCGCTGTACGACAGGTATAAAAATTTCAGCTACGAAATAAACCGCGACCTGCCACAGGTTTACGATTTGAGAGATTCGGCCTACCTCACCCCCGTAAAATCGCAATCTGCTGGCGGCTGCTGGGCCTATTCAACAATGGGAACCGTTGAATGCCGACTTCAAATGCTCGGCTATCCCGAATATAACCTTTCCGACAATAATCTGAAATTCTGCCACGGCTACATCCCATCACGCAATACCAACGGAAACCACTGGATGTCGTCGGCGTATTTTGCCCGCCGATCGGGTCCCTACCTCGAAAGTGAAGACCCCTATCCCGGCGGAACCAACAGCAATGATAATTGTCCTACGGATTTTTCGGCACTTTATTACATCAACGAATCACGTTATCCACCACCACAAAACATCAATTATATAAAACAAACCGTGTTGAATTACGGCCCGGTTTGGAGTTTATTGATGTGGAATGATGCGTATTACAACTCCACAGATTTTACCTATTACTACACCGGAAATTCGGTGAATCATGCCGGAGTTATTGTTGGCTGGAACGATACACTTTCGACGGCAGGCGGTTCCGGAGCCTGGATAGTGAGGAATACATGGGGGCAGGGCTTTGGCGAAAGTGGTTACTATTACATCTCCTTTAACGACTCACAGTTTGGAAAATACAATGGCTATTGGCCTGAGGTAATAGAAAATGAAACAGGAATCCATATTTATCAATACGATGAAATCGGTGGCTACTGGGGCGTTGGCTTCAATAGTGAGGTGGGTTATGGTTTGGTGAAATTTGAGGGCACGGATCGTGACACTGAAATTACTAAAATTGGCTCCTTTATTGTTTCCACCAATTGCGGGGTTGAGATCAAAATCTTCGATCATTTTCAGGATTCAGTATATGGCTTGTTAGGCTCGATGGATGAAACCCTGCTCGAATTATCCGGTTACTATACTTTCGATCTTGACTCAGCCATTCTTATTCCGGCAGGTGAGGATTTTTATGTACAGATTCGTTACGATTCCAATGACCCCGGAGATGTTTGGCCCATCGCTGTTGAGGATACCATAACACAATATGCCATGCCTGAACTGGAAAGCGGAAAGTGCTGGATTGCACCAGACCCTTCATTGTGGCCAACCTACTGGTATCAGGTTGGTTTGGGGACACCCTATCATTACGATCTTTGCATCAAAGCTTATGCACACGAAAGATTCAATATTTCCGGGACTTTAATTTATGATGACTCCCTCAATACAAAAGTTGAGAATGCAAAAATTTATCTGCTTGATGAAAGCCTGTGTAGAATTGATTCAGTAGTTTCCGGGATAGATGGTGTTTTCGGTTTTTCAGTAAAATCTGGAGAATATCAGTTTGAAATCGGCGAAGGATTTGAATGGGGTGGCGTAAATGCAACTGATGCATTGGCCACAGCCTTGCATTACAACAATATTCCCGATTTCACGCTAAATGGCTTGGCGCTGTTAGCGGCGGATGTAAATGGTGATAATTTGATAGATAGCCTGGATGCTAATTTGATAGAAAACAGAACCATTCAAATCATCAACACATTTTCGGCATCAGATTTTATTTTTGAGGATAACTCAATTAATGTGGATGGAACAGATGTTTCAAAAGAATTGAGATTCCTCTGTCGTGGTGATGTAAATGCCTCACGGGCAATTTTGGGTAAGTAGTTTACCTAAGAAATTAACTCTTGTCGGGTTTTGACTTTGCTACCCTTCAATTTGCAACAATGCCTACACGGCTTTTCACTACCAAAAACTTTTTTTCTTCCTTTACATTCATAGTTCTTTTGCCTATGACAAATTCAGCCTTAGAATAATAAAACCGAGATATTGTTAGGGATGAAAAACAATCTACAACCCAGTATAGGTTGAGCTTTTGTAGATAAAGCAATCTGTAATGAAAAGACTAAAACCCAGTATGGGTTTTGATACAAATATAAATGACAAAACCCTTGAACTCAAATACCCGCAACCCGTACCGGGTTGTTGGCAACTGAATACCAGGTCATGTACTACAATACCTTAACCCATACTGGGTTAATAAAAATATTGTTAGGAAAATCCGCTATATCATTTTTAAATAAGTTTCAAAACAATAGCTGAAGCTCCCATCCTCCATTTCAACATCTTCAGAATTTTCCACAAGCTTCCAAACTTTTTCATCTATTTCCGGGAAAAAAGTATCGCCTTCAAAATCTTTATTAACACGGGTAATATAGAGCCTATTGGCCAAAGGCATAAACTGCCTGTAAATGGAGGCACCACCCATAATAAAACATTCTTCGTCAGCTCTGCATTTTGAAACCGCTTCCTCAATCGAAAAAACCATTTCGCAACCTTCAAAAACCTCCGCTGGATTATCAGTTATCACGATGTTAGTGCGCTTGGGCAAGGGCCATTTGGGAAGCGACATAAGCGTGTTGCGCCCCATAATCACTTTATGTCCGGCAGTAAGTCTTTTAAACCTTTTCAGATCCTCGGAAATGTGCCACAAAAGTTGGTTATCTTTTCCGATGGCAGCGTTTTTTGCTATGGCTACGATGATGGTTATCATATTTTTTAAGTTAAGAGTTAATAAAGTGAACTAAAGTTCATCGAGTTAAGAGTTCATAGAGTGAGCTAAAGTTCATAAAGTTAAGAGTTTATAGAGTTGAGTTAATGGGTTATTGAGCTTGTCCGCCCACTAGCGGATTATTAAGTTTTTTGATTTTTAAAGTTCAAACCTAAAATGTATTTCAACTTTTAACAATTAACTAATAACGTTGAGTGCATGATACGTATGGGATTACGGGCTTCAAACCTATCAAAACGTACCAATTTTGATGCGGGTGATAACGCTCAAAAACCTCTAATGCCATTATGGATTATACACGTTGTTCTGGTTTCGAGGTTTACGCATCAATCCGACCGTTATATAAATCTGAGATTGGGAATATTAAATCGTAATCATTCCAATTAAGATTTCCATCAGTCAATGAAAAGTTTGAGAATTTATTTTCATCAAGATACTTTTTAATCGAGGGATGAAATGATTTTGATAAGAAGGATTTAAAATCAACAAGTTTTTCATTTCCATCATTAAACTTAATCCGAATTGCATAATCCGACAAATACTTTGCAGAATCAATCTTCAATTGGTCAAATCCAGGTTCGGAATCTTTATAGTCAACAATAATTCTCATTTTAATCGTTTTGTAATTATTTCAAAATCAACATCTTTGTGATAAACAAAATAGCTAATCCATTTTTCAACTATTTTATCCGCATATTTTTCAAGAAAAATCTCAAAATCTTTAAGAATCTTTCCTTTCAGTGGCTTCGCTCCTGGTATATTTCTGATTTTAATCTCTGTAATAGCTCCATTTATGATATAGAACTCTGCTTTACTTTCAAACTCTCCTTTTTTTGCATGTACATGAATGGGCTCATGCTCGTTCGAGTAAAAAAAAATCAGTATTCCTAAATATTCAAAAATCTTTGGCATTCTTTATCATATAATATTATTAAGTATTACAAAAATACAAAATCTTAATCTTATCAGGAAATCATTTATTGAATAATGGGTCTCGCACCATGCACCACAACATTTAACCATTAACTTTTAACCATTAACTTAAACAGAAATCTCCCCTTTAATATGTGGATGTGCTCTGTAATTCACCAATTCAAAATCTTCAAATTTAAAATCGAAAATGTTTTTAACCTCAGGATTTATTTTCATCTGTGGCAAAGCATAAGGCTCACGTGTAAGTTGCAATTTTACCTGGTCGATATGATTGAGATAAATATGTGCATCGCCAAAGGTGTGTACAAATTCTCCTGGTTGGAGACCGGTAACCTGTGCCATCATCTGCAACAATAAAGCATACGAAGCAATGTTGAAAGGAACTCCCAGAAAAATATCAGCACTGCGCTGATACATCTGCAGCGACAATTTACCATTGGCAACATAAAACTGAAACATGATGTGGCAGGGTGGCAAAGCCATTTTATCAAGCTCTCCCACATTCCAGGCATTCACAAGATGACGGCGCGAATCCGGATTGTTTTTTATCGAATCAAGCACACGACTAATCTGATCGATATGATTGCCATCATGCGCTGGCCACGATCGCCACTGATAGCCATAAATATGACCAAGATCGCCGTTTTCATCTGCCCATTCATCCCATATCCTCACTTTGTGGTCGTTTAGATATTTGATGTTGGTATCACCATTTAAAAACCATAGCAGCTCGTGGATAATCGAACGCAGATGGAGTTTTTTGGTAGTCAACACCGGAAAACCATCTTCCAGGTTAAAGCGCATCTGGTATCCAAAAACACTTATGGTTCCTGTACCCGTCCGATCCGACTTTTCAACTCCGTTGGATAAGACATGATTTAATAAGTTGAGGTATTGCTTCATATAGAATTTAGAATTTAGAATTTAGAGTTTAGAGTTTAGAGTTTAGAATTTAGAGTTTAGAATTTAGAGTTTAGAATTTAGAGTTTAGAGGTTAGAGGTTAGAGGTTAGAGGTTAGAGTTTAGAAGTTGGAAGTTAGAGTTCATAGAGTTGAGGAATTAAGTTATTGGATTATTAAATTATTTCACTTGAAAAAGCTATTGTTTAGTAAAGTATGTAAAGTGTGTAAATTAAAACGCTCAATTTTTTATCAAAACTTTTGGTTCTACTGCGAATTTAGTGTACAGTAAAATATCAATAATTGTTGGTGACAAATAACAGCGATAATAATTTGTCAACAGATTCCCGCCTTGCCGTTTGTGCAAGCAATGGTGTTGGCGAGGCAGACTCGCCTCACTGCGAAGCGGGTCTCAGTCCCCGAAGGGTCGGGATCCCGCACGTGCGGGACTACGCTCCCTCGAAAAGACAGGCTATTCATAAAGGTCAGGAGGAAGGTGGCAATGGGTGCTTTGCACCCATTGCCACCTTCCTCAACAAACACTTAAAAGCCTTGTCATTTCGATCCGCCAACTGGCGGTGAGAAATCTATTTACATTGATAGCCATTATTTACATCTACAAAAATAGGTAGTATAACCAAACTTTTAACCATTAACTTTTATGCCGGGCAAAACCCGGGCATCCCTGCCTCGCCTTAACAATAACCTACGCTGGCGACCCGCTTCGCAGCGAGGCGAGCAAGGCGGGCTCGAAAAGTTACGAAAATCGTCCAAAGGAGTCCTTCGGACAATTTTCGTAATTTTCGGGACAATTAACGATTTTCAGTTTAGAGCTTGGTGATTTTGTATGTCAGCTATCTTTTTTACATCGCTCATCACGCGCATGAAATTTCCTCCCCAAATTTTAGTGATTTGTTCTTCAGTATATCCGCGTTTTACCAGCTCGATGGTTATGTTTGGCATCTCGCTCACATCATAACAACCGTTTACTCCCCCACCACCATCAAAATCCGTCCCGATACCAACATGATCGATACCTGCTATTTCCACAATATGATCAATATGATCCACATAATCCTGCAATGTGGCAAGATTGCCCGGAAATTTCTTGTTCAAACCATACCATTCTTCCCTGGCCATTTTCATTTCTTCATCGGATAAGCCTTCAAAATTTCTGTATTTCTCCCTGAGTGCCCTCCTCGCCGAATCGCGAAGTGGATTTGATGGCATTTTTTTTACATAGTCACTCAAAATACAAACCTGAGCCACACCTCCATTTTCGGCAAGCTTAACAAGCATATCATCAGTTAAATTTCGTGGAGTGTCGCAAATTACCCTGGCAGAAGAATGTGATGCGATGACCGGAGCTTTCGATAAATCTATAACATCGTAAAAACTACTGTCGGAAATGTGTGAAACATCAACCATCATCCCAACACGGTTCATTTCCTTTACCACCAGTTTGCCGAATTCACTCAGCCCGTTAAATTCAATACTGTCGGTGGACGAATCACAAATATCGTTGTTCTTTGTATGACACAAAGTGATGTATCGTGCACCCCGGTTGTAGAAATGCTCAATCAATGAAATGTCATTTCCAATGGCGTAACCATTTTCGATCCCAATAAAAACGGCTCTTTTCCCTTCCTTTTCAATACGAAAAGCATCATTGGGAGTGCTTGCTATTTCGGCCAACTCAGGCAGGCGATTCACTACAGCATGTAATGAGTCGAAAATTTTCTCCGCCTTAGCCACTGCAATTTCATTACCTTCAGGTGTTCGTTCACGTTGCCCCAAAAAAACAACAAAAAATACTGCATCCATGCCACCCTCTTTCATTCGTGGGAAATCTACTTTGCTGCCATCTTCGCGGGCATCATGCCGCTCCGAAAGGTCAAAATTTCCCCGCAAAAACCATAAAGGTGTATCAGTGTGTGAATCGACAGTAAGTACCCGATCATGGATTTTCATTGCCTTTTGCACAAGCAATTCATCGGCAGAATTCTGGTTACATCCTATGGCAAAATAGATTAAAACAGTGAGTAAAGTGAGTTTACGAAACATCCGGAAAGCTTTTAAAAATTGAAACCCCGTTTTAGTTTAAAAACGGGCATCAAAAATAAAATTATTTATTTTCAAATTCAGTCAATTTATCAGGCAGTTATGAACAGCCGAAATGTAATGTATTCGTTTACAAGGTACATTCCCAATTCTTTGATACAATTTATTTGTTAATTATTATTTTCCACTACTGTCCGACTAAAAGAATCAGATTCTTTCCTGAAGTTTCGGGACTACCAATAACAAGTACTTTGGGGGTTATGGGTTGTGGAAAGGTTGGGGTATCCATTTTCGGATGTCGGGGCTGGTTGTTTTTTTAAAGGAAAATTTGTATCTTTGCATGAAATTTGATTGGTGGGACAATTTAGGATGGATTCAAACAAGTTTTAACAACTAATTATCAAATTTTAATTCCAAAAAAAAACATTACCAAATATTACCTGTCCTGCCAAATGTTTCATTCATTTTAAAAATGATTCTGACAAAACAAGGCTGGAAACATGTATCTCGAAAATTTAACTAAAACAACAAACTCAATTAGCGTACGGGGAATTCTCGATGTTTTTTTCGAAGAGAATCCCATTGTCAGAGAATTCTTTACCCATGCCCCATCATTAGAAATAGCACTTAAAAAGCTGAGAGCATGGGTAACAACTTTTATCAGCGAACATAATCATGCCCTTGCTTTTTTAAATTTTGAAGAACAGGGTCGTGAGGTTTACGAATCGCTAACCTGGCAGGATTTTGCCGCTATCCGCATCATTGATTACATCGACAATACCGGGCGTCGGTTCGAAGACCTGAATCTTCATGGCGAAGTCATCACTAACAATCCTTTTAAACCCATTTGGCACGCGATAAAAACCAAGAAATACGATGAAAATATTTCCTATTTTTTCGACATGCTTTACTTGTTCAGGCAATTGACGGGTAAGCTAAAAATGGAAAACCCAACCAAAGAAAAAATTGAAGAATGGATGGGGCGACATCCCTCAGGACTTGACCCTGAAATTATCGGAAAAAGAAAAATAAATAAAGAGCGCATACTTAAAATCATCATTAAAAATATTGAAGCCGGAAAAATTAAAAGCGAAAAATTCACTTTTAGCCCGGAACTGAATAGCGCTCAAAAATATGAACTTGCACTCTCTTGGTGGAACACAAGCCATTTTCATCTGAAATTTGCCATCCGTACCCCGGAACTTTTAAATGAAATGCTTGATTATTCACTCAGTAGCAAAACAATAAAACTGTTGAGAGATGCCCGCGAAAAGGGAATACCAATATTTGTAAATCCTTATTACCTGTCGCTTTTGGATGTAGATCATCAGGATTCATCACGCCGGACTGATCAGGTTCTTCGGGATTATATTTTTGTAAATCGCACACTAATTGATGAATTTGGTCATATAGTAGCCTGGGAAAAGGAAGATGTTGTTGAAGTTGGGGAGCCCAATGCCGCAGGGTGGATACTTCCTTCGCTGCACAACCTGCATCGCCGCTATCCCGAAGTAGCTATACTTATTCCTGACACCGTGGGAAGAGCCTGCGGCGGACTATGTGTTTCATGCCAACGCATGTACGATTTTCAGAGTGGCCACTTAAACTTCGACCTTGAAAAACTAAAGCCCAAAGAAACATGGATTGAAAAACTAAAACGGTTATTGGGCTATTTTGAGAATGATTCACAACTCAGGGATATTTTGATTACCGGGGGCGACAGCCTGATGAGCAGCGACAAATCGCTCCGTACCATCCTGAATGAAGTTTATGAAATGGCTCAAAGGAAAAAAGAAGCCAATATTCACAGGCCGGAAGGAAAAAAATATGCTGAGATGATCAGGGTTCGACTTGGCACCCGACTACCGGCGTATCTTCCCCAACGGATAACCGACTCCCTGGTTGAAATCCTTGCTGACTTTAAATACAAAGCTTCTACTATTGGTTTTCAACAATTTGTAATTCAATGCCATTTCGAATCGGCAATGGAAATTACACCTGATGTAAAAAAAGCTGTTGATAAAATCCTGTCGGCAGGATGGATCATTACAAACCAGCAAGTATTTACCACTGCTGCATCGGTGCGGGGGCACACTGCAAAACTTCGTAAAACACTCAACGACATAGGCATAATCACAAGCTATACCTTCACAGTAAAAGGGTATCAGGAAAATAAGCACAATTTTGCTACAAATGCCAGGGCTGTTCAGGAACAAATTGAGGAAAAGAAAATCGGCCTGATACCAGAGAAGTACTATGACGATATAGAAAAGTTTCCTTCCAACGTTCAAAATATTGTAAAGGATATTGAAGCCCTACGCCAAAAAGCAAACTTACCTTTCCTGGGAATCGACAAAAATGTTTTAAACCTGCCTGGCGTTGGCAAAAGTTTAACATTCAGAACCATCGGAATATTAGAAGATGGCAGAAGGATTCTTGAATTTGATCATGACGGTTATCGTCGCCACAGCCCCATTATTAATGAAATGGGAAAAGTGATAATTATCGAATCCAAATCAATAAGAGAATATCTCTTGCAACTTAATGAAATTGGTGAAGACCTCAACGAATACGAAAGCTTGTATGGTTATTCTGTTGGCGTTACCGAACCACGAATACCAATTTATATGTATCCTGAGTATAATTTCAAAGTTACTGATGAGTTGACTAATTTTAAAATGATAACACCTGGAAATATTGAGTTATAAATTTTGGAACAGCAGACTGTTGCTGCAATAAAATGGATTAAAACCAGGTAATGCAATTTTATTTATCCAACCACAAATTGCTCCCCTTCCTGATGTCGATTTTCATATCCGGATTTAAAATTCTTCTTTTTTTAGGATCAAAAAAAGGCCATTGAAAACTCAATGACCCTTTAAAAATATCCTAAAAGTTTACATTGTTAATATTTTCCCGGGGCAACACCTCCGGTAATAATCTGGACACTGGCACCGGCACCAATTCTGGTTGCTCCGGCTCTGATCAGATCCACAGCGGATTTAAAATCTTTGATTCCACCGCTGGCTTTTACGCCCATATCAGGCCCTACAATCCTTCGCATCAGCGCAATATCCTTAACGGTAGCTCCTCCCCCGTTAAAGCCCGTACTTGTTTTAACAAAATTGGCGTCCGCTTTTTTCGAAATTTCGCAAGCCAGTACTTTTTCCTCTTCGGTTAAAAGTGCTGTCTCGATAATCACTTTAAGAATGGTATGGCTGCGACAGGCTCTTTTAACGGAACGAATGTCTTCTTCAACCAACTTTAAATTTCTTGATTTCAGTGCTCCTATATTCATCACCATGTCAATTTCGTGTGCTCCGTTGGCAATGGCATTCCTTGTTTCGAAGGCTTTACTTCTCGAATCCATTTCGCCGAGAGGAAAGCCAACCACAGAACAAATTTTAACCTCGGTACCGCGAAGTTTTTTTGCCACGTAGGGCACCCAACTTGAGTTTACACAAACCGAATAGAACTTATAGCTTATTGCTTCATTTACCAACTGGTCGAATTGCGTATTTACAGCTCCCGGCTTTAAAAGGGTATGGTCGATGTATCCGGCAAGTTGCGCCTGCGACATCGTGAATCCTGAGCCGGAACTTTCTGGTTTAGACCCACCCAAATCTTTCATTTTATCCTGCAATCTCGCCATTACCTCCCGGGTAACTCTCTCCACTAATTCATCCTGATTCATTTTATCTCCTGTTATTTTCAATTTCTGTAATTTTATTAATTCTCGGCCAGTGTCTTCCACCTTCAAATCCGGTTTGGAGCCACAATCTGGCCAACGAGCAAATTTCATCAATATTATGCATGCCGCTGCCCATTGTTAAAACATTCGCATTATTATGCCGACGACTGTTAATGATGGTTTTTGAATTCCAGCATAGTGCAGCCCTTATCCCACGAACTTTATTACATGCCATAGACGAACCGATCCCGACTCCATCAAGCATAATCCCCCTGTCGCAACTTCCATCAACAACCTTTCGTGAAACAGCATAAGCAAAGTCGGGATAGTCAACTGCATTTGTACCATTATCAGTTCCAACATCAACCACAGTGTAACCGGCTACCGTAAGGAAAGATTTCAAAGCTTCCTTTGCAGCAAAGGCGCCATGATCAGCCCCTAGCGCTACCCTTTTTACCAGATCGGTGTTTCTATTAAATTGTTCGCTCATCCTTTTTCGGATTATTTTCTCTTTTAACCTTTTATATTTATCCCACATTTACTGAATCAACAATAGCAGCAACCACATATTTTACAGTCCCCGAATCCGGTTCGTTAATAATTTGTCTTGCTGAATTACCTTCTTCCAGCGTAAGCACAATATCACCAACTCCCGCCTGAACAGCATCTATGGCCAAAACTGATTTTCCTGTTGCATTCCCAGCCGGGTCGATGGGTTGCACTACAAGAATTTTCCTGAATTTGTAGGCTTTAACCAAGATGGTGGAAACCACATTGCCAATTACTTTTCCGAGTATCATAGATTTTTTTTAATATAAAGTTCATCAACAATTCCCATAATGGCGGCATCGACAGGATTCATAAGGGTATCGAATATCCGCCCTGCTTCCTTGCTGGTTTCGTAAAAAACCAGTTCCCCAATTCCCGATTGAACGGTATCAACAGCTACAATGGCATCACCAACGGGATTCTTTTGCTCGTCAACCGGCTGCAATAACAGTAGCTTCAATCCTTCAAAAGAATCAATTTTTTTGGTGCTGACCACCCTGCCTATTACCATGCCTAATTTCATCCAATACGATTTTAAACAATTCTAAAATAATCTACCAAAGTGCATCTTCTTTCGCGGGTAAAAGTTCTTGGACGTGTAACCCCTTCGCCTGTGGGGCTGGCAATTGTAAATGATGCAAAGCCGGCTCCTCCCTGTCCGAGGCCTGCATAACTCGGCCCGTTTTTAATAAATATTGAACAATTCATGGCCCTGGCCATTTTACTCAATTTATCAATATTAAGAGAGTGCATTATGGCAGTATGCCTGAATCCATGTTCCACTTCAACAGCAAGATCAATGGCCGTATCCACATCTTTAACACGAACCAGGGGCATCACGGGCATCAATTGCTCAGTCCAAACCAAAGGATGATCGGGATCTACTTCGCATAGAAGCAATCTTGTGGTTTCGGGCAGCTCAAGGTCGATTGACCGTGCAATAAAAGCAGCAGTTTTACCCACGTAAACTTTGCTTGCAGCACCTTCGTTCCCACGGGAACCGGGCTCAGAAATCACAAGATCAGTAATCCTGCGGATTTGCTCTTTATTTAATTCATAAGCTCCGTGTTCTATCATTCCGGCTTTTAACTGATCAGCTACTGAAGCAACACAAAGAATTTCTTTCTCACAAATGCAAATTACATTGTTATCGAAACTTGCGCCATCAACAATATCTTTGGCGGCTTTTGAAATATTTGCTGTTTCATCAACTACCACAGGTGGGTTTCCCGGGCCAGCTGCTATAACCTTTTTACCGCTGTTCATTGCAGTTTTTACTACTGCAGGGCCTCCGGTAACTACCAAAATGGTAATTTTCGGATGTGTCATCATTTCCTTAGCCGTTTCGATAGTTGGATTAGTTATGCAACACAATAAATTCTTAGGCCCGCCAGCCTCTACAATGGCCTGATTGAGAAGATTAATGACATAAGCAGAAACATTTTTCGCGGCAGGATGTGGATTAAAAACCACGGCATTACCCGCCGCAACCATGCCGATAGCATTGCTGATAATTGAAGCTGTGGGATTTGTGCTTGGTGTTATGGAGCCAATTACTCCATAAGGTGCCCTTTCAACGAGGGTTAAGCCGTCATCATCTGACCAGGCAACCGATTCGATATCTTCAACACCCGGAGTTTTTTTGATGGCAAGCTCATTTTTAATGATTTTATCGGCTACGCGACCAAACCCGGTTTCTTCACAAGCCATTTTACTACAGGCTTCATTATGCGAATAGGAAATCTTCCGCATATTTGCAATAATAAGCTTACGTGTTTCAAGCCTTACCTCACCAAATTCATGAAAGGCCTTACCGGCTGCTGCAACAGCAGCATCAATGCCTGAGAACATACCCATTTTTTCATTATGATCATCGGACTCCGGCGTAAGTTCCATGCTTTTAATTACTTCCTTAACAAGCTGCCGTATATTTTCTTCTAAATTATCCATTGCTTAGTTTTTACATAAAAAATGGCTTGATTTCTTTATGGGGTTGAGGAATGATAGTATCCATAACCAAAGTATCCTTTGCCTTTGCTTTCGCAACACCTGCCTCTATCGAAGACTGGACATCAGTTAAAGAGCCAATCATTTTTACATAAGATTTCCCGCCAAAACCATCAGCAAGCCGAATTTCAACAATCTTAACTTCAGCTTGCTTAGCTGCTGCATCAGCCGCTTCTATACTTGAAATTATCGAACTGGTTTCGATGATGCCTACAGCATCCCATTGATCAGTTTTCAGGGTTTTACCCAACGCGGACACAACATCCTCGTGAACCTGCGGCAGGAAAAGACTATCGACAATATAACCCATGCCTGTATCTATCCCTTTTCGGTATGCATATTCGACAGAAGCCACATCACCTGTGAAAATGATAAGAAATTTTCCTGAGCTGATCGTCCGGGAATCGATAATTGTGATCGGCGCTATCTTAACCATTTCATCCATTGCCTTAAAGCCAATAACAATGCTACTGAATTCCAGTGCGCCCAATACCACTATTTTATTTTCACTAATCATTTTCTATAGGTAACAATGTTGTTTTCATCTATGATATCAACAATCCCCACTACCAAAGCATCGAGCGGTTTGCCAACCGTTAATGGTGTTTCCCTGGCAGTAGAACCTTCAGAAATTATTACCATTTCATCATTGCCGGCACCAACCAAATCCAGGGCAACCAAAAAACTGTTTTTGAGAACCCCGGTCTGGTTGCATTTTTCGATTAACAAAAAGGTAGCTCCTGCAATACCGGTGGTATTGGCACTGCTCACTACTGTTCCGACTACTTTGCCTAAAGTCATATATCTTAAACTTTATCTTTCCGGTAAGTGAAAGCGCCATTTTTCTCGATAAAATCAACGATGGCAATAATTGAACAATCCGTGGGGACACCTTCGGTGGTAGGTGTAAACCGGGCACTGCTTCCTGAAACATAGAAAACAATTTCATTTATTCCGGCACCTACCGAATCCATTGCAACCACAAAATCGCCCTTCCCCTTCATGGTAACAGGATCGATTTTCTCGACAAGCAAGAAGGCAATCCTTTCCATATTACGGGGTTTGTGGCTGGAAACAACTGTGCCAACTACCTTAGCTAAAATCATGAATTATTTTTTTATTTTGCCTCTGCCCAAAGGAAGGGCAAGGTCAACATTTTCGTGAGGTCTCGGGATTACGTGTGTTGACACGATTTCTCCAACTTTTTCTGCAGCGCGTACTCCCGCATCAACTGCGGCGCGAACGGCGGCAACATCACCACGAACAATGGCAGTTACGTAACCACCTCCGGTTTTTTCGTAACCCGTCAATTCAACTTTAGCAGCTTTTACCATTGCATCAGAAGCTTCTACCATGGCAGTAAAGCCTCTGGTTTCGATCATGCCAAGGGCATCTGTATTAAATTCAGCCATTAATCAATCTCCTATAGTATATTTGAAATTATTTTGATTCTTCTCTTGCCGGCCTTCCTGTTACCTCGGCTAACCTTTTTTCTACAATCGTTTTACATTCCAGCACTTCAGCCTCGAGCCCTCCAATGTAAACCCTTCCGAACTTGCCAAAACCTTTAACATCAATAATTTTAATGTTGGCAGCTTTCTCGGCTTCGTTGGCTGCATAATAAGCATACCCGGCAGGCTCCACTTCAAGCACAAACAAAGTATCGCCCCTCAACAGCATCATTCCCCAACGTGTCCGATTGATCAGTTGAGCATGATGATCTTCTACATTTCTGATTAGCTGACTGGTAAGAATTCTTGGTTTTATTCTTTCTCCCTCGGTTTTATTAATTGCCGTTAAAACTGCTTTACCTGCAGTCCGGGCATCACCCTGACTGTCGGAGTGAACCTCAAGCATACCAAAGGCGCGTTCGACAATTTGCATACCCGGCCTCACATTGGTTGCTTTAAGGGCAACATCGGTAAGTGTATTTATTTCGATACCCGGTGCAATTTCGATAATGCAACAGGCTTGTCCGCCAACCGGGAGATAACCCCTTGATACAGTTGACAGGTAGGATGCCATCTGCAATTGTAATGAATCAAGGAATATATAAGTCCTTAAATCAATGTGTGCTTTTGAATCATCCATAATTTTTATCCTTTTTTATTGGTTTTGCTGCCCAGTGGCAAGGCTGTATCAACATTCTGGTGTGGGCGGGGTATAACATGGGTAGAAACAATTTCTCCGATTTTCTCGGCGGCACGCACACCTGCATCAACCGCTGCCCTAACCGAAGCAACATCACCCCTTACAATGGCTGTAACATAGCCACCACCAGTTTTCTCGTAGCCAACCAATTCAACTTTTGCTGCCTTAAGCATAGCATCCGAGGCTTCAACCATAGCTGTAAACCCCCTGGTTTCGATCATGCCCAATGCTAACATTTCATTGTGTTCCATAATGATTTTCTTTTATTAAATAAAAATATTATTTCTATTTCCTGTTGATGTAATTGATACAAACTTTCGCTTTTGAAATAAAAAAAATCCCATTAATAAGCATCATTTTCTAAAAAACGAAATAATTTTCAAAGATAGAGTTTTTATATTCAATGCCTACACAACATTACTGATAATGCTCTTTTTCATCAGTATAAGGAACATTTTCAGAAAAATGGCACGAAGATAAAGTACCGCCATTCTAATCATCCGTTTTATTGCATAAACACCTATAATTGAAAATAAATAGCAGTGGTAAAATTATGCAATAAAAAGAAACCTCGCTATTTGATCTTCATTCTTGACATACAATAGAATTTTCCAGAATTACCAATACCTTCCTGAATTGTTTTAGCACAGAATCCTTATAAATGTTTGTGTTTTAACAAATCCTTTCATCCGAACCATAAAAAACAAACCCCAAAAAAGAACTAATTATCTTAAACACATTTACTTATCGTTACTGAGAGAACTTTCCAATCCGTTTCATCCTTGATATGATAAAAAAAATTGAAGCCATAATTTGTCGATCTGTAACTTTTCAAGCAAACACTCCGTCCTAAGTGTAAATTTTAAACACATAAAATCAGAAATCATGAAAACATTAAAACTGAAAAACCTTTCTTTTCTCGTTGCAGCGTTATTTTTTATCGTTCCGGTGAGCCTGCTGGCGCAACAAACCAAAGGAAATAAAAAAGTAGTAAAGCAGGAAAGAACAATTGAAGCGTTTTCTGCAATCCAGGTAGGAGGAGCTTTCAACATATATTTTACACAAAAAGATGAAACCTCCCTTTTGGTCGAAGCCGATGAAAACCTGATGGATAAAATTGAAACTGAAGTTTCGGGTGAAACCTTGAAAATTTCATCGAGAAATATCAGAAACGCAACATCACTCAATATTTACCTTACAGGGCCAGACCTCAATAACATAGATATCAGCGGTGCCGCAACCCTCAGAACCGAAAACACACTCACCGGCGAAAACCTTAGTATTGAAGCTTCAGGGGCATCGGAGGCTGATATGCAAGTGGATGTTGAAACCCTTAAAACGAGAGCATCAGGGGCATCAGAAGTTAAAATCAGTGGAAATGCAGGCCAGCATACTGTTGTCGCCAGTGGTGCCGCTGATGTGAAAGCCTCCAAACTGATTACCAATTCTTCGGATGCTAATGCAAGCGGGGCATCGCATGTAAGCATAAATGCAAGCGAAAAAGTAAACACCTCATCAAGTGGTGCCGGAAATATTTCTGTTTCAGGGAATCCCGAAATATATTCCAACGAACAAAGAATCGGCACTTACAAAGGTGATAATAATGCAAAAGTAGAATCGTGGAGAGATGGCGATGTTACCACGGTTAAAGTTGGGGGTATAGTTGTGGAAGTAACTGACGGCGATTCAACCAAAGTAGCGATTGGAAACCACAGCCTGGTAGTTGATGAGGATGGAAACGTGGAATGGAAACGTAACAGAATTAACAAATTCAAGGGCCACTGGGCAGGATTTGATTTGGGGGTGAATGGATATGTGGATAAAGATTTTGATATTAACATGCCCAACGGATATGAGTTCCTGACTTTAAAATATGAGAAAAGTATAGATGTAAACATCAACTTTTTCGAACAAAACATTAACCTGATAAATAATAAACTCGGGCTGGTAACAGGTTTGGGGCTCAGATGGAACAACTACCGTTTTAGCAATAACGTGATTCTAAATCCGGATTCCATCCCAATTGATGACAATTATGATAATAGCCGCGATTGGAGAAAAAGCAAACTCGTGGTAAATTACCTCACGCTACCACTTATGCTCGAGTACCAAACCAACCGTTTTTCGAGAAGCAACAGCTTCCATATATCAGCCGGAGTTATGCTGGGGTGGAGATATTCGACACATACAAAAATGTTGTATTTTGAAAATGGCCGTCAAAAGCCAAAGCAGTTCGACAGTTTCAACATCAACCCATTTCGCTATGATGCAATGGTAAGAATTGGCTGGGGGGTGATTAATTTATATGCCACCTATTCGATGAACACACTCTTTAAAGATGGTGGTAACCCTGAACTCTATCCCTTCGCCATAGGTATTACATTTCTGAATTTATAATCTGCTTAGATTTTTTTATATTGAACAGTCACCCTTTTATGGTGGCTGTTTTTTTTGCATAATGAAAAAATGACTATTCCTGAAAAATTTCTGATGTTTTATTTGTAATTATTTAGGTGGTATTATTGAGTCCCAAACCATCATGACCCCATCCCTTGCCCTTCCCCTGAAAGGGAAGGGAGACCAGCCGCACTAGCCACAGTAGCGGCCAATGCGTAGGAATCCTCCCCATTGAGGGGAATCCCGATAGCTATCGGGAAGAGGGGGTCTATGGTAGTAACCATTTTACTCAGAGTTTGATAAAACAGCTAAACAGTTACCTTTATTTCAAAATAGCCCTGGAAAAAAATGCACTAAGATAAATTCCCCTCACCAATAAAAATGCCGACAAGGCCAACCACAAGGCGTGATTTCCTATGATGGGTTTTGTTGTGTAGTACAACACCAAAAACACAAGCAATGCTACAAGGATCGAGTTACGCAAATGATTGGATACTGTTGCTCCAACATAAATACCATCCCAGATAAATGCTACAAAAGAAACCAAAGGGATAAGTACTATCCAGGGCAAATATGGTTTTGCTCCTTTGATTATGTCAACATTACTTGTCATTAAAGTTAGTACCCATCTCCCACCCAACAAGTTGATGGCTGTAAAAATGATGCTAACAGCCAAAGCCCAAATAAAAATTAGCTTTACCGACCTAAGCAATTTATTTCGATCACCGGAACCAATATACCTTCCCACCAATGCTTCACCTGCGTTGGCAAATCCATCCACGAAATACGAAAAGAAAATGAAAAACTGGAACAGGATGGTATTGATGGCTAAAATCGTGTCGTTGGCTTCCGCCGATTTTGCTGTAAAAAACGACATCGCAAAAATTAAGGCCAGGGTTCGGATAAAGATATCCTTGTTTACCATAAAGAATTTGCGAAGTGCTTCAAGATTCATCATGGCTTCGCGTTCCCATTGTTTAAATAAATGGCCGTATTTTTTCACTACAAAGAAAATACTCAGAAGCAAGCCGGAATACTGCGCAATAAGCGTTCCCCAGGCAACACCATCAGATTTTAATCCCAGGCCAAAAACAAAAAACAGGTTAAAAGCGATATTTAAAAGATTGATAACAATGGCCACGATCATTGGAATACGGGCATCTTGCATCCCGATAAACCAACCTGTAAAAGCGTACAACGAAATGGTGGCAGGTGCCGCCCATATCCTGATGTAGAAATAACTCCTTGCATAATTTTCAACACCCTCGCTACTATTGATAACCCAAAAGCTAAACTGCTCTATCGGCCATTGCAAAATAATTACCAACATACTCCCTAAAAGTCCGGCAAGTAGTGCCCTCGACAAAATAACTATCCCTTCCTTGCCATCCGATCGGCCAAAAGCCTGGGCCGTGAACCCCGAAGTCCCCATCCTCAAAAAGCTAAACCCCCAATAAATGAAGTTAAAGATCATGCCCCCCAGGGCAATGGCACCTATGTAAACTTCATCGCCAAGCCGCCCCATAATGGTAAGATCGACAATGCCCAACAATGGGACCGTAATATTGCTGATGATGTTGGGTATGGCAAGGTTTAAGATTTTGCGGTTCATTCAATTCAAAATTTGCCGCGAAAATAGGGATAATCCAACACTCACCCCTCTAACCTGCCTATCCGGCAAGGCTGGCTCCCCTAAAGGAGAGAACTAGCCAACGCACTGGTAGCGTGTATTTTCCCCGCCAGATGGCGGAGACTAAGGGGTCGCGCTGGCAAAATCAGAAAAGAGCTGACTTTATTCCATGAGTAGAGCAGTTTTTCATAATAAAGCACAACTACCCTGAGCTATTCACGGTGTGAATCATTTCGGAAGCCCAGCAAAAGTCATCCGATGAATAATGTTTAAGCAAATGACATTATGCTTTTAGTACTGGTACTACTCCCGGGAGTAATTTATCGGATGACTATATAAAAAAATCCTATTGAAAATGTACAATCCTAAATCAAACATCTTACATCGGATATCTGATATCAAATGTTCGCTGTAAGATGTTTGATCTTGCCACATCCCTCCAACTTCTCCCATCTATCTTCTCCCCTCTCTCCTCTCACTCTACCACAAACTTCACCTTGCCCCTTGCGCCGCCATTGCTGTAAACCACGGCAACATAAATTCCCGGACTCCAACCCGAAACATCCAAATCGGTATCCTGCTGGTCTTTATAGACTTTTTGGCTGTGGATTTGCCGGCCAAAATTATCGTAGCAGCGAAGTTCCATATTTTGGTGGTGTTCGGTATTCTCGAATTCCAGGGTGAGTTTGCCATTTTGTGCCGGGTTTGGGTAAGCTTTGATAGGTATCCAGCGGATTTTTTCCTGGTATTGTTTGGCGTTAGGTATTTCATCTATATCCACAAACAGGTCGCAATCGTCCAGCGAAATAAAGCTGCTTTGCGGTAGTCCAGGAGTAGTACATAGGCTGTCGTAGGTGTGGTTGCCAGGATCGAGGGTGTCCATTTCTAAAAAGGGATTTACCTTAGAGAAAGAAATATCGGTCTCACCACTTGCAACATATTTCGAAGTATTTAGGAATTTTACTTTACTTGTTTTGTTAGAAGAATATGGCCAATATTGGTTCAGGTAAGTTGCTTTTGAAGAAATATTAGGATTATTAGTAAAAATATTTGTATCCATGTATATGTTTGTAAGTGGTGCCTTTTCTGTGGAGCCTATTTCAAATGTACCGCTTAAAAAGTAGTTTGTGTCCTGTTGGATAATATGCCCGAAATGTCCCTCACTAAATGTGCTGTCAATTTCTTCTGCATTAATAGTTTGGTAATTTAAAACATTTCCTTCACCATCAAACTTAATAAACATTGGGATTATCTGAGGTTCATCAGGCCATTTGGTAGCCACTGCAATAAACTCCTTTTTGTTTTTCTCGATTACATTATAAGCTTCACCGTATATTGTATCGTTGAGGCCAAATGGTAAAATCCATTTCTCAGTTCCCATGCTGTCTATTAAGGTAAACATTGGTCTTATCCCAAAAGCAGTACCGCCCGGATTCCATGGGTCTTCCCAGTAAATTTGACCGACAATCAGGTAATCACCCTCAGTTGTTATCAACAATTTGTTACCCCTTGGGTTAATACTCCCCGGGTGGTTATATGCACTGGCATAAGGATTACGCCAAAGCACTTCACCACCGGCATTGAGCTTAAACAGGTGCATCGTGTTGATGGGGTGATTTCCATATTCATTCACTAAGACGATTATATCTCCCGAAGGAGTTTCTTTTACATCGCTTGCCCAACTTGAATATGCGTTGCCAATATTTTCACTAAAAACCCGGCACCATAATTTTTCGCCACACGCATCCAATTTGGCAACATAAGGATTTGAAATATCATCACCCTGATACCTGATGAGTCCACAAAGAATTGTTCCGCCATTGGAACTTTGTGTGATAGCTTTGGTTTTATTATAGCCGGAATTGCTAAGAATTTTTTCCCAAAGGATATTTCCATTTATATCTGTCTTAATAAGCCATGTCGATTTTGGTGCAAGATTCTCGCTTAAAAAGTTTCCGGCAATTTTATACCCATTGTCATAAGCCCCCCCAACGTCCTCGGAAAATTCATGTCTGTCAGTCTCGCCATATATGTGTGGCCAGGTTTGGGCAGACAAAGAGCCTAAGGATACAAGAGTCAGAAAAATAATAATAATTTTATTTATATGCGACATAATTATCAGTTTTTAAAAGCTGTCAGTCCCGAAACTTCGTTACTGACAGCGTTAGATGTTTATTTTACGATGCTAACTTTTTTACTATCGATGACTTGATTTTGGCTGTGTAGGGAAACGATGTATATGCCTGCCTGAAGTTTACCTGTATCCATCACTTTTTGGTTTGCCTTCCCACTTACCGGAACCTCCTGTATCATTTTCCCATCCAATGAACTTAGCCTGACCACAAGGTTTTCATATGGTTTGTCCATATCCCATTTTGCTATAAAGTAATCCTTTGCAGGATTAGGCTGCACCCGGAGGACTTCATGCACTTTGGCAAGCCTGATCAATTGCCTATATTCATCTGCCAAAGCCGATTTGGCAGAACCGGGCAGGATGATGGGTTCGTTATAATCAATGGCATCCAGCGCCAGCAAAATATTTCGGGCATACACCCTCGTAATACCACTGCCGCCGGTTGCCATTGTATTAAGTATTTCCACCGTGGAACTATCGAGAGGTGCATTATCCAACTGTTGGATAAGGTTGATATAACTAACTAACTGGTTGTGTTCCTCCAATTGATTTTCATCCAAAGCAAATTGATTTGGGATTTGGTTTAAAACATCCATTGTTGCTGTGCTGTCGTTTTGATACTGGTACAAAAAAGCCAGATTGTAATTTGCGCTCAGGCTGTTTTGTTTTTCGAGTAAGCTTTTCAGGCTGTCGAGGGATGCAAAGGTATTGCTTGTATCAGAAACGTAGTGGTATTTCAGATTTTTTAAAGCCAATGCATGGATATTGTTATGGTAGGCCTTGCGGGCAAGCAAATCGCCATACACCGAAACCAAACTCCTGCCTTGCAGAATTTGCCCTAACATATAGCCGGGCATGGGGTTGCTACGTTCCTCGAGTTTATGAAGCAGTTCATCATTTTTTGCAGATTCAGGGCTGGCCACCATTACATCGCGTATCATGGCATCCGGCAATACATCTTCCTTTTCGATGGCTGCTCCCATTACCGTATCGCTGATGTAGGGGGCTGTATTCATTAATTGATCATATACTTCATACGTTTGTTCAGGATTACTCATATCCACTGTCCATTCTAAACTTTCAGTGTCCCCGGCATCTTCCAGTGCCTGGATCAATTGACTTAGTGAATCAGATGCCCTTGTGGATTCGTTAAGTAAACTTCGCATCGACTCCTCAGTGCTTCCCCCTCCGCCACTTGTGTCGAGATAGGATATACAACTTGTTGAATCCCAAAGTGCATCTTCATTTGGAATAGCGGTCACTTTTAAGGTGTCATAGAATTGAGGTTTTAAGTGTAATTGTGGATCTGCAACATGATAATAATAGTTGAAGTGCAAGCCATGGTTATTGATGTCGGTATTGGTACCTGGCCCTGTCCAGCTAAAGCAGTTTCCGGCGGGGGCATCGGGCTGTGCGACTGAGGAACCCTGGTATTGGGCTATGCCAAATTCAGTACTTTCGCCCTGGTCGGTATCGGTTACGGCAATATCGTAACCGGCGTTGCTAAAGATATTGCATTTGCACACCAGTCCTTCGCCGTTGCGGGAATCCCTGTTTACGCCCTGGGCAAGAATGCTGTAATCAAGATAATCAAATGTATTCCGGTAAATTACATTGGGCTCGCGGCCTGATTCGTTTACCACAATGCCAATGCATGTCCCACTATGAAATACCTGAGGTGAGCATTCATTACCCTCAATCCAATAATCGGTACATTCATCAAGATACATTTCCACAAAGGTTGTAGAGCTGTTTCCAACTGAAAAGTGGTTTTCTGTTACCCGTGCCAGTGTTATTCCCCCAAGGTAAATCCCCGTTTCGTTTAAATTGAAATGTGTATTTCGCACATCAGTAAATGGAACAGGTGTGTATGCAATGGAATATACACCATACAAAAGGTTAGTGAAATTCCCGACATCCCAGTTTGTGCAGTCATCGCCGTATAGTGCTGTGCAAAACCTGTCAACATAAAAGGTTGCATTGCTTGACCATATACCGTAACCGTTATGCAGTGTACCTGAATTGTTCAGGAAATCGCAACCTGCAAAGCGCACATGTTTTACATTGTAGAGTTTGGTATGGTAAAAGGTTTCTTCTTCTGAAACAGGTAAGTTGCGATCGAAAGTACACTGCAGGAACCTACTGGTATTGTGATAAGCGTAAGGCTCGAAAAGTACACCTATATTGTTGTTTTCAAAAGTGCTGTTTTCGGCGATGATAATCCCTCCACCTTTACGGTCTTCGGGCGGGGTACTACCTCCCTCAGGACAGGCTTCAGGGGTTTTACCCATGCGAACAGCAACTTCAGCATTACTGATTATGGAGTCGTTTTTAATTTCAATTTTTCCCTGGTTGGCTGTGGTCTGGCTCTGGGAATTGTTGCCCCACACTTCGATGCCTCGCCAGGGTTTGTAGCATTTCCAGGTAAGTAGGCAACTATCAAGCACAAGCCTTGCCCCGGGTTTTACGATTAGTTTGGCTCCTTCGGGAAACTGCAATTCACCCGGATAGTTGATGGTAAGGGTTGCGCCCGGCTCTATCACCACGTTGCTTTCGATGTACATCAATCCGTTCCAGGCAGTGTCGTTGGTGATGGTGATGGCCGAATCGCTTGTGGGGCAGGGTAAGGGCATTTCCCAGATTCCGCGTCCGAAGGTTGCAGCTCGCAATGTATTGCTTGGATAATTCAATTCAAGCCCTGATATACTTACATGTGGCAAACCGGTTCCCATGAATTGCCATTCATCACCCTGGTGCTGCATCAATTCGTTATCCGTATAAAATACCCCATACCCTGTCCCTAAGTAAATGCTTCCTTTATTGTATTTATCCACGGCAAGGCAGTGACTGGAGATGAAAGTAACAGGCAGGTTTTTGGTGATTTTCTCATATACCGGGAGCTGTGGGTCGGAATAGTCAATCCTAAAAATCATTGAATCAACCTGAGGGCTAAGCCATGATCCGGCGTAGGCCAGGTAAATGATATCCGGGTCATTTTTATCGTAACCTACGTCAGCAATCCATCTTTTATTGGTCGGGATGGACAATTCCTGCCAGGCAACCTGTAAAGTATCAGCTTCATTCGCGTTAATGGTTCGGAATAAATGATGCCTGGTAAAAGAAGAATTCGTGTTAGTGGCTGTGTCCACATTGATTACATTGGCGATTAAGTAATCGCCCTCATTGTAAGGAGTATATAGTCCTATCACCTGTGTTCTGTCCAGTAGTGGTAGGTAATCTTTAAAGTTGGATATTTGACCATTATTTAATGAGCTATCCATGCAGAGCCGATTAACATTTTCATCCTGGGCATTGCTATATTTATTGAAATAGAAAATATCCGGGTTTACCTTGTTCAGTATTCCTGTTGTAAGAAAATAAGTATCATCCCATTCGGTTATTGTAGTCCCAGTTTGCATCGCATCTTCAGAGCAATACCATAATCCCTTTTGTACCGGACCCCACATAAAATTTGGATCTATATTATTTATCAACGGCTTCATACCATCGCCGCCAACACAATGTTTCCAGTCTGTTTTCCACCCATGGATGTACTCATCAATGGTTAATTGTACACCATCATGATAAAGGCCGGCAAAGACATATTTTGCATCTGTATATGCATTTGCAAATCCTTCAACCTGTGCCACACCAAGTCCGTTATACCTTGCAAACATGTTCTCTCCTCCATCTGTCGATTTTTCCACACCACCATGTGTGCATTACCAAACTTCATCATCATGGTAGGGGTGGCAAACTATGTCCTCAACATCTACATGTACTACATCTGTGGAGAATGATGTATCTAATGAGAGGTCATACTTTATCACACCTGTATAACGTGAAACGTAAATAGCATCTCCGTTATTTGTTTGCCTGACACCAAATCCATGTCCATCACCAAACCCGATTGTATGTGAACCAACATCTGTCCAGCTATTGTCTGTAGCAAGGTTTATATAATGAACGCGATGCAATGTGTCTCTTGATACGCAATAGAGGTAATCAGGCTGTGCTTTCGATACCTCAATGGTCAGATGTTCTTTATCCTTATTATCATTATGTAGCATATTGGGTTGTGCAACAATGGTATCCCATGAACCCGGGTTTCCGTCATTTTCAGAAACCATGATCTGCCAACGAGCCAGGCTGTCATCATACATCGATGCATAAAATATGGAATCGCGACCGGGTTTCATTTCCAGGTCATACACCTGGCCGTCAAGTACTTTTTGCCAATTGACTAATTGATTTTCCTCATTGCAATTTGTTGTCCTGTAAAGTCCTTTTTCTGTTGCAGCGAATAATACTGAAGGGTGATATCGGTTTAATAGTATTTTGAAAATAATTGTGTAATCTCCGTCAAAATCGGTATTATCTCCAATTTGTTCCCATGTTTGTCCTTCATCCTTAGTCCTGAATACACCACCTGTTGACCCGATCCATTTGCTTTCGGTGCTGCCAAGGTTTCCGCTGCTGGATGCATACCACGTTTTGTAATCATTTGGGTGAAATTCTGCCCAACCGCAGCCTGACTGAGGCCATGCATCAGTTCCTGTACTTTGCCAGGCATTGGCCGTATCGGTGCTATAAAACAATCCGCCAACCGTAGAACCCGTAAGCATGATAAATGTTGAATCATCAGTACCATTATCGTAAAAAGTCACAAATTCAACCGGGCCTATGCCTTTTGAGCCGGAAGTTTGCAGGGTTTTTGGCCCAAGTTCATGCCACGGAGTTACGAGGTAATGGATATAATCATCCTCCCTGTTTTCGTAATAGTCTGCCACAGCATCGTAATATCTCGAAAACTCACCATGTGGTGATACCCTGGGCTCCCAGATGCTTTCAAATATTTTAAAGCGTTTGTATTCGCTGTCTCCCGCGTAAAAAACAGCGCTATCCGTAACTTTTTGGAGGCTGTCGAGGTATTTTGTCATGTTATACTGTATAGTGTAAAAATTCTGCTCCGGGGTCATATTTGTAACATACTTGTTAAGTTGGCCGAAGGCGGAATAATACCCCAATATCAGAAAAGTAATAAGTACGTATGTAAAAAATGTAATTCCTTTTAATTTCATAGTAGTATTTTTTTGATTTGTTGAATAATATTTTACTAAAGACAGGTTGTATATTTTTCAGTATTATGGAGGGGGAAATTTTCAAAAAAACCCAACTTCAAAATCCCTGATACTGCTTGCATCCTCCTCTTCTCTTCTCTATGATTCCTTTGGGCAGCCTGCCGCAGGCAAAGTGTAAAAAATTAAATCCGGGAATCCCGCCCCGATAGTTATCGGGAGCTTTCGCAAGGAAGAACTGGGTGAAATTGTAGAAAAAGATAAAAGCCCTAACAGGAGAGAGGTATGGCACAAAAGCGTTTTGAAAAAGGGTTTTCATCAGCATTTTTGTTTTAAAACCAAATCATAAAATACGAAGCCCAAAGGTATGTCATATTTTATTTGAAATTCCATAAGATGTGGAAATGTTTTTTTTCGCAACGGAACGCCAAAGTCACACCGTGAATTACTTTAAAAAGCAGGGCAATTTTTTAAAATACCAGTTTCCCAGTCACACCGTGAATGATTTCTAAGAGCAGGTTTTTAAAATGAAGCACAACTGCCCGGGCTTATTCACGGTGTAACTAAAACCGGGAGTCCTGAAAAAGTCATCTGATGAATAATGTTTAAGCAAATGACATTTTGCTATGAGCACTGGTACTACTCCCGGGAGTAATTCATCGGATGACTATCTTGAGCAGAAGTCATACCGTGAATTATTTTAAAAAGCAGGGCAGGTTTTTAAAAATAGAGCGCAACTGCCTGGGCTTTTTCACGGTGTGACTATCCATCACTCCTTCACTCCAATACTCCATCACTCCAATTCCTCCCATCTCCCATCTAACCTCTTCCCTCTAACTTCTGTTATTGCCCGGAGCTATTCACGGTGTGACTAATACCAGTAATCAGGAAAAGTCATCCGATGAATAGTGCTTAAGCAAATGACATTTTGCTATTAGTACCGGTACTACTTCCAAGAGTAATTCATCGGATGACTATATTCCAGCAATCAAAGTAATACCCAATAGATTAGAGATTCAATGGTAAAATTCTACTTTTGCGGCGAAAAATAAATGCTACAGTATGCCAAAAATAATCATGCACAATCAGGTAAGCCTCGACGGCGCGGTTTCAGGATTTCAGATCGACCCGGGAGCTTATTACAAAATCCTCAATTCGTTCAATGCCGAAATGTACCTCGTGGGATCAAACACCGCCATTTCTGGCATCCAAACGTTTACAAAACACATCTCGCCCGAGGAACCGGAAGATTTCGAAAAACCAAAAACTAAAGCTGATGACCAGCGACCTGTTTGGGTTATCCCCGACAGCGAAGGCAAGCTCCAGGATCTGCTTCATATTTTAAGAAGATACGAGCACTGCCGCGATATCATTATCCTTGTTTCGCTCCAAACACCCACATCATACCTTGATTACCTCAACGAAAGAAATTATACCTACCTGATTGCCGGTGAAGTAAAAGTGGATTTTAAAAATGCCATTCAGCAACTCCACCAAAAGTTTCCTTTCGATACAATGGTAACGGATAATGGGGGAACACTGAGCAACATTTTATTGGAAAAATCCCTTATCGACCAGGTAAGCCTTATCGTATCTCCTACCCTTACCGGAAAAAAAACACCAAAACTATTCAGGGAATTAAAGCTTGGAAAAAGGGTTATCAAGCTCAATCCTGTAAAAGCAGAGCTATTGGAAAGCAAGGATATCCTGATGCTTTTTGATGTGGTGAAATAAATGTAACCCGACGGAAAGTAAATTTTTAGAAGAAAGCATTCTAAAAAACGGTTTAAAAAGCCACAACCTGTCCGCCAGCTGGCGGAGATGCACGGATAATATTTTTTAACACGGGTGTCCGATTAAAAAACTGAAAGATAAAAAAGATTTCTTGCCGCACGTGCGGCATCGAAATGACCCTGACCACGCATTGATTTGGCAGGAAGGGAATCGGGTGCGAAGCGCCCGATTCCCTTCCTCCCACAACCACAACGCTAACGGTGTCACCTCGAAGGAACTTGCAGCCTGCCCCGACCCTTCGGGGACTGAGAGGTCTATTTAACAGTTAGTTCTTCAACGTTTTGCAAAAAGTTATCATTAGTGCCAAAGGGATGAATCTGTTAAATTTATTCGGACAGTATTAATTTTTTAATATTCGGATAAACAGAAACATGAATTACACAAATATGACGCTTCGTACCTTTTTAGACTGGCCTCATTATAGCAATGCAAAGTTTTTTAAGGTTAAAACCCCCCGGCTACTCTTCGTCTTCCTCATCAACAACAAGGAAAATTGTTTCGTCTTTTGCTTTGATAAGATAATTTTCGCGGGCATACTTTTCCTGGGCTTCCCTGTCGTTTTCGAGCTGATGATTCATAATACTGTCGTGCTTAAACCCTTCTGAAAGGAATTCATTTTCAGCTTCGGCTTCATTTTGTTCGCGGGTAAGTTGGAACTGTCGGGGTAAATTATCCTGATCAAAAAAGATCATCCAAGCAACAAATAGTGCAAGGATTAATACATACCTGTTTTTAAGTACTTTAAATAGTTTATCCATAATACAAATTTATTGGTTTTAAAAGCGTGGCTCAAAATTACACTTCTTATTGAAAACTCCTGAAAAACTTTAATTTTTTAACCAAAAAATTGAATCCCTTTTTACATGGTTTCAGGTAAAAACACCTAAGTTAAATTCCTGCTATCAATATCAACTTACAATATTGATTTATTGATTCTTATAAAAATTAAAAGTCTCAATACTTAAATTATTTTCTTTGACTGTTCATTGTTTTTTATATTTTTACGGCCACTTTGAAAAATCTTTTAATAAGTAATATCACTTTTTATCATATCTAATAACTTTAATTACAACAACATGAATTATCAAAGTTTTACACGCTACGGCTTTCTAACATTGCTGATGGCTGCTTTTATGGCAGCGTTTACTCTTCAAGCTCAGGATTATAATTATGATGATGCCTGGGGTAAAGCAGGTTTTACCCTGCAAAAACAAACACGGTCGAATGTTCAAATCAACTACTCGATCGACAAATTTAGTATTACTGATACACAGATTAATGACGAAGCAATGCAAAGTATTATTCTTGATGGAAATATTTTGCCAAATAACGAAGGCGCTCCCAACCTTCCCGGAAGCAGCCGTTACATTGCCATTCCCGAAGGCGCAAAAGCCACGTTGAATGTTGTGAATTATCGCATGGAAACTATCCAGGGGCTTGAACTTGCCCCGGCACCACGCATCCCGCTGGATACAGACAAAGGCCCTATGCACTATGAAAAAGGAGCTATTTACAGCGAAAATGCTTTTTATCCTGAAAATCCATTCCAGATATCAGAAGTTACCGAATTAAGAGGTGTTGATGCTGTTATGTTGGGCGTTACACCATTTCAATACAACCCGGTAACCAAAGAACTGCGCATTTACCGTGATGTTGAAGTGGAAGTAACCTTCGAAGGTGGCACCGGAGAATTTGGCGACACACGTCTTCGCAGTTATTGGTGGGAACCCATCCTGCAGGATGCATTTCTCAATAGCGCCTCACTTCCAACAATTGATTACAACAAGCACCGTCAGCAAGTTATGAATAGCACCAGAGATGCAGGTTATGAATATCTTATTATTGTCCCCAACAATCCTGAATTTTCTCAGTGGGCTGACTCAATTAAAGATTTCCGTCAAAAACAAGGTATTCTTACGGGTGTTGTTACACTGGATGAGATTGGTGGAAACAGTACAACTGTCCTCGAAAACTATTTTAATGATGCATACAACAATTGGGACATTCCTCCGGCCGCAGTTCTGCTACTGGCCGATTATGGTACAAACGCGGCAAACTCTATCATATCTCCGATCTGGGATTCATATTGCGCATCAGATAATATTTATGCCGACGTGAACAACAACGATATGCCCGATATTGTGTTTGCCAGGATTACAGCCAACAATGCTGACCAACTGGAAGTAATGGTAACAAAATTTATCCATTATGAGCAAAACCCACCTACCAATCCTGACTTCTATGATCATCCAATTACAGCCCTGGGCTGGCAAACCGAACGCTGGTTTCAGCTTTGCTCTGAGGTAGTTGGTGGTTTTTGGCGTCAACAAGGCAAAGATCCCCTCAGGGTGAATGCTGTTTATTCGGGAAATCCCGGAAGTGTATGGTCAACAACCACTTATGGAAATACCACCGCCGTAGTGAATTATTTTGGCCCCAATGGCACGGATTATATTCCTACTTCTCCTGCTGAATTGGGCGGCTGGTCGGGCGGTACACCAGCAATGGTTAATGCCGGCATCAACAGTGGAGCTTTTATGCTTCAGCACCGCGACCATGGATATGAGCAAGGATGGGGAGAACCTGACTACTCGAGCAGCAACATCTCGGCTCTTAATAATACAGACCTCACTTTTATAATGTCGATCAATTGCCTTACCGGAAAATACAACTATAGTAATGATTGTTTTACTGAAAAATTCCATCGATACACAAAAAATGGCGTAAACTCAGGAGCGCTCGGACTGATTGCTGCATCAGAAGTTTCCTATTCTTTCGTAAATGATGCTTTTGTTTGGGGTCTGTTTGACAATATGTACCCTGAATTTATGCCCGATTATGGAAATTCAATTGGCGAGAGGGGTTTGAAACCCGCCTTTGCCAATGCTTCAGGAAAGTATTTCCTCCAACAATCAGCATGGCCTTACAACACAAACAATAAAGAAGTAACCTACAACCTTTTCCATCACCATGGCGGAGCTTTCCTCACAGTGTATTCAGAAGTGCCTCAGAATTTGGCCGTAACACACAACCCGATTTTGATTAGCGGCGAATCCTCATTTACAGTAAATGCAGACCAGGGTGCCTTTATCGCGCTCACCGTTAATGGCGAAATTATAGGAACTGCTGTTAGTACCGGAGGCGCTGTTTCGATAGAAATTGAACCTCAGCTCCCACCAAACTCAATGTTGGTGACCATTACAAAACAAAATTACTACCGCTACGAAAGCGTGGTTGAAGTTATTCCTCCATCGGGACCTTATGTTGTTTATAAGCAATTTGAAATTGATGATTCACAAGGGAATGGAAATGGTATGATGGATTATGGTGAAGATATCTTATTGGATATGACACTTGAAAATGTTGGTGTTGAAGTTGCCGCTAATATTGTTGCAACACTCACCTGCGAAGATGAATTTATCACCCTGGTTAACGCCACTGCTAACTTTGGCGACATCAATGCCAATTCAACCACAGTATTGAACGGAGCCTTCGAAATTGAAGTTGCCGACAATATTCCTGATAATCACAATGTAACCTTTACACTGTCAGCAACAAACGGAACCGATACCTGGGAAAGCTTTTTCAGCATTCCCGCTCATGCACCAATGCTTGAGGTAACCGGCATTACCGTAAATGATGCTTCCGGAAACGGAAACGGTTTCCTTGATCCGGGCGAAAATGCTGATATCATGTTCGAAACTGCAAATATTGGTAGTGGTGACGCAATGGATGTAATGGCTAACTTAATTACGATGAGCCCATTCCTTACACTCAACAACAGCACTTACGATTTTGGCGATATGGCTTCCGGAACAAACGGCATGGCAACATTTAATGTTACGGTTGACATGACCACACCTATTGGAACTGTGGTTGACCTTATCTATACCGCTTCCAGCGGCATGTATGAAGTAGAAGAAATAACCGGACTAAAAGTTGGTTTAATTATCGAAGATTTCGAAACTGGTGATTTCGGACAATATGAATGGGAATTTGGGGGCTCTGCCAACTGGACGATTACTTCAAGTGGGGTTTACGAAGGAACCTATTCTGCAAAATCCGGCAACATTGGAGATGAGCAGGAAACGGTGCTTATGGTAACAATGGAAGTAATTAATGACGATGAAATTTCATTCTATCGCAAAGTGTCCTCAGAATCAAGTTACGATTACCTCCGCTTTTACATTGATGGCACACAAAAAGCTGAGTGGGAAGGTGAAGAAGCCTGGGGTATGGAAACCTATGCTGTTACCGCCGGAGAACACACATTTAAATGGGTTTATGAAAAAGACTACTCCGTGAGCGGTGGCGATGACTGTGGATGGATTGATTATATCACTTTCCCGGCAGCTATGAATGATGCCATGACAGTTTATGCCGGCCCCGATGGTGAAACCTGTAAAGGTAATGATTATACCCTGAGTGCAGTTGGGATGAACTATGAATCATTGGCCTGGTCAACCTCAGGAACCGGTACTTTTGATGATAATGCAATTCTTGAACCTACTTACTTCCCAGGCGATGATGATTATGCAAACGGCATGGTTACGCTCACCATCACGATTTATGGTGATGGCGGCACTATGACCGATGATGTAGAACTTACATTTATGCCTGCTCCCGGACAATGCCCGGTTCCAACTGGTAACACTGAACTTTGCATGAATCCCGGCATAATGGTTTATGAGATTGAAGAAATTCAAAATGTAGATGACTATGTGTGGATGATTGAACCCGAAGAAGCAGGTACAATTTCCTACGATATGATGGTTGCTGAAGTTACATTTAGCGAAACATTTATCGGCGTTGCACAAGTTATGGTAAAGGGAATAAATGAATGTGGTGAAGGCGACATGTCAGAGCCACTGGAAATAATGGTTATTACTGCTCCCGCAATGGGCGTTACCCCAACTGGTGATGTTGAATTATGCGAAGGCACGACAACCACAAGCTATTCAACCAGTGAAATTATGTATGCCACTGATTATTCCTGGGAAATCACTCCTGCCGAAGCAGGCACAATTACGGCCACCGGAATGGAAGCCGAAGTTTCCTGGAATATCGGATGGCTGGGAGATGCACAAATTATGGTTAAAGGGATAAATGAGTGTGGCGAAGGCGAAATGTCAACTCCCTTGGAAGTAAATGTTATGTCTGCTCCTGCAATGGCAACTACTCCAACTGGTGAGGTTGAATTATGCGAAGGCACAACAATCACAAACTATTCAACAGGTGAAATTATGTATGCCACTGATTACGCATGGGAAATTTCACCCGAAGAAGCCGGAACAATTATAGCCACAGGAATGGATGCTGAAGTATCCTGGAATACAGATTGGTCGGGTGAAGCACAAGTTATGGTTAAAGGTATCAACGATTGTGGTGATGGCGAAATGTCAACTCCGTTGATGGTGATGATGACAGCAATGCCTGCAATGCCTGCAACTCCATCCGGAGAAACCGAGCTTTGCGAAGATAATACAAACACAATGTACCAAACCACCGGCGCTGCCGGAGCAGATGAATATGTTTGGGAAGTTCTTCCTGCCGAAGCAGGAACAATAAGCTTCGATGGTATGACTGCCGAAGTGCAATGGACAAAAGGATATAATGGTGAGGCAATGGTTCACGTAAAAGCAATGAATACATGCGGCGAAAGCGATTTCTCAGATGCTGTTACCATAAACCTTGCACCAAAACCACTAAAACCTGAAGCTATTTCAGGGTCTGATGGAGTCTGCCAGGGAGTTACGGTTACTTTAAATGTTGCAGAAATTACCAATGCCCTGGGTTGTGAATGGATGGTTGAACCTTCCGAAGCCGGCGTTTTAACCACCGATGGTATAAACTGTGAAGTTACTGTAAGTGAAACATGGTTAGGCGATGCTACCATTACCACCAGAGGCACGAACGACTGCGGAACAGGCGAATGGTCAGATGGATTTACCCTAAGCGTTAAAGATTGTACCGGAATTGACGAAAACAATTCGGCCATACGCACTGTGTATCCCAATCCTAACAGTGGTGTTTTCACCATCACCTTAGAAGCCTACGAAATGGTGAACATCAAACTCATTAATGCAATTGGAGAAGTTGTTTATTCAGAAGAAGGTGTTCAGGTTAACGGATCGATGAATAAGCAAATCGAAACTTCAGGTTTGGCAAATGGCGTTTATTACCTTAACCTTACAGGTGAAACTGTAAATTCGATCGAAAAGATTATCATCAGAAAATAATGAGTTTTGAATTTATATAGGCTTTAATAAAGGCATAATTAAAAAAGGGGCTTAGTAATTAGCCCCTTTTTTATTTTATCTTATTATCTTTTCTATATTTGTTGGCTCATGGAAATTAAACGCAATTAATATGAATTTGAAGGAAGATAAGCGAATAGTAATGACATTGGATGCGGGGGGAACGAACTTTGTTTTTTCAGCTATTCAGGGTGGAGATGAAATAATTGACCCCATAAATTTACCTGCTCAGGCAAGCAATCTTGTCGAAATACTCGAACGGATTATTCAAGGCTTTACCGAAGTCAAGTCAAAATTGTCAACTGATCCTGTTGCCATTAGCTTTGCTTTTCCGGGCCCGGCCGAATACGAGCTTGGGATAATCGGTGATTTGCAAAACCTGCCACATTTCCGCGGGGGAATCGCTTTAGGGCCCATGCTTGAGGAAAAATTCAACATCCCTGTTTATATTAATAATGATGGTGATTTATTTACTTATGGCGAAGCCATCAGCGGATTACTTCCGGAAATCAATAAAATGCTTGAGGAAAGCGGAAACCCCAAAAGATACCAAAACCTGTTTGGTGGAACTTTCGGTACCGGGTTTGGCGGCGGAATAGTTTCAAAAGGCGAATTGTTTACTGGTGATAATTCTGCTCAAGGCGAAATTAATCGCATACGCAGCAAGGTACACCCGTTTTATAGTGTCGAAGAAACTGTAAGTATTCGTGGCGTAATAAAAGCTTATGCCCGCGAAAGCAGAATTGATGAAGTAATGGTTCCTACTCCTCAATCCATTTTTGAAATCGGCATAGGCAAAGTTGAGGGTAATCATCAAGCCGCAAGAAAAACCTTTAAAAAGTTTGCCATGGCTGCCGGCGATGCCTTAGCCAATGCCATAACCCTGGTTGACGGGCTAATTGTGCTTGGTGGTGGATTATCAGGGGCACACCCATTGTTCCTGCAACAACTGATCAACGAAATGAACCATAAATTTGAAACTCCCGGCGGTGGCTCTTTATCAAGGTTGGAAATTCGCGCATTTAATCTTGAAAACGAAAAAGACCTCAGAAAGTTTATTGCCGGAAATACGCAGGAAATCCAGGTTCCTTTCAGCAATAAGAAAATTACTTACGATCCTTTAAAGCGAATAGGAGTAGGCGTTTCAAGGCTTGGTACTTCAAAAGCCACATCTATCGGCGCTTATGCCTTTGCACTCAATAAACTGGATAAGAATTAAAAAAATAAAATTTTAAAATTTTTGCATCTGCTTTTTCATCAATTCAGGGAAAGCAGATTTTTTTTTAGTTACAGCAATATTATCGTAAATCTATATGTTGCAAAATCCATCTCGAAGAATACTTAGTGTTTCTTGGTGTCTTCGTGTCTTCGTGGCTACTTATCCACAATTTGCCACAAAGGTTCAAAGAAAAATATACTTGAATCTATTTCTGTTTTTATTTATTTTTGCGGAATAATAGAAATATGATGCTGTTTCATGAATTTCAAAAATCGTTTGTTTCTCAGGGGTATTTTACCCCCGATCAGGTTTTAAACTGGCAAACAAATTTTGATAAAAATAATTTTAGCAGGTGGGTAAAGACCGGTTTAATTATTAAACTTAGAAATGGGTACTATACATTTCCTGAAAATTTATCAAACCCAAATATTAATTTTTTTCTTGCAAACCGGATTTACAGGCCATCATACATCAGCCTCCATTCAGCACTGTCGTTTTATGGGCTAATTCCCGAAAGCATTACCCAGACTATTAGTGTTTCATCCTTAAAAACGATGGTTTTTCAAAATCCTGCCGGAACATTTTCTTATAAATCCATTAAACCATCATTAATGTTTGGTTTTGATCATCTTCCTTTTATAAACGACAAAACAATTTTATTGGCGAAACCTGAGAAAGCAATCCTGGATTTGCTTTATTTATACCCATTTTATCGCTCTGAAAATGACATGACCGATCTTCGTCTCGATCGATTTTTAATTGAAGAAACCATCAATAAAGAAATTTTACAATCTTATGCATCAAAATTTAAAAATATTGAACTCGAAAAAAGATTAAAAAAAATGACCATAGTTTACGCGATATGATAAAAGTTGAAAGCCAGGATCAGAAAATCGGTTATACGCCTGTGTTGCCATTTATTAAAGGATGTGGATATTTATTTAAATTTCCTGTCCCAACTGATGGTGTTTTATGCGCCATGAAAATTTCTGCATTGCTTTCACGACAAAAGGGACGAGATTTTTATGATGTAATATTCTTGTTGGGACAAACTCAACCTGACTATTCTTTCCTTTCAAAAAAAATCGAAATAAATAATCTGAATGAATTAAAATTGGCGCTAATAAATGTATCCCATCAAGTTAATTTGTCCCATAAAACAAAAGATTTTGAACACCTGTTATTTGATAAACACATTGCACAGAAAATTTTACTGTTTGAGGAATTCGTAAATACTCTACATAATTAAGTAGTGCGTGTTTATAAAATCAACTATTTCTGTCCGAGGACAAGGAATCTCCTGCAGATTTCGCTGACCTGCCTGGCCGGCAAGGCTGGTTTGCGCTGATTTTTCTCTGCGAAAATTCGCGTTATCTGCGGGAAACCAAACTAAAAAGACCGGCACTAAGTAGTTTTCGTTTACCGCTATCCCAAAAAAGAATATCACTACTTTTGCCCTCCATTAAAAGCTAAGCATGAAAGTATCCGGTTTTACAATAATCCGTAATGGTGAAAAATTTGACTATCCTTTTATCGAATCCATCCGCTCGGTACTCCCAATTTGTGATACAATGATTGTGGCCGTGGGCGATTCGGAAGATAATACACTGGAATTGGTAAAAAATATCGGCTCACCAAAAATCAAAATCATCGAAACCGTTTGGGACGACAGCCTTCGCGAAGGAGGCAGGGTACTTGCCATCGAAACCGACAAAGCCAAAGCCGCACTTCCGCCTGATACCGACTGGGCCATCTATATCCAGGGAGACGAAGTATTTCACCAGGCTGACTATCCGGCCATCAAAAAAGCAATGGAAGAAAATCTAAATAACCAACGCGTGGAAGGCTTACTCTTTGATCATTTAAACTTTTATGGTTCCTTCGATTACATTGCCGATTCCAGGAAATGGACTTATAAACAAATCCGGGTAATCAGGAACCATCCGGATATCACCTCGTTCCGCGATGCCATGAGCTTTATGAAAAACGGGAAAAGACTGAAGGTGAAAAGAATTGATGCCACGGTTTACCATTACGGCTGGGTGAGGAAACCCGAAGCAATGCAAAAGAAAATGGAAAGTTTTAATAAAATGTGGCATGACGATGAGTGGATGGAACAGAATTTTAAAATTGCCGATGAGTTCGATTATTCGAATATTGATTCATTATCGCATTTTGAAGGTACGCATCCGGCAGTTATGCAGGAGCGCATCGACCGCATGAACTGGAAATTTTCATTCGACCCCACTAAGGGAATAAGGCTTTCGCCCCGCCGCCGGTTTTTAAATTGGCTGGAGAAAAAATATGGGATCGAAATTGGGAAATTCAGAACTTACAAAATTATAAATTAGCGCGTATCCATAAAGTCGTTATTTTTCAATATAAAAAAATCCTCCCGCAGACCTGCCTTGCCGGCTCGCTTCGCCGGAGCCACAGCGAGGCGAGCAAGGCTGGTTTCGCTGATTAGCGCAGATAAAATCTGCGGGAAAAATTGCAAAAAGACAGACTCTAATTAATAAACCAAATGTCGGAAAAAGTACTTCCTGAAAACACAGGAGACAGACAGGAAAAGGAAATGACCTTTTGGGAACATCTGGAACAATTGCGCTGGCATATTGTCCGCTCAATTGCTGCCGTGATGATTCTGGGTATCGTGGCCTTTTTAAATAAAGACTTTCTGTTCAACCAGATTATACTTGCCCCCAAAACCTCCGAATTTATTACCAACCGTGCCCTTTGCGAATTTAGCAAATGGATTGCATCTTATTGGGCTGCCATTTCACCTGATGCACTTTGTATGGAGAATTTCAACCTTAAACTCATCAACATCAAAATGGCCGGGCAATTTCTCATCCATTTGTATATTTCCATTTTCGCGGGAATTATCGTTGCCATTCCCTACATTATTTTCGAGATTTGGAAATTTGTAAAACCCGCACTTTACAAACACGAACAACAGCATACACGAGGCGCTGTTTTTTGGAGTTCATTCCTTTTCCTGGTTGGAATATCCTTCAGCTATTTCCTCATCGTACCTCTGGCAGTAATGTTTCTGGGATCATACAATGTAAGCGCAAGTGTGGAAAACCAAATCGCCCTAACTTCTTATATCAGCACTGTTGTCTCTCTTACCTTCGCTGTTGGGGTAGTCTTCGAGCTACCCATCTTTGTATTCTTCCTAACCAAGGTCGGCATTATCACCCCTGATTTAATGAGGAAGAGCCGCAAAATAATGATTGTGGTAGTTCTTATAGTTTCGGCAATTATTACCCCGGCAGATGTATTCAGCCAGGTACTGGTAGCCATCCCTTTGCTTGGCCTGTACGAGATCAGCATCTTGGTTTCGAAAAGGGTTTACCGGAAACGAACACAACAGATTGCCGATTAGCATAATTTAAATCCAATCCTAAATCTTTTCAATTTATTTTTGCGCCCACATTTTCTGACGCTGCTTTTCAAATACAGGAATAGCATTAGTTTTGCAAAAAATGAATTATGAAATATCTTGTTGGCATAGATGATACTGACACCACCGAATCCAGGGGAACCGGTTTTCATGCCAGGCTTATGGCATCGAAACTTGAGGAAGCCGGATTGGGAATGGTGTCCGGCATTACACGCCATCAGAATTTTATCCATCCCGGTATTCGCTACACCTCCCAAAATAGTTCGGCTTGCCTGCTGGTTGAAACCGAAAAATACATTGAGATGAAAAACTTTTGCCGGAGTTTTTTATTGGAAATTGCTCCCGAAGGTTCTGATGTTGGTATCTGTATTGTCAGGGAGTTAGAAATACCAAGGCTCGTACTTCAATGGGGCAACAGGGCAAAGTACCAGGTGTTAACACAGGATGAAGCCAAAGTGATCGTTTCGAAATTCGATATTTACCTTGAGGGACTCACCGGAACACACGATGGCATAATAGGAGCTTTGGCTGCTGTAGGACTAAGAAAAAATGGAAGCGATGGCCGTTTTATCTGGCTTAAAAAGCAAAAAGAACTGAGAGAACTTAAACCGGGATTTTTTAGCCCTCAGGAACTGAAAGACGATTTTGGAATTGAACAAATATTGATCAGGCTTGACAAACCTTACCTTGGCGAAAATAAAATATGGGTGCATGAATGGTTTAGGCCGGTAATGAAAAATCACAAAATCACATTGATCGTAGAAAAATATACCGAAGATGGAAAAACAAACTGGAAAGTTGCAAGTAAAGACTATATCCGGTCTCACTCATAGCAGTAGCCTTGCACGCATACTCGAAATTCTGTTTTTATTGGGCGTTGGGGCAATAGCGATTCTATTGCATGCACACTTCAAAAACCCCTTGAGTATTCCCGGCCACCACGGGCTCGAATTTATGTGCTTGCTAATGATTGGCCGAATGAGTTCAAGCCTGCGTTATGCCTCCTCCATTTCTTCACTTGGCATTGGCTTGCTGTTTCTTTTTCCTGTTTTTGGTTTCAACGACCCCTTGATGGGATTCAACTTTATGCTCCCCGGTGTTATGCTCGACATTTGCTACCAAGTGGACGGCAAATTCAAAAAGTATGCTTTCTTCCTTGCCGTAATTGCCGGCCTTTCGTATATGGTCATCCCTTTCGGCAGGCTGCTCATCTCGGCAAGTACCGGGTATCAATACGGAGCTTTTATTAAGCATGGCTTTATTACTCCCTTTATTTCCTGGTTTGCCTTTGGCCTGGGCGGCGGATTGTTGGGCGCAGGCATTAGCAACATTTTCACAAAATTTCTTTCCAAATTTTCTAACTAAAAACGATGAGATTTCTAAATCGAGAATATGATCAGCTTATGGATATGTTTCTTTGTACATATCGTATAAAACCTAACAGGTCTTCCTTTCCGACAAACCTTCCTGGCAAGAATGCATTGGGCAAAACTGTTGAAAACATCGACCTGTTAGGTTTGCAAGCTTATTCTTCACTTGATCTTGTAAAAGTTTTTATAAGTAAGGTCGCTGTTTTATTTTTCTTCTTAACATTCACTATTTTTTCTTCCTGCGAAAAAGACAACAAACCACAGCTTCCGCCAAACATTCAACTTGTCAATCAAGCCGGGAGTATCAGTTCCAACAGCACCATTCCTTTTGGGCAGTTGATGACATTTACCATAAAGGCCTGCGGCGGTAGCGCAAACCTGACAAACTTGTATGCCATCAAATCAGTTCCCCGTCAAGATGGATCACGGGTGTTGGACACAAGCATGAATATACAAGGGTTCACTGTAAATAAATCTTTTACCAAAACTTTTAACGATACAGAATATTGGACTTTTATTGTCCGCGATAAAAACCTGCTTTTCGATTCGGTTTCGGTAACAATTACCAGGGACACAAGCTCAGGTTTTGGGCCGGTTCGTTTTCTCGAATCAGTCGAAATGAGTGCGCAGAATTTAACAAGCCCCGGGAGTTTTTTCTCCTTCGACTTAGGTGTTTTAGATTAAAACCAGGCTTTTCAAAATCAGGAGTCCATCGACTTAATCTATTACTATTATGGTGAAGATGAAAATGTAATTGCTTCTCCGGGTGCAAATGTCGAGAATGGGGTTTATGAAGGAAATCTTGAAAATTGGGATACCCGCAAAACCACCAGGTTTATCGAACTTGATTTACCGCCTGACGATATTTATGCCATCGCCAACGACAGCCTGCTCGTGGTTTCGTATGCCGAAGGCAGCGGAAAACGTAAAGCGAAAAATCTTGTAGCTGGCAAAACTTTTTCTTTTAAAACCCAGGATGCACTATTCGGAATTTTCAGGGTAATTGAAGTTGAAGGCACAAATTCCGGGACGATAATTATTGACATTAAAGTACAGGATAAATAATTTATTAAAATCCTGTCAGCCCCGAAAGCATTCAGCGATTTTATTAAACCTCTTTGATTTAGTAAATAGAAATTTAAACATCATATAAAGAAGGCATTAAGATGAATATTTTGAGAATTAAATATGGCGGTAGTGAAATTCAAATAGCGAAACCTCCCGCATAGGCGGGACAGGCTGTACCGGGTTGCTAAAAACTCAGTATAGCCTGTTCCGATACTTCGGAAAGTTTAGGTATTGTAGTAAATCAATATCCCTAAAGAAAAACTACCACGTAGTGGTTGCGCTATATGAATGAAAAAAACTCGATAGCTTTCGGCATTTGATAAAATAATCATTGGGCATATAAACCACATCATTTAGCGCTTTCGCCAAAATTGATATTAGAGGAACACTGACAAAGTGCCTGAATATCACTATTAAAACAACTACATTGCTATTGCAAACAAGTAGTAAAAAATCACTGAAAGCATTCGGGGAAACCCTGACAGGATTAAGACGTAAAGAAAATGAAATTCAAATTTTACATATTACTCACATTGATGCTTTTAGGAATGAGCGTTTCCGCACAATTCACCATCAGCGGAAAGGTTACTGATAAATCAAGTGGCGAAGCATTGCCCGGGGCAAGCATAATTGTGAATGAAATAAAAGCAGGATCATCAGCCAATAGCTCTGGAGATTTTATTATTAAAGATTTAAAGCCGGGAAAATACACGCTCTCCGCATCATTTATTGGATACCTGTCTGATTCGGTACTTATCAATGTAGTTTCTGATAAGAATATGGTAATGAATTTTCAGCTTCAACAATTAAAAGTTGAAATAAGCCCTGTGGTAATCACAGCCACACGCACCGAACGAAAAATTGAAGATATCCCTGCAAGGATGGCCAAGATCGGTAAAGCTGAAGTGAAGGAATATCCTGCCACAAATATTGATGACGCTTTGCAGAGCATTTCAAATGTTTATGTAAACCGGAGCTGGGGCATCTTTTCAAAAAACACGAGTGTAACAATGCGTGGATTGGACGGAACTTCCCGCACACTTATTTTGCTCAACGGGGTGCCACTCAATAAGGTTTCAGGCGGACAGATTCAGTGGTCGATAATCCGGCCTGAGGATGTTGACAGAATTGAAGTAATGAAAGGCCCCGGTTCAGCGCTTTATGGAATGAATGCAATGGGTGGCGTAATAAATGTAATTACAAAAAAACCGGAAAAAGATTTACAGCTAAATGCAGAATTGCAAGTCGGTTCGATGAACACACTTGGAGGACACTTTTCAGCAAGTAAAGATGAAACACAAAATGGCAAAGGTTTTTACTGGGGATTGAACGGATTTTACCGGCAGGGCAATGGCTACATCATTGAGCCGGTAGAAACCCGCGATTCCATTCACAGCAAATCCTATCTCCGTGAAGGTGATGCAAACGGATTGTTTGGTTATCATTTTAATAAAAATCACAAACTGGAAATTTCATACCAATATCATGATGAAAAAAAAGGGAACGGAAAAAAGGTTTTTGAAGATGACGGAGGCTATGACAGGTACCAGGTTCAGTTTGCACGAGCCCAATATGAAGGTACAGCAGGAAGTATAAAAATATCGGCCAACGCTTTTTCCCAGATTGAACAATACGACCGACAAAGCGAAACTGTGAATTCCACCGGGGTTTATCGTTTGTATTACACTGATTCGCGCAAGGCAGATAAAGGAATTTGGATGACCACAAGCAGGAATTTCTCTCAAAACCAGTTAATAACCTTTGGCATCGACTTAAGAGATGGATTGGTCGATTCAAAAGATATTTATCTCACTTTCACCGATAAAATAAGATACAAAGGTAAACTAAGCTTTGCGGGAATATTTGCCCAGAATGAACTTGATTTGACCAATAGTAAACTCAAATTTATTGCAGGTGTCCGGCTCGATCTGGCCAACTACCGCGATGGTAACCTCGAAGTTACCGACCCAACTTCAACTACAGGCTTTCCACAACAAAGCAGCGAAGTTTTTGAAGATAATACCTGGACATCATTTAGCCCAAAACTATCAGGGATGTACGTGTTCAATAAAAGCCTTTCAAGTTACCTCTCATTTTCTACGGGGTTTAACCCACCCAAGCTTGACGACCTGAGTAAATCAGGAAAAATAAGCAAGGGCTTTAAACTGGCAAACCCCAAACTTGCCCCCGAAACTATAACTACTTATGAATGGGGACTTAACTGGAAGCTGCTACCAAATCTTAGTTCCGAACCAAGTGTTTATTATTCTCAAGGCAACAACTTCCAGTATTTTGTCCCCAACGGCGATTCGATCGACACGGGCGGCAACGACATAAAACCGGTTTTGCAAAGGCAAAATATCAGTAAAGTAGAAATTTATGGTTTCGAGGTAAATGCTAAATGGAAAGTATTCGAAAATGTATCGATAAATGCCTGGTATGCCTACAACCATTCTAAGATTATGGAATTTGATGTGGATGAGGATAATCCCGCCAAAACCCTCGAAGGAAAGTTTTTGGCCGAAGTTCCAATGCATACAGCATTTATAAGCCTCGGCTGGCAAAATAAAATAGTGAACACAACACTTACAAGCAATTTTGTTGGCGAAATATGGGGAGATGAATACAACACCGAAAAGATTGAAGCCTACCAGATTTTCGATATCAATCTATGGAAACAAATTACACCACACTGGCGGGCATCAATAATTGTCCAGGATATTTTCGACAGGCAGCCCATTGATAAAAAACTGCGGCTGTCGCCCGGAAGGTATGTGATGGGAAAAATTGAATATAGGTTGTAGGCGCGGGATTTGGGGATTGGGCATTGGGGTAGAGACAAGGCATGCCTTGTCTGCACAATAATGGGGCATTGGGCATTGGGGTAGAGACAAGGCATGCCTGTCTGTACAATAATGGGGCATTGGGCAATGCCGTAGAGACAAGGCATGCCTTGTCTGCACAATAATGGGGCATTGGGCATTGCCGTAGAGACAAGGCATGCCTTGTCTGTACAATAATAGGATTTGGGGCATTGGGGTAGAGACAAGGCATGCCTTGTCTGTACGCAAAGGGTGTCTGTAAAAAATTGAAAAATTTATGAATCAAATATTTTAATCATTAACAAATCTACAAAAATGAAAAAACAGAGTACACTATTCATGGTATTGATGCTTTTGGGCATCTCAATTTTTGCACAAGAAGTGATCGTGGAATGGAATTTTCCGGATGAATCTGCTGATGCTATTGCCGATGGGGGTATCGATCAAAATCCCGACAAGGAGATTAGCACAATTGGTGGAACCAGCGCCCTGGATTACAAAAATGCTGCAACAACAAAAGCTGCCCAGGCCACAGGTTGGAACAGCGGCTCAGAACTAAAATGCTGGGTTATCGGGATTAACACCGAAAATTATGGTACACTTGCCCTCAGCTCAAAATTGAGTTCCGGCGGCAACGATCCCGGGCCTCGCGATTTTAGGCTTGACTACAAAATTGGTGAAAGCGGTGAGTGGATTGTTATTCCAAATTCGGCTATAGTTACAGCCAACGATTGGGAAACCGGTGTGCTGGAAAGCCTCACTTTGCCTGAGAATTGTAGCAACCAGGCCTTGCTCTACCTTAGATGGATTATGACAAACGACACGTCTTCGGCAGGAACATTGGTGGAAGCTGGTGGCAAAATTAAAATAGACGACATCATCATAACAGGAACCGACATCAGCGATATTGGAAAAACACAATCAGAAATTTTTAAAGTATTCCCAAACCCAACAACAGATTTCATTACTATCGATAACGCTGATCAAATTTCAATTGTCCGGGTTGTTGACATCAATGGCAAAATTGTTCGGTCGGGTACTGTTGCTCGTAATCAAAACTTTGACCTTTCAACTTTACAGGAGGGAATTTACCAATTGCAATTCATTGGCCACAAAGGAGAATTTAAAGGAATCTCAAAAATAATCAAGCATTAATTCCCCACAACTATCCCCAAACCAAAACCGGCTTGCAAAATCCTGCATTGCCGGCATTTTTATTTTCGTTTAACAAACTTCCGCTTTGTATCGAAAATCATTTACCCTTGCTTTACCAGGATAAAGATATCGATCCATTAAAAGCCCATCCTGAATTAATGACAGTAGTTCACTAATTAATGCGCGTCCATAAAGTCAATGCTTTTCAATAGCCCCGGATTCCCGCTTCGCAGCGAGGCGAGTTAACCCGGGGATTAATGAATTTAGCGGTAATTCCCCCGCCTTTTGGCTGTCAATGCCTTCGGCATTGACAGCCAAAAGGCGGGGGTTCTTTATCATTTAAATTTAATCCACACCCTAAAGGATGTGGCTATTGATATTTAAAACCCGACTAAAAAGACCAACACTAATTAATAGATCAATGAATTTACTATCCTCCTATTAAAGGAAATACTATGAATTCTTTCATTACGTTGAAGTAATTTATATTAATTCCTTCATTAGGACGATTTATTTTCATATTTTTTCTTCAAATATTGAAACGAATTCAGGCGCACAATCATTAAAACCATCGAGAAATTTCTGGAGATTTAAATTTTCAGGATTTTGTCGTGTATCCCAAACCATCAATATCATTATTATGGATTCGGTGACTTTGTAAATGATTTTATAATTCCCTTCTATTACAATTCTTACTGATTCAAATTGCGTTGGAGCGCCAATGAACGGGAAAACCAATAGGCGTGAGATACTGCTTTTTATTTGCAAATTAAGCTTTGAACTATATTTTTTGGATCCTGTTTTTTGCTCATAATAAACCAGCAAACACTGAAAAGTATCTGATGCTAACGGCGACCAAATTATTCGCTTAACCATTTCTCAGCTTTATCAAAAACTTCATCATTTGTTAAAAAGTCTCCTTTCTCAATTTGATCCATTCCTTTTAAAACAAACGATTGATCTATTTCAGAAAGCTGAACTTTTTTATTTTCATTCAACCCCACTAAAACCGAATTGATCTGCTCAAGTGTAAACAGGTTCTCAATATCAAGAATCTTTCTAATTAGGATATTTTGCAATTCTGTGGTTGACATATACCAATTTTTTATAGTATTAGCAAAGATATGAAAATTATAATGAGTCCAGTATAAAAAGCCGTAAGTCCCCTTCCCGAAAGCTTTCGGGATCTGAAGTTTTTGAGTTTTTAGACTGAACTTAATAAGTTAACTTCAAACATAGGTTTTATTGTTTTACCATAATAAAAACAGCCATTGCTACAAAATGTTGGACAATTTTGAGATTAGAAATATGATTTAGAATCATTGTTGTCCGTAGAAAAGTATTATCCCATTTGTAGATTCTTCTCCGCCAAATGGCGGATCAGAATGACAGATGATTACGGTTCTTGGGAGGGCTTGGGTGGCGGCTTCGCCGCCACCCAAGCCCTCCCCTCCATAAATTCATATAAAGCCTTGTCATTCTGAGCGTAGCGAAGAATCTATTTAAATTAACCGGACACCATTGATTTGGAATTTAAAACAGTAATTTTTATCCTTATATGTATGTTGTACTCATTGCTGCAATTATTGCCATTGTATCTGCGATTTGGTGGCACAGTAACTTGAATTAAACAAGGGGGAAGACCCCGTTTTTGACTTTCTAAGCTACCCAATGGTACAAAGCCTTCGCAGCCCGTCAGGATTGATAATTATAAATGATTTTCCATCAACTTCAATAAGGCCATCGTTTTGGAAACTCTTTAATACCCTCACCACATTTTCGGTTGACATGCCCGCCAGCTCGGCCAGTTCTTTACGTGTAAGTCCCATATCAAATTTAGGAGATCTGAAAATATTTCCCGACAGGCACAGCAGTAAATCGGCCAGGCGGCCATAAGATTGCCTGTGTGTCATAAAGAAAAAACGATTGTTGATCTGGTTGGCATTATCACTCATGATGTTGATTAACTTCGATGCAAATACACCATTTTCGCGAATAAGGTATTTATGGTGTTGATGTCGATTAGCCTTGCCACAGAATCTTTATAGGCAGCAGCGGTAAATTTAAAGGTATCGCCCTCGTCTGATAAAGCCGAAAGACCTATGAGGCTTCCCGGTCCAATAATTTTCAGAATCAGGGTATCACTATTATCTTCAAGATACACTTTTACAAGTCCTTCATCGAGCTGAATGATATGTGATGCGAATGCACCATGCTTGGCAATTATTTCCCCTTTTTTATAAAATACTTCGACTTGTTTTTTATTTATCAGTTCGCGCTGCTCATCTGTCAACACATCAAAACATTTGCAATGGCCTGTCCTGTCAACAGTGCATGTACTATTTACCACAGTAGATCTCATAGTAATTCTGATTATTTGATTTTGACAAAAATAAACATTAAATCAAGAATTTAAAAACAAACATCAAAACATGTATTGATACAAATCAATAAACATAGAATCCAATATCAACCACTTCTCAATATAGATCATTACACTACTGTTAATTTTGTAACAATGAAAATAAGATCAAAAACTAAATAGAAATTCTAAGATGAAAAAGTTTGGGATACTCCTGTTGGCGCTGTTTCTGCCAATATTTATCATCACCCTGTTGGGTTTTGATGATGAAGAACAAGCAGGCGCTGATTATTCAAAAAAAGAACTGAAGTTAGAAAATTATGTTTTGAAAGAAAAGAGACTCCCGCACAAGGAAGTCGATCATTCAAAATTTAAAGAACTACAGCAAGATTTTGAAAACGCCCATGAGGTTACGGCAGCCTGCCTGGGTTGTCATAACCAACGCGACACGGAAATTATGGAAACTGCACACTGGAAATGGGAACGCGATGAGGTGATAGAAGGCAAAGGCGTTGTATCGTTGGGTAAAAAAAATATCCTTAACAATTTTTGTATTGGTATTAATGGAAGTGAGGCTACATGTACCCGTTGTCATATTGGTTATGGGTGGGGAGATAAATCCTTCGATTTCAACGAGCCCACCAATATCGACTGCCTTATATGCCACGACCAGTCCGATACTTACGAAAAGGAAAAAGGTGCAGCCGGGTATCCAAAAGCAAGCGTTGACCTAAACCTGGTTGCAAGCAGTGTTAGTAGTCCGCGTAAAGAAAACTGCGGAGTTTGCCACTTCTGGGGAGGCGGTGGAAACAATGTTAAACATGGCGACCTGGATCAAGCTATGCTCGACTGCTCCCGCGAGATAGACGTTCACATGGCCAAAGAAGGAGAAGACATGGCATGCATCGAATGCCACCAAACCGAAAACCATAATATTACAGGAAAAGTTTATGCTTTGTCATCGGAGAATAAAAACAGGGTAAGCTGTCAGCAATGCCACACCGATAAACCACACGACGACAAGGTTCTTGATGACCACCTGTGGCGTGTAGCTTGCCAAACCTGTCATATTCCATATTACGCAAAAGCCAATTCTACCAAAATGATTTGGGATTGGTCAACTGCCGGCGAACTGGGAGCGGACGGCCATGAAATGCACGAAAATGATGAAGACGGAAATCATAAATACCTTTCGATTAAGGGTACTTTCGTCTGGGACGATCACGTGGTTCCTGAGTATTTCTGGTTTAACGGCATAGCCAAACATCAGCTTATCGAAGACAAAATCGAATCCATTCCTGTTCAGATGAACTCGCTGGATGGCTCATACATGGACAAGGGCTTATGCCAAAAATCCATTCAGCCATCAAAAATATGGCCTGTAAAAGTTCACCGTGGCCGTCAGATTTATGATACCGTAAACAAAACGCTAATTCAGCCAAAACTCTGGGACAAGGAATTTGGAGAAGGTGCTTATTGGAAAGATTTCAACTGGGACGAAGCTTCTCAAAAAGGGATGGATTATGTAGGGCTACCCTATAGTGGCGCTTACGATTTTGTAGAAACAGAGATGTACTGGCCACTCAACCACCAGGTTGCACCAAAAGAACAGTCGCTGACCTGCGTGGAGTGTCACGACAGGAAAAACAGCAGGATTGCCTCACTGGGAGATTTTTATCTTCCCGGAAGGGATTACAATGCCGGAGTAGAAATTCTGGGTATCCTCCTCATAATTTCTTCAATAATTGGCGTAATTGTCCACGCGACATGTAGAGTAATATCAGGCAAAAAATGCAAATTGAATCAACACTTAAACAACTAACAATTATGAAAAAAGTATATTTATACAAAGGATACGAAAGGTTTTGGCATTGGTCGCAGGCCGTTCTGGTTTTCACACTCATACTTACCGGCTTTGAAATACACAGCTCCTACTCGCTTTTTGGCTTTGAAACTTCGGTTAAAGTACACAATATTGCAGCCTGGTCGTTTTTGGTATTAACTGTCTTTACCATTTTTTGGGATTTCACCACCGGCGAATGGAAACAATACCTCCCAACAAGCAAAAACCTGAAAGCACAAATACAGTTTTACCTTTCCGGGATATTTAAAAAAGCACCACACCCGGCCGGAAAAAGTATTTTAAGTAAGCTCAATCCATTGCAGAGAATTGTTTATGGCGGACTTAAGATCTTGGTTTTTCCTGTTATGTTTCTAACGGGGTTTTTATACTACAATTTTCATTATCCTGTTCAGGGAGTTGAATTATCAAGCCTTGAAACCATCGCTATTCTTCATACACTCGGGGCTTTTGCCGTTATTTCTTTTACTATCATTCACTTGTATCTTATCACAACAGGGCATACAATTGGCTCTAACCTTAAAGCGATGATCACAGGCTGGGAAGAGATAAACGAAACAGAATCCCGCCATATTGAAGAAGAAATTTTGGCAGGTTCCAGGACGGTGCTTAAGCCTGTTGAAGAAAAAAAGACCCGCAAAAAGCAAAGGAAAATTGAAGAGGTAGAAGCATAATAAAGAATTGAAATAAATACAAACCAGAAAATATGATCGCAATGAAAAAAATCACAAGTTTATTTTTTATAACAATGTTTGCCGCATTAATGATTTTACCTTCGTGTGGCAAAGAAAAAATCTACAACTCGGCTGATGAATGGGTTGCAGAAGTTCAAAGCACCTTAAAAACGGTTACCGTTGATCAACTCAAACAAAAGATCGATGGTTTCGAGATGTTTTACCTCCTTGATGTTCGTGAACCCATGGAACACTTCCCGGGATTTATTCCGGGTTCCATTAATGTTCCCGGTGGCCTGGTGATTTTTAAAATGAACAATGACGAATTTTGGGAGGAACAAATGTCATACACTCCAACTAAAGAAGATGAAATTATTGTATATTGCAAAAAAGGAAAACGTTCGGTAATGGCTGCTGATGCACTGAAAAAGCTGGGATTTACCAATGTAAAATTCCTTGGCGGGGGCTGGAAAAACTGGGAAATGAACTATCCGCTGGAATACGACAAAGCACTTGAAAAAATGGGCCATGCCGAACCCGCGGGTGAATCGGGAGGTTGCTAACCATCACTATGGGGGCAGACAAAAAATATTTTTATCAACAAACTAAAAATACAATTATGAAAACTGTAATGATAAAGTACTCGCTACTGTTGCCCCTTATTTTATTCTTTATTTGGGTCGGGCTATCCATAGTTGGATGCATTTCTTGTTTTTTCGATGTAGGAGAAGCATTTTACTGCACCAAATATTGTTTCATTTCAAAAATTGCCATTACATTGATTCTTGGAACATACATTTATTTTTTTGGGAGGGCACTGTATTTACAGCGAAAATAATTTCCTTCTTTAAAATTCTGAAATTAAAACCCGGTGTCGATGGCATCGGATTTTTTTATTATAAACCGGCTTTGTGGATTCACAAGCCGGATTAGATTATTGGTAATAAATAGATTAGCTAAATTAAATAATTGCCGCTTTTGCTTCTGCCAAATTCATACTAAGTTGTTTTGGAATCGAATATACTTTTGTCTTACTGGTTAGCTGAGATTCATCCTTATCAATACGGTTTTTCATAGTTAGATTTGAAATACTGTCTTTTACATCAAAGTTTGTTAATAAAGCTTCATAAACCGCATTTCGATTATCCTCTTTTGCCCCAACATGATAAAAATGCTCCTTAGTAGAAATTTTACAATCTTTCCATACCGAAAAAACATACTCATTGGTGCGATATTTATTACTTAACCAGGTAGAAAGTATATATTTGGCTTTTGAATCCTCTAATCCATTATTTAATAAAATTTCATCTTCCTCTGTCCAGGAATCAAAATAATCAACATGTCGCCCTAAATATGGAGGGTCTGAATATACTAAATCAGTTGGCTTAACTTCCTTTAATGTTTCTTTAAAATCCTGATTAATAAAAGTGTAATTTCCAGCATCTATTATTTGAGAAATATAATTCACCTGATTTGAAATCTTGGTAACTAAAGCTTGGGCAAACCTATTTGGTTTGCGACAAAAAGGAACATTAAATCCACCTTTTTTATTAAATCTCATCATTCCGTTAAAACATGAACGACTTAAAAACAAAAAATCTATTGGATTACCATTTTTATTAAACCTGTCTCGAACCTCATAATAATAATCTCCATTTGAATTAAGAAGTTTTTTACCCTCAAGAGTTAAATGATTTTTGACCAAACCACTTGTAATTTCTTTATTTTGAAGTGCCTTATAAAAATTAATTAAATGAGGATTACTATCACATAATATAGCGTTTTTTGGTCTAATATTGAATGCCACAACTCCAGTACCCATAAAAGGCTCGACCCATCTTTCATATTGAACATCTTGCACATTGGAATTTATCCAATCAACAAGTTTAGTTTTAATTCCTTGAGATTTGATTGGGGGAACAAATATTTTTTTCATGCTTTATCCCTCCTTTTAGCGCCTTTAGCAACTACTTTATCAAATAAATCACTTCGCCCCTTAAATTCAAGAAAATCCCAAATACTTGAGATTTTTATTGATTTCCCATCCTTAATCATTGTTGCACTACCATAATTCATCCAATATTCATCAAACCAGTTTTCACCCAGTTTGCTGAACACACCGTTCCCCGATTTTAAATCATCGATATCGTTTATTGAACCAATATTTGCTGTATTTCCAGAACCTTGTCTATCACTGGCAATTTTCCATTTTGGTGCTGCGAAAAAATCGAAATCTTTTATTACAGAAGTAATGTATTTCAAATTTTCAATTTTGGTAACTTTTCTTTCACTTCTTGGGTCTTGTATATCTCCATATTGTACAGCAAGCTCATTTACCTGATAAATCTCTGTTTCTGCCAAATCATTTTCAAAATCCGATCTTGTATAAATAATTCCTAAACAATAATGTCCTGTGTATTGATTATATGGAAATTGAATGTTTTTATCCTTGTCTCTTTCTTTAAAATATCCACCATGACTACCAAGAGTAAATCCCGCAGTTTTATTGTTTCTTCTAAATGTAGTTTTTAAATCAAGTGCGAATTTGACCTTATCATTTTGTTTGTGCACAAAAGTCAAATCAGGATACCAGTTTTGATGTTCTGCTAAAATTATTTTATATCCGGCTTTTTCAGCAAATCTGAGAATTTCAGGAAATATGTGTATTTCAAGAATTTTTGATACAATTTTTGTATCAGATGAAATTGTGTAAATGTTTTTGTAAATGTCAATAAATCCCTTTATTGTCCAATCACCAGTATCTGTAGATACATATTTCTTCAATTCATCAACAAATTCATTTAATCCTTTTTCAAATTCTAATTTATATTTTGCCATTTATCAATTTTCCATTTTGTACAAAGATAATTATTTATTCCCCGCTTCGTTTCATGGCTTCCTTCAACTACAACTAACTCCGGAAAATATTTCGTTTTCCTTTAATCAATATTCCGCTATTTTTGCATTTTACAATTCAAACTAACATCAATTACTATGAAAAGTTTAATACTTGGATTTCTCTTAACCTTTATTCTCACATCCATTACACCAGCCATTTTTGCCCAACAATACGATGGTAAGATTGAAAAAAAAGACGGCAAAATTTATATCGATGGTTTGCCCTTGTTTACTGACGAAGATTTTAAAGCCTTTGAAACCCTGCCAGAACTTAAACTACCTAAAGAAAGCAAAACCAGGGATTTACCGGAAGTTGTTGACAATTCGGAACAGCCTTGGTTCAGACCGATATTCGACCAGGTTGCACTGGAATGCGGCCAGGCCAGCGGTGTTGCATATACTTTTACTTACGAAATTAACAGGCTACGGGATTTACCTTCTAATGTCATCGAAAATCAATACCCCACACACTTTGTATATAACTGGAGCGGAAATGGATCGGGCATTGCCAGTTCATTTTTCGATAGCTGGAACATCATTAAATACGCAGGCACTCCCAATGTGTTGGAATATGGCGGTTCGTTAAGTTACGGCGGTAGCGCCCGCTGGATAAACGGATACGACCTTTATTACAGCGCATTAAAAAACAGGGTGTGGGATTTTTACTCGATTGATGTTACCAACGAAGAAGGCTTAAACACCCTGAAGCACTGGATTGCAAATCACCTAAATGGTGAAGAAACAGGTGGTGTTGGCAATATTTACACTGCGGCTAACGCGGCAAATCTCACCTTGCCTCCCGGAACCCCTGAAGAAGGAAAACATCTGCTGCTCGAATTAGCCACTTATGCAAACCACGCCCTTTGTATTGTCGGTTACCACGATTCCATCAGATACGATCTTAATAATGACGGCCAATACACCAACGACCAGGATATTAATAATGATGGTGTAATAAATATCCTCGACTGGGAAATGGGTGGCGTAAAACTTGCCAACAGTTATTATGCCTCCTCGTGGGGAGATGATGGTTTTGCATATTTACTCTACAGTGGGCTTTGTAGGAAAATGAATCCCCAGGGTGGCCCATGGAATGGAATGGTTCATGTTATTAAAGCAAAAGAAAATACCGATCCCCAGGTTACCTTCAAAGTTACTTTAACCCACGATTCAAGAAATAAACTAAAAGTAATGGCTGGGCTAGCAACTACTCCCGGCGCAACTGAACCGGAATTCATCATCGATTTTCCCATCCTGTCGTACCAGGGTGGCGACAAATTTATGACCGGCGGCAGCAATCCCGAAGACAAAACCCTGGAATTTGGCCTTGATGTAACCCGCTTTCTTGATCATGTTGGCAGTGGTGAAGATGCAAGATTCTTCCTACTTGTCGATGAAAATGACCCATACAACGGGGGCACAGGCATGATTAACAATTATTCGTTGATGGATTACACCTTTGGCACCAATGAAATTCCATGTACCCAGACCAGCGTGCAACTCAACGAAAATGATTTGACCATGCTTTATGTTGATGCAAACATATCGTTTGAAAAACCGGGCATACTCAACGATGAGCTTCCTGCAGGAATTGTAAACGAACCCTACCAAAACCAAATGATCGGATATAATGGAACCGAGCCTTACCAATGGAAAATCAAACAAGTATATACCAGCCAACAGGGCATCGATGATTTTCCGGCAATTACCGGGGAGCAACTAACGCCAAATAATCAAACTTCCGGATTTGCCGAAAAGGAAATTGCTTTTGATTTCCCGTTTTACGGAAAAACCTACGACAAAGTTTACCTGCACACCGACGGGTATTTGATGTTTAACGATGATAATTACCCCTGGATATTTTTGATCGACCAACAAAACCTGCTTAATAATATGCGTAATATTTCGCCAATGATGAGCAAAACCCTGCAAGTTCAGGGAGGCGGAAGTATGTGGTATGAAGGCAACTCGACCAAGGCAACTTTCAGGTGGGATAGCAGGGAATACTCAACAGATAATGAGCAGAATTTTGCTGTTAGCCTTTATCCTGATGGAAAAATTGAACTTTACTATGGTGAATACCTCATATCATATTATAATAAATGGTTTGCCGGCATTTCGGATGGGGACGATTTTAATACCATGATTTTGGATATTTCAAATACACAGCTTGAGCCCAACACCAGGGTTACCCTGGAGCCGCAATACATGCAAACGGAATTGAACGTTACCGAAAATGGACTACTTCAGGGCACACCCACACATCCTTACGAAGCCATCGATATGGAATTTTATTTGAAAGATGCCAACGGGATGCAAAATACCAAAGAACTGGTTTTCTCGACCGATGGTGTAAATGATATCGTGATCAGGGATGTTTTTGTTCAGTCGGGCGATAACAGTATTATCGAATATGGAGAAACAGCAGTTTTATCCATCGAGCTTAAAAATATTAGTGAAAATACTGTGGATGCAAGCGAGATGATGCTAACAACATCCGATGAATATATTAGCCTGACGGACAGCCTTGAATACCTGGAATCTTTTGAACCGGGCGAAACCAGGCTAATTGAAAACGCTTTTGAGTTTGAGGTTTCTGATGAGGTGTCCGATGGCCATAACATTGTACTATCTTCAGCTATCGAAGCAGGAGCAGCGCTCTACAACAGTTATATTTACCTCGAAGCTTTTGCCCCGAACCTTTCCATTGGCAGCTCGCATTACGAAGATGATAACAACGGCCACCCCGAACCTGGAGAAATTGTGCAATTATTTGTGAACATAAAAAATACAGGAGGCGGAAGGGCATACAATATTGTAAATGAACTAAGCATCAACGATCCGTTTTTAACAATTCTTGAAGCCAATTACACCATCGACCAAATCAATGGCGGTTCTACAGGCATTGCTGAATTTGAAATTGAAATTAGCGAAAATACCCCAATGGGATATACTTCAAACTTCGAAATTGAAGCCATAGCCGATAACAATTATTCAGCCTCGGGTACAGTGGCAATTTCGGTCGGGTTTATTTTCGAGGATTTTGAAAGCGGAGATTTTAGCCAGTACGAATGGGAATTTTCGGGAGACACCAACTGGCTGATTGATAATTTCGCCCCCTACGAAGGTGCGTATTGCATGAAATCGGGCGACATTGAAGATGACCAGTCGAGTACTATTTCGATTACCATGGATATTTTATTGGACAACACTATCAGTTTCTACTATTTAGTATCCAGCGAGAACAATTATGACTTTCTCAGGTTTTCTATTGATGGTTCAGTGTTGGGACAATGGTCGGGCGAAGATGGCTGGGGCCTGGCATCCTACCCGGTTACTACCGGCGAACATACCTTTGCCTGGTCCTTCGATAAAGACTATTCTGTTTCGTCGGGTTTCGATGCCGGATTTATCGATTATGTTATGTTCCCGCCCAGCGGCCAACTGGAAATGGCAGTATCTGCGGGGCCTAATCTTAATATATGCGAAGGAGATTCGGCAACTACCGAGGCCTTTATTATAAATGCTGAAAGTATAGAATGGACAACTTCGGGGGATGGCACTTTTGATGATGCCAGCTTGAACAATCCCACATATACACCCGGAGAAGACGATGTTTTTTACGGTACCGTTGACCTGACCGTTACAGCCTGGGATTATTCAGGAACACCAGTATCGGATTACACTACTTTGTATATCCATCACATGCCTATCATTTCGGCAGGTGATGATCTGGAGCGTTGTGAGAATGTACCTTATGTTGAAATTTCAGGGATTGCCATAAACACGAATGACTTTTTCTGGTTTACTGCCGGAGATGGTACCTTTACTAATTCATCAGCGCTGTCAACCAAATATTTTCCGGGTAACGAAGACCGGCTAAACGGAGAAGTTGAACTTTCGTTGAATGCTTATGCACAGCTTCCCTGCGAAGGTTTAAACAGCGATGATCTGACAATCGTATTTTTACCCTTGCCCGAAGTTAGTTTTGATACATTACCCTTGTTGGGATTAAATTCACCACCCTACCAACTCACCGAAGGAAGCCCGCCGGGCGGCGAATATTCAGGGCCGGGTGTTACCGATGGATGGCTCTACCCCGAAGTTGCAGGGGTTGGTGTTCATACCCTAAACTACAGGTTTGTGGGTGCCAACGGCTGTGAAAATCATGCTGAACAAGTGGTAACTATTGATGAGTACGTTGCAATAACGGAAGCCGGGAACCGTAAAATTAAGATAGTCCCCAATCCCGGAAATGGAGAATTTTTCGTTTATCTGAATGAGCAAATATCAGGGAAAATTGTTGCCACAATCTTTAACTCGTCAGGGAATATAATTTTAACCCGGGAATTTGCTGAAACTACCGTTAACCAAAAACTGGAAATTTCTTGCTTTGGGCAACCGGCAGGTGTTTACTATCTGCATTTGAGGGGAGACAATGAAACCATCATCAGGAAACTGATTATTTATTAAGTTAAATAATTTGCTTGCTATCCACATTCAGAGACACTTGACCTTTGAATGTGGATAACTTGCTACAATAAGACCTCTTTATCCTCAAATATAAAATCAACTATTTAGTATCTGTCCATATATTTGACTATTTTTTGATTTAAGATTGATCCCGCACGTGCGGGAATTGGAGATTTTAGATTGTGTTGAATATCATCAACATCTTAAATCTAATATCGTTAATCTGAAATCGTATATTTTTCTATATGTTATTTTATAAACAGTCACTATTTTGGGTCTATCATTAAAATAATTTTTCCCGCAGATTATGGCGATTGCTACATTAATTTCACTCTCATTTTATGATAGTCCAAAAACAACACTAATCTGCCCGTAATGACTCCACCGGGTTTGCCCGGGCTGTTGCCCACGATTTAAGCCCAACTGTTGCTATGGCAATCAGTAAAGAAACAATAGCAGAGATGGCAAAAATCCACAGGCTGATTTCTGTCCTAAAACTGAATCCGTTGAGCCAATCTTCAAGGAATATAAATGCCGGGACCCAGGCCAGAAGATTTGCTATCGCGATTATAATAATGAACTCCCTTGATAAATTGGCAATTATGCCGGGTATGGATGCACCCAAAACTCTTCTAATACCAATTTCTTTTGTGCGTTGTTCGGTTACAAACGATGCCAGCCCAAACAAACCCAATACAGCAATAATAATAGCCATAATGGTGAAAATTCCAAGGATGGTTCCTGTGTTCATTTCTTTTCGATAAAGATTATCATAAGAAGTGTCGAGAAAAAATGAATTTATGGGGAGATATGGAATATGCTCGTCCCAAGTATTTTCAATTTTAGCCATAATACCTTTTACATCATTGGTATTAATTTTAACCAACATATAGCGCAGGTAAACCGGATGGATGTGAAGTAGCACAGGTTCAACTTCATTGTGAAGCGATGTGTAATGAAAATCTTTAAGCACGCCAATAATCTTTCCCCGTTTTGGCTCGCTCATCCCATATAAAAATTCGAAATCCTGCCCCACAGGATTTTCAAATTCAAGTTGGCGCACCGCAGCCTCATTAATGATAAACGCGTGTTGCTCATCAGTGCCGAAATCCTTCGAGAAGGATCGCCCATCTGCAATTTCCATTTCCAGCGTTTCAACAAAATCAAAATCAACCGACCAGGTGCGCATACCAAATGTACCATCATCCTCACCTTCGGTCTGTTCAGCGCTTTCGTTTTCGTCACCCGGAATTTTAACCGTTAAAAAAGGTATGCGTTCGCCGGGAATATTTGAAGTAGCTGCAACATTTACGATATCTCCATTTTGTAATAATTCATTTTTCAATACCTCCATTTTTTCAATCGATCCCCGGTCGGGTATTTGCAAAACCACAACCTGGGCCTTGTCGAAGCCCAGTTTTTTATCCTGGATAAATTGCAATTGCTTATTCACGGTAAGTATGCCGATAATCAGAAAAATAGAAATTGCAAACTGGGCAAGCACCAGCCCGCGCCGTAAATAAAGAGATGATTTACTTACTCCTTTGGAAAGAGAATTTCCTTTGATGGATTTAATCGGGCTAAAGCCCGACATAAACACTGAAGGGTATGTACCGGAAAGAAATCCAACAACCACAACAATTCCAATAATCAGCAGCATCAAGGGGAAGTTGGAAAATAAACTCATTTTGAGTTGTTTATCGATAAATTGGTTGAACTCGGGGAGTACAATTTCAACAATCAAAAGTGCAAACAACATCGAAATTATGGTAAGCGTAAATGACTCGCCAATAAACTGGCTGAAAATATTTTTTCGGGTAGCCCCCATCACCTTACGCAGGCCTACCTCCCTGCCCCGGCGCGTTGATTTGGCCGTGGCCAGGTTCATGTAGTTGAAGCAGGCAATAATTAAAACAAAGAGCGCTACCGCCGAAAAAATAAAAACATACTGCTTGTCGCTGTTTACACCGATTTCTTTTTCGGCGTGTCCATTCAAGTGAATTCTTGTTACCGGCTGAAAAATCATTTCCCCATCCCACTCAGGATCAAGGTTCGTGCTGTCGCCGGCAACCACCATTCCTATATGTGTATAAAAATTCTGGTTATATTTTATAATCACTTTATCGGCAGATATTTTATCGGCAAATTTTATGTAAGAATAAAACGCTGATGGGCCCTCCTTGTCAACACGATCCCATAGAGCGCGCATTTGATCCAATGAAACTAACAAGTCGAATTTTAGATGTGAGTTTTCAGGTGTGTCCTGCACTATCCCAGAAACCAGAAAACTCGTTGAATCAATTTTTAGGAATTTACCCATTGGGTCTTCATCTCCAAAATACTTATGGGCAGTCGATTCGGTAAGGACAATCTTGCCTGCCCCTTTCAGCATGGTTTTGGCATCGCCTTTTATGATATGGTAATCAAAAACTTCAAAGAATGAAGAATCAGCATAAAGTACGTTCTTCTCCTGAAACCGCTTTTCATCGCGCTGAAATATGGGTGGCTGATAGGGTTTGTGGATTTTTACACTACTTACAATTTCAGGATAACTCTTAACGATTTCAGGCAGTATGTCGCCTGATGTTGCAGCCCAATGGCTATCCTCGCCCTGCCCAACCCAATGGGGTTCCATCCTGTAAATGTTGTCGGCATTGCTAAAAAACCGATCGTAACTTAACTCATCTTGTACGTAAAGAAATATCAGAATACAGGTGGCTAAACCAATGGCAAGACCAAAAATATTCGTAAGCGTGTAACTGATATTCCTGATTAAATGCCGGATTGTTATGATGATTATGTTTTTAAGCATAGCTGAAGAAAAGTAATATGTATGAAAACTCTGTCATTGATAGTCATTTGCTTCGCTGTCATTTGTTGTCATTGATTGTCATTTGTAGTCATTGGTAGTTATTTGGCTGCGCTGTCATTTGTAGTCATTTATGGTCATTTGGCTGCGCTGTCATTTATGGCTATAATTTAATAATTTTTTACTGGTAACTAATTACTGAAGACTACCAACTGTGAACTGTGAACTGAAGACTGCCAACTTTGGACTGTGAACTGAAGACTGCCAACTGTGGACTGCCGACTGCCAACTGTGGACTGTGGACTGCCAACTTTTAATAACCGTGATAAACCTTGCTAACAATTTGCCAATCGCCACCAAACTTGTAAAGGAATAAATAGTCGGTATAAATTTTCTTACCCCCCCCTGAACAAGTCGATTTTTGCCATTCCGGCATCTCCGGTAATATCAATCTCAACAAACTCCACCGTGGTTTTTTCATCCGGGCCATTGGGGTGTTCAGCTTTGCGCTTGTTTACACTTTCAATCCAGGTGTAAATCGGGTACTTAATCAGTTCCTGGTTCTGGCTTTTGATAAGTAGATTAAACCCGGGGTGAAAGCCTTTTTCGATAGCGGAAATGTTTCCAAGATTATGAATTCCATCAATGTAAGCTGATTGAACAACCTGCTTAATGGCTGTTTCATTATCCTGCGCCTTTAATGCAGCCATCGATGACATAAAAATTGTAATCATTAAAAATGTAAACTTTTTCATATTTTTTGTTTTAAATTTTTGATTAATGAATTTTTAAAAGATGAATGTTTTCTTTTTATAATTAATGTATTGATCTCCAAACTTGGCTATCAGCAACTTTTCTTCTTCCCTGATACCAGCGAATAACAGAACAATTGCCAAAATGCCACAAACAACTGCCGGGATTGACTGAACCTTGAAAATTATCCCCATATTAAAAAGTATGTATGCCAAATACTGCGGATGCCTCACAAATCGATAAATGCCGGTAATAACAATTTTTGTAGTCAGTATATAATTACCCGATTCATTTGATTTCCCACTTTTCTTCAATTCCAACAGTCCTAATATCCAAAGGACAATTGAAAGCATCCATAAAAGAAAGCTGATGTAAATTCCGTAAAATAAACTGTTTTCTGAAACCGTAAACACCATTAAAAAAATCTGTATCAATGTTGCCATCATACCTGCATATAAAAAAGGGTACTTGTTTGCCTCCTTATGATCGAAGTTTGATGACATTGATTTTTCAATATTTAATTTCGGTCTTTTTTCGTTTGTGCCACGATGGTAGAATTACCTGATCATCCTTCAGTACTTTTTTCAATAAAAGGAAGGAAAGTATTAAGCCCAAACCAAGCGTAATTGGTGAAGCCTCCACCCCAAAACTCCCCCCGGTAATCCAAACCGGCCCTGTTAATTCTGAAGTTATTAATCCCGGAAAACTTAACCCTGATGCCGGAAGTCCAAGCACAGAAGCCTGAACAAAATTCCATCCAAAATGAATCCCGAAAGCCATCCATATTCGGCGGGTAAACATAAATGCCAGCGTGAGTAAAATACCTGCTTCCACAGCTATTGCAAAAGCAGACCATAATGTTGCACTTTGGTTAAAAAGATGCGCCACGCCAAAAAACAGCGCACCAAATAACAATGAAATCCAGCTTCCCAAATATTCCTCCATAAGCTTAAAAATGATCAGCCTGAACAATAACTCCTCGAAAAAAGCACCATTTACAAACCTGAAGAATCCATGAATTAAAGAATCAACATGGTTGAACTTTTCGATGGAATAATATCCGGGAATAGCCAAAATACCAACAACCAACAATATGATCACAGCTCCGCAAATAATTCCGGCTAATATCTCGGTAAACATCATGGAAAATGACAATTCGTAAACAGTCCTTTTTTCGATAACTTTAATCAAAAAATAGTAAATCGCAAACAAAAGGATTATGACGAAAGCTTCCCTGAAATATTCGATTATATCAGCATTTGAAATGGGTATTATTGGGGTTATCTTTTCAAAAAAATACCTGGTGGATTTTACAAGCAAAGTAATTGTTAGGAGGTAAATAAATAACCTTGCGAATGCATTTGACAGTACCCTCGAAACGAGTGATTTGTAGTTTCTTTCCGGAATTAATTTATTGGCATTTACGATCATGATGTGTTTGCAAATGAAGTTTTACAAGAGTGAATTACATTATTCAGAAACCACCCTTTTTCTAAAAGTTAGTGGGATGCCATCGTCGTTGGGAGCCCCAATTTCCATCAATTCCCAATCCTTGTCGTACTCGGCAATTTTGTGCTTAATCACCTGTACTTTATCATTAGGTGGCACACCCGAACCTTCCCAATCGATTAATTCAACGCGGTATTGCATGGTTTTTTTCCGTCCGTTGATGCTGACTTCAATTTCAACATTTTGTTCCGGTTCGATTTCCGGAATCAGGATTACTATTTCTCTCATTTTCTATCCATTTAAAATAAAACAACCCTAAATTTCAATTATCATCAACCCGGAAAATTCATAAATTTTCTACGACTAAGTAATACCAACATTTTTAGATTCACTTCGATCCCCAAAAATGGGTATTACTAAGTCGGGGTTTCCCGCATTGCACCCCACCCCCGATAGCTATCGGGGTCATCGCACTACCTGTTCCGACACATCGGAATTCATCCGATTCGCTACGCTTTCAGAAGAATAATGCGGGTTAATTTTCACGAATTGTGCCAAAGGCTGTAAAAGCTTATTTATGCGAATGTTGTGGGAATTTTTTTGGGGTTTCTATTTCCATTTGTGTTCGAAATCAAAGGCTGATATGTTCAATAACAAACATTTGAATCCCGCTGTTTTCCAATAAAAAACCGGATATCCCTTTAAAGGTATATCCGGCTTATCATAATATTTAGAATTCGTCTTTAAAGTAACATTTAGAAATATATACGATTTCAGATTAACCCGCCTTGCCAGCCTTGTCGGCGAGGCAGGCTCGCCCCGCAGTGAAGCGGGCCGCCTGGTGTGGCTTGTGTGCAGGCGAGGCAGGCGATTTTCCCGTTGGGATGCCTATGGCATAGATTTAAGATGTTAGTGATATTCAAAACGATCTAAAATCTCCTCCGTAGGAGTCCTTCGGACGATTCCCGCAGGTGCGCATAGCCGTCAGGTTAAGAAAACAATTGTATTATTATATTATGTGAATACCAGAATAAAGGCTGAAAGCCTTTCATATCAAAAGAAGGAGCAGCGCTCCTTTTTAATACAAATGGAGTAGTATCCTCAGGCTAAAGACCTGTCCGAAGGACTCCTACGGAGATACTTTTTTTTTACCAGGCCTTCAGCCTGGTAAACTTTCCGGCAATAATATCTTTTCTATGATGTTCCTCCGCAGGAGTCCTATGGACAGGCTTTCAGCCTGCAAAACTTATTTGGAAAATTGCTTAGCCTAACGGCTTTGCGCAGGTGCGGGATTAATTTTAAATCAATAAATTGCGAACTTTATGGACACTCACTAATTAGCGTGGGTCTTATTAGTTTTATCTCCCGTGACACTGTTTGTATTTTTTCCCACTTCCGCAAGGGCAGGGATCATTTCGTCCTACTTTCTTTTCCACTTTTACGGGTTGAGGTTTTTCCTTGTGCTGTGTATTGCTGTGAGACTGTGACAACAGATCATCACGACCTTCCTGCAACTTTCTCCTGTCGGCGCGGCGTGGCATTTGGGCTTCCCTCACATTACTGCGATCTTGCAACGGAAGATTGGCTTTGAGCAGGAAGGAGGTTATATCCCGATTGGTTCGTTGTACCATCGACTTGAACAAATCGAATGATTCGAGTTTATAAATTAAAAGCGGGTCTTTTTGCTCGTACGATGCATTCTGAACTGATTGTTTCAGATCATCCATCTCGCGCAAGTGTTCCTTCCAGGCTTCGTCAATCAGCGAAAGTGTAACACTTTTTTCGATGGCCAGTGTAATTTCCCGCCCACCATTCTCATAAGCTTTTTTTAGATTGGCAACGGCTTGCCTCTGTCGCCTTCCATCGGTGATAGGTATGGCAATATTTTCGTATCCGCTTTCCTGCTCAAACACATCTTTAATTACAGGATAGGCTTTTTCGGCAATCAGCTTCATTTTTGCACGATAGGCATCGTAAACCTGGTGGAAAACTTTTTCGATAATCTGATCTTTCGGGCTATTCAAAAACTCTTCTTCCTGCATGGATATATTCACAGCCATATCCTTGAGCACTTCAAGCTTAAATCCTTCAAAGTCGCCGGTTGAAGTGTAATCCAGTACAATTTGCTCGCTTAGGTCGAACATCATATTTGAAAGGTCAACCGCAAGGCGCTCCCCGTAAAGTGCATGTCGGCGTTTTTTATAGATCACCTCACGCTGTGAGTTCATTACATCATCGTATTCGAGCAACCTTTTACGAATACCAAAGTTGTTTTCCTCAACCTTCCGTTGCGCCCTTTCGATTGATTTGGAAATCATGGAATGTTGAATTACGTCGCCATCATCGATGCCCATGCGATCCATGATTTTAGAAATTCTTTCGGAACCAAACATACGCATCAGGTCATCTTCGAGCGAAACAAAAAACTGTGAGCTACCCGGGTCACCCTGTCTTCCAGCACGCCCCCTGAGCTGGCGGTCAACACGTCTGGATTCATGACGCTCGGTACCAATTATGGCCAAACCACCTGCTTCTTTCACACCTTCGCCTAATTTAATGTCGGTACCACGACCAGCCATGTTTGTGGCAATGGTTACTTTGCCTGGGTGACCGGCTTCGGCAACAATATCAGCTTCCCTTTGGTGAAGTTTGGCATTGAGGATGTTGTGGGGAATATGTTTCCTGGTTAAAAGTTTGCTGAGCAATTCCGAGTTCTCGACAGAAGTAGTACCCACCAATGCCGGCCTCTTATGCTCTACCAGGATAACAATTTCATCAATTACAGCATTAAATTTTTCGCGCTTGGTTTTATATACTAAATCTTCGCGGTCGTCGCGGGTTATGGGCCTGTTTGTTGGGATTACAATTACATCCAATTTATAAATATCCCAAAGCTCGCCTGCTTCAGTTTCGGCAGTACCTGTCATACCAGCCAGTTTCTGGTACATCCTGAAATAATTTTGCAGGGTAACGGTAGCATACGTTTGGGTTGCAGCTTCAATTTTCACATTTTCTTTTGCTTCCAATGCCTGGTGCAATCCATCAGAGTAACGACGGCCTTCCATAATACGGCCGGTTTGCTCATCTACGATCTTTACCTTGTTTTCCATGATGACATACTCTACATCTATTTCAAACATTGAGTAGGCTCGCAACAATTGGTTAACTGTATGAACGCGCTCAGACTTTACAGAGAAGTCAGAGGTCAACTGGCTTTTTTTAACAATTTGATCTTCTTCACTAAGCTCACTTTTTCCAAGGTCGGCAAGTTCGGCACCTAAATCGGGCAAAATAAAAAAACTATTGTCGTTGTATGAAGAACTCAACAAATCGATGCCTTTATCGGTAAGTTCGATGGAGTTATTTTTTTCATCGATAATAAAAAACAGGGGATCATCAACAATGTGCATGTGCTTGCTTTGCTCCTGCATGTAAAAGCCTTCGGTTTTGCTCATAAGCGTTCTCATTCCCGATTCGCTGAGGAACTTGATTAATGCTTTGTTTTTGGGCAGGCCATGATGGGCACGCAATAAAAGCTCTCCGCCCTTTTTCTGATTTTCATCGCTAACGTTATCGCCCGAAAGCAATTGCTTTGCTTCAGCAAGAATTTTTGTAACAAGTTTTCGCTGTTCCGAGTGAAGTTGTTGAACATTTGGTTTTAGTTCATCAAAAAGCTGGTTTTCACCTTTAGGCGTTGGCCCTGAAATGATGAGTGGTGTACGGGCATCATCAATCAACACCGAGTCAACCTCGTCAACAATAGTATAGTTATGGGGTCGTTGTACAAGCTCTTCAGGGTTTCCTGTCATGTTATCGCGCAGGTAATCGAAACCAAATTCGTTGTTGGTTCCATAGGTTACATCGCAATTGTAGGCATTTCTCCTGGACTGTGAGTTGGGTTCATGTTTATCAACACAATCCACCGTAAGGCCATGAAACATCAGCAACATGCCCATCCACTCCGAGTCGCGTTTGGCGAGGTAATCGTTTACAGTAACCACGTGAACGCCTTTCCCGGGAAGTGCATTTAAATATACCGGCAGGGTGGCAACCAATGTTTTACCCTCACCTGTTGCCATCTCGGCTATTTTACCCTGGTGAAGCACTATACCGCCAACAAGCTGCACATCGTAATGCACCATGTTCCATTTTATCAGGGTGCCACCGGCCATCCATTGATTGTCGTAGTAGGCTTTGTCGCCAACAATATTCACATGATCGTATCTTGCGGCGAGGTCGCGATCCATTTGAGTTGCAACAACTTCTATGGTATCATTTTCGGTAAATCGTTTTGCTGTTTCTTTCATTACCGAAAAGGCCTCGGGAAGTATTTGATTTAAAAAGTCCTGGGTTTTATTGTAAGTGGCTTTTTCGAGTTTATCAATATCTTCGTAGTGCTTTTCTTTTTGATCGATATCCATTTCCGGATCATTTTCTATGCGATCTTTGATATCATTAATCTGAAGATATTCTTCTTGAAGATTTTCTTCTATTCTCTTTTTGAATTCGATTGTTTTTTCGCGTAATTGGTCGGTAGTAAGGTTTTTTATGCTTTCATAAGCCTTAAGGGTATCCGCCAAAATTGGGTTTATCACCTTGATGTCCCTGTCGGCTTTTGAACCCAAAATATTACTAATAATTTTTTTAAACATAATTATCGATATTTATAATAAGGCAGCGTGCAAATCAACAAACATGCCTTTAGTACATTTTTTAAATATTAGTTTTTGTTTGACATAATGTCAGCTATTTTGCAAAGGTAGTCCATTTACATGAAAAGTATTAGCAAAGCTTCGCGCATCATAAATTGTCATTGGGCTTCGCCGTCATTTGTTGTCATTTAGCTGCGTTGTCATTTGGGCTTCGCATGTCATTTTTTTTACATTTAATGACTATCAATGCCGAAAAACCATCCCGAAACTTCGGGATACGATTTCATATTTTTTCGAGCATCCTCGAAAAGTTACGAAAATCAAAGATTTTCTACTTTTCGGGATGACAATCAATGACTTTTAATTGAAAAAAGATTACAATTTCACAAATCAATCAACCGGATTCTAATAAATATTAAGAAAACGGTTCTACTCTTAGAAAGAATCACGGTGCGACTTCTGCTCAAGATAGTCATCCGATGAATTTATCCCGGAAGTGGCATTGTTACTAATAGCTTGGGTTCAGTTACTTAAACATTATTCATCGGATGACTTTTCCTGATTACCGGTTTTAGTCACACCGTGAATAAACCCGGGCAGTAACAGAGGTTAGGGGGGAGAAGTTAGAGGGGAGATGGGAGAAATTGCAGTGATGGAGTAATGGAGCCCCGAAAGTTCCCGATTGCTAAGGGACGGGATGGAGTGATGTGGCAAGATCAAATATCGGACTTCAAACATCGGACATCTGATATATCATAAAAAATCAGATGTCCGATGTAAGATGTTTGATATAGGATTGTACAGTTTCATCAGGATTCTTTTTTAAGTGTTTTTTGATTTAAAATTGTTAGAATATAGTCATCCGATGAATTACTCCCGGAAGTGGCATTGTTCCCAATAGCTTGGAGTCAGATGCTTAAACATTATTCATCGGATGACTTTTCCAGATTACCAGTTTTGAGTCACACCGTGAATAAACCCGGGCAGTAACAGAGGTTAGGGGGGAGAAGTTAGAGGGGAGATGGGAGAAATTGCAGTGATGGAGTAATGGAGCCCCGAAAGTTCCCGATTGCTAAGGGACGGGATGGAGTGATGTGGCAAGATCAAATATCGGACTTCAAACATCGGACATCTGATATATCATAAAAAATCAGATGTCCGATGTAAGATGTTTGATATAGGATTGTACAGTTTCATCAGGATTCTTTTTGAAGTGTTTTTTGATTTAAAAATGTTAGAATATAGTCATCCAATGAATTACTCCCGGGAGTGGCATTGTTCCCAATAGCTTGGGGTCAGATGCTTAAATATTATTTATCGGATGACTTTTCCAGATTACCAGATTTGAGTCACACCGTGAATAAACCCGGGCAGTAACAGAGGTTAGGGGGGAGAAGTTAGAGGGGAGATGGGAGAAATTGCAGTGATGGAGTAATGGAGCCCCGAAAGTTCCCGATTGCTAAGGGACGGGATGGAGTGATGTGGCAAGATCAAATATCGGACTTCAAACATCGGACATCTGATATATCATAAAAAATCAGATGTCCGATGTAAGATGTTTGATATAGGATTGTACAGTTTCATCAGGATTCTTTTTGAAGTGTTTTTTGATTTAAAAATGTTAGAATATAGTCATCCAATGAATTACTCCCGGAAGTGGCATTGTTACTAATAGCTTGGGGTCAGATGCTTAAACATTATTCATCGGATGACTTTTCCAGATTACCGGTTTTAGTCACACCGTGAATAGCCCAGGCAGTTGTTCTTTATTATGAAAACCTGCTCTGCTCTCAGAAAGAATTCACGGTGTGACTGCTACTACCTCATCCTGCCGAGCTTTGCTCGAGCATGCACGAGGCTTTGCCTCGGCACCAACCCTTCTCCTCAAGGAGAAGGGAGTTCCGCCGCAAAAGCCGGCAGGTTGCATTAACGAAACTCCCTTAATGGAACAGAATAATTCATTCTGGTAACCAGCTGGCTTGTTTGGTGGAATCCTCCCCATTTAGGGGGAGCCAGCCTTGCCGGCCAGGCAGGTTAGAGGGGGTCGGTGATGGATGTTCAGATTGCAGATTAATTGATTTGTGATTGTTGATTTGCTGTTATACCTTTTTAGTCACACCGTGAATAGCCCAGGCAGTTGTTCTTTATTATGAAAACCTGCTCTGCTCTCAGAAAGAATTCACGGTGTGACTGCTACTACCTCATCCTGCCGAGCTTTGCTCGAGCATGCACGAGGCTTTGCCTCGGCACCAACCCTTCTCCTCAAGGAGAAGGGAGTTCCGCCGCAAAAGCCGGCAGGTTGCATTAACGAAACTCCCTTAATGGAACAGAATAATTCATTCTGGTAACCAGCTGGCTTGTTTGGTGGAATCCTCCCCATTTAGGGGGAGCCAGCCTTGCCGGCCAGGCAGGTTAGAGGGGGTCGGTGATGGATGTTCAGATTGCAGATTAATTGATTTGTGATTGTTGATTTGCTGTTATACCTTTTAAGTCACACCGTGAATAGCCCAGGCAGTTGTTCTTTATTTATAAAAATCTGCTTCTTTCTTAGAAAGAATTCACAGTGTGACTTGTTTTCCCCCCGGAATAGTCACACCGTGAATAGCCCAGGCAGTTGTTCTTTATTATGAAAACCTGCTCTGCTCTCAGAAAGAATTCACGGTGTGACTGCTACTACCTCATCCTGCCGAGCTTTGCTCGAGCATGCACGAGGCTTTGCCTCGGCACCAACCCTTCTCCTCGAGGAGAACCCCGACCCTTCGGGGAAATCCCGCTTTTGCGGGAGAGTGGTGGAGTGAGTAGAACTAAAAAACAAACCCTTCTATTCACAAACTCCGTTAACGGAAACAAAAGGGATTTAGGATAAATCAAATTTGTAAATTCTGCTATTTGCAACTTTTTTTATTAGGTTTGTCAACGATTATTAAATATCCTCCGAAATCCGAGAAGTGTATCGCGTTTAGCTTGGGGTAAAATAATAAATGATTTTTCGGGGTGCAAGGGATGAGACAAGGCATGCCTTGTCTCTACAACAAAATACGACAAAAACCATTAACTAATAACAAATAACTATTAATGCCGGGCTTTGCCCGTGCACCCTCGAAAAATTACAAAAATCAAAGATTTTTTATTTTTCGGGGCAAATAACGAATCCCCCATGCCAAAACTTTCAGTGGTTATTATCACTTTTAACGAAGAGCGCAATATCGGACGCTGCCTTGCATCAGTAAAAGATGTTACCGACGATATTGTGGTGGTGGATTCGTTTTCGACCGACAACACGAAATCAATTTGTGAATCGTTTGGGGCTCGGGTAATTGAACACGCTTTTGAGGGACACATCAGCCAAAAGAACTTTGCCATTACTCAAGCCAAATATCCACACCAGCTTTCGCTTGATGCTGACGAAGCATTAACCGGGGAATTGAAAAAGGAAGTTTTAAAAGTTAAAGAAAACTGGGATGCAGATGGATACCGGATGAACAGGCTGGCAAATTATTGTGGAAAATGGATCAGGCACGGTGGTTGGTATCCCGACCCAAAATTGAGGTTGTACGATTCGCGCAAGGGTGCGTGGGGGGGCCTCGACCCACATGATAAATTTGAGATGCAGGAAGGCTCAAAAACCTCCCGTCTGTATGGCGACCTTTTACACTATACTTATTACACCATTGAGGAACACATTATTCAATCAAATAAATTTAGCAGTATCGCGGCTAAAGCACAGATAGAAAAAGGGAAACCTGTTTATTTCTATAAAGTACTTATTAATCCCCCCGCGAAATTTTTTAGAAACTATTTCATAAATCTGGGATTTATGGATGGATATTATGGTTTTTTCCTTAGTTACGTTGCTGCATTTCAAACGGGTTTGAGGTATTTCAAAGCATGGCATTTGCAACGCAAGCAAAATAAACAATCATGATCTGTTTTTTTAATACAAATCAAGCCTGGGGCGGAGGCGAAAAATGGCACTTTGATATTGCCTCACAACTTTTTTCGGAGGGTGTTGAGGTGATGGCCGTGATTCACGAAAGATCAGTCTTGAAAAAAAAACTGGAAGCACAACAATTTCCGGTCTTCACAATTAAGATTTCAAACTTTAGCATCCTGAATATTTTTAAAATTCTTAAACTGGCCACCTTTTTTAAAAAACATAAAGTAGAAACCATTATTCTTAATTTGCCCGCCGACTTGAAAGTTGCAGGCATGGCTGCCCGATTGGCTAAAGTTAAACGGATCATTTATCGGAGGGGAAGCGCCATCGCCATCAAAAACTCCTTTTTGAACAGGTTTATTTTTCGCAATATTATTACCGAAATCCTTGCAAACTCGATCGAAACCAAACGATTGATAAATAAAAATAATCCAAAACTTTTCAGTGATGAAAAAATACGTGTTATTTATAATGGCATCAAAACTGAGGATTATCCCCCACCCGATGCAATTAATGAAAATCCAAAAACCATAGTGCTCGGAAATTTAGGCCGCCTTGAAAAACAAAAAGCACAGCATCTATTACTTGAAATGGCTGCCCGGTTAAAAACCGAAACAAACGACTTTCAAATAATTATTGGTGGCGATGGACATCTTAAAGAGTGGCTTAAGCTACAAATTAAAATTTTGAACATTGAAAAACATGTCGTCCTTGCAGGCCATATCGACAATATACCTGCTTTTATGCACAACATCGACATCTTTGTCCTCACTTCATCGTGGGAAGGGTTTGGCTATGTAATTGCCGAAGCAATGCTCTGCAAAAAGCCCGTGGTAGCTTTTAACCATAGCAGCAACCCCGAGTTAATCGATCATGGAGTAAATGGGTTTCTGGCACACTCCGGCAACATTGACAATTTATTTCACTACATCAAAAAACTAATTAATGACGAAGATTTGAGAAACACCATGGGGGAAAATGCCAGGAAAAAAATAATAGCCCATTTTGATTTTAAAAAACAATATGCCGAAACAAGGGATTTTTTAGTTTCCTAAAAATTTTTCCCGCAGATTTCGCTGATTAGCGCAGATTTTATCTGCGCTAATCAGCGAAATCTGCGGGAAACAAAATTAAAAGAGAGGCTCTATTTACACATAGCCCTTGCACTTGTAATAAGCGATCGCCATAAATTCACGTGCAATTTCTATTTCTATTTTTAAATAATTCCACATATTATAACGCATGGTAATATTTCTTGCCAGCGGAACACTTTCCGATTCAAACTCTTCCTTAGTTAATAACAAGTTATCGTTGAGGGGGGTGCTAAATGAAGAAATGCCATCCACATTTTCGAAGCCACACTTTTCAAAAGTTAATATGCAACGATACATGTGTTCGGGAGAAGTAACGATAAGCAAATTTTTTTTAGGCTCTTCTTTCAGTATTTTAAAAACTTCAACAGCCTGGGAATGGCTATCGGTTCCATGAACTTCAAAAATAAACCTGTTATCATCAATTCCATAACGGGAAACCTCTTGGTACATTTCGAAAGGATCGCTGCCTAAAAATTTTCCGGCTTCGGCGGGCATGGCAATAATTACTTTAGCTTCAGGGAATGTTTTGGCAGCCTCTGCACCAAAATAACAGCGCATAAAACCTTTAGGCCCGGGCATTCCCCCGACTCCCATTATCACAATATAATCAGGATCGGCTTGTATGGCCGAATTGGCTGTACCCAAATAATAACTCATCCAAAAAGGCTGTTCGGTAAGGCTAAGGACAATCATCAAAATAAAAACAACCCCAAAAAATATTACAATCAGCCTGAGGGTTTTATATAATCCTGATATCCATCTTTTAAATACTGCTTTTGCCTGCATGAAAATTAACGAAGGTTTAAGTAAAAATAAGAAATCTCAACACTGCTCGTTTCTATCAAAACGTTGCTGTAAAAGTACTTTTTTTAGCACAAAACAAAATCATTCTATCTTTACGGAATAATAGCAAAGTATGGCAATACCATCCTGGATTAACAGAACCAACCTTTACTACGCGGGTTTAACAGCAATGCTGATCGCGTTGCCACTGTCGAGGGCTTTGATGAGTATGTCGCAGTTATTCCTAAGTGCCCTTTGGCTTCTCGATCCGAAGATTTTACAAAAATGGAAAATGTTTTTCAGGAACAGGGCTGCCATGGTAATAGTATCGGTCTTCATTCTTCACATTATTGGCCTGCTTTGGACTACCGATTTTGATTATGCTGTAAAAGATTTAAGAACCAAAATTCCTTTGCTTGCATTGCCTATTATTATCTCAACTTCTCCAAAGGTTAACCGTAGCTTATTTCATTATTTAATGTTTGTTTTCATTATAGCCAATGTGCTTGGAACAATAGCCAGTATGCATGAACTACTGACTAAAGAAATAGCCGACATCAGGGATATTTCACTTTTCATGTCGCATGTCAGGTTCAGCCTTAATATTTGCGTGGCCATCTTCGCGGGCTTGTATTTAATTTTTGGCTCAGGCTTTTTTAATCTAAAAATTAAAATTGCACTTTTTGTAACTATTATTTGGTTAGTATTTTTTTTAGTCATCCTTGAGTCGGTAACGGGCTTGTCAATCCTGATTATAGTGGGATTTTTGCTTGCCTTGCTTACCATTTTTAAATCCAAATCAAAAGTGCTTAAAATAACTATTGCTGCATTTTTAGTAGCCATCCCGATGCTGTTGTTTTTTTATCTCAAAAATCTTTACGATGAAGCCATGCCCGATGAACCTTTCCGTCATAAAGACATGGTTATAACAACCAGTAAAGGAAATTTTTATGGTCATGACAGCACAATTACAGGAATCGAAAACGGCCACTGGGTTGGGCAGTACATTCAATGGACAGAAATAAAAGAAGAATGGGGAAAACGCAGCTCAATCACAATTGATAGCATCGACAATTCAGGACATTATATTAGATATACCTTGCTCAGATACCTAAGCTCGAAAGGCTTGCGAAAAGATGCCGAAGCTATTCAAGGCTTGACTGATGATGAGATTAGACACATCGAAAATGGCATTGCCAACATTAACGAACTTACCGAAACAAGCATTCAAAACCGGATGCGAGCCATTGTTTGGGAAATGATGATATTCAAGCAAACAGGTTTTATGAGCGGACATTCAGTAGCACAACGACTCGAATTCTGGAGGGCGGGTTTGCACATTATTCAAAAAAATTTCTGGCTTGGAACTGGCACCGGGGATATTAAGGAAGCTTATGCCAATGAGTATGTTGAGATGAATTCGCAACTGGAATCCCAATTCCGCTGGCGGGCACACAACCAATACCTCGCCATTTTTGCCGCGCTGGGGTTTTTCGGATGGCTTTGGTTTATGTTTGCATTGATTTATCCAGGGTATCACCTTAAGATGTTTGATGACTACTTTTACCTTGTATTCTTTTTAATTCTTGCCTTGTCGATGCTAAGCGAGGACACCATTGAAAATCAGGCAGGGGTTACTTTTTTTACTTTCTTTACAGTCTTTTTCCTCTTTGCCAGAAGCAATAAAATGACAATATTTTCTCAAAACAAAACTGACGATAATGGTTGAAAAATCAAGCATCAAAAACAAATGGTATGTTGTGGTAAATCCCAATGCAGGAAACAGAAAGATAAAAAAGGATTGGGACAGGATTCATAAAATGCTTGATACATCAGGCCTTGATTTCGACTTTGCCTTTAGCGAATATGCTCGTCACGCCATCGACATCACCAAAAAAGCAATTGCGGCCGGTTACAGAGATTTTATTGCCGTTGGCGGAGATGGCACATTCAACGAGGTGGTCAACGGGTTTTTTATGCAGCAGGAAGTAGATGTTCAGGAATTAAAAATTGGCGTTGTCCCGGTTGGCACAGGCAACGACTGGGGACGAATGTTTGAAATCCCGGCCGACTATCAAAAGGCCATCAATGTAATAATTAAAGGAAACACTTTTGTTCAGGATGTTGGCAAAATCAGCTATTTTGAAGGAGGTGAGATGAAGATCAGGTATTTTGTAAACATTGCCGGGATGGGCTTTGATGCACTGGTCGCACAAAAAACCAACAAGCAAAAAGCCGAAGGAAAAAGCAATGCCCTATCCTATTTTTATAACCTCTTTGCAGGATTGTTCGAGTACAAACCGGCAATTACCGATATTTCGGTTGACGGAAAAAAGTTCAGCTTTAATACTTTTAGCATGAGTGTTGGAATTTGCAAATTCAACGGCGGAGGCATGATGCAACTCCCCAATGCAATTCCTGACGATGGGCTTTTGGATATGACCCTGATAAAAAAAATTGGCCTTGGGGCTTTGTTGGCACAATTGCGAAATCTTTATACCGGAACTTTTATCAAACACCCGAAAGTTGCAACGTTCAGGGCACAAAACATCAGAATTCAATGCCGGCGCAAAGAATTTATGATGGAAGCCGATGGTGAAAGTCTCGGGGAATCCCCTTTCGATGTAAACATTATTTCTAAAGCATTAACAACAATCATCAATAAAAAACCATGAGCCACGAAACTCCATTAAGTGTTTACGAAAACCTCAGAACAAAATATGATGCTGAACATCAAAAAACTCAAAAAAAAATAGTCAGGGTCGGCCTGCTTAGAATCCTGGTTTTCCTGGCCGGCGTTGTTGCTTTGTATATTTCATCGCTATACACGGCCGGCATTGTTGTGCTTGTGTCTTTCGTTTTTGTTACACTATTTATTGGCATTGTAGTTTGGCATGCCAACTTACATAAACTTAGAGATGAAATTGCACGCCTGCTCCTCATTAACGAGAATGAACTAAAGGCCATTGGCGGCGATTATAGTGGCTTTGATGATGGTTCCGAATTTCTTCAGGCTGACCATCCTTTTACAGCCGATCTCGACATTTTCGGAAAAGGCTCTGTATTTCAATACATCAACCGTACTTCAACCACGATTGGGAAAATCAGGTTGAGCTCATGGTTCTCCGCACCCGAAAAACAAAACGATGAAATTAAACGCAGGCAAGAAGCTATTTGTGATTTAAAAAACAGGATAAGCTGGCGCCAAAAGTTTCAATCCATTGGTATATGGCTTCACGATAGCGAAGAAGATAAATCAGGAATATTGGAATGGATGAAAATGCCGGCAGAATTTAATAGCAAAATTTACCTTGTTTTACTCTGGATAATACCGGCGCTCAGTACCCTCGTTATTACATTACTCATACTCGGCAACATTAGTTTTCAAACTTTTACACTTTATCTTATTGTCCCTTTGGGCATTGCTTTCGGTCGCGCAAAATCGGTTATGAGAAACCATGAATTGCTGAGTAAAAAGGCAGAATTGCTTGAAAAATATGGCCGACTCATCCATGAGATTGAAGATGAAAATTTTGAATCGGAAACCCTCATCCGTAAAAAAGAATCATTGACAAAAGAACACAAATCGGGCGATGCATTGAAAAAGCTGTCCAAAATAATTCATGCCTTCGACAGCAGGCTAAATATTTTTGCGTGGGTAATATTGAATTATTTTATGCTTTGGGACATACTCCAGGCCCGGCGATTGGAGTCATGGAGATCAACATATAAAGAGGATGTGGCGGAATGGTTTGAGATTATGGCTTATTTTGATGCCATCAGCAGCCTTGCTTGTTTTGGATACAATCACCCTGATTTTATAATGCCCGAACCTGTTGAAGAACAATTCATGCTTCAGGCTGAGGATTGTGGCCACCCGCTTCTCAAAAGCAAAACAAGGGTTGATAACCCCATTTCGTTTGACGGATGGAAAAATTTTATTATTGTTACCGGGGCCAACATGGCCGGCAAAAGCACCTACCTTAGAACGGTAGCCGTTAATTTTATCCTGGCCATGACCGGCGCACCTGTGTGTGCGAAAAAATTTGTCTTTTCACCTGCCGAAATTTTTACAAGCATCCGCACACGCGATAACTTACTTGAAAGCGAATCGTACTTTTTTGCCGAATTAAAAAGGCTCAAATTAATTATTGACACACTCGATTCAGGCCAAAAGCTTTTTATTATCCTTGATGAGATTTTAAAAGGCACCAACTCCAAAGACAAACAGGAAGGTTCGAAAGCTTTACTAAAGCAACTCATCCGCTTTGATTCATCGGGCCTCATTGCCACCCACGATCTAACGCTTGGCGAACTCATCAAAGAATATCCCGAAAATATCAGCAATAAAAGATTTGAAGTAGAAATTAAAAATGACGAACTGGATTTTGATTACAAGCTTAAAGACGGGATTTCACAAAACCTCAATGCCACCTTCCTGATGAAAAAAATGGGGATAACTATATGAGAAGAAACTATAAAGGCATAAGTATAAACACTTCCAAAAATACGCATGAAGTAGTATTTGGATTAATTGCAAAGGACACAAGCAAAACTGTTGCTGATATTCCTTCGGGAAGTGGGGCGTTTGTTCAAAGATTAAAGGATGCCGGATTTGAAAAAATAATCGCGATAGATATCGAGAATATTTTACAGATAAAACACGATAATTTTATAAAAGGGGATATGACCAAAACACTGCCACTCCCTGATAATTCGTGTAATATGGTGGTTTGTATTGATGGGATAGAGCATATTAACAGGCAATTTGATTTTGTAGGCGAAGTAAACAGGGTGCTAAAGAATAAAGGGGAGTTTATCCTTTCAACCCCGAATATTAGCAGCTTAAGGTCGCGTTGGAAATGGTTTATGACGGGTCATCATCACAAATGTAACTCACCATTGGATGAAAATAACCCCAATCCTCTGCATCATATTGGCATGATTTCATTCCCTGAAATGAGGTACATGCTTCACACCAACGGATTTAAAATAACTAAAGTGAGCACAAACAGAATAAAACCGGTTAGTTTAATTTTCTCCTTTTTTCTACCGTTCATTTACATTTCCACCTTATGGGTTTATAGCCGAACAGGTAAAAAAGAAGGCACTTCAGAAATTAATAAAAGTGTTTTCAGGAAAATGTTTTCAAGAAATTTACTTTTTGGAGAAACCCTCATAGTTAAAGCAGTTAAACAGTAAAGTACTACCGCGAATTTCATGGAAAGGTATTATCAAATACACCATATTTTTTCTTTCTGATGAGATATTGTTAATAGATTTCTCTCCGCCATTTGGCGGAGACTGATGACAACTATTTGAACTTGTCATTTCACTTTGAGGCCCTTTTTTCAGGGGCTTGGAACTCGAAATGAAAGGGTAATAATGCTATTCTCTCACCTATCCAAGGTTTAGCCTTGTCATTTCGACTGGAAAAATTTGAGCTTGTGAAATTTTTGGAAGGAGAAATCTATATCATAACATCCTTCTCATGCTTTGACAAAACCAATTTTGATTCAATTAATATTTTGAATAACCATCCGAAATTCCCTCAATGCTTTTGCGTGATTTACGGATTTTTATATCCAAATCCTAACAATTAGCCATCTATTGTTAGTCAATTAACAGAAAAGAATTATCATTGACGCACGAAGTAATTACACCATTTTAATAAACAAAAATTTAAAATTATGGCAAACGTATTTGATCAACAAGTAAATGATTTCATGGCAAAAGTTATTGCCAAAAACCCAAGTGAAGTTGAATTCCATCAGGCAGTTCATGAGGTTGTGGAAACACTGATTCCATACATCGAAGAAAACCCAAAGTATAAAGAAGCAAAAATTCTTGAACGACTGGTTGAACCCGAAAGAGTGATTCTGTTCCGTATTCCGTGGCTCGACGATAAAGGCGAAGTACAAATCAACAAAGGTTTCCGCATCGAAATGAACAGCGCTATTGGCCCTTACAAAGGCGGAATGCGTTTCCACCCGACAGTTAACCTCGGCATCCTCAAATTTTTGGCCTTCGAGCAGGTATTGAAAAACTCACTCACCACTTTGCCTATGGGCGGTGGTAAAGGTGGTTCGGATTTCGACCCCAAAGGAAAATCAGACAATGAAGTGATGAAATTCTGCCAAAGCTTGATGACAGAACTTTCGAAACATATTGGACCAAACACTGACGTACCCGCCGGAGATATTGGCGTTGGTGGTCGTGAAATCGGTTTCTTATTTGGCCAGTACAAAAGGCTCAGGAATGAATTTACAGGCATATTGACAGGTAAAGGACTTGGCTGGGGTGGATCACTCATTCGTCCGGAAGCCACAGGGTATGGCGCTACCTATTTTGCCCAGGAAATGCTGAAAACACGTGGCGAATCATTAAAAGGCAAAGCTGTAGCCATTTCAGGTTCAGGTAACGTTGCCCAATATGCCTGCCAAAAAGTTACTGATCTGGGTGGAAAAGTTGTTACCCTCTCCGACTCAAGCGGATTTATTTATGATCCTAAAGGAATAGATGCTGAAAAACTAAAATGGATTATGTGGCTGAAGAATGTGAAGCGCGGCCGTATTAAAGAATATGCTGAGAAATTCGATTGCGAATATCACGAAGGCTTAAGACCCTGGGACGTTAAGTGTGATGTAGCCATGCCAAATGCTACACAAAACGAAGTAAACGAAGACGAAGCAAAATCACTCGTTGCCAACGGATGTTATGTAGTTGCGGAAGGCGCCAACATGCCTTCAACTCCCGAAGCCATTGCTGTATATCAGGAAGCAAAAATACTTTACGGCCCCGGTAAAGCTGCCAATGCAGGTGGGGTTGCCGTTTCAGGTTTAGAAATGTCGCAAAACTCACTGCGCTTGTCATGGACACGCGAAGAAGTTGATGGAAGATTACTCCAAATTATGAAAGACATTCACGCCAACTGTGTGAAATATGGTAAGAGAGATGATGGAACCGTTGACTATGTATCAGGCGCCAACATTGGTGGCTTTGTTAAAGTTGCTGATGCAATGCTTGATCAGGGACTTGTTTAATTTTAGAGGTTAGATTTTAGAGATTAGAGGTTGGATTATTTGATCTCAAATTGATTACCTTTTATCTAAAATTCAAATTGATTTTTCGAGAAATCCATACTAAGCCATCCCGTTTTGGGGTGGCTTTTTTGTTTTTATTGATGTTTCTATGAACATTGCTTATCTTTGTTGATGTTCATTTGGAATAAACAGATTTTAATTATTTTCAGAAAACTAAAACCTTAATCCATGAAAGTAATCAAATATTTTATACTCTTGAATCAAATTCTATGGGTTGTTGGTGTTTGCGCACAACATACGCATCAGGCTGAGTTAATAGGCAATCTTCAGAAAATCGCATTTTTCCCTGATCAGGTAAGGCCGAGCGATACAATTTTAAGTGTCTGTCCAGCCTCCTGGACAGAGAATCACTATGATCCGCCCAAAGTTACTGTCAAAGATTTCACTGTAACTAACACCAGCCCGTCTGCAATTACTTTCTTTGTTTCAGTTAATCCTGATAGCCTCCCGGAAAACATACATAAGAACTTGGATATTGCTGATGGGAAATTTAAAAAACAACTGACGGACTTCGATTTTTCTGTTGATACAATTTATGGTGGGGCCTCCCCAAATCAGCTTGATGAAGTATCAATAAGATATGATGATGGTGTGAATATTAGTTCCTGGGGCCGTTTACTTGGTGGTGTATATGAAATTGCGGCATATTTTCCCGACACAATCATGCAGCAGTATGCAGGGATGTTACTCTCACAAATCGAATTTTACACGCATGACATACCTGTACCATGTAAGTTAAAAATATATGATGAAGGAACTCCTGATGAACCGGGTTTGATCCTTTATGAAGAATTGGTTTTTCCTGATAGCTTAACGTGGAACTTATTTACCCTTTCAGCCGATGTTGAAATCACGGGTAACGACCTCTGGATAGCTTTTGAAATAACTCACATCGCCGGTGAAACACCACTTGGAATGGATGCTGGACCGGCAGTATCAGGATTTGGCGATCTGATTAATTTTGCGGGATTTAGCTGGATCAACTTTTCCGGTTTCGGGTTTGATTATAACTGGAACCTTGCGGGCTATCTATCTGAGGGCAGTCCTGGTGCGGCAAATGATGTCGGGGTTCAGGCTATAGTACAGCCTGAGTCGGACTATAACCTGGGTAGTGAGGAAAATATGATTATCCGGATTAAAAACTATGGAACATCAGTTCAGGACAACATTCCGGTTGAGCTTATTTTGGATAATGGAATCCCGTTTAACTTTGTTATTTCAGACACACTGCAAAGTGGTGAATCCAAAAACTTTTACGTACCAACGATACTGGATTTGAGCAATGTTGGGCAAACCTATATTATCAATGTGTACCACTCTTGGGGATGATGAGTTTGAAGGGAATAATTGCAAAATCGCCAGTGTAACCAATGCACCACGTGTATGGTGTTTTGCAAATACAGCTTATGATGGCGAATTTATCAGCGGAGTAAATTTTGGATCGGTTGAAAACTACAGCGGATGGCAGGTTGCCTGTGCTGATTATACTTCAATTTATAATCCACTGGTTGCCGGAAGTTCCGAGCCAATTACTATTGCTAACGGCAATCCCTGGGCGCTGGATAAAGTTATCGTTTGGGTTGATTGGAACCAGGATCTTGGATTTGGGACTGGTGATGAGCAATACATATTAAACGACACAATTGGTTCCGGCCAGTTGTTTACCGGAGATATCTCTATTCCGGAAACTGTTATTTGTAATGAATACAGAATGAGAGTGAGGATAAACTATGATGTCTTACCAGAACCATGTGGATCGCACGCATGGGGTGAAATTGAAGATTATACCATTACAATCATTGATCAAAGCACACATGACCTTGGTGTGCAATCGGTTCTGTCGCCTGTTTCGGGCACCAATCTTGGTGAAGAACAAGTAACCGTAAGGGTGAAAAACTATGGCAGTTCTACAGAGAGCTATATTCCGGTTTCCTATTCAGTAAATGGCGGCTCAGAAGTCTGGGAAATGATTGATGGCCCATTGGCCAGTGGTGAATCAATAGATTATACTTTTGCCGAAACAGTTGATTTGAGTAATCCTGGTGAAACCTATTCAATTGCAATATGCACCGGCCCGGAAAATAATGAACTTGAAGGCAACAATTGCAAAAACCCTGATATTACCAACGAACTCCCAGCATATTGTATGCCTTATGCTAAGGTTAGTTTGGATTACATCGACTATGTTGTCATTGGCGACATCAGCAACTCAAGCGATTGGCAGGACACCGTTGCCGATTACACATCCATGACAACAATTATTGAAGATGGCGCGACAGAGAACATTTACGTAGGTGTTCAAAGCTATTCTTCCACAAACAAAGTTTGGATATGGATTGACTGGAACAAGGACTTTTCCTTTGACTCATCTTCTGAACTATTTGCAACCGACAATTTTTTTAATGGTACGATAACAGTTCCTGTTGATCAACCTCCCGGTGACTATCGTTTGAGGGTTAGGCTGCTCCGTGGTGGCGATCCCATCCCTTGTGAAAATTCTTATTTTGGCGAAACTGAGGATTATACAATTACAGTTGTTCCACAACCCGATTATGACGTTGGTGTTACCTATATTCAATATCCAACATCAGGTATTTACCTGGGTGATGAAAATGTGAAAACCAGGGTTAAGAACTATGGTTTTGTACCCCAAAGCGATATCCCCGTTTTTTATACTGTTGATGGTGGGGAGCAAGTTACCGGAATTATTGAAGGCCCTGTCCTCAGCAGGGAAAGTGTTGATTACACCTTCCCGGAAACCGTAAACCTTGGTACGGTAGGCCATACTTACCAGTTTAATATCTGCACCAATTTGTCCGGTGATGAAGTTCCCGCTAATGATTGCAATAGCATAAGTGTTACCAACTACTTTCAGTCATATTGTTATGCTTCAACCAATACTGAAAACGAATACATCGCCAATGTACTGATCGGTGAAATAAATAATTCAAGTGGATGGCAGGGTGACGTTGCTGATTACACCTCTATGTTCGCAACAATCAGCGTTGGGACTTCCAAAGAGATTACCGTAACTAACGGTAATCCATATGTACTTGATCAAGTTAGCGCCTGGGTTGATTGGAACCAGGACTTTGAATTCGAATGTTGCAACCCACCAGATGAAAGATTTGATCTGACCAATGTTGGTGGGACAGGAGAAATCTTTACAGGCCAGATAGTAGTTCCGGACAGTACTTTCAACGGAGACTACAGAATGAGAATACGTATGACCTATTCTTCAGCACCATGTCCCTGCTGGGAATCTAGTTATGGCGAAGTTGAAGATTACACCATCAGGGTTACCGCAGGTGAGCAACCTGAATTAACCTGGCTATCTGCAACACCATTAACAGGATCACTTGCCCCTAACGAATCAACCATCGTGAAAGTGCTTTTCAATTCAGATGGATTTGGAAATGGGACTTACATTGGCTCTGTTAATTTCGCAATTAGTGAGTCTCCTGGTAGTAGTACTTTAGTTCCTGTTACTTTAAATGTTGGCTGCATATTGCCCGCCCCGCTTAATTTTGAGGGTCACGAAAACGTTCCAAACATCGCTTATCTTAGTTGGGAAGAGCCTGAAACATCTAAGGAATTGCTTGGGTACAACCTCTACCGGGATGGTGAGAAAATAAACCCTGAAATATTGACCGGACTGTTCTATGAGGACTCTCTGGAAAACCCTTCTCAATATTTATATTTCGTAACCGCAGTATATCCAGAATGTGAGGCTGCATCCAACACCATTTCACTGCTCATTACAAAATTTCCTGAAAATGAAAACCAGGATATTTCTTTTTTCCCTAACCCTGTTAAACACATTCTGAATTTGAGTGCCCCAAACATTATTAACAGGGTTATGATATTGAACGACATTGGCCGGACAATATACAGTAATGAATTCGATCATTGTTTCATCCAAATAAATACCTCAACCTTTGATAATGGTATTTATATTTTAAAGGTTGTAACTTCGGATGGGATCGCTACACAAAAGCTGGTTGTTCAATAGTTGTTGCTTTTCACCCAATATTCATTTTAATTCAAATATTACCAATTCTTTTCTCTGCGTTCCGCGCTCTTAACGGTTAATAAGAAATCTAAACCAGTTGAGTAAAGTGAAAGGAAGAGCGATACTGGGTAAACCTCACTTTCAGGCCTCAAACTTTCATCCCTCCGATCTGTGATATTGCACATCAAACATCGAAAATCTGACATCGGACTTCTGACACCAGAGAACATTTCTTTTCGAGAAATCCTTATGAAGCCATCCCTTTTGGGGTGGATTTTTTGTTTTCCCAATTGTTGCAAATAATTTGCTTTGTGAACCTTTGTGGTCTTAGTAACTTCTGCCAAAGGCATCACTATGTGAGTGGTAACATGTTAAAGCTCACCACTAAGGCACTTAGAACACTCAGAACCACGAAGTAATAAAGGATAAACGAAAAATATTCATCTATCCTTACAATCGTATTTAAACGGTTTCAAACCCTATTTCATCCATTGTTCCCCTTTAAAGGGTTCAACGGTAATTTCGGTAATCTTGTTGAACTCCTCCTCGCTGAAAAGTTTATCAATTTCAAATTGAAAACCTAATTCCGGTATCTTGTTGAAAACGATCCCGTGATAGGCCACATTTGCATTGGTACTCCATACTTTGCTGTTGATTTCGGCATATTGCGCGTAGAAGGCATCCGGCACAAAATCGTAGGTTAAACCTTCCTCGTAAGTATTGAATACCACCTTACAGTGTGCTGATTCAAACAAGAAGGTGATGTAATTTCTTACCACCTTGATGGTTTTGGGATTCATAAATTTGTAGAAAGTTACAATCTTGCTGTTAGTGAGCAAATTTTCGCCTTCGGTAAGAACGATCATATAAGGCGAAAAGTCTTTTTCGTAAAAATCGAACACCACCTTGTACCGGTTCAGCCAATCTTCGTTGATCCGGTTTTTGTCCTGGGTAGTCAACTCTTTTTCGTATTTTTTAAAAGTCAAAGCCATCAGGCCGGTCATCTCGTTCACACCATAAAAATTCAGAGGGGCATCTTTTCTCCGGCCATAAGCATTTTTTTTACTTACTATTTCGGGCTCCACAATGGGTATAATAAGATCAACAAACCTGGTAGCTTCTTTTACCTTGCCACCGCGTTTTTTCTTTATAACCTTAAATGCGTACCTGTTGTAGGTGATGGTTTCCTTGCTATTCTGGCGTATCAGGTGTGCAACCGGCATCTGGTATTTCATCTGCTCGGTTTCAAGGGCCAGTTCCGAAAGGATATTCTTCAGGTTTAAAACTTCAGCGGTGTAGTTAGGATTGGTGGTGGCCGATACGGTACCTTTCACAGTGTAGTTGTCACCCCTGCGCTGAGGCTCCCCAACCCGGATGTTGTAATTCCAGATGATGCCGTAATTTTTCATTTCATGTACATCAAAGAGTGCCTTGGCCATCTTATATTCGTTCTCTTTCATGTTATCCCATTCCTTGAGATCGCTAACCAATCCCGAGGCGTTGTAGGTAACTTTTAGCCCGCTGGCTTCAAGCCGTTCAATCATTTGTTTTTCGACGATAATGGCTGCCACTACTACTTTGTATTCATCTTCAAACTGGTTCTCCGATAATTTCCGGTATTCCCTGATAAAGCCATGACTTAGCGAAAGCACCTCATCTTTAATAATTTCATCGTTTTCGATTTCGGTAATGCTGCTTACATAAGCGCCCGCCGCTTGCTCCACTGCATTCTGCAAGGCATTTTGCAAGGCATCTTCAGAGGTTGCCCCATAGCCATCGGCAATTACTTTTTTTTCACCTTCGGCAGCCTCCAGGATATTCATTTCGTCCTCATCCTGTGCAAAAACAGGAATTATTATAAAACAAGTGATCAGTAATAAAAAAAATCTTTGCATAATTTTCTATTTTTTCAGATTCATAATTTGGTTTTCACTCCATGGGTCAGTCGATGTCCCATTTAAAAAAAACGAACTCAACTCGTCTGTCTTCGGATAATTTAACATTTGAAGACAGAGTACAATATTTCCCTTTACAAACTTGGTGTCACTGTCGAGATAATATGCCAAAAGCAAGTAGGCCAATGCCCTGGCAGGTTGATCTAACAAGCGATAACAAGCGCCTGTGAGGTTGAGATTCTCAGTTGTAATTCCATTAAAATTAATTTCATTTTGTAAGTTTTCCAGTGCAGTTTCGAAATCCTCCTCTGCGAATGCCCGGGTAGCCAGATTGAAATAATCACTTTTATCTCCAATTCGCATCCCGAAGGGATTGAGCACAACAGGAAGCGCCCCAATTACATCAAACACTGTTGCTTCTTCAAACCCGACAAAACTTGAACTGTCGCGGTGTGTGGCGACAAATTGCAACATGCCATACCATAAGTCACTCAGTTGTGAGAGGTAAAAAATATAATCATCATAAAAACCCTGCTTAGATGTAGCTTTGGAGGAAGTAAACAGAATTTTTGAAATAATCATTTTCCCAAAAGGACAAACATCATTTTCTGATGAGGCAATCGAATTTACATATTCCTGTAAGATCGAATCGGTAGCATACAAGGAATTCTCGAGGCGGTACGATGGGTTGATTTTTAGCAATGCTGAAATTTCAGGATCAATAACAGCGCTACCATTCAGGAACTGGAGTTCGGTGGGGATAAGCTGGTTGGGGGCTGAAGATGTATATTGCAACAAGGCACAAGCTCCGGCAATATCTTTTGTACGGCGAAAATTCATATAGAGGATATTGGCCATGTCGAAGTCCTGGCCCAGGTAGCGTTCATTTACACGAAAATCAGATTTTTTACAAGAAAATTCAATGCATCTTTGCTTCCCACACAACGACAAGGCTGAGGCTTCTATTTTTTCCACATCAGCAGAATATCTCAGGCTGGTATTATCCACAAATGCCTGGAACAAAGCACCACGATCTTCAAAAGGCAAGTCGATACTTTGCAGCACAATACAGTTACCAATGAGATCGATGGACTGTAACCTCAACTGGTTGGTGATGCGTTGCAATTTTCTGGAATGATCTACACTTTCGCTAACCCGACATTTTACCCGGTAGGTGTTGCCATCATCAATCACAGTAAAAACGGCCATTTTATCGGTGTAAATATACTGTGCGATAACAGGTTCGGAAAGTAGGAATGCAAACAATAACAGGAAAGTTATTTTACAAATCCTCTTCCTCACCTGAAATTGTAGTTTTACTTTTTTTGGTTTGCTGCCTTTTTGCTTTCATGATGCTATCGTTGGCACTTCCTTTACCATCTTTCAGGAACTGATCTTTCAGTTTATTGGCCTGTTCGGCGTTAGAAGGCGACCATGCCACAACAAATCCTGCAATATTCTGACCCGAAACCGGGTGTGTTCCCCTCCATTGGCGCACTTCATGGGTAGCAAGATTGAGTGTGCTTTCTTTTGATTTCACGGCCTGCTCCCATTTTTGACGGCTGTAATATGCCTGGTCGCCATCATCATATTCCTTCAGTTTTTCGATGCTGGTGAGCGATTCGTCGGCGACAATATCTTCGGCAACGAAATTCTTGATGTTATTTACCGCTTGCAACCTTGCCTGGCTGTATGCCCTCGAAAAGGCTGCCGACTGGCGGGAAGAAGCATCGCGCACCTCCTGCTGGCCATAACCAAAAACAACCATTTCGCCATTGCTGTTAAAAGTAATTTGTGTCCCCATCTTACCCACGAGGTCAGCTTCGGACATATTTTTAACCTTATCGATGGAGTTTTTTATCTTACCAACCGGAATTTGGTACTGTTCATTATTTTTGATCACCGAAGCCAAGGATTGAAACTCCGATGAATATTTCATACACACTGCTACCTGGTAATCGTCGCCACCGGCATCTCCTTCGGCAATCATAGTAGCAGAGCAGCCTTTTACCATCCCGGCAACCAGCGATTTTACCGTTTGATTGAACTCCTGTTCATAAACTGCCTGTTTTTTCGACTGGTTCATTTTGGCAATTTCCTCATCAGAGACACCGAGGTACGACAATGCTTTGTCGAGCGATTCGCTGGCAACGCGGCCGGCTTTCTCCAGCAGAGATGCTTTGTTTGCAGCATCGGGATCTTCACCTTCGATGATATCTTCGAGCATGGTAAATCCCCTGCCGGAAGTAATTTGCTCTCCGGCCATACGCAAAAGGTTCATTTTGGCTGTGAGTTCGGCAACACCATAAGCCACGTTCCGGCTGTTGATAAACCCAGGCATATTACTGGGCCGGGCAGTGGTGGCTGCAGCAATTACATAAATAGACCCATCGCTGTTGATAGTTCCAAGTGCTTTGCCTTTGCGGCTAAGGGCTTCCGACACCACATTCCTGAGGGTTTCCTCGGGGTATTCGATCACTTCCGAAGTTACATCCTGGGTTTCTTGTACCGCACTACTTTTAGCAAGATCAGCCGGATTCTGCGCGTACGCAATTCCTAAAAAGCCGATCATCATAATAATTGTAAAGATTTTTTTCATAACGATTTACATATTAAAGTTCAACTTGTTTATACAAAGCATAATAAAACACCGACTTATCCTCCGAGAACCAGAAACCGGCAGGCTGCATCATTTTTACAAAACCTTCGGTATCTTCACGAATGTACTCAACAAAAGTTTCGGTTGTTTCCACGGCCGTGGAATCATTTATCGTAGTTTGTTCTTCCTTTAGGTAGTATTCGGTTCGCGATGTGATATCTGATCCATTGACAAAGCTACTCACTTGTTGTTCGGCTTTTACTTTTCCAATCCGTGTAAGTGAAGATATTTTTTTTGTCCCAACTTCAACAGCTGCAACACCCACGATGTAGGTTTCCTTTTCAAAATTAACAAGATCGCTGCCACCATAGCTCAACAACGAGTTTGCCTTAATAACTTTCAACAATTCATCATTCTGGGAAAAGCCAATAACACCTGTTAAAAGCAATATTATTAGCGCAAGAAGACCTTTATTCATTTTTATTATTTTTTTACAAATATATTATTTTTGTTATTAATTTTTTAAAACTGCTTGACAGATACACAAAAAAGAATTTTACTTTTAACCTTTTCAACAGTAAATTTACAAATATTTATCCGGTTACCGCAAAGGATTGAAATGGCCTTCGGTAATTACTATTAAAATTGATCTTTCGAAAGATGGCTTAAAATATGGAATTTGATCAATAATGAAAATAAAAAAAAAGACACTGGCAAAGTAAAGTTTGCAGGAGGGCGAGGATTTGCTTAAAGCCTTGTTACAACGGGCTTTTAAGGGGGAGTTGGGGTAGAATTTATAAATGTAATAAACGCCACTAAAGCTGATATTGTGGTAAATGTTACAAACTAACATAAGCCAATTGATTTGGTTTATTGGTAAATGTTAGTTAACTTTGCAATAGTTTTAAATAAACCGGTTCATTAAATGTCAACTGCTCAAAAAGTATATAACGATTTTTTTAAAAATTTTGGCGGGCAAAGCAGCTTCACCAAGCAGGATATTTATAATTATTTTTTGTCAGAAGGAAAAAGCCTGAGCGATGGGGCTATTAGATGGAGAATCCACGATTTAAAAAATGCAGGCATCCTTAAATCCATCGAAAGGAGTGTTTACAGCATTAATACTAAATCCTGTTTTATTTCGAAAACCAGCACTTTTATTGCCACAGTCGTACAACTATTTAAACAAAAATATGATGGCCTGAAATATTGCGTATGGGATACACACATTCTGAATAGTTTTATGATTCATCAGCCTGTTAATACATTTCACCTCATAGAAACCGACAGAGATATTACCGAAAGTGTTTTCTACTATTTGAAGGACAACAACGTCAAGGCATTCAATAACCCATCAGTGCAAATCATGGAAGATTATGTGCTTGGCGAGCCGAATGCAGTTGTGGTGAAGCCCCTTGTTAGCAGGGCTCCATTGATAACAGGAGAGCAAATTGTATTTCCTGCCCTTGAAAAAATCCTGGTTGATATTTTTTGCGACCAACACCAGTTCTATATTTTTGGTGGTCAGGAAATGATCAATATTTTCGAACATGCATTTCATCATTACAGCCTAAACTTTTCATCGATGTATGCGTATGCAAGCAGAAGAGGAAAAAAGGCTTTGCTAAAGAAATTTGTAGAAGAAAATGTGCTTAACGAACAGACCGCAGGATGATTGAGAAAACAAGTTATACAAAAAGATGGATAGAGTCGTTCAGGGAAAATCCGGATTACAATAAAACGGATCCGATCCTCATCGAAAAAATGATCATGGCGTTAAGCCTGCTTGAGCAATTGGCTATCAATAAACTGGATTTTGTTTTTAAGGGCGGAACTTCACTTATTTTATTGCTCGACAATGCAAATCGTTTTTCTATCGACACTGTTAATTACAAAAAGAGAGAAAAATATAGGCGGTGAAAAGCATAAGTTTGAAGAAATTCGGCGAGGGATAAGGAATTTTCATAATTTCATAATTTCTAATTATTTTAGAATCGATGAAGCCATCGAAGCATCTGCAAAAGCTGCATGGTTTGCCATGAAATTGAAGAATGGAAATTTTGCTCCGCTCACATTTTACGAACCATCAGTTTACCTGGAAGGCTTGGTCATCGAAAACAAAGAATATCAATTTCTGAATAAATTGAAGAAAAACAATAAGCCGGCATTTTATTATTGGCATGGGTGTTTGGAGGAAATTGACAGGTTAAAATAAAAAAGCCCTGAATAAATTAATATTCAAGGCTTTACGGTTTACTCCTGGTACCCGGAGCGGGAATTGAACCCGCACGACCGCAATGGTCATTGGATTTTAAGTCCAACGTGTCTACCAATTCCACCATCCGGGCATTACTACCTGCCGATAGCCCCGATGGCTATCGGGGTCGAGACAGGCATTATCTTTAAGAACTTTTTCTTTCAATATTTTAAGCCCAACGTGTCAACTCCCGAAAATTAGCAAATTTCCAATTTGCGTAAATTTTCGTGGATACTCGAAAAATTATGAAATCATAGATTTCTGATTTTTCGGTACAATTCCACCATCCGGGCATTACTACCTGCCGATAGCCCCGATGGCTATCGGGGT
>CAZQIV010000001.1:0-177971 GCA_964593705.1 uncultured Lentimicrobiaceae bacterium | reverse complement strand
GAAATCATAGATTTCTGATTTTTCGGTACAATTCCACCATCCGGGCATTACTACCAGCCGCTAACTTTCGAAACAGGCATTATCTTTAAGAACTTTTTATTTAAAATCCCGACCCAAACTTGTTCGGACCGGGATTTCTTTTGAGCGAAAGACGGGATTCGAACCCGCGACCCCGACCTTGGCAAGGTCGTGCTCTACCAGCTGAGCTACTTTCGCATTACTAACGGGCGGCAAAAATAGAATCCTTTTTCTTTCTGACAAAATTTTTTATCAAATATTTTTCTTTAAACACATTTAAAACCCATCATTTTTTCATAAACCCCACAAGCTCAACACAATCTCAAACTCAAATCACTCAGTCCGCTTTCTTCGCCTCGTTCACCTACTTCGCTTAAGTCGCTTAGTTCTCTAAAGTCGCTAAGTTCGCTAAATTCTCTTCATTCTCTCAAGTCTCTTCGTTCGCCTACTTCGCTAAAGTCGATAAGGTCGCTAAAGTCGCCTTTTTATCTCAAGTCGCTTCGTTCTCCCTCTTCACTCAAGTCTCTTCGTTCGCTTCGTTCGCCTACTTCGCTAAAGTCGCTCAGTTCTCTTTATTCTCCTACTTCTCTCAAGTCGCTCAGTTCGCCTCGTTCACCTACTTCGCCTACTTCGCCTACTTCGCTTAAGTCTCTCCAGTCGCTTCTTTCTCTCCAGTCGCTCAGTTCTCCTACTTCGCTTAAGTCGCTTTGTTCGCTTCGTTCGCTTCGTTCTCCTACTTCGCTAAAAGTTCGGCTTAATTTCATACTTCGCATAAAACTTCTCAATATGTTCCACGGCCTCTTCAGCAGATTCAACAACCCTGAACAGCTTCATGTCGCCACCGGCAATCATCCCTTCGCTCACCAACTGTTCCTCAATCCATTTTATCAATCCACCCCAATACGACTTCTTTACCAGGACAATAGGAAACCGCACCATTTTATGTGTTTGAATCAATGTTATGGCCTCAAACATTTCGTCCAAGGTACCAAAGCCTCCCGGCAAAACAATGTATCCCTGCGAGTACTTCATAAACATCACCTTACGGATGTAGAAATAATCGAAGTTTAGCAGCTTATCATTATCAATAAAGGGATTTGCCCTTTGCTCGCGGGGCAGTACTATATTCAAGCCCACCGATTTTCCCCCGGCAATATGTGCGCCTTTGTTGGCCGCTTCCATAATTCCGGGTCCACCGCCTGTAATAATGCCGAATCCACTTTTTGTTAACAGGTAAGCAATCTCTTCGGCCAGACGGTAGTTTTGATGCTGCTCTTTTGTACGTGCAGAACCAAAAATCGAAACGCATGGCCCAATTCGTCCAAGCTTTTCAAATCCATCCACCATTTCCGACATCACTTTGAAAACAGTCCAGGAGTCGTTGGTTTTAATTTCGTTCCAGTTTTTTGGTGCCAGGGCATTTTTCACCTGTTCATCCAGCTTTTCATAAAAAGCATCTTTTTCTACTTCGCTCATAGTTTATCAACTTAAAAATATTGTCACTCTTTTATACCAATCCTATTTATTCTCAAAATAGTACTCGTCATTTTAGTAATTTTTCCCGCAGACCTGCCTGCCGGCCCGCTTCGCCAGAGCTACAGCGAGGCGAGCAAGGCTGGTTTCGCTGATTAGCGCAGATAAAATCTACAGGGTGCTTTTTCATTATTGAAAACATCGATCTTGTAGATGAACTCTTATTAATGCGTGTCCATAAAGTCAATGTTTTTCACTAGCTTCGGACTCCCGCTTCGCAGCCCGCTTCGCCAGCGAGGCGAGCGAGGCGAGTTAGCCCGGGGAAAAATGTTTAAAAAAAAACCTCCCCCGCCTTTTCGCTGTCAATGCCTTCGGCATTGACAGCGAAAAGGCGGGGGCATTCATCACATCAATTTAATCCACACCCTAAAGGATGTGGCAATTGATATTTCAAAAAAAACTTACTCTAAAGACCGACACAAATTACCCTGTTTTTCCATTCAACTCAAGTTTCAAAAACGGGGCTGTAAAACCCTTATTCATTTTCACTACCTCTTCGGGGGTTCCCTCACAAATTATTTTCCCACCCCTGTTCCCGCCTTCCGGACCCAAATCTATAATATGATCTGCAACTTTTATAACATCCATGTTATGCTCAATAATCAAAACCGAATTCCCTTTATCCACCAATTTATTCAACACATCCAACAGCACCTTTACATCTTCAAAATGAAGCCCTGTGGTTGGCTCGTCCAAAATATATAGTGTTTGCCCGGTATCCCGTTTCGAGAGTTCGGCGGCCAGCTTCACGCGCTGTGCCTCACCTCCCGAAAGTGTAGTAGATTGCTGCCCCAGCGTAATATACCCAAGGCCAACATCCTTTAGTGTTTTTATTTTTTGGATGATTGATGGAATATTCTCGAAAAAGTCCACGGCCTGATTAATGGTGAGATTCAACACATCGTTGATGGATTTCCCTTTAAAACGAACTTCGAGGGTTTCGCGGTTGTATCTCATGCCGTAACAATCTTCGCAGGGCACCTGCACATCGGGCAAAAAGTTCATCTCTATCACTTTTACACCGGCGCCTTTGCAGGTTTCACACCGGCCTCCCTTAACATTGAACGAGAAACGCCCGGGTTTATAGCCCCTGATTTGGGACTCGGGCAAGGTTCCAAACAATTTTCTGATCTCATCAAAAACCTTGGTGTAGGTAGCAGGGTTCGATCGTGGAGTACGGCCAATGGGCGACTGATCGATCTCAATTACTTTATCAATAAGCTGCAATCCTTTTATGGTTTTGTAGGGTAAAGCCTTTTTCTCAGAACGGTAAAAATGGGTACTTAGAATAGGATACAATGTTTCGTTGATGAGTGTTGACTTTCCGCTACCTGAAACACCTGTAATGCAAACCAATTTCCCCAAAGGTACTTTTAAGTTCACATTTTTCAGGTTGTTTCCTTCGGCGCCTTTCAGCTCGATAAATTGCCCATTGCCTTCGCGGCGGGAAGAAGGAACGGAAATTTCCTTTTCACCACTCAAATACTGGCAGGTGATGGTTTTGCAGTTCATCATATCGCCAGGCACACCCAGACCCACGATATGCCCGCCCCGCCGTCCGGCACCGGGGCCAATATCCACAATATAATCCGCCGACATAATCATTCCCTTGTCGTGCTCCACCACTATCACCGAGTTACCCACATCGCGTAATTCCTTCAAAGCTTCAATCAGGCGCTGGTTGTCGCGCTGGTGGAGGCCAATGCTGGGCTCATCCAAAATATAGAGTACACCTGTAAGCTGCGATCCGATTTGTGTAGCAAGCCTTATGCGCTGCGACTCGCCCCCCGAAAGGCTCCGTGAAGGACGATTGAGGGTTATGTAATCCAGCCCTACCTCCAGTAAAAAACCGATCCTGGTGCTAATTTCCCGAATGATCTCTTTTGCAATTTTCAGGCTGCGCTCGTTAAGTTTCGCCGGCAGTTGATCAATCCACTCGCGCAAGCCAATCAAATCGGTATTGGCAAGATCGGCAATACTTTTATCCAAAATTTTAAAATGCCGCGATTCTGTTTTCAACCTTGTACCATTACACTCAGGGCAGGAAATTTTATTCATAAAACCACCAACCCACTTTTTAATCGACCTTGTGGCACTTTCGTCATCCTGGTTTTGAATAAAGTTGATGATGCCCTCGAAGTTGAGCGCATAGGAGTTGGTAACACCGAGGTATTCATTTTTAACATGAATTACTTCATTTGAACCATAAAGAATAGTTGACATACCCTCCTTCGAAATATTCTTAATGGCGGTATCGAGGGTAAATCCATATTTCTCGCCAATGGCTTCGATTTGCTTAAAAATCCAGTTGTTTTTGTAATCGCCAAGTGGTGCCAGGCCACCTTTTCTAATGCTTTTTTTATCATCCGGAATCACCTTTTTAAAATCGATTTCCGAAACTTCACCCAGTCCATTGCAATTTTTACATGCACCGTAGGGTGAGTTAAACGAAAAAGCATTGGGTTCGGGCTCGTCATACGAAATACCGGAGCTAGGACACATCAGCAACTTACTGAAATGCCTGACGCTATTTTCGGAAGGATCGTTGATCATTATCACACCCTTACCAACTTTCAATGCATTTTGTACCGATTTGGAAAGCCTTTCCAGATTATCATGGTCAACCTTTAAGCGATCAACAACAATTTCGATATCGTGGGTTTTGTAACGATCTACCTTCATCCCAAAACTGAGATCAAGTATTTCACCATCCACGCGCACTTTTAGGTAGCCTTGCTTGCGCACCTGCTCAAAGAGTTCCCGGTAATGCCCTTTCCGTGCCTTGACAACAGGAGACAAAATGTTGATGGCTTTTTCGTTGTACTTTTCGGTAATGAGTTCGATAATCTGATTTTCGGTATAACGAACCATTTTTTCACCGGTTTTCCAGGAGTATGCTTCGCCAATTCTGGCATAGAGCAATCTCAAAAAATCATAAACCTCAGTGATTGTACCTACTGTTGAGCGTGGGTTTTTATTTACCGTCTTTTGTTCGATGGAAATCACAGGGCTGAGGCCATCAATTTTATCCACATCGGGACGCTCCATATTACCGATAAACTGGCGTGAGTAGGCCGAGAAAGTCTCCATGTACCTGCGCTGGCCTTCGGCATAAATGGTATCGAAAGCCAACGAAGATTTCCCACTGCCGCTCAGTCCGGTAATCACCACGAGCTTGTTTCGCGGAATGGTAACATCGATATTTTTCAAATTATGCACTCGTGCTCCGAATACTTCCAGTAGGCCGGGTTCATCCTCAGTTTCAGTAAGTGATTCAATTAAGTCGGTATTATTTATTGTCATTTAGTTTGAGTCATTTTTAGTCATTTGCTTCGCGTAATTTATCCGCCAGCGGGCAGATGTCATTGGTTGTCATTTGACTTCGCGTAATTTGTCAGCCTGTCGGCGGATGTCATTTATTGTTATCCCGAAAAGTAGAAAATTTTTAATTTTCGTAACTTTTCGAGGATGCACGAAAAAATATGAAATCAGATCCCGAACCTTCGGGATGTTTTTTCGGCATTTGCTTCGCGGCATTTGCTTCGCGTATTTTATCCGCCAGCAGGCAGACATCATTGGTTGTCATTTGACTTCGCGTCATTGATTGTTATTTTTAAAATCAGAATTTATCAAAAACTAAATCCATCCAACTTAACAACCGAGATAAAAAAAATATTGCAATGATAGGGAAAATATAGTCCAATGAAAGCAAAGTATCATGTATAAGTTTAGTCTAAAAACCCCAATACTACTGATTTTTAGTCCTTTTTACCCCAATCCGTCAGATGACGGAAGAAGCACTAAAAATCAGTAGTTTGGGAAAGTCCCCTTTAGGGGATTTAGGGGTTTTGCCGCTTTTTAGACTGGTTCCTTGTATCATTATGGGACAAATTTAAAATATGGATACACTTTTGAATAAATCCTGTTTATCTATAAAATCAGTCATTTTCAATATACTGAAAAAAAATTCCTGATGATTCGACAAAAGTCGGACAAGTAATGCTTGTTTGCGTGGATTTTATCTTCGAAATCAAACTCTTTGCAATTAAGAGCTTTATTATTTCTCTTCCTTTCATATTAACGACAATGCATTTTAAATTTTGCTTGGGTATCTTATCTCTAATATTCTGCCATTTTTTGGCAGAATATTAGAGATAAGGTACTGATAATCGCCTCCCCAGGGTTTACAACACGTATTTTGACTGCTCTACCCCAATCATCGTAAACTGAATTCTTTTTCTTTCCAGGTCAATACTTTCAACTTTTACTTTAACCCGCTGGTTTAGTTTTAGATGTTCGGAAGGGTCGCTGACATATTGATCCTTAATTTTACTTTTATGAACCAATCCATCCTGGTGAACCCCAACATCTACAAAAGCGCCGAATGCAGTAATATTGGTAACAAGCCCCGGTAGTTCCATCCCACCACGCAGGTCGTTGATGGAGTTGATGCCTTCGGCAAACTGAAACACTCCGAATTTTTCGCGGGGATCGCGTCCGGGTTTGGCAAGCTCATCCATAATATCTTTCAATGTGGGAAGCCCGGCATTGGCAGTAACAAAGTTATGGACATCAATTTGTTTTCTCAGCGCCTCATCATTTATCAAATCTCCCACAGAAACCTTGAGGCTTTTGGCCATATTTTTTACAATAGGATAGCTTTCGGGATGCACAGCACTTTTATCCAAAGGGTTTTTGCTGTTGCGGATGCGAAGAAAACCTGCCGCCTGCTCAAAAGCTTTCGGGCCAAAGCGGCTTACCTTTATTAATTCTTCTCTCGATTTAAAAGCGCCATGCTCGTTTCGGTGTTCGATTATGTTTTGCGCCAATCCTGCACCAATGCCCGACACAAACGACAGCAATTGCTTACTGGCTGTATTTACTTCTACGCCAACAGCATTTACACTGCTCATCACCGTATCTTCGAGACTTCGGGCAAGCCTTTTCTGATCCACATCATGCTGGTATTGCCCAACGCCAATTGCTTTGGGATCTATTTTTACAAGTTCGGCCAATGGATCCATCAGGCGGCGACCTATCGAAACTGCCCCCCGCACCGTTACATCATAATCAGGAAATTCCTCCCTGGCAACCGATGATGCCGAATACACCGATGCCCCGCTCTCGTTTACCATCACCGCTGTTACCTCACGGTTGAAACGCAGATATTTCACCATCCGTTCTGTTTCGCGGCCTGCTGTTCCGTTTCCAATGGCAATGGCGTCAATTTTATAGGCACCCACCAAATGCTCAATTTTATTGATGGATTGTTTTACTTCGTTTTGTGGCGGGTGGGGATAAATGGTTTCGTTGTGCAGGAGTTTTCCTTGTTTATCGAGGCATACAATTTTGCATCCGCTCCGAAAACCCGGATCAATAGCGAGGGTATTCTTTTGTCCGAGCGGTGCTGCCATAAGCAATTGCCGCAGGTTATCCACAAAAACAGCAATAGCTTTTTCGTCAGCTTTTTCCTTTGTCAGGTTCCTGAATTCTGTTTCAAGGGTGGGTTGCAAAAGTCTTTTGTACGAATCTTTAACCGCCAGACCGACCTGCCCGGTTACTTCACCATTATTCTTAAGATATTTTCTTTCAATAATTTTAAGGGCTGCTTCTTCATGCGGGGCTAATTTTACACGAAGAAAGCCTTCGTTTTCTCCCCTTAAAATGGCCAGCACCCTGTGTGATGGCGAACTTTTGACCGGTTCTTCAAAATCGAAATAATTCCTGAATTTTGCAGCGTCTTCGTCCTTCCCTTTTATGATCTCTGATTTGATGGTAGCCTGGCATTGAAACAATCTGCGCAGGCTGTCGCGGATTTGCCTGTTTTCGTTAATCCATTCGGCAATAATATCCCTGGCTCCGGCAATGGCATCCTCAAAGGTTTCAACTCCTTTTTCAGGGTTGATAAACTTTTCTGCCGCCCCTTTCACATCTCGTGTATGCTGAGCCATGAGTATTTTGGCCAGCGGTTCGAGGCCTTTTTCAAAGGCGATGCTCGCGCGGGTTTTTCGCTTTGGCCTGTACGGAAGGTAAATATCCTCCAGCTCCGATAAAGATTGAGCAGCTTCGAGTTGGGTTTTTAATTCGGGTGTCAGCAGTTCGTTCTCCTTCAAAGTCCCCAAAATACTTTCCCTGCGCTTGTCGATTTCTTCCAGTTTTTCTTTGCGGTCGCGAATGGCGGCAAGCTGCACTTCGTCAAGCCCGCCTGTTATTTCTTTACGGTAACGTGCCACAAAAGGAATGGTAGCCCCCTGGGCAAAAAGCATAAGAGTGCTTTTGATTTGCTGCACTGAAATGCTGAGTTCTTTTGAAATGATTTGGATGTGCTTGTCTTCCATTTATTGATGTATTTTATTGACGTTTGGTATTCATTCTTGTCCATGTATTAAAAACCATGTGGCCATCCTGGACATCAATTTTTTTTAATATCATTAATCGAAATTGCTTTATTTAGTTTGATGAATCTCGACAAATCTCCAAATATCATGGTATCTCGTGTAATACCAGATGGCGTTAATATGTCTGTATTCTGGCGTTATTGGCGCTATTCTGGCGTTATTAGTTTATACTAAGAAGTAAAAAGACCCCGCCCCTTTAACTTTTGAATTTTTTAAAATATTATTTTCTATTAACCCATACAAGTCTCTTGTAGCTGTTCTTTCACTTGTATGGTTTAATTCCTGATATTCTTTATTTGTAATCCTGCTGTATTTTTTAACAAATACAATTGCATTAATCTGTCTATCATTTAATCCCATTTTTTTTAGCTGCTCACTATTTAAGTAATCTTTGTACAGCGTTACCAATACGCCGCCATCCATGGGGTGAATTTCAGGTTCAGGTAATTCTGCTTCCCTGCAGGAATTAAAAATCTTTAAGGTGCCTCTTCCCCATGTATCAATATACCCGGTTTTAAAGCAAACATCAGCAATTATTGGATTTCGTGGCAGGGAGCTGTGCGTTCTTTTCAGCGACTCATAATCCAGCCCTTCAGGAAGATTACCTTCATTCCAGATGGTTATTTTATTATCGTACACCCGAAACTGAATGGTACTTCCCATATAAGTTTTATGAACCAGTGCATTCAGAAGCATCTCGCGTATGGCTGCTACCGGATATTCTCCTGTTTCAATTCTTTGAAATCCTTTAAAGTCAATCTGTTTGGTCAAAAATGTGCGGTTAAGTTGTTTTGGGACATTTTCTAACAATTGTACCAAATTGCCTTCTTCTACTTCCTGAAATTTCAAATCCTCATCCTTACCTGTAAACCTGCCAATTTTGACCTGTACGTTTGGATAAAAGCGATTGGGGTCTTTACCGAACAAAATGATGGCGGCTCTCTTTAATTTGCCGTCTTTTACTACCCTGAGTTTGTCCAATACTTCCAGCGTGGATAAGCCTTTAACATCAGGCATTCGGCCGCTTTCATTACCATCTTTAATACACTCATTCACGCTTTGTTCATCAATATCCGAGAGTGATGCGTCTTCTTCAATCACATCATCCCATGTTCTGCCCGCCTTTTTGAGTAAATACTCATTCAATGCTGCACCAGTTAATTCTTGTTTGATGCTACCGCTTCTATAATAATACCTTCTTCTTAGTGAAATAGGCACAGAATAAGGCAGTGTGATAATTTCAATAAAGTGATTTCCTTTTTCTTCGTGAAGGTTCACTTCAACGGTTATGCCCATCGAATTACGGACTTTATTCGGAATGTCGTCCATCAGCTTTTTAAAATCAACCACATTCACAACATTTCCGTTATCGTCTTTCCCGATAAAGATTACACCACCCTGAGCGTTGGCAAAACCACAAACCCATTTCAGGTAATCATCGTGCCAACTTTGTTTATATTCTAAGTTTTGTTGTTCAGGCATATTCTTTACTGTTTACAATTCCCATTTAAAATCCTACCAATTAACAACTTCCGCAGTATGCTTTTCAATATCAAGGTAAATAAGATATTTGTTCAGGTTTTTGTATCCCATCTCGCTTAAAGCATTGGCATAGTTTTCCACCTGGTCTTTGTGCTTGTTGTCTTGTTTCCCTGTTTTGTAATCTATCACGGCAGTTTCGCCGGTATCCACAACAATCCTGTCGGGACGAAGAAGTTGCCCATTGGCGAGGATGATTTCTTTTTCGTTGATGATTTTTTTATGCTTATCAAAAAATGGACTGATTTCAGGTGATGAGATAATTTTAGAAATGTCAGCTTTGAGGCTCTCTTTTTCATTTTCCTCGATCAATCCCTCAATAATGGCACGGCTTATGGCGCTTTCAACATCAGCTTCAGTTTTTATCCCGGCCATAATATTATGAATAAGAATACCCCGGTCTTTCATTGTTTCGGTGCTGTTGGTATCCCAATTTTTTGAGGAAGCAAAATTTAGGTTGGCCTTGCTTCTCCAACTTCCTTTGTCCAGTTTTATAGTATAAAATTTGGAAGCAGTTTTTTTAGCTTCCTCTTTTTGTTTTTTAATCCTCCGGCCTTCATAGCCAAAGTTGTAAACGCCTTGTTCGTTTTGCCACAAATCATTGCTTTGCAAAAATTGATGGAATAAATCAGCGACATCCAAAAAATTGTTGGCATATTTCCATTCTCCCTGGGCATTGGTCTTATCATGCAAAATAACATACATTCGCTCCGATGGCCTTGTCATGGCAACATAGAGCACATTTAAAAGGTCAAGAAAAGATTTTTCGATTTCTTCCTGACGCACGTGGGCAAATTTTGTTTCGCCTAAGGCCTTTGTTGCTTTTACCAATGCGGTTTTTAATTGTGGAATGGCAGAAATTTCCGGTTCAATCCAAAATTCATTTACCCCGATTCTATCATTGCCATTGGCAAATGGATAGATTACCACGGGAAATTCCAGTCCCTTGGCCTTATGAATGGTCATCACTTTTACAGCATCCGTTTCTTCAGGAATTACAATTGAATTATAGCATCCTTTTTCATCCCAGTATTCAAGGAAATCAGCAATTGATTCTTCATTTTTTAATGTGAATTCTAAAATGGTATCCATGAAAAAACGGATAAAGGGATCACTGCCCGATTCGTTAAGATTGAACAAGCGTACCAGCTTTTCAGCAGTTTCATATAGGTTCAGGGCTTTGATCTGCTTGGTTTTGAATGGAAAACTAAAAACATCCTGAATGATATTTTCGAAGTATTTTGTGCCGGTTTTCCCGGGATGGATTTCCTTTGTTTCAAGCAAGAGATCATGAATTTCTTCGGGTACACGATTGGTTTTTTCCAACAGGAAAATCAAAATGTCAGCGATCACTGTGCTGTTGACCGGATCGTTAAGAAAGCGCATCAAATTAATGATGAAGTGTATATTGCTGTTCGCCGACAACTGGAGGGCTTCGTTAGTAACCACGCTAATACCATGTTCGATGAGATAGCGTGCCACATTTCCCGCATCCTTGTTGGTGCGGGTTAGGATGGTAATTTCATTTAATCGAAAAGAAGAAACCAACAGATCCTCTTCGATTATTGACCGGATACGGTCAAGCTCCAATTCAAGTGCTTGTTCCTTGCCAGGGTCTTCCTCATTTTCCAAATGCTTCAATTTTAAGAACTCCAGATGTACCGAACCCCCAAGGTCGTCTGCATCAACTTCCTGCTTTTGAAATTGCATTTCTTGTTCAGGATTATCAGGCTTGGAAGCAAAATAAATCTTCTGTAAACGTTCAGGAAGATTTTGTGAGGCTTGTTCGAAAAAAGCATTGTTGAATTCCACCACCTCTTTTCGGGTGCGGTAATTTCTATTCAGGCTTTTTTCGTGATAATGATTGATTAATGCTTGTTCGCGGATATCTGCTGTTGTACCCTCAGGCTTGTTGTAAATTTTTGGTAGTGCAGCAAATTGTTCTACCTCTCCACTTCGCCACCTGTAAATAGCCTGTTTGCCATCCCCAACAATCATATTAAAGTTGTTGTTGGAGAGTGAATTTTCGTAAAGCGGTAGCAGGTTTTGCCATTGCAGCAGCGAAGTATCCTGAAATTCGTCCACCATGTAATGGCGGTATTTTTCTCCAATACGCTCATAAATAAACGGGATGGGTTCGCTGTTTACAATGCTTGCAATCCGTTTGTTGAATTCTGATATGTGAACCATATTTTCGTTTTCACGGAATTCCTCCATCACTTTTTCAATTTCACTAAAAACAGCCGTTGGATAAATATTTTGATGTATCAGCCTATACAGATTATATTCCGGCACCAAATCCATGGCCTGTAAACTTGCTGTTTCCAAAAGCACAGTGAGTTGTGGGCTGAGATTTTCCAGGATAATTTTCTTGCTGACATCGCATTTCCCGGAGGCCCAATTTCCGCTTTCCAGCATTTTCCTGATATTTGTATTTGGCTCAGGTTTGCTGAAGTCCTTCTCTGCAAACCGTTTAAAGAAAAGGTAAATTCCTCCGGTTCCATAAGCAGTGTCGCCCCGGACAATATTGTTTTGGCGAAAAAGGTTCATGGCTTCAACACCCGGCTTAATTAAGGATTCTTCGTGTGATTTGATAAGGCCGGTAAGTTGTTTACTTATCTTAATGTAATCGGAAGTTTCGAGTTTTTTAATTTCCCCGATGGCATCCACACTGCTTTCGCGAAGGAGAATTTTAGCAAAGGATTTTAGTTCCTTTTCAATATCCCAGCTTTTTTCGTCTTCAATTTTACTTTCAACAAATTGAACCAGGGTGCGGGTCAGGTTTTGATCTGAACCCACTTTTCCCAACAACAATTCAATCGATTTTCTGATGAGGGTATTTTCATCGATCTCAACATCAAAGTTTATTGGAAGCCTTAATTCGCGGGTAAAACTTCGCACCAGAAGCATCACAAATTTATCAATGGTACTCACGGCAAAGTTTGAATATCCATGCAAAATATTCGCTAAAGCATGCCTTGCTCTTTCGGTAATGGCAGGGGCATCAAGGTTTAAAACTTCATGAATTTCAGATTCCAGCAAAGCGATCATCTTCTGATGTTTGTCGTCCTTTCCATAAGCCATCCCCGAAAGGTAAGCCAGTATGCGGCTTTTCATTTCGTTGGCGGCTTTGTTGGTGAAAGTGATGGCAAGAATATGCTTGTAATTGTCGGGATTATCGATTACAAGTTTGATGTATTCTTTTACAAGGGTGAAAGTTTTGCCCGAACCTGCCGAAGATTTATATACTGCAAGACTCATATCAGGGTGTGTTTGATTTTAAGCTTTAACGCGTGAAAAGTAAATAAAAGTTTGAGTATTAAATATCATGAATTTGTATTTAAAAACAGCAACTTCGGACTATTACTATTGGATGATAAGCTTTTGTGTAAAAACTCCCGATGGGGTTTTTAACTGCACCATGTAAATTCCGTTTTGGAGATTTAAAGCGCTTCGGTTGATTGTAAACTTATGTTCACCTTTTACCATTTTTCCCGAAAAAATTCGCTTAACCATAACACCGCTTAGGTTATAAATACAAATTTCTGCATCTGAGTTTTTATTTAGATAGATAGAAATATTCCCTTCGGATGACAGGGGGTTTGGTGAAATGGACATTTTATCGTTTAAAAAATATTGTTCCGCAATGGCGGTACTTGGGTTAAATACCGAGTCGGTCCAAACAACAGTTACCAGCACTCCTTCTTCGGTAACCTGCAGCAAGGGCGTTTCGTATCCGTTGGCCAGCCACTTGTATTCGGTATAAATCCTGTCGAGGGTATAGCCAAAGCTTACCGAATCGATGTAAATAGTGTCGGTTTCATAAACTTTAGATTTTATTCTGAGAACTTCAAAACTACCGTAGGAAGTAGCAAGTGTGCCCCAGCCATCCACTTCGTTTACACGCTTGCGGTCGATGCCTATAAATCCCAGGTCGGGAACCCCGAAGTTAATACCTGAAAAACTGGAATCGCTGTTGCCATAATTTAAGGGGAAATCGTAAATTACATCGGGGCTGTCGAATTTTAATGGCAGGGGAATGTCTCTTACCGTAACTGCAAAACCGACATCAGTAAATGATGAACTTGTATTTTTGAAAAAACGATATGGGTCGGCAATGGGAAGCCCAAGTGTATCTACTTCCGGATATTTTTGTGCCAGGTTAGCAACTAACGAAGGAATAAAAACAAGTTGATATAAAAAGGGAACGGAGCTCACGCTTTCGTACTCATCAACAGTTTGGTACAAGGGGAATAAATCAGAAAAATCCCAGGCATAGTTTTCGCCGGTTAAAGTATAATCGATGGAGCCGGTGGCGATGGCATTGCTTTTTCTAATGGTATCGCCGGGTTGAGGCATGTCAGATGAAGTAATGCTTATCTGACTTACAGCAGCATTATAACTCATCAATATTATAACTAAAAGTAGCCCTGATACTCTTATTACCAAGGAAAAATGTAAAGAGGTTTTCATAATAAAATGTTTTATATTATTGGATTAAATCAATTAATTTATCTGCGAATTTACTTAAAACAAATCATATTTTTGCAAATTCCCGTTTTATAATAGTTTGAAGAATTTTTGCGGGCTTATTTTCAGTTTATTAATCATTTAAATTGGATATCTATTTTAAAGAGAATTTTCCATATTGCCGTTTACCTTGTTTCATTCATCATTTCGTTGCAGGTGATTGTTATTTTGCTTTTGCAAAACCCACAGGCACAAACGCTTGCAACGAGGATGGTAGCTGTTTATGTAAATGATAAATTTGGAACCGATATTAGTATTGGTGAAATTAAAGCCGGCTTTTTTGGAACCTTTTATCTTAACGAATTGAATGTTTACGACCGCAAAGGAAATCAAATGGTTGGTGTTGAAAAACTTGACGTAAGCATCGGGGGAGTTAACCGCTTCGAAAAGTCGGTAGTATTCAATCATATTCGCCTCAAAAGGGTAGAATTTATCTTACGCAATTATTCGCCTGAACAGCCTGTTAACTTCGAATATTTCTTAAGTCATTTCATTTCGGAACCGGGCGATACCTCGAAAACCACACCCACAGAAAAACCATGGAAGTTGCTCTGCAATAACCTGTCGATCAGGAACAGCCATTTCGTTTACGAAAACCAATTTCGAAAGTCAGCCACAAAATCAATCGATTTTGAAAATATGGAGCTTAGGGATGTTGATTTACTTGCCAAGGGTATCATAATTGATGGGAATACTATTTCGATGAATTTCAGGAATCTTGCCTTTATCGAAAAAAGCGGTTTTGAACTTAAGGAATTTTCGGGGCGAGCCAGGTTTAGTCCTGTGAATCTAAAGGTCGATCAACTTATTATTACAACAAACAATTCAAACCTCGACCTTGACCTGGAGTTTAAATATGATAGCCTGGGTGCATTTAACGATTTTATCAACCTTGTTCGTTTCCAGGGAAACTTCCGCAACAGTGAGCTCGACATGAGTGATATCGGTTTTTTTGCCGAAACCATGTTCGATATGACCGACAGTTTAAATTTCCACGGCCATATCAAGGGCACTGTAAATAATATTTCAGGTACCAACCTGGATATTAAATATGCTGATAATACGCACTTTGCCGGAGATGTGAGCATGAATGGACTCCCCGATATTTACGAGACATTTATTCATGCTGATATTGATGATTTCACTACCAATGCCGGGGATGTTGAGTCGTTTGCGCTTCCGGGGGGACAGGAGCGGATAGTGATTCCTGCCTTGCTTTACAAAATGGGGATTGTAAATATAAAAGGTAAGTTCACCGGATTTTACAACGACTTTGTGTCGAATGCTGTTTTTAGGACAAAATTAGGAAATCTAAGGACAGACATTGTACTTAAAACCCTGGAGAGTGATAACAGCCTGTTGTACAGCGGATCCCTGAAAGCCACCAAGCTCAATGCAGGCGCTTTACTTTCGCTCGATCCAAAGCTGGGTAAAATGAACTTTTCGCTGAAGGTGGATGGTAAAGGTGTTACGCTCGATTCGCTCGATATTAAGGCAAAGGGGGAAATTCAATCATTGAATTATAATGGATATACCTACCAAAATATAGCTTTGGATGGCAGTTTCGATAACAAGGTTTTTGAAGGTGAAGCAGCCATCAGGGATCAAAATTTAGATTTTTCATTTAATGGCCTGATCGATTTTAAGGATAAGATGCCCCGCTTCGATTTTCATTCGACCATTAGTCAGATGAATTTAAATGCCCTTAAATTATCACAACGTGATTCTATTGGTTTGTTGTCAACAAAAATGGAATGTGATTTTGTTGCCACAAGTATCGATGATATCAAGGGCATGGTAAGGTTCGACAGTACAATTTACACCGAAGGGAACAAAACCTACATCCTGGATAGCCTTATCGTTAAATCGGTGCAGCGCGATAGTGGCAAAAACGGTTTAACCCTCTCTTCCGATTTGATCGATCTTAGCGTTGATGGTAATTATGCTTTCAGTCAAATTGTTCCTGCAATTAAAAACTTTGTTAAGAATTTTTCGGGCAACCTTGCAGCAAAAATTCCGGGGTCGGACAATGCAAAGCTTCAGCAGCAAATAGATTTTAATTTGCTGTTAAAAAATTTGGATCCACTCACCGAACTTTTTGTGCCCAACATTACACTTGCTCCAAATACAACACTTTCAGGAAGTGTTGATCTGTTGGATATGAAAACCCAAATCGAAGCTAAAGCATCTTTTTTAAAGTTTCCAAGCTTTAAAACTTATAATGTAAAAATGAATGCTTTATCCGACTCCTCAATTTTTAATACCACCTTTTTCTTTAACAAAATAATGCTGCGCGAACCCAATGATTCAGACAGCCTTGGTGTGGGAATTGACAGCCTCAGTATAACTTCGGGCTTTCAAAATAATACCCTGAATTTTGGAATATCATGGAATGATTTGTCGAACAGACAAGCAAATATTGGTGATGTAAATGGGTATTTTGAATTTGGAAAAGGAAAGTATTATTCAGCGGGTATCAACGAAGCAAAAATGTTGTTCAACAGCGCCGTGTGGTATGTTCAGCCGGATAACAAAATTGTTTCTGATTCAAGTGGGTGGTTTTTTACCGATGTAAATTTTATTAACGACACCTCCATGCTTTCCATTTCCGGTGGTGTTTCGATGAGCCCGCTCGACAGCCTGAAACTAAGCTTTAAGAAACTGGATATCTCTCGTATGGATCGCCTTATTAGAAATAGAAATTTTGATGTGGATGGAGTGATAAACGGAGATTTAACACTTGTCAATCTTAATGAAACTCCAAACTTTTTGGCCGATATTCAACTTAACAATTTGGTTTTTAATAATGAAAAAATGGGGACACTTCAGTTGAATACCAATTGGATAGATACCCTTTCGAGATTAGATGTAAAACTTTTGGTGTTTCGTAAAGGAAACATTGGAATTAATGAGGTGCTTTCGGCAGCCGGTGAATACTATCCATCAGATGCAAACAAGAATTTTGATGTGGAAATAAAACTCGAAAATCTTGGCACACAAATGTTTAATCCGTTTATCAGCGAATATGCCGACATAAACAGCGAAAGCATTGCCAGCGGAAAGCTCCAATTATCAGGTTCTTATCTGGAGCCGGTACTGAAGGGTAAAATAAAGATAGATAGAACCCAGGTACTTGTAAAGTATCTGAACACCTTTTATTCTGCTGCCGGAACTGTGGATATTGGTGAGAATTATATAGATGTTGCGGATTTAAAAATTTTAGATAAAAGGGGAAATTCGGCGGATTGTTCAGGACGTATCAACCATAATTATTTTCGGGATTTTTATTTTGATTTAAAAATAGACCAGGAAAATTTCCGGGCGCTCAATACCACTTTCCGCGACAATGATTTGTTTTATGGTACGGCTTATGCCTCCGGTTCGGTTAGCATTACCGGCCCATTAAACAATATTGTTATGGCCATCAGGGCGAGAACTGATGAAGGTACACAGGTAACAATTCCCATATCATCGGCAATGAGTGTTTCGGAAAGTGATTTCATTATTTTTCTTAATACTGTTGATACCCTTGTAAAAGAACAGAAAGAGTATAACCTGAATGTTGAAGGCTTTACGGTAAATATGGAGCTGGACGTTACACCCAATGCAGAAATTGCGCTTTTTCTGCCATACAATATGGGCGACATCAATGGTACAGGATCAGGTAATATTGGGCTTGGTGTGAACTCCCGTGGCGATTTTTCGATCAATGGTGAATACGTTATTGATGATGGGAAGTTTAATTTTAGTTTTGAGAGCTTATTAAAAAAGCAATTCGACATTAAGAAAGGAAGCAAAATTACCTGGTATGGCGATCCTTACGATGCCATTGTAAATATTACAGCCACACATAAAGTGAATACATCCCTGGCGGGCTTGCGCTTGCAGACGGATTCAACTGCCATCAGAAATAAGTGGATTGATGTGGATTGTAATATTATGCTTAAAAATTCACTTTTCAATCCTGACATTTCATTTTCGTTCGATTTGAAGAATGTGGATGACGACACTCGGCAAATCATTTTTGCAGCCCTCGATACCACCGACCAATCTGTAATGAGTCAGCAGATTGTTTCGCTTATTTTTATCGGGAGTTTTAGCTATGCTTCTGCCGGGCCGGGCATTGGAGCTTCTGGATTTAAATTGCTGTCGAACCAGGTAAGCAACTGGCTTTCGAAAATTAGTAAGGATTTTGATATTGGCGTGAAATACCAGCCCGGTACCGAACTTACCGAAGACGAACTTGAAGTGGCACTAAGAACCCAACTCTTCAACGATCGCCTTTCGATTGATGGTAATTTTGGCGTTAGAGGCGCTTCTCAGGAACAAAATACCAGTAATGTTGTAGGCGATATTAATGTTGAATACCAGATAACAAAAGATGGCAGATTTAGAATAAAGGCATTTAACCGTACCAACGACATTAGTTTTCTTGAAGATAATGCACCCTACACACAAGGGGTAGGGATTTTTTATCGCAAAGAATTCGATAATTTAAAGGATCTTTTCAGGCGCGACCGCGATAAAAAGAAAAACAAAAAACAAAAAAGGCCTAATCAGGAAGCCATAATAAATAAAAACGACATTAAAAAAACTGATTAAATGAGAAAGATAATCCTATACAGCGCCGCGAGCATAGATAATTTTATTGCCAGGCAAGATGGAAATATAGAATGGCTGCATGCATCGGAATACATTACCCCGGGCGAAGATTACGGATACAAAGATTTTTACAATTCTGTGGATACCACGCTAATGGGGAATAATACCTTTAAAATAATCAAGGGGTTTGAAATGCCATTTCCCTATCCCGACAAAGAAAATTATGTGTTTTCACGGCAAAGCAAAAACGAGGCAAACAATCATGTAAGCTTTGTTAATAATGAAATCATTAATTTTGTCAGGTCGCTGAAAGAAAAGGAAAAGATTGGTTAGTGTCAGTCTTTTTAATACGTTTTTTGAAATATCAATAGCCACATCCTCCCGCTTCGCAGCAAAGCGAGTTAGGGTGTGGATTGAATTTAAGGGGTGTATGACCCCCATCTTTTAGCTGGCAATGCCTTTGGCATTGCCAGCTAAAAGATGGGGAGATTATGGTAAATTTATTATTCCCCGTCCCACAGCTGGCGGATGGGGCTATTGAAAAGTACCGACTTTTTGAACATGCAATAGTTAATTGAAAAGACCCTGGTTTAAAGGGTTTTTTGTTAAATTATTAACTTTCAAAAAACAGATGAAGTTATACTCTTCAAAAATTTTAACAATTCAAAAGTCAATTAAAGAAGCCAGTTTTATAAATTTGTGGCCTTAAAAATAAAATCAAATATTCACCATATAAAAAGAAATTATGAAAGGTTTTTCAACATTTACATTAATTATTTTATCCCTTGTATTGTTTAGTTCCTGCGCATCAATTACCTCAGGAGGTAGCGAAGATTCAGCTAACAAAGCAATTGCTGAAGAAAATGGATTTTACCAGGTGGCCGCTAAAGCCGAAACTGCAGCCGTTGAAAGTACAGGTGATGCTGCCGATGATATTGCTGTTTGGTATAATTCAAGCAAGCCCGAAGCCAGCACAATCATTGCCACCAACAAGAAAAAAGGATTGGTAGTTTACAACCTGGAAGGCGAAGAACTTTACAATTATCCTGTTGGCGAGGTAAACAATGTGGATATCCATACCAAGTTTAGTTTTAACGGCGATTCGATTACTTTGGTCGGGGCCACCAACCGCACCGATAATACCATAAATCTTTGGAAAGTTAATACTGAAAACGGCGAATTGGAGCAGCTTTCTTTATCGAAGGAATTAAAACCAAAATCAAGCGATATTTATGGTTTTACTTTTTTCAGGAGTTTAACTGCTCCACGGCCTGAGTTCAAAAACCTGTTTTATGCGATTACGGTTGGTACTGATGGAAGGTTGGACCAATGGGAACTCCACGATGACAATGGTAAAATTCGTCCCCGATATTCCAGAGTCCTTAAATTTAACACGAAATGCGAAGGTCTGGTAGCCGATGATGAAACAGGGAATCTTTTTGTGGGTGAAGAAGGCGTTGGAATATGGAAAATGCCTGCATTACCTGCATTAGGCGATAAAAAAGTGTTGATCGCGGATATTACAAAAATGAAAATAGAGGCCGATGTTGAAGGATTGGCCATATATTATGGTGTCGGCAATAAAGGCTACCTAATAGCTTCGAGCCAGGGAAATAACTCTTTTGCCGTTTTTACGCGTAAAGATAAAAACAGGTATTTGGGCAGCTTTATGCTTACTTCAGGAAATGGCATCGATGGCACATCCGATACCGATGGTATTGAAGTTATCAACCTGTCGCTGGGCTCAGATTTCCCCGATGGTATGTTTGTGGCGCAGGATGGTTACAATTATGAGGGCGAAAATTTAGCAAATCAAAATTTTAAATTAGTCGATTGGAAAGAGATTGCCATAAAGTTTAAGCCCTGGCTGCTTATCGACAATAATTATGTTGCCAAGAAAAATGTAAAATAAGGCTCTTTAATTTATTCACTCCCTGAGAGTTTTAACCTGAAAAATTCATTGGCTTGGCAGGGTGATATATTCAGTTTCTGAAACCAGATTTATTCTGATTTGACCTGTACAATTTTGCTGGTGTCGTTGATCCTGATAATTTCGGCGTACCCACGATTCGAGACCTGCATCCTGTAAACCGATCCCGGCATTCCGGGGGCTTCAATCCGTTCCTTACACTTTTTGGAACATCGGTGGTTTCGATTTATTGCCGGTAATTTTTTGCTGTTTGGCCATAAAAACTTATCCCAACAACCAGCAAAGTGAATAACATCAGTATTTTCTTCATCGTCTTGATTTTAATATTTTTTCAAAAGCATCTAAATCATTTGATTGTAGCCAACCCTGAGTATTTTGATTTATAAATAGTTATTATCTAAAATTAAACCCTTAATTTTGTAACCATTGTGTAAGGTTTAATAATGTGGTTATGGATGATTATTTATCATTAGCGGAAACATCAAAACTTATTGGAAAGAGCAAAGAAACTCTTAGACGCTGGGATAAAGAGGGTATTTTAAATGCTGTTAGAGAGCCTGTTTCAAACTATCGGGTTTATAGAAAAAATGATGTCCAATTATTATTGGGCTTGTTGTTTGATGAAATCGAAAAAGATGAGGTTTCAAATTATGTAGAACCAAAGCAGGAATGTTCGGTCATAGAGCTTTTTGCAGGTGCAGGTGGCCTGGCAATTGGAATGGAGAAAGCCGGATTAAAATGTGTCGCGCTTAATGAAATTGACAAATGGGCCTGCCAGACATTACGAAAAAACCGGCCTAAGTGGAATGTATTAGAGGGTGATATAAAAGATTTTAATTTTTCGGAGTATGATAAAAAAGTTGATGTTGTTACGGGAGGATTTCCCTGCCAGGCTTTTAGTTATGCTGGTAAAAAATTAGGCTTAAATGATGCTCGTGGCACTTTGTTTTATGAGTTTGCAAGAGTTGTTCAGGAAGTTCAGCCTTTGATTTGTATTGGCGAAAACGTTCGTGGATTGTTGAGTCATGAAAACGGAAGGACTTTACAGGGTATGATTTCTATTCTTGATGAAATTGGGTATAAAGTTATTCCTGTAAAAGTGCTGAAAGCAATACACTATAGGGTTCCGCAAAAGAGGGAAAGGCTAATTTTGGTTGGTGTAAGAAAAGATATAGATATTGAATATGAATATCCTGTCCCGCATCACAAAGTCTATAATTTAAAAGATGCACTTTTAAAAGGGGAACTATTTGATACAGATGTGCCAAAATCAGAAGGGGCAAGCTACCCGACCTACAAAAAAGAAGTCCTTAGCTTAGTTCCTCCCAAGGGGTATTGGCGTGATTTGCCTCTTGAAATTCAAAAGGAATATATGGCAGGGAGTTTCCATCTTAGCGGAGGGAAAACGGGTATGGCTCGCAGAATAGGCTGGGATGAACCGAGCTTAACATTAACTTGTAGTCCTGCACAAAAACAAACCGAAAGATGCCACCCTGATGAAACCCGACCTTTCACAATTAGAGAATATGCAAGAATCCAAACTTTCCCGGATAATTGGACATTCGCAGGCTCAATTGCCCAACAGTATAAACAAATCGGAAATGCAGTGCCTGTAAACCTGGGGCAAGAAGTTGCTTACTCGATTGTTAAATTCCTCAATCAATATTATAGCTTATCAAAACCCAAATAGTAACTATAATTTTCAAAGCTTATCTGGTCAAAAACAGTCCTATTGGTTTTTATTGATTCCTTTTTGATTTCAGCAAGAGCAGAATTTCCAGATCCTTTTTTATCAATTCCATTACCCTTTAGAAAGTCAGATATAGCAAGAGGAAGAACCTTGTAAAGTTTATAAAAAGCATCTTCTTTTCCGGTTAGTAGGGCATAAAATTGATCGCCCGAAATTTTATATACCCTGCTATGACTGTATTCTTTTCCATTAATCTCTCCAAACCATTTTTCATTAAAACTGCTCTTTGCCAAAATTTGTACCCAATAGCATTTCGCTTGTTTATAGGTATCAGCATATCTTGCCAATTTCTGAAACAGACTCTCGGCAGCGCTGCTATTCATTGTATTGTGCTTATTCTTTATATCTGCAAATAAGGTATTGTCGTTTGCCTTAATATCAAATCCACTTAGATTTCCAATCTCAAAGCCCTGTACTCCACCCAAAATCTGCTCGTGGAAAATTCCAATGGAATTGTTTATCGACTTATCAATTTGCCGTAGAATCGAGGTAGGCGACTCAAGCGAGGTAGGCGACAGGGCTAACTAAGCGAGGTAGGCGAAGTAGGCGACTTAAGCGAACTAAGCGAATTTTGTCACCTCATTCTCTTCGTTCTCTCCAGTCTCTTCGTTCGCTAATTTCTCTCAAGTCGCTCAAGTCTCTCCGTTCGCTTCGTTCGCTAAAGTCTCTCCAGTCGCTAAGTTCTCTTAAGTCTCTTCTATCACCACTCACCACGACCAATTTTCCGGGCGGGAAATCATGTTCACGATCATTGATATTATGTGTTCGTATTTATCAGTTAATCCATGATGGGTTTCCTTTTCAATATATCCACATTCTAAAGCATAATCCAGCCAAACCTGGGATTCGGCAGCTTCCCCTTCGGAATCTGAAAGTTTTGCTATAAAGGATTTGGGGTATCTTCTTTTCCGAAAAGCTTCTGCATTGTTCCCTGATACTGACCTTGAAGATCTGCGAATCTGATCAGTCAATGAATATTTTTCTTCTTTTGGAAATTTTTTAGTCAGCCGGAAAATTTCCATCCCTGCTTCAAATGACAACTGAAATACTTTTAACTCACGATGTGATTTAATTTTCTCACTCATAGTTGAAAAGATTAATGATTATTTGTCCAACAAAAGTAAGTATTTACATGAAGATGATATACCAGAGTTTACGAACTAAGCGAAGTAGGCAACAGGGCGAATTAAGCGAAGTAGGCGACAGGGCTAACTAAGCGAGGTAGGCGACTTAAGCGAACTAAGCGAATTTTGTCACCTCATTCTCTTCGTTCTCTTAAGTCGCTTAGTTCTCTCAAGTCGCTAAAGTCTCTTCGCTCTCTTCGTTCGCTAAAGTCTCTCCAGTCGCTAAAGTCTCTTAAGTCGCTTCGTTCTCTTCGGTCTCTTCGTTCGCTAAAGTCTCTTAAGTCGCTTCGTTCGCTTCGTTCGCTAATTTCTCTCAAGTCGCTAAAGTCTCTTCGTTCGCTAAGTTCTCTAAATTCTCACCACTCGCTAAATCTTCTCAAATACCAAAGCACTTCTATTCGGAATATATACCTTAAGATAGGGCTTCCCGCTTTCTTTGTCGATTTGGGTATGGTAAACCAACGACTGATCCACACGATTGTGCCCTCCAAATTCAGGAGCATCCGAGTTAAGAACGATCTTGTATTCTCCTTCTTCAGGAACGAAGAATTCGTAATCGGGTAAAGATTGGTTGATATGGAAATTAAATGCAAATGTCAATCCGGCTTTTTCAAAAACCAGTGTTTTGTTCCAGTCGTCCGATTTGATCAAATCGCCATACCCTGCTGTAAGTACTTTATTGTCGGCAATAAGTTTTATCATGGCTTTGTCCCACTCAGCAAGGAATTGATATTTAAGGTCTGGGTTATCCCTGAGCGACCATTGACGTCGGGCATGTTGGTGGCTCCATCCGTTGCCTTCGCGGGGGAAGTCGATCCACTCGGGATGGCCAAACTCATTGCCCATAAAATTCAGGTAAGCTTGTCCGCCAAGTGCAACAGTAACAAACCTGATCATTTTATGCAGCGCCATACCCCTGTCGATTGCCAGGTCTCCATCGTCCTTGTGCATGTGGAAGTACATTTCCTTATCCATCAACCAAAAAGCGATGGTTTTATCACCAACCAAAGCCTGGTCGTGCGATTCGGCATAAGCTATGGTACCCACGCCATACATACGGTCGGTGAGGGTATTCCAAATCTCATCCATGTTCCAGTCCTCGTCCTGTTTTTCCTTGAGGGTTCTTATCCAGAAATCAGGGATGCCCATAGCCAAACGATAATCGAAACCAATGCCACCTTCATCAATCGGGCGGCACAAGCCGGGCATTCCACTCACATCTTCGGCTATCGAAACAGCATCTTTTTTCACGTGGTGAATCAGGGTGTTGGCCAATTGCAGGTAGATGATGGCATCCCACTCCACACCGTCAGTAAAGAATTTTTCGCGGCTGTCGAAGGCCGTCATGCCATGGTGGAGATACATCATCGAAGTTACACCATCAAACCTGAAACCATCAAAATGATACTCCTTCAACCAATATTTCAGGTTGGAGAGTAAAAAGCGGAGGACTTCGTTTTTTCCGTAATCGAAAAGTTTGGAATCCCAGGCCGGGTGATTTCCACGTTCGCCGGGATGCATATAGAGGCTGTCGGTACCATCAAACTCGTTGATACCCTCGTGTATATTTTTAACAGTGTGAGAATGTACAATGTCCATAATTACCGCTATGCCCATTCCGTGCGCTTTTTTGATGAGGTATTTCAATTCCTCGGGTGTGCCAAAACGGCTTGACGGGGCAAAGAAATTGGCCACATGGTAGCCAAAGGAGCCATAGTAAGGATGCTCGGCAACGGCCATCACCTGTATGGCATTGTAACCGGCATCTTTGATTCGTGGCAGTATATGATCGGCAAATTCAAGATAAGTACCCACGCCGTACCTCTCGGTTGACATGCCCACATGGGTTTCGTAAATGAGCAACTGATCAAGTTCTCCGGTTTTAAAAGTATCGCCTTTCCACGAGAATGATTTTTCGGGGAACCAAAGCTGGCCCGAGAAATCCTTGGTGTGGTCGTCCTGAACAACACGTGTTGCCCAAACCGGAATGCGTTCTTTCCAGCCATTGGGAGCATCTATCAAAACCTTTATTTTGCTGTTGTGCACAAAACTGTCCTTGTAGGTTTCCTCATCCAGAAATATTTCCCAGATACCGTATTCTTTTTTTTGTAAAGGATGCGATGTCCGGTTCCAGTCGTTAAATTCTCCGAAAAGGAATATTTGATACGCTGCCGGTGCCCATTCGCGGTAATACCATCCTTTGGCCTTCTTATCATAATGAATCCCAAAATAATTGTAGGCATCTGCAAATTTGTCAAGACTGCCGAAATCATGCTCGATTTGGCTCAGTCTGTTTTTGTACCTGTCAACTCGGGCTACAATTTCGTGTTCTACCGGCTCAAGCCATGGATCCTGCTCTACGAGCGCGATGTGTTTCTGAATATTCTCTTTAGCTTTTTTGGCCATATCTTTAAAAGTTAAAAGTTAATCGTTATAAGTTAATAGTTAAAAGTTTAGAGTTGAAAGTTTAGAGTTGAAAGTTATTGGTTTCATCTCTAAAATCTTTATTGGTAAGGGTAACTTTAGAGACAACGCATGCGTTGTCTGTACCTAATAAATACCCCATCTCTAAGCCTCTCAGTCCCTTCGTCTCTTCGTCTCTCCCTCTTTATATCTAAAATCTTCAATCGCTAATCTTCAATCTCTAATCTCTTCCCTCTAATTTCTATCTTCTAATCTCTTCCCTCTAATTTCTATCTTCTAATCTCTATCCTCTAATTTCTAATTTCTAATCTCCAATCTCCAATCTCTAATCTCTTCCCTCTCACTTCTCACTGCCGTGCTTTGCCCGTGCATCCTCGAAAAATTACGAAAATTGTCCGAAGGACTCCTTTGGAGAAAATTTTCTATTTTTCGGGACTCTCATTTCTCAACTCTCCCTTCTATCCTCTATCATCTATCATCTATCCTCTAATTTCTAATACTGCTCCGGCACTTGCTCAGCGAGAATGAGGGCTGAGGTAGGAGGGACAGCTATTTTGTCGTGTTTAAATGTGCGATAGCCATTTCGGTTCAAACCGTTTTCGTTGAATACTTCCGTCCATTTCCCGAAAGGGATATTCACCATTTGCTTTTTATCGCTGGCATTAAATACAATGATGATGTTTTTCCATACATCACCATTGGCAAAATTTTTCAATTCGTAAGCCACAACATTCGGGGTGTCCACTTTTAGAAATTCAAGATTTTCCTGAATATCTTTTGTACTGCTCATGCGGAATGCAGGGTGATTCTTGCGGAGTGTTATCAAATCACGATAGTAATCAAATATTTTCCTGTACTTCGCTTTTCGTGGCCAGTCGAGCTGGTTGATGCTGTCGGGCCAGTTGTACGAATTTTCCACGCCCTGCTTTGTGCGTAGAAAATCAACACCTGCATAAAGGAAAGGAATTCCCTGTGAAGTCATTACGATAGTATTAGCCAGTTTGTGTTTTTTAATCAACTCAGCCTCCGAATCATTCGGATTCGAAATTTTTAATTTGTCGAATAAAGTGTGATTGTCGTGGCATGAAACGTATGTCATTGTTTGAAAGGGTTCAGCAGCCCACGGTTTGGCCGAGTAGTTCACCTTTGTATAATCCACCTGCGGGTGCTGCGTTGAAGCCACAATGCCAAATTTAATGGACTCCTCCAGGTCAGGAGCACCACTCACAAAGCCCTTACTTTCGTGATCGCTCCACGATCCTTTAATGGCATCGCGGATGTCATCGCTGAAAGCAGCCACGCTGTCAAGTCGGTAAGTAAAACGCTTTAGCGCTTGCTGATCTTCGGGGAGCGGACTACCGCCTGCAGTCCATCCTTCGCCATAAATAAAAATAGTAGGATCGATTTTGTGCATCTCTTCGCTGAGCATGTTCATGGTTTCGATGTCGTGGATGCCCATCAAATCAAAACGAAATCCATCAATGTGGTATTCATTGGCCCAATGCTTCAGCGATTCGATAATATATTTGCGCATCATGGGTCTTTCCGAAGCTGTTTCGTTGCCACAGCCCGAAGCATTGGAGTAAGAACCGTCTTCGTTGTGGCGGTAATAATATCCAGGTACTAAAAGGCTAAAGTTTGAATCATCACCTTTGCCGGTATGATTGTAAACCACATCCATAATTACACGGATACCCTTATCGTGAAAAGCTTTCACCATGGCCTTAAATTCCCTGATGCGGGATTCGGGATTATAAGGATTAGTGGAATAAGAACCTTCGGGAACGTTATAATTTTCAGGATCGTAGCCCCAGTTATAAACATTGTCTTCGAGGCGGGTTTCGTCCATCGACCTAAAATCGAAGGCCGGCAAAATATGCACATGCGTTACCCCAAGTTCTTCAATATGGTCAATCCCGGTCTTTTCGCCTTGCGGACTTACAGTTCCTGTTTCGGTAAGGCCAAGAAATTTGCCCTTATTTTTGATCCCCGATCCGGGATGCATCGACATATCACGCACATGGATTTCGTAAATGATGATGTCGTTGTAATTTTGCAAAGGAGGTTTTTGGTCATTTTCCCAACCGGCAGGGTTGGTAGTTTTCATATCCACTATGGCTCCACGTATTCCATTTACACCAAGGGCTGTAGCGTATATTCCGGGAGTTTCCTGCAGCCATTCATCCTTAAATTTAATTTGGAAAGTATAGAATTTACCCGAAAGGTTTTCCTTGAATTCGGCTATCCAGATTCCTTCCACATCTTTCTTCATATCCTTTTCCTTGATGGATTCGCCATCAAGGCCTTCGTTATAAATTTTCACCTTGGCAGCCTCAGCCGTCGGGGCATAAATCCTAAAATTTGTTTTTTCAGGAGTCCATTTTACTTCCAGGTCCTTGCCATCGTAAACAGGAAATTTGTCGTAGTCGCTGTGATCAAAAGCCGGTTGTTGCTTGCATGAAATCATTGCCATAATCAGCACGAAAAATAAAACGAAATAAGTACTCTTCATAATTTTCAAATCATTAAAATTAAATCACTTGCAAAAGTATATGAAAAATCAATGGCAATAAAAAGTCATCTTTAATCTCTTGCATTTTAACGTAGAATTAACCTTGCTTTCATGTTTATAATCGGGGCTTAACATGATGTTTACAGTCAGGGCTTGACTTCAAGTCAAGCCCTGACTAATTGGAGTTCATCCATAGACTTGACGATTTCTAATAGAGCACGAAAAACCTCCCGCAAATTTCGCTGGCTTAATCCAACAAACTCACCCTCACCTTTTTCTTTTTCAATCTGCTGTTGTTTAACTGCCCAATCAATTCAACCGATTTTATGGCAGGCACTGCCACGAAAGCACAATCCTGTTTTAATTCGATGGTTCCCAGTTCATCCTTGTCAAGATTTCCCTGCTTGAAAAATAATCCGGCAATGTCGCCTTTAGAAATCTTGTCCTTCTTGCCACCCGAAACGAAAAGCGTTGCCCATTTACTTTTGCCTGGCGCATGGCTGGCTTCAATTTCTTGCTCCTCCGATCCTTTGATGAAATCGGGGAGATCCTCATTTTCCCATTTCAAAACGTAGGCTGTGCCATTGCTGTGCATCCGTGCAGTTCGTCCATTGCGGTGAATAAATTCATGCTCCTTTAGTGGAAGCTGATAATGGATGATGAAATCCATTTTGGGAACATCGATGCCCCGGGCAGCTAAATCGGTGGCGACCAATAAACGATGGGTGCCGTTTCTGAATTTTATCAATGCACGTTCGCGGTCAATTTGCTCGAGCCCACCATAAAAACAAGCATGGCTGATGTGGTTTTCGCTGAGAAAGTCGCTTACATATTGAATGGTATCTTTGAAATTACAAAAAACGATTCCGCTTGCATCTCCAATATACGCCAACAATTTCACCAGGGTATCCAGCTTATCTTTTGATGGAGAAACAATGGTTTTAAGTTTGAGCAGTTTTGGTGCTTCATGCAGGTAATCCAGTCTTTCGGCATTTTGGATTCCAACAAATTCAGGAATTTCAATGTTTTGCGTAGCAGAGGTGAGAATCTTTTTTTCGATAGAGGGCAAGGCTGCAACGATTTCCATCATTTCTTTTTCAAAGCCAACTTCCAGGGATTTATCAAACTCGTCCAACACCAAAGTTTTTATACTTTTCGTCGAAACGGTTTGTCGCCGTAAATGATCGGCAATTCTGCCCGGTGTCCCAATTAAAATAGCCGGAGGGTGCGCCAGTTCAATTTTATCTTTCGACCCAACCCTTCCGCCATACACAGCATTGGTTTTAAACCCACTGCCCATTTCACGGGTTACTTGTTCTATCTGGATGGCTAATTCGCGTGAAGGCACCAAAATCAAAACCTGGACTTCCTTACAGTCAGGATCAAGATCAGCAATAATGGGCAAAAGGAAACCCAGCGTTTTTCCTGTACCCGTGGGTGATAAAAGCACTATTTCGGAATGCGTTCGGATGGCATTGTGCGCATCCTGCTGCATCTGATTGAGTTGTTGGATGCCCAATTTATCCAATATGGATTGCTGATCTTTGTTTCTAGCTGTCATTTCGCAAAACTATACATATAAAATCAAAGCATCTCTTTCGGATGAAGATTTGGATAAGCTGTTTAAAATGGCAGGACTATAAAGTCAGGGTTTGACTTAAAGTCAAGCCCTGACTATCCCAAGATTAAAAATTACTCCGCCGAAAGCCCCCACAAGCATCTTCAAAGCTTTCTCCATGTCTTCCATATAAATGTGCTCGTCGAGGGCATGTTCATTGCGGGCACCAATACCTACAACGGCCATTTCTGGTGCTTGTGAACATGATAATCAATCCGTACCAGATGGATAAAAATGGGGCGAACTGCAAATAATTTCTTGTATTTTTGTAAAAACTTTTTTGAAAAGTAATATGTTAAATATCAGAATTTGAACAGGCATAAGCCTCTAAATACCATGATTATGAAACAAGTGGTTTTAAATATCCCGGACAATAAATACCCATTTTTTATGGAGCTGATTAATAGCCTGAGATTTGTAAAATTGCCTGACGAAGTTAAGCTTACCCAAGAGCAAAAGGATTTTGTTGAGGGAACTAAAAAATCTTTGGAGCAGGATGAAAAGCACCTGAGTGGGGAAATCAAGTTAAAAACTGCTGATCAACTTCTCGATGAGCTTTAATGTTTATACCACCGATTTTTTTGACAAGGAACTGGATAAGCTGCTTAAAATGGAAGGACTATAAAGTCAGGGTTTGACTTAAAGTCAAGCCCTGACTACCCCAAGATTAAAAATTACTCACCTACTCCGCAGAAAGCCGCAGCAACTCAACAATCATCTTCAAAGCTTTCTCCATATCTTCCACATAAATGTGCTCGTCGAGGGCGTGTTCGTTTCGGGCACCAATGCCCACCACGGCCATTTCGATACCCATATTATTGTAGATGGAAGCATCGGTAAAGCCGGTCATGAAAGTTGCCTTGGCATCAATGCCCACAGTTTTTAATGCCTTTTTAGATAAGTCCACCGTGAAGGAACTTTCGGGGATATCAACTGCTTTGCATAAATTATTTTCGTCGATTTCTATTTTAGCACCGGCGGCTTCCACTTCACGGGTCATGATGGCTTTCATTTCGTTGGCCAGCTTTTCGGCTTTTTCGTGGGTAAGACTGCGGCATTCGGCTTTAAAAACAACCTTGTCGGGAACGCCGTTGCGCACAATTCCACCTTCGATAATCCCAACATTGGCCGTGGTTTCGTGATCCAGCCTTCCGAGTTTTAAAGCTGTAATGGCTTTGGAAGCTGCCACAATAGCGTTAATGCCTTTTTCGGGTTCCATGCCGGCATGTGCCGATTTCCCTTTTACGGTTACATCAAAAGTAAAATAGGATGGCCCACCAATGATGATGGTATCCAAAGTATCGTTGTCCAACAAGAAACCTCTTTTAGCGGTAAGCTTTGAATAATCAAGGTTCTTAACGCCAAACAGCCCGATTTCTTCTTCGCGCGAAATGGCTACCTCGATGGGTGGGCGAACCTCCGCAATACGCAAAGCTTCCAGCATTTCGGCAATGCCGGCTTTATCGTCGGCCCCTAAAATAGTATCTCCGCCCGAGCGGATAACACCGTTTTCGAGCACAGGCTTTATTCCAACACCGGGTTTTACGGTATCGGCGTGGCACGACAACAAGATGGGTTCTTTGCCCTCGCATCCTTTGGCGGGTAATTTTGCAATCAGGTTACCGTAGCTGTCTTGCAGGGTTTCGGCATCCAATTTTTGGTATTCTTTTTCGAGGTAGTTGATGAAATTGGCTTCGTTGCTTGATTCGCTATCAATCTGAACCATCTCCATGAATTGCTTGATCATTCTTTCCGACATCTGTATTTCTCCTTTTGGATTTTAAAATTAATATTGAATTGAATGCCCAAAAATAATCTTTTTGAGGTGTATAACTAAACACTAAATTTATTCACCAGTAAATAAATTCAATGCTAAATGATTTTCAAGATTTATCTGTAGTTAACTTTCTTGCCATTTATTTAAGCGACAATTGAATTTTATCAAACGCCTTTAATTACAATAGAACACAGATAACACAGATGGCACAGATTTACACTGATCAGTGAAAATCAGTTGAATCCGCGCCTGCCCCGTTTTTTCGGGGGTTATCTGTGTTCAAATTATTTAAAAAATAAAAATGGAACAAATAAGTAAATCAAAACTCAAATTCCCTTTTTGTACTGGGCGTGGGTGGTGGGATGAATTAAATCATGCAATTCCTTTTCAGCATCGGTTTTAACCTCTAATAAATTTTTGAAATGCTGAATTAGCTGAATTTTATCCATTGCAAATTCAGTCTCCGTTTTCACGTCCGCAAGATCAATCATAAACCCGGAAAAGAAATCCGGGAGGTCAGTCACAATATCCGTATTTAGGTAATGCTTGCTGCCATATACGCGATGATAGTTTCCTTTTGATTTTTGGATAAGGAAAGTGTCCTTTTTTAAATTGGTGATGGACGAAGACTTTTCACATTTTTGAATGCAGCTTTGATCCAATACATGCTTTTCGCATCCGGTGACTTGCTGAAATAAACATTGCCTGCTGGTCATTAAAACTAATGGGTGAAAAATACTGAAGTAGCATTCAAAATCCTCAGGACATTTTATTCCCCTAATTTGCTCCAGATTCAATTCGTTGGAAATGAATGCGCCGGAGCATTTGAAATTTTCCTTGAGTGCCCTTAGGCTAAAAGAATTGGTGATATTCAGATAGGGACCGGCAATCCAGGGAATATCATATTGCCAGGCTTCCCAGGCAATCCCGGTATTGTTGGTAACAATCAGTTGGGGTTTTACCTTTTTGAGAAACTGCACTGCCGCCGAGTAATCTTCACCAATCAGCACCGAAGGAAACCAGGGGATCAGTTGAGTATGGGTTTTAAAAGTTTCGATCAGATGGGCAGATTCGTGGTTCATCCCCTCCGGTAACTGGAAGAAAATTTGTGCGTCTGTTTCATCACAGAGATATATATCGTTTATCGATGAGATTAAAACGGACAATGAGGGTTTGGTTTTTACAAAATTCCTCCTTTTTAAAACGGGAACATCAAGGGGTTCAATGAGTGCTTTGGAATTATTTAAGCGGAAGAGTATTTCTTTTCTTATGGAATTTAACTCCCGGTAGGGAATGGAAACATTACCTTCAAGCCTGTCCATGTCGAGCTGTTGAATATAATACTCCGTTTCGTTGATAGCCTTCAGTTTTTTTTCAACCATCCTGCGGTTTAAATCCTGTGTGCCAACATTTACAAGATTCTCTTCCGACAGGATCACATAAGTTATGTCGGGTGTTTTTACGGATATTTCCATCGGGAAACCTGATTTCCCTATTACTGTGATGGATAGTGGGATTTTAGCAATCTCAATTTTTTCAACCTCACCTTTAACCAAATCTCTGATGTCAGCTTTTTCCTGGTACAATTCCTTTTGACCATCCAGTAACTTTTCTTTGGTGGAGTAATCATTCACTTCGGCAAGCCGCTTGGTGGAATAGCTCATCGGATCATCGATAAACATATCCCTGTTTATTTTTCCTTTTAAAAACCCGTTTGTAAAATCCCTGTTAAAAACCCTGTACAAGTCGCTGTTGTCGGAGTTTTGGTTATTTTCACCCAACAAACTCCGAAGCTGATTTTTGTATGTTTTTACAACGGTATAAACGTATTCATACTCTTTTATCCGGCCTTCAATTTTTAATGAAGCTACCCCGGCATCGTACAAATCCTTTAAATCAAAAAATGCGGAATTGTCTTTGAGGTTAAGGGGATAATCTAAACCGGCGGCAGTAGTTTTGTACCTGTCGCGGCAGGGCTGACTGCATCTGCCACGATTTCCGGATTTCCCACTTTGTGCAGAACTCATATAGCATATTCCTGAAAAGGAAATGCAATATGAGCCGTGAATAAATACTTCGGTGAGCACATTGTTTTCGTGTGCAACTTCAGATAAATGTTTTATTTCATCAAGGCTCAGCTCCCGTGAAAGATTAACTCTGCTTGCATTGAGCTTAGCCAAAAATTTTATCTGCCCGGCATTGTGCGTGGTGGCCTGCGTTGAAACATGAATTTTTAGTGTTTTAAAATATTTGGAGAGCAGGTAAAACATCGCCAAATCCTGAACAATCACACCATCAATGCTTGTGTTCACCAGCTTATTCAATAAAGCAAAAAGGGATGGGATTTCACTTTCGATGATGAGGATATTCAGTGTGAGGAAAATTTCACAATTGCTGTTGTGGGCAAGCCGAAGTATGCCCTGCAAATTTTCGAAGGTAATATTTGCCGCACGGTTGCGGGCATTAAACCTATCGAGGCCACAATACACGGCATCGGCCCCGGCCAAAATTGCAGCCTTTATAGAATCCACATCTCCACCCGGGGCGAGCAATTCAATTTTTCTATTCATCTGTAAAATTCAACAAAGCCCTAATCAGAGCCCGTCTTTTATTAATGTTTCCCGCAGATTTCGCTGATCGGCGCAGAATAAATCTGCGCCAATCAGCGAAATCTGCGGGATATTTTTCTCTCCTCTAAAAAGGCTGACTTTATGGACTGACTCAAATTACTGGCTTTATTTTTCCCGGTTGGGCTCATCGAAACTTACCATCCAGTTTATGCCGAACTGGTCAGTAAAACTGCCAAAATACGAATTCCAAAATGTAAAACTCATGGGCATTGTAACCTTCCCGTTTTTTGAAAGACCGTCAAATAGTCTATCAGCTTCTTCTTTTGAAGATGCCGCTATCGAGATTGAAAAATTATTTCCCTGTAAGTATTTTGGAGCCCATTCCCCGCCGGTATCGCTTCCCATAAGGATGGTTTCTTTGCTTATTGGAAATGAAACATGCATAATTTTTTCTTTATCCTTATCCGACAATGTAAATTCAGGATTTTCGGGCATGTCTTTAAATTTGCTTATGTATGAAAACTCACCTCCAAAAACTGATTTATAAAAATCGAAGGCTTCCATGCAATTTCCATTGAAAGTTAAATACGTGTTTATTGTTGTCATAATTTTACGATTAAATATTTGAAACTAATTAGTTTTTTATCCTACCAATGACATGTTTGCGTAAAGGGCTGAAAAACTTACTATTAAACAGACCTCTCAATCCCCGAAGGGTCGGGGCAGGCTGCTTCGCTCTTTCGAGGTGACAAAGCTCCCGGTATGGTTGTGGGAGGAGGGGAATTGGGCGCAAAGCGCCCGATTCCCCTCCTCCCAACTCAACCCGTTGACGGGGTCATTTCGACCAAAAAACGCAGCGGAGCAAGTTTTGCCGGGAGAAATCTATTTTATAAAGTTCCCGCAAGGGCGGGATTTTGCTTCACTCAACATTACCTCATTATACCCAAAAATTTTGGGTGAACTCTTGAAATAATGCTACATTTATTTCATTATGATTTTTCGAGGATAACCTTCAAATTATCAAGCCCGGTTTGTAAATCATCGCCAAGCATTTTATCGAAATCCATGAACAGAAACATCAAATTCATGGGGTATTTCATTTTACCATTAAAGCCCCATTTTACCAATGTTTCATTGCCCGAAACGCTTTCAGTTGTCATGTAAGCCTTTTCGGTTGATTCGAAGGGTTCGAGGAAGCGGAGTTCAAAATCAACTCTTTCGCCTTCGGTGATTTTGAGAATTTCCTGTTCTCCTTTGCCAACATCCTTATCATCGCTATCCCATGCCGAAACAAAACCTACTGTAGCATCCACACCAGTAAAGATCTTTCTCATATTTGGATCCATGTTTGCCCATTTGCTGTAATAGTCCTGGTTTTTCAAATGTTTGATGTAGTCAAAAACTTCCTGGTTAGGTTTATCGATGGTTATCTGCCGCTCAACATCATATTTTTGTTTAACCAAAAGCGCTACAACCAATGGGATGGCAATTACTATGGCCAGGCCAATTAATACTCTTTTTACAATTTTCATTTTGATAAAATTTTAAGTGATACAATATTATTTATAGCCAGTCTTTTATTAATGTTTCCCGCAGATTTCGCTGATAGGCGCAGATTTATTCTGTGCCTATCAGCGAAATCTGCGGGAAATTTTTTTTAGCATATTGATATTGGCCGACTTTATGGACGGACAATATTTATGGTTATTGCTCAAAAATGGCTTTGTCCCCGGGGTGAGGAGAATTACAACAAACTTTGTATTTCAGGATCATTTACCAAATGATAAGTGTAAAATACTGCAAATCTGAAAAACCAATACAATTAAACAATTATTTACAATTATAGTTTGCCATACATCAGAAAACCTCAGCAAAAATTCTCAAGTAATTAATAAAAAAACCTCCGGAATAAAAGTAATCCCGGAGGTTTTCAAAATATTTATTCTACAATTTATTTAATTACAAGTTTCCTGGTAACATCAGCATCATCACTTTGAATGTGGATGAAATACAGCCCCTGGGTAAGCCCTGACAAGTTGATTTCATTCGATGATAATTTATCGAAAGTTAAAACTACCTGGCCTTTGATATCCAGAATTTCAACATTCACAGGATAATTATTTATCCCGGAAATACTGATTTTGTCGGTAGCCGGATTTGGTGAAACCTGAATTTTTTGGGCATAGTTTTCTTCAACACCGGTATATACCAACATGTAGGTAAGTTTTGAAATGCCTTCGTTAGCATAGTTCCAAGTGTTCGGAAAATTATTATCCCAATCTGGCCAAATCGGATATCCACCTGGCATCAGTTCGAGAATTATATCTTCACCATTCTCAAACCCGTCCTTTAGGGTTGTTAGGGTGTCGTTCCCAAAAACAACCAGTGCATAATCCATCAAGGGATCAGTAATTTCGATGCTGCCACAATAGTTACCATAAATATCCAATGCATTAATTATATCACCACTTTGAATGGTAAGATTGCAGGTAGCCAGGGTTTCGGCAGGTATGGAAATAATGTGTGAATTTCCTGTCATTGTGCAGTCCCTGCTCCCGGATTTGAGTTTGAGAGTGTTACTTTTTGTTCCCGTTTCCGGGAAAGTAATACTTCCGGGTGCATCCATTTTTACCATGTACGATTTCCCGGAGGTAAGATGATCGAGTGTCATTACATTTTCGCCGGGCCAGTAAATTTCAGTTCCGGCAACTTCTTTCACAACTTTCAGATCATTGCCAAGTGGTCCGAACAAATCCGTACAAACCACATCGCCATTACAAATCACAGGAATCAGGTTCCAGCCGGCATCCAAAGACAAATTGTGGCTTACCATGTCATAGCCTGTAAAATTAAAGGATGCCTCTTCCGAAAGCTTGATTTTGTAACCATCATGGGCATTCCAAAGGCCAATTGTATTCATTCCTGCTTCAGGCCAGTAAGCGCCCTCCATATCCTGAAGAATGATAAGTTCATTTTCGAGGCTTCCGAAAATATGCGATAAGCTGGCATCGGAGGGTAACAAGTAACTCGAAATTCCACTCCAGCCTGCCGGCAGAACAATGCTTTGCTGCACAAGCGGCGGCATTTGTCCTCCCATTGGTGGGAAAGTAATGTAGTCGATCCATCCGCAATCATCGCCACTGCCAACCGAATAATCTTTCACATAAGACCATGTAAAGGTTCGTGATCCCTGATCCACCGAATAGGAAACTTCTGACCAGGCCACTTCACCGGACCATTCTTCCATTAAAGTTCCATCGATATAAAATTCAAGGAAATCGTAGGTTGCTTCGGAAGACACCTTGCGGTAGAAAGAAATTTCTCCATCAGCAGTAACATCCACAGTAATTTCCAGGTTACTTTCTTGTTGGTCTCCGATAGATCCCGATTTTACCGAGTATGTTCCTTCATAAGCTTCGGTGTTGGTAACCGCCCAGTTTGCATTTCCGGAGGTTTCCCAATCGAACTGACTTAGATCGCCGCTTTCAAAACCCTCAACTTGAATCCCTACCGAAAGGTTCAGATCGAAGTTATAGATGAAATCGTTTCCATTGGAGTTGCAGTTTATTTCCAGCAAACCCATAATAGAATAACCTTCAGGAGTTGCTGCATCAACGGTAACATTAATAGTTCCTGAAGCTTCGCCGCCCGGAACAATGGTACCAAAATCAAGATCTGCTGAATTAACGATGATATATGGATCGGTGGTAATGTATTCTCCAAGCACATCAGTAATATCATATAAACCCGAGTTTTTGATGGTCACTATTACATCCACAGTTTCACCCGGATCTATCATTCCATTGTTATTTCCTGAGGGATCAAGAATTTCGATGTTGCCCATGTTCATTGCATAAGCCGTTTGTGCCAGGGCTTTAATGCAGAAGTTGCCAGTATGGTCGAATCCCGAAGGATCGTCATAATTGTAAAAATCAACCCAGTCTCCAGCGGTTTTATAGTAACTTTCGCCTTCGTTGGCAGCAGATTCCACGATGGTTTTTGTTCCACCACCGAGAAGTACGGGAACATCGGAGGTGCGATCGTAAGGCTGGCCGCCATCTGAAAGACTAAGATAAATATAGAAATCATCCCCTGTTTCCAGTTCAACGGGCGTGGTTAAATCTACTGTATGTAATCCCTGATGCTCGTAAAATCCTGTAGCTTCGGCCAGAACATTCTGCAATTCTCCATCCACAAAGTCGTCATAAATGGTAACATTATAAGTAACATCATCGGCAGCAGCAAAGAAATTTACGGCTGAGATCACATCGTTTGATTCGGCGGTAAAAGCATTAAAAGCTTCGGTAGCATCCACCTCATCTCTCCAGCCATGGTAATCATGGTAATAAATTTTGGTGTATTCCATCAGGTCAACATCGATAAATGAGATGGCTCCCATTTGTGGTTCCTGCCCTGCCCATTTGTCGTAATACGAAATCCAGAAGTAACCGCTTTCGCCCCAACTTGCGCCCCAACTGTTCTTGCAAAGCCATGCACCATTCTCGGGAGCCTGGGTATTTTTATCATCATCCCAGCCAACAATGGCAATGGAGTGGTTGGGCAATTCACTGCTTGTGGGTGGCTGGTAATGGATAGTTCCCTGGATATACGAACTGCTGTAGCACATACATGTAGCCATTACACCGTATTCCATAATCTTCATTTTCACCTCATCAATATTTTCGAGGCCTTCACCAACGGTGTACCATTCCACATCGTGCGGATAATATTTGTGATAAGAATCCTGGAATCTGTCAGGAGCTGAGGCATAGCTATTTCCATCTACTTCGCGGGTTGAGCCTTCTCCACGCGACAGGTAAGCCGTGGTTACGCGATAGTCGCCACCCTGGTGAACTTCGAGTCCGCTTCCCGAGGGAGGATCCATATCATCATTATTATGATCGTTGAAACCATTCCACCAATCTAAATGATACTCAGCAAGTGCCGGTTCACCGGTTTCGCCGGCAGCGTCCCAATTTCCGGTCATCATCATATTGCCTTCCATCGAGGCCAGTGAACCATGTGTCCAGCAGGTGCCACCCTGTTGGCTTTTAACAGAGGTAACATAGTTTACACCATTCACATCGCGCAGGTCGTAAGATGAAGGAACTGAAACCTGGCCATCATCAGTCAAAACTTTAATACAAAAATTTCCTGTATTTTGAAATCCTGAAGGATCGACATAATTATAAAAATCGAGCCAATTGCCGCTTTCCATGTAATAGCTTTCGCCAGCATTTGCTGCAGATTCCACAATGGTTTTTGAACCACCTCCCAGTAAAACGGGAACGTCAGAAGTGCGATCGTAAGGATGGCCACCATCAGATAAACTGAGGTAAACGTAAAAGTCATCGCCTTCGCTCAGGTTAACCGATGAAGAGAGATCAACAGTGTGAAAACCTGAATAGTCTATAGTTCCGGTTTGAGTTCCCAACAGGTTTTGAAGTTCGCCACCTGTAAAGTCGTTGTATATTTTAATTGTATAATCCACATTGTGTACAGCTGTGAAAAAACTGACAGCCTTAAGCATTTCGGCTCCATTTGCTGTAAAGCTATTGAAGGCTTCGGAAAGATCGGTTTTGGTATCGCGCCATCCATGATAATCGTAATAATAAGTATGCTGATACTGCAAGGGTTCAACATCCTGGAATGAGATGGCTCCCATTTCAGGATTGCGGCATGAGTGCTTATCATAATATGAAATCCAGAAATAGCCACCATAGCCCCAGCCATCGCCCCATGAGTTTTTCACCAGCCATGCACCGGGTTGTGGAGCCTGTGTATCTTTGTTGTCGTCCCAGCCAATAATAGCCACAGCATGATTGGGGTCTAAAGTATTTGTGGGTGGTTGATAATGGATGTAATTAGAAATAAATGCGCCATCGTAACACATGCAGGTACCCAGCACACCATATTCCATTATTTTTTCTTTAATGAGGTCGATACCATTGAGGTTTTCATCCATACTGTACCACTCGATGTGGCGGGGATAATAGTAATGATAGCTTTCGAGCCAGCGCTCAGGAGGTGAGCTGTATGACTGCCCATCCTCTTCTCTTACTGCACCTTCGTTACGGGCAAGGTAAGCAGAAGTAACACGGTAGTCACCACCCTGATGTACTTCGAGGCCGCTGCCTGAGGGTGGGTCGATGTCGTCGTTGTTGTGTTGGTTAAAGCCATTCCACCAGTCGAGGTGGTATTCGGCCAGGGCAGGTTCGCCGGTTTCGCCGGCGGCAGCCCATGCACCGGTCATGAGCATATTGCCCTCCATGGCAGCGTAGGCACCATGTGTCCAGCAGGTTCCACCTTGCTGACTTTTAACGGAAGTTACATAGTTTACGCCGTTTACATCGCGCAGGTCATAGGTTTCTGGAAGTTGTGCAAAGCTGGCAAAAGCAAACATTGCGAGTAAAATAGTCAAATAGAGTTTTCTCATTTTGTAAAGTTGTTTTGTGATTAAATTAAATTTTTACATTGAGCCACAAATGTAATAAACTTCTCTTTGTTGTTTTATGTTTTTTTAAGATTCGGGTTATTTTGTGTTGATACGCTTGGGCAATTTGAACCACATAAATCACATAAGCCCATTGAAGGTTTCATTATGTGAACTCATGTGAGCTTCTTTGGTTAAAACCTGTTGGCTTTGTTGTTGATTCTCTCGGGATAATTGAACCACATAAGTCACTTCCTTCAAGCAAATAAACCCGGAAAAAATCAACAATCAAAATCTCCCTGCCATGATTTTAATATTTTTGCAAAAGACCTACATCAATTTTGATAGAAAAGAATACCATACAGGAAATTTTAGATGCTACCCGCATTGAGGAGGTGGTGGGCGATTTTGTTACCCTCAAAAAACGTGGCGCCCGTTACCTTGGGCTGTGCCCTTTCCACAACGAAAAAACGCCTTCATTTACCGTAACTCCCAGGCTGGGCATCTACAAATGTTTTGGTTGTAGCAAAGGCGGCGATTCGGTAAATTTCCTGATGGAACACGAAAAACTCTCCTATCCTGAAGCACTGAAATACTTAGCGAAAAAATACAATATCGAAGTTCAGGAAAAGGAAAAAACTCCCGAACAGGTTGAGGTGGAAAAAGTGGAGGAGAGCCTGCTGGTGGTAACAGATTTTGCCTCCAAGTATTTTAGCCACAACCTCTTTAGCACGGAACAGGGCAAAGCTATTGGTTTAAGCTATTTTAAAGAAAGAGGATTCAGGGAAGACATTATTAAAAAGTTCGGTTTGGGTTATGCCATGGATCAATCCACTGCACTTACCGATCATGCCCTGCGCATGGGCTACAACCTGGATTTCCTTAAACAAACCGGGCTTACCAAAGAAAGCGCACGCGGCCTTTACGATGGATACAGGGGCAGGGTGATCTTTCCTATTTATAATCATTTGGGAAGGGTTATTGCATTTGGCGGACGCACACTGTCCTCAGATAAGAAAATAGCCAAATACGTCAATTCGCCTGAATCTCCCATTTATCATAAAAGCCAGGAACTCTACGGCATTCATTTGGCGAAAAACTCCATAAAGAATAAGGATACCTGTTTTCTTGTGGAAGGCTATACCGATGTGATCTCCATGTTCCAGGCAGGGTTCGAAAATGTTGTTGCATCTTCGGGAACGGCGCTCACCACCGATCAAATCAGGTTAATAAAGCGCTATACCAAAAACATAACTATTTTGTACGATGGGGATGCTGCCGGCATTAAAGCAGCATTTCGGGGGATAGATATGATTTTGGAAGAAGGCATGGATGTGAAAATTGTCCTCTTCCCGGATGGCCAGGATCCTGATTCTTTCGCGAGGTCGTATCGTTCGAGTGAAGTGGAGGACTTTCTTAAAAACAATTCCAAAAATTTCATCTTCTTCAAAACCGGGCTTTTACTTGAAGAATCGCAGGGCGATCCCATGAAAATGTCAACGCTCACCCGCGAAATCGTTACCACCATTTCCATCATCCCCGATCGAATATTACAGGCTTACTACATAAAAGAATGTGCTGCCCTGCTCAAAATCGATGAAGATATGTTGATGAGCGAGCTGAACAAGATCAGGCGACAGAAGTACGATAAGAGAGTAAAGGATGTTGAAAAGGAAGCCCAACAGGAACCTATTCCGATGCCACTGCCAGGGATTACAACACCTCCTCAAAAAGAAGTTGATTTTCTATCAAGCGAATACCAGGAAAAAGACCTGATTAGACTGCTATTTAAATTCTCCTCACATATTTTAGAGTTTTTGGTGGAAACGGACAATAAGGTTGAAAAATGGGAATTTACGGTTGCACAATACATTGTTGACGACCTTATCCGCGATGAGATTAAATGCAGTATTCCGCTATACCAAAAAGTACTTGATATTACCGCCCATCAATTGGCTAACGAATCGGTGCCCGGCGAAAAGTTCTATATCAGCCATCCTGACAAGGAAATTGCAAACCTTGCAGTGACTTTACTTTCGGAAAAACATGGGCTGAGTAACTGGGAAAAAGTGAAAATTAATGTGAAGGGCGAAGATCAAAAATTGGAGACAGCCATTTTGGGGGCATTGCTTTCGATGAAATTGCGTTACCTTGAACGACAATATGACCGTGGCCTGAAAGCTATGGAAAACAAGAGCCCTGACGACCAATTTTTACTGTTGGTAAAACAGAGAAAAGTTCAACAAAAAATAGAATTGATTTCCGAAAAGTTGGGAAGGATTGTGTTGAGGTAATGGTTTTTTAGGGTTTCGTATGGCCAATAATCCCATCATTGTATTGCAGGTTGTCCATCCGCTTTGCTTACTTTGTTTCCTTCATTCTTTTTGATTCGATTTAATCTCTATATCCCTTTAGTTGGTTCTACTACCATTTTTGTGAATATAAATAATGGTTATCACTGTAAAAAGATTCCAGCCTTGCCGGCGAGGCAGGTCTCCTTTCAAAACTTCCCCGAAGGGTCAGGGCAGGCTACATCGCTGCGTTTTTTAGTACTAATGACATGTTTGTGCAAGAAGTTTGAGTACAGGTTGCCATAGAGACCTCTCAATCGCCCCGATAGCTATCGGGGCTCCTTCGAGGTGACAAGGCTTTGGGAGGAGGGGGGTGGTTGAAAGTGGGCGCTTCGCGCCCACTTTCAACCACCCCAAATAAATCCCCGCGCTTTGTCATTTCAATGCCGCACGTGCGGCAGGAGAAATCTATTCCCCAATGTCATCTCCTCATTATGCCCAAAAATTTTGGGTGAACTCTCGAAATGACCCCTCCCCAACCCTCCTCAAACCAAGTTGTCACCTCGAAGGAGCTTGCGACTGAGACCTACCTCGCCTGCACCATTGCATACACCAGCGGCAAGGCGGGGGTCTGTTTAATAGTTAGTTTCTCAACATTTTACAAAAAGTTGTCATTAGTAAGGAGTGCAGTAGCCTGCCCCGTTTTTTCGGGGACTGAGACCCGCTTCGCAGCGAGGCGAGCCTGCCTGGCCGGCAAGCCTGACAAGGCCGGAATCTATTAACAAATTTTTATCACCAACAACTATGAAATCATTAATATTTTACTTTCCACTAAATTCGCAGTAGTACCCTTTTGTTCAACCTTTCGCTTCAGTTATATTTTTATCCTTTCTAAATTACTCTATCCCAACATTAAACATACTAAGATATGTACATATTTGTTTTATTCTGTACTTACATTGTTTTGATTTCATTACTAATTTAAATTTAAATATCTATGAAACGTAGTTACTTATTGTTACTCCTAAGCTTGTTTTCGCTGCAGATATTTGCTGCCGACTTAATCCTCATCCCAACCAAAAATCTCGATGAAACCAAATTCCTGTTCAAAAATCCGGCCTTGACCGTGAATTTGTATAAGGATGAATTTGTAATTGCCACCCTTGATGGGAATTTTAAAAATGAATATGTGCTGCTGGACGAAAATCCCTGGCAGGATAATTTGAGTTATTATCTTGTTTATGTAGATGCTTCTGTTGACAAAGAAGCCTATTTAAAAAAAATAAATTGGTATGCAGATGTATTGTATGATAATGGTAACAGCTTGATCATCCGCATAAACGAAAGCATTTTCGGGCAGTTGCCTCCTGCCAAAAATGACGGAATAGTTAAGATTTCGAATAAACCTTCATTTTTGCCGCAAGCCCTCTTGCTCAACAATATAACCCGCCTCGATCCTGATCCGTTTATTGTGGATTTACTCGAAGAAGTTTCGGCCACTAATATTGTCGCCACAGTTCAGCAGTTGCAGGATTACGGCACACGCGATGCTTACACACCTACAAGTATTGATGCCCAAAACTGGATAAAGCAGCAGTTTGAAAATTTGGGACTACCTGTTGAATTGCAGGATTTTAATATGCCCAGCGGGCCAGCCAGCGATAATGTGATTGCAACTTTTGAAGGAACAAAATATCCTGATGAGTACATCGTGATGGGTTGCCATTATGATTCGTACAGCTATTCGGGACTGGCTCCGGGTGCCGATAATAATGCTACCGGTGTTGCCGGTGTACTTGAAATTGCCCGTATTATGACCCAATACGAATATGACCGCACTATTATTTTTTGTACTTTCTCGGGCGAAGAATATGGTTTGTATGGCAGCGAAGCTTATGCCGACCGCCGTGCCCAGCAGGGCATGAACATCCACGGATACCTCAACATGGATATGACCGGATACCTTGAAGATGGGAGCTACATTCATACCGATCTTATACGCCCAACCTCAGCTGCGGAATTGGGCGACTTTTATACACAGGTTTGTGCTACTTATCTGCCCGACTTCCCCGTAGAACCCGGAACTCTGGTAGGCGGCGACAGCGACCACACCTCTTTCAATAACGCTGGTTTTATGGGTATTTTCCCCTTTGAAGATGGCTCTGATTACAGTCCGTATATCCACACATCAAACGACATCATTGGACTAAGTTTGAACAACGAAGCACAGGCCGCCATTTTTACCCAGGCCATTCTTGCTACTGCCGTTTCGATGGCCAATCGTGTTACCCCGCCACAAAACCTGTTTGCCATACCCGGCGATGGTGAAGTGGAACTGCAGTGGGGCGAAATGTTCGACATCGACAATTACAATGTTTACCGTGATGGGGAATTGATAGCCAGCCCGCTCGAAAATTCTTACCTCGATGAAGATGTTGAAAACGGTACCATGTACGAATATTATGTAACCGCAATATATACCAGCTCTGGTGAAGAATCCGATCCTTCAAATGTTGTTTATGCCACGCCCATGCCACCCATGGGATTGCCACTTTCTCTTGATTTTGAAAATGGCGCCCCTTACTGGGATTTTGAAGATACCTGGGGTTTGTCATCACAGGCAAGCCACTCACCATCACATTCAATTACGGAAAGTCCGAGTGGGAACTATACAGACCAAAAAGAGATTTATGCTTCATTGAGTGCCTTCAGCCTTGAAGGATATACAGAAGCCTCTGTTTCGTTTTGGACAAAATGGGATTTGGAATCGGGATATGATTATATGTGGTTCGAAATTTCGACCAATGGATCATCCTGGGCAGAGCTTGAAGAATTTAACGGAACACAAAGTAGTTGGCTTGAAAAAACATATTCGCTTAATGCTTATCTTGGCGAACCATACATTTTGCTTCGCTTCCATTTTTACAGCGACTATTCAGTTACCAAAGATGGTATGTACATCGACGATTTCCAAATCAACGCCGAAGGTGGGATGATGATGCAGAGTATTCAGCTTAACGAAGGCTGGACAAGCCTTTCGAGCTATATCATTCCTGAGGCGGAGCAAATTGAAGATGTTTTATCATCCATCGAAAATGATATTGTAATTGTACAAAATATGAGCGAGGTTTGGTGGCCGGGACAAGGTGTTAATACCATCGGAATGTGGGATAATCACACGGGTTATAAAATCAAACTATCAAATAATACAAGCCTTCAGATTGCCGGCTATTCCGAAGCTGAAAAAACGATGATGCTTGCCACGGGCTGGAATCTGATGCCGGTTTTGTCGTCGGAAGTGGTGAGTTGTGCTGAGCTTTTTGAAGGGCAAATGGATGATTTGATCATCGTAAAAGAACTTGCCGGTGTAGGAATATATTGGCCTGGCGAGGAGATTATCACACTTCAAAATTTATCACCATCCAAAGCTTATTTGGTAAAAGTTGCCAACGACATCACCATTTCGTTTGAAGGGCTTGCCGGAGCTACACTTGAAAAACCCGTAAATAGCACCCGCGAAGGTTGGGATTTACTTCCCCCAACCGGAAATTCGCATGTGATTTCTTTGCCGGCATCTTTGCTTAATACTTTTGAAGTTGGTGATCAGATTGGAGTTATTACCGGTGAGGGTGGCTGTGCAGGATATGTTGAAATTGAAAACTATGATGACAACCTGGCGCTGGTTGCTTGTGGCAACGATAGTACCACCACTGAACACGATGGCATGAATGCCGATGAAATGTTTAGTTTTAAATTGTACCGTTCATCCACCAACCTTGAATATTCACTTATTGCCGGTTTTGATCAATCCATGCCAAACCAGGGCTATTATATTCACGAAGGTTTGTCAAAATTTGAGTCTTTGGTTTTCGACAATACGGGGATCTCAGAAAATACTATTCGGGCATTTGTATATCCCAATCCTGCTAAAGAACAGATTCATGTTTTTATCCCGGAAGGGAACAATGCACAACTCGATATTTTTAACATGAATGGCCAACTGGTTTTGCAAATGCCTGTTGAAGGCAATACTTCAATTCAAACCGGAGAAATACCCAAAGGGATTTATACTTTCCGGATTACCGGTGAGTCGTTTACTGAAACACACAAAGTGATTATCCGATAAAAGTATTGATCAACAATTATTTGCAAAACAGCGTTTTTGTGGTCAATTTGGGTGGGGAAGGATTTTAAATTGCTTTTTTCTCCTCAGGATTTATCACAAAAACGCTATTTTTATGTATAGTTGAATCGAGGAATTATTTTAATTTGTGAACTTTTTCAGCACACTTCAATAAAAATACAGGTTTATTGTTCCAACTATGAGCAAGTTTTTTAGAAATACTATTTTGCTTTCGATTGTTTTGATCAGTCTCCTGATGCCTTTAGGCCTGAGTGTGCTAGTGCTGGTATATTTCTTTTTCGAGATCAATGCCATTGACAAGGTTCATGATTATTATCTCTTCCTTTTCTACCCATTGCTATTTTCGTTGGTGGCTTATGGTGCTTATCATTTATTGGCAACAATTAATTCACACTGAATGAACAATCTACTTTTTGGTATACTGACCGTTTCTATTTGCACCATTGGTTACTACTACTCTTGGAAATATCAGATACGGAACAACTTTAAAATTGCTGTTCTGCTTTTACTCGCTTGCGGGCTGATATTGTGCATTTACACTTCAACTGACTTTTTCTTACACACTTGGGACGAAAGGTATCATGCTCTTGTTGCAAAAAATCTTATTCAGCATCCACTAACACCAACACTTTACGACAATCCAATACTTCCCTATGACTACAAGAACTGGACAGCAAATAATGTTTGGGTTCATAAACAGCCCTTACCACTTTGGACTATTGCTTTTAGTATGTGGCTGTTTGGTGTCAACGAAATTGCTTTACGACTTCCATCAATACTCTTAACAACAATTGGAATTTGGCTGACCTTTTATATTGCCTCATATTTCTTTAACAAAAAGATTGGCTATCTGACAGCATTTTTATACTCCATCAACGGACTCATAATTGAATTGACTGCCGGCAGAGTTGCGACCGACCACATTGATATCTTCTTTTTATTTTTTGTTGAGGTGGCAATTTTTTTCAGCATCATTTTCGCACAGAAACAGAAAACTATTTACAACATTCTTGCAGGAGTATGCATAGGTGCTGCGATTTTATCAAAGTGGTTGCCTGCATTAATTGTTCTTCCGATCTGGTTGTTAATAGTCACCCATTCCGGAAACTTAAAACCGAAAAAAATATTTTATCATTTTCTCATTTTACTTGCGACTTGTGTTTTAGTTTTTCTTCCCTGGCAACTTTATATTTTCAAAGCATTTCCGACAGAAGCATACTGGGAAGCAAGTTTCAATTTAAAACACATCACCGATGTTCTTGAAGAGCGGACGGGGCCTTTTTATTATTTTATAGACAAAATCAGAATAAACTACGGAGAACTTGTTTATCTGCCGTTGTTTTGGTTTTCGTGGAAAACATTTAAAAACTTTAAAGACAAAAAACGATTAGCAATTTTAATTTGGTTTTTGATTCCACTTCTTTTTTTCTCAGTCGCAAAAACAAAAATGCAAGCGTATATTTTATTTACATGTCCTGCATTGTTTATGATGACAGCAGAATTTTGGTATATGCTTTCTGCTTACAGGGACAATCACAAATTAAAGTGGCTATTCAATTTGATTTTAATCCTGCTTATTGCTTTACCAATTCGTTACTCAATAGAGAGAATAAAGCCTTTTGAAAAATCAGATAGAAATCCACAATGGGTGACAGACCTTAAAAAACTTAACGACAGACAAATTACAAATGGAGTGTTGCTTAATTATGACAAACCAATTGAAGCAATGTTTTACACAAACTTGACCGCATATCCTTACATCCCTGACAAAAAAGTAATTACCGATTTGATTTCGCAAGGATATAGTGTAATCATTAATGACAATGGGAAAATTCCACCAGATATTAAATCAATAAACGGAGTGATAACTGAAAATTTAACTGCTGCCAACAACACCTATAGGCAATAGCAGGGTCTCCGTTTCATGGACAGTTACGATTTTAATCAGACCATCTGTCCTTCGGACAGATGCCCAGACCAAAAGCCGCTACTGCCCATAGCCAACACGTTCCAATTACAAAAACCATTATTCAGGTATTTAACCTTGATACTACTCATCATTCTTCCTCTTGCCTGCTATCTGCGAATGGAGGTTAGGTGGAACCCCGAATCACCCGGATTTAACAAAGATTTACTTGTTTATAAAAATGATCTTCAGGATGCCGTGCCCAATGATGCGCTTGTGGTGGCCGGAAATGATAAATCCCATTACATTTTCTTTTATTACATTGATAAAAAAGGTTGGGGCTTTCAAGACGACAATCTTTCAGCAACTGAGCTTGCAAACAACATCCGGAAAGGCGCTCAGTATTTATACACTGATTCAAGAAAAATTGACAATAATCCCACCATTCAGCCATTTCTTGAAAAGTTGGTTTTGGAGAAGGGAAGCATCAGAATTTACAAATTAAAGAAGGCTGGTTAGCTTTGATGAAAGGAGTTTTAATAATTATTTTGATAAAAGGTTTCACTACTTTTTTTATGGAAAAAAAGGCTACCACAAATAAAAAAAGAAAGCCCGGAAAAAGAATTTTCCCGGGCTAATAAAAGAAAAAAGGGGGGGGGGTTATCTTATTACAATTTTCTTTATTATCATTTGATTATGATTGTAAATCCTGACATAAACCATACCCGAGCTGCAATCTGAAAGATCAACATCCAGCAGGTTTTTCTCTACTGATGAATTGCAATTTACCTCCCTGAGCATTTGCCCTTCGCTGTTCCACACTTCAACAATACTACCATCGCTTAACCCGCTTATCATTATTTTCCCAAACGTTGGGTTGGGGAAGATGCTGATTATGGAAGCTACCGATTCATCATTACCAATCCCGTTTACTGATGCCTTGATCAGGCGAGACATTCCATTATTTACATATACACCATCATTTTGCGGATAGTCGCTACTAAATTCAGGATAGAAATCGACTTCCCGGCCTAACCCAGCATTGTAAATTCTGAAATGAATGGGTTCATTTTCCACAAAACCATCAGCAATTTCGGTCAAAGGATCATCTCCAAACAGCACAATTACATTATCATCTATATTTATTTCAAGATATCCGGCGCACCGTCCATTGCTTGTAAAAGCACCGATTATATCACCAATTTGCAGTTCATCCAGCAAGAGCTGATCGATGGCAATGGTATGTGTTGATGGTGAATAATGCAGGTTGTTCCAATTGGAATGATTTTCCGGCCTTGAAATGCCCGGGATGTAAGCTGATTTTGTTGACCCACAAGCCTCATAAGTTACCTCAAAAGTTTCGGAGACTCTCATGCAGTATGATCTTCCCGGGATAAAATTGCCAATTGTATTTATTCCGATAGCAGGCCAATAAACCCCTACACCGGCAATTTCTTTAATAATATTAATTTTTGAAGTATGGCCATCAAATAACTGATCGATATTAACCGGACAACTACTGATGACAGGTATAATATTCCACCCCTGGTTTATTGTAATGGTTCGGCTTTCATTAACCATTCCTTTCATTATAAACTCAACCGGCTGGTCGAAATTTGCCTCATATCCTACCATGTTGTTCCAGTTTACCAATGTATTTACGCCAATGGATGGATTGTAAATACCACTGAAATTCTTTATCATTACCAGGTCGTCCATATAATCGCTGAAAACATCAACCATTAACGAATTGGCCGGGGTGATGTAGGAGGATAAGCCACTCCAGCCTGCCGGAATCGATATGGGTTGTTGCTCATATACGCTCACTTTGGCTTGGTTTGAAATAGAAATCCCGCAATCATTGGTTAACTCGCAGTAGTAATATCCGGCATCGTCAAAATCAACTTCCCACATTAGGAGTATGGGTAAAGTTTCTCCATCCAGTAAGCCATCAGGTCCATACCACTGGTAACTTTTAGCGTATCTTGAAAGCACAATTAAATGGGCATCTTGTCCTATCTCTGCTTCAAAATCTTCAACATCGAATTGTAGCTCAGGCAATTTATCGATAGTTAGTTTGAGGGTTTTCGATACAGTTACCTGGCATGGCTGCAACGAGAGCGCTGAAATGGTTAAGAATACCGTTCCATCAGCAAAATCCTGTACCCCGGGGGTGTATTGCGTCTCAATATTACTTATCTCACTAAAAGTGCCATCTCCCGAAGTACTCCATTCTACAGAACTGAAATTAGTAACCGTAGCCTGATCAGTAGTAAAAACTTCTCCTTCACAAATGGTTTGATTGAGCCCGGCATCCACTTGAGGCATAATCGATGGAGAAACCATCACACTGTCGATTGCAGGAGAACAATTGCCGAATGATTCAGCATAAAAGTATAGCATAAGCTCTCCTGATATTTTATCGCCCTGGCCTAAGGTATATATTGGTGATGCTGAGTTTGCAAAGTCAAATGTACCATCACCACCAGTAGTCCAGGATAAGCCCGAGAAATTAGCAGCATATCCCTGAAGCTGGATGATGGAATCGTTGGCGCAGATGATGATATTTTCGCCTGCATCGGCAATAGCATTATTGCACGATCCTGTAAAATTGAGCATCAAGGCATCTGTAACCGCAACTGTACATGGAGAATTGGAAATTGCAGTCATGTTTAACTGAACCGTAAACAAAGTATCGATCAATGTTGGGAAATATGTAGGGTGAATCTGATCTCCATTTTCCAACTCACCTGTTCCCCCGGTAACCGTCCACTGAACAAGTGAAGCATATTCTGCATAAGAATCAGTAATTGTATAGCTTTGGCTATAAGGAATAGTGTTGTCGTTTCCGGCTGAAGCAATTACATTATGCTGAATTGATAATTCCATCATATCCAAATCATCATTACACGATTCCTGTCCAAAACCATTAATTTTAAGTATTACATTACCGCTTGCAATATCTGATTCGCCCGGTGTGTAAACAGTGTACAATTCTGTGGGATCATCAAATGTGCCATCACCAGTTGTTGTCCACAACAAATCGGTTGCAAAATATACTGTGGCTTCAACAGGAGTAAAGGATACGTTTTCACATAAGGTTTGATCTTCACCGGCATACACCTCTACATCAATACAATTATTTGTGTAAACATGAAGATAGAGCGTATCGCTTGCAGTATCCTGACATGGTTGATAAGCGACAGCATGAAGTATAAGTTGGATGTCCAGATTCAAATCCTGATTATTCGGAATATAGTTGGTATTGAGTAAATTTGGATTCTCAAAATAACCCAGTCCTGTTGAGGTCCAGAAAATAGAATCGGAATTTTCTGCTATAGCCTCCGACAATTCGAAAACCGTATCAAGTGCAACGCTGCCATTATTACCTGCATAAGCATAAGGAAGGGCAGTGAAATTGATGGCCATACATTCGGTTATTTCTCCGCATCCTGAATTACCTGTAAGTGTCAGGCAAATTTCGGCTTGCATGTTTGCGATGTCTTGTTCACCGGGATAATAATTTGTATTTATCATGCCTGCATCTTCAAAAGTACCATCACCCATGGTTTGCCATGATGACAATTGATAGTTTTGTGCATCTACAGAAACCGGAATACTCTCAGCCAAACACATTTCCAAATCATCGAAGGAGACTGTAGGATTTTTGTAAATATTAAGTGTAATGCAATCAGAACTTCCACTACATGGGAATAAACCATCTGCAAGCAAACAAAGATTTACCAGCCCTGTTTCAAGGTCGTTCAATCCCGGGTAGTAATTAGTTCCGGGGTCTTGTGTATCTTCAAAGGTTCCGTCACCGTTGGTATTCCAATAGATATTAATATAGTTTTCTCCGCTACCGTTGAGTGTTGCAAACTCATTTTCGCACACCGATATATCTTCGCCGGCATTAATGATTGGTTCCTTATTGATAGTAAGCGTTAAACAATCATTTATAGTGCCGCATCCATTTACGCTGAATGCATATAGACAGAGTGTTACAGATCCATTTTCAATATCAGCTGTGCTGGGCATATAAAATGGATTGAGCAATTGTGGGTTGTTAAAATTACCGGTTCCGTTTGTCGTCCATATTAGGCCTGAATTGCCTGTAACCGTGCCCGAAAGGTATGCGTTTTCTCCTTTGCAGATGGAAATATCTTCGCCGGCATACGATGTTGCTCCGGGCATAAATACTACGCTGATGCAATCATATCCTGACTGGCAATAATTCGACCCATAAGAATTAAGGCAAAGTTCAACATTCATATTCAAGTTATCTTGATCGCCGGGATAATAGCTTGTATTGAGGTTTGAAGCATTCCCAAAGGTTCCGTCACCTGTTGTTTCCCACAGATGAGATGTGGCATTGGAAACACTGCCGGATAGTTGGATGGTTTGGCTTTGGCAGATGGTTTGGTCGTTGCCTGCATTTGCTGTTGGTGTAGTAATAATGGTAACTTCCACGCAATCTTCCTGGTTTGTACAGCCGTTAATACCAGTAGCTGTTATACAAAGATCAACAAATCCTGATTCAATATCTGATGGTCCTGGTTGGTAATTTCCAATTAATGTTTCAGGACTACTGAATGTTCCATCTCCTGTACTTGACCAGATTATCGCATCATAGGAAGTTGCATCAGCGGTCAATTCTACATTGTCATTTTCGCAAATTGTTTGATTCTCACCGGCTATTACCTCTGGCAATTGTTGTATGCCAACCGTAAGGCATGAAAACACATCTTCACAACCTGAAATTCCTGATGCTGAAAGACAAAGATTGACAGATTCATTTTGAATATCAGTTGTACCCGGCGAATAAATTACATTTAACTGATTGTTGAAATCGAAAGTTCCATCACCATCAGATGTCCATAATAATAAAGAATAATTCTCTGCTGCTGCAACGATATCAATATTTTCACCTTCACAAACAGTGAAATTTTCAGGAAGTATAACTTCTGGTTGTTGCTGTATGGATAATGTAAGGCAATCACTGGCAGAATTACAACTTCCGAGGCCTGTTGCTAACAGGCACAACTCAACAACACCGTTAGCAATATCTGTTTCACCCGGATAATATATAGCTGTAACTGAAGTTTTATCATCAAAATCTCCATCACCATCACTTTCCCAATACACCTCATTAGTATTTTCCACAAAACCGTTAAGTTGAGCGAAAGCGGTTTCACAAATCCCCAGATCATCCCCTGCGACAACCACCGGAGATTTTTCAATCGACAGTATCATGTTGTCGATAGCTTCCTGGCAGAGCCCATCAGCGAAAGCTGTAAATACCAATTCGGCAAAACCATTTATTGCATCTTCCACACCGGGATAATAAACAGCAGTAAGGCTGGCAGGATTATCAAAAGTGCCATCACCATTGGTTTGCCAGTTAACAGAGGCAAAATTTTCGGCAGCACCGTTTAACTGGTAGCTATCAGTTTCGCAAATTACATCATCCAAACCAGCATTTGCCGAAGGCGCATATTCTATATTCACCACCATGCAATCCTGCACATCCTGGCAAGAGCCATCGGCAAAAGCTGTAAGACAAAGGCTCACATTTCCATTAGCAATATCTGCTTCGCCCGGATAATATTTAGCTGTAACTGAAGTTTTATCATCAAAATCTCCATCGCCGGCACTTTCCCAAAGCACCTCATTAGTATTTTCCACAAAACCGTTAAGTTGAGCGAAACTTGTTTCACATATTTCCTGGTCGAGGCCTGCATTAGCCTCGGGGTTGTCGATAATTACAACTGTTGTTTGGCTTATAGCATCCCCACAACTTGTAGAAGAATAAGCAGTGAGTTGGAGGGAGAACTGGTTATTTACAATATCATCAATTCCCGGGAAATAGATTGTACTAAGTTCATTTTGGTTTTCGAAAGTACCATCGCCAAAAGTTTCCCAAAGAACGGTTTCAAAATCTTCGGCCTGACCCAAAAGTTGCAGGCTGTCATCTTCGCAAATCGGCTGATAATTACCGGCATTTGCAAAAGCAGAAGGATTCAGGGTAAGCGTGAGGCATTCAGAAATATCATCACAGCCATCAAAAGCCACAGCAGTAAGGCAGAGCTGGACAGAACCGTTTTGTATGTCCTGCAAACCTGGGTAATAAGTAGCAATTATTTGAGCCATATTATCAAAAGTACCATCTCCCCCGGAAGACCAGTACAATGTAGTGTAGTTTGTGGCATATCCGTTGGTAACAAACGGTTCGTTTCCACAAATTGTAGCTCCCGGGTTAACAAAAATATACGGAGCACTGTTGATGGTAACTTTCAGGGTGTCGCTTACCGGACCACAATCATCATTGGAGGCAGTAAGTATCAAATATATTTCACCCAAAGCTTTATCCTGAGGGCTGAGAATATAGTATGAAGAAAGGGAATTTGGAGCTATAAAAGTTCCCGATCCGCTTGTAGTCCATTGTAATGATGAAAAGTTGAATGCAGAACCACTTAGAGGTATAGCGGATTCGGAATCGCAGGTAATTATATCTTCGCCGGCATCAGCACTGGCAGGTTCATAAAGTGTAATAATCATATCATCGGTGTTGTCGTTACAATCCTCATCGGCAAAAGCAGTAAGATGGATTTCCACGATGCCTGATTGAAGGTCGTTAGTGCCGGGATAATAGCTTGTCAAAAGATCATTGGCATTATCAAAAACACCATCTCCATCAGTTGTCCAAAGCACTCCAAACTCATTTTGAGCAGAACCGAATAATTGAATTTCATCCTGATTACACGAATAAATATCCTCGCCGGCATCGGCCACAGCATCCTGACAAATTTCAATAATAGTGATGGTTATTTCATCGCTACTTGAAACAGAGCAAGGCTCAAGGGGCAAAGCGCTTAGGGTAAGTGTAACTCCCGGATAATCATCTTCGGCAGGATAGTAAGTTGTGTTTATTTCGGTATTATCCTGAAAAGTTCCCAATCCTGACGATTCCCAAAGCAGGGAAAATGCATTTTCGGCTGAAGCATCCTGCAACTGGTAATTTTCACCCAGATTAATTGTAGCATCCACACCGGCAAAAGCTAAGGGCTCGTCAATAATGGTAAGCACCAAAGTACCTGAAATATCACCACATTCGCCCATGCCATAGGCGTTAAGTATTAATATTACACTACCTGATTCTATATCATTACTGCCCGGAGTATAAACCGGGTTTAGGATTTGATTACTGTTAAAAGTACCGTCACCATTAGTACTCCAGAGTAAGGCAGAATAATCAGAGGCGGTAGCGTTGAGTTGATAAGATTCGCCCGCGCAAATTGCATCATCATTACCGGGGTTAACTGTGGTAAGCGGAATAATGGTAAGGTTCATGCAATCGGAAACCGGAGGGCAATTACCAATACCTGAGGCCAGGAGGCAGAGTTCGACAGCACCATTTTCCAGGTCATTATTGCCCGGGTAGTAAATGGGGTTCAGTCCCGATGCGTCAATAAAGGCACCATCACCGTTTGTAGTCCATTCCAGGCTGGTGTATTCTGAGGCAGAACCAAAGAGTGGAATGCCGGCAATACCACAAACAGTGATATCAATACCTGCGTTGGCAACAGGAGCAGGTGATGTTTGGATAATCAACTGATCTGTTGCATTACTACATTCTCCCCAGCCTTCGGCAAACAGCGAAAGTTCTGCATTACCACTGCTTACATCATTGCTGCCGAGGGTATAAACCGGGTTGAGGGCATTGCTAAAGTTAAATGTGCCATCGCCGGAAGTGCTCCACAACAATGATTTAAAATTAGAGGCAAAAGCATTTTCGAGCGAAACTTCGCTTATAATATTGCCTTCGCATATATTAATATCCTCACCGGCATCAACAATAGCATTGGCGCATTCTTCGATAAAAGTAAGCACCAGTACATCGTAAATGGCCACTGTACATGGTGAGTTTGAATATGCCTGAAGGGTAAACTGTATATCATAAGTTAAATCCCAGGAGGATGGGTAATACGTTGGGTGAATTGTGTTTTCGTTTATAAAGTCACCAATTCCCCCAACATTTGTCCATTGGATTAACGATGCATTTTCGGCAAAAGCATCCGGAAAGGTATAGGGTTCATAATACCAGACCGTATTGCTACTTCCTGCCGATGCAATAACAGGCTGCACAAAAGTAAGGGTCATGCAATCGGTAGCGTCTTCACAATCATCATTGGCAAAAGCAGTAAGGCAAAGTTCAACCTGTGCGTTGGTAATATCTTCTTCACCTGGTGTGTATATTGCATCCAGGGCATAAGCATTATCAAAAGTACCCGTTCCTGCAGAAGTCCACAGCACCGAGCTATATTCTGAAGCTTCACCGTTTAATTGGTAATCAGAGCCACCACAAACGGCTGCGTCATCACCGGCATTGGCAATTGCGTTGAAACAGTCTAAGAAATATTCCACAACTAAATCATCGTTTTTGGTAAGCGTACAAGGCGATTCTGGTAAAGCAAATATACTTAGCGTGATGATGGCCGGATTTTGATAATCTTCCATGCTTGGTGTGTAGGTTGTAATTATTGTGTTGCTAGTATCAAATGTACCTGAACCTGATGTTTCCCAATAAACTGATGAAGAATTATATGCATAAGCATCATTTGTTGTAACCGGCTGCGGTGCATAAAATGTTAAATTTTCTCCGGCATAAACTTCAGGAGTTTTCTGAATTTTCAGGATAAGGCAATCAGAAGTATTATCACAAAATGCAATACTCAGAGCTTCCATACAAATCGATACTTCTCCTGTTTCGATATCTGATGGGCCCGGGAAATATTTGGCATCCGCCACAGCGCTATTATTAAAAGTTCCGTCACCCTGGCTAATCCACAGGATAGAGCTATAATTTTCAGCTATTCCCATGAGTGAGGCTGGCTGTCCTTCACATATTGTAAAATCGATTCCCGCGTATGCTGTGGGGGCATCTTCAAAATTAATAACTTTACATATTTGCTGATTTTCGCAAGCCCCTATTCCGAATACTTCAATACAAACTTCAACAAACCCTTGCTGAACATCCTGAGTACTTGGGAAATAAGTTGTGCTAATATTATCAGGATTTGAAAAGGTACCGCTTCCATTGGTTGACCACTGTAATCCATCAATAAAATCAACTTCCGCATTTAATTGGATTGTTGAATTAGAACAAACGGTTATATCATTGCCTATAAAAACATAAGGTAACTTTTGTATTGTAACATTAAGACAGCTTTCATCTGTTGTACAACCTTCGTTACCAAAAGCAGATAAACAAAGCTGAACATACCCATCGATTATAGCCTGTGCGCACGGGATATAAGTAGTTTGAAGGTGCTCGGGATTTCCAAAGGTACCCGTTCCGCTTGATTGCCATAAAGAACTTGTGTTGTTTGTAGCATATCCGTTTAGGTAAACAATGTCGCCCCCGCAGATTGTTATATCACTACCCGCGATGGCCGTTGGGTTTGGGACAATAGAAATTAACAAGCAATCTGATGTGGCCTGGCAATTTCCTAAACCAACTCCACTGAGGCAAAGTTGGATGTTCCCGAAAGAATTATCCTCAGATCCCGGGGTATATTCTGCATTCAATATATCCGGGTTATCAAAAGTACCATCTCCTGATGTGCTCCACGTAACGGAGGTAGTGAAAGATGAAATGCCATTAAGAACAACAACCTGGTTTTCACACACAGTAATATTATTTCCTGCTTCAACAACCGGGATTCTGAAAATATCCAACGCCATGCAGGAAGTAACAGATTCGCATCCGGCCAATCCTGAAGCTGTCAGGCAGATTTCAACACTCCCAATTTCTGTATCCCCGTTCCCGGGGAAATATATTGGTGTTAATGTGGTGGTGGTGTTGAAAGTACCATCTCCTGACGCTTCCCACAATAATTGATCGTAATTTTCTGCAAAAGCTGATAGCTGAATACTTTCTCCTTCACAGATAGTTTCGTTAGCACCGGCGTTTACAAGGGGTGGATTAAAAATGCTAATATTCATACAATCCGACATAGTTCCACAATTATTGCTTCCCTCAGCCTGAATACAAAGTTCCACCGTTCCTGATTGAATATCGTTTTCTCCAGGGAAATAAGTAGCGTATAATGAAAATTCATCATCGAAGCTCCCGTCTCCATCACTTTCCCATAAAATGGCAGAAGCATTTTCAGCTTCCGCTGATAAGAAAACAGGATTCCCCTCGCAAATTGTCTGATCATTTCCCGCTTCCACACTTGGGAGTTTATTTATTAAAATATTAATACAGGATGAAACATTTCCACAATCTCCAATTCCAAAGGCCTCAAGACATAACTCAACACCTCCGTTTTGTATATCACTAATTCCGGGAATATATTTTGTTTCCGGACTTAGGTAATTTTCAAAGTAACCATCACCTTCTGAAGTCCAAATTGTATTTGCAGCATTGTTGGCTAGTCCTGTAAGATTTACCATATCTCCCTGACATATACTTTGGTCGCTACCTGCATTAGCAGTTGGTGGTGCTTGCAGGATTAAAGTCAAGCAATCTTCATCATTTTCACAAGTTCCATAAGCATTTGCTGTAAGGCATAGTTCAACTGAGCCATTTTGCTTATCTCCCACACCGGCAATATAAACGGGTTGCAATAATGTGTTGTTTGTGAATACCCCGTCACCATTTGTTGACCAAAGAACAGTTTCAGCATTTTCTGCATGCGCATCTGATAAAATCAAAACATTATATTGACTTACACAGAAGGTCGCATCGATGCCGGCATAAGCATAAGCATCCACACAATCCTGAATTACAGATAATACAAAACTATCAGATTCAGCAGTCATGCAAGGGTTAATAGCTTGTGCAGTTAAGGTAAGATTTATCGGGCTGTTTTCCAGATCTGATTGGCTTGGTGTATAATGGTTACTGATGAAGTTCGGGTTACCAAAGGTCCCGGTTCCACTCGTAGTCCAAAGTACAGAAGAGTAATAATATGCTTCGGATTCTTCTGTATAATATGGGGTGTTTACTGGCGAGGTGGCATCATTGCCGGCATTTACAACAGGAACATATTCCATATACACATTCATACAACTGGTAACACTTTCACAAAAAGCACTGCCGGTTACAGTCAAACAAAGTTCAATATCTCTGTTAATTATGTCATTTGGTCCGGGTTGGTATATAGTATTTAGTGTGGATGGGTTCTCAAATGTTCCATCACCATTGCTATTCCATAAAACGGTTTGATAGTTTTGAGCCATCCCTGATAAGTCAACAAAATCAGTTGCGCAAATTGTAATATCTGCTCCTGCATTTACTGTTGCTAAAGATTCTATTGTAAGATCCAGATTATCCTGTGCCGGGATAGAACAGGGACTTTGGGCTGTACTAGTTAAGGTGAGCGTTACCGGCACACCTCCTATATCTGATTGCCCGGGGTAATAACTTGCATTTAGGTCATTTATATCCGAAAATGAACCATCTCCGGTACTTTCCCAATAAACACTTTGGTAAACACTTGCACTACCTGAAAGCTCAAGGTTGTTGCCTTCGCATATAGTTTTATCGTTACCTGCATTGCAGGTTGGGTTTGCAATGATATAAAGGATTAATTCATCCTGATCGGAAACTTCGCATGGTAACACAGGGAAGGCATGAAATGTAAGTGTAACATTTGCTTGTTGCAAATCATAATTACCGGGGTGATATACTGTTTCAGTGGCAAAAGGATTTTCGAAATAACCATCTCCTGCTGTCATCCATTCGCTTTCATCACCATAAAGAATTGTACCATTAACGGTAAATTCACCTCCTTCACAAACAGAGCCATTATTTCCTGCAGATGCAACGGTGTTCTTATAAATACTCAATTCAACCTCCACATTAAGCAAATCCGTGCAAGGTTGTATTGAAGATATTGAAATTTCCAATGTAGCAATTCCGGCTTGAATATCCTGCAGGCCGGGAATATATACCGGTGAAAGTGAATGTATGTCATCAAATTCCCCATTGCCGGAGCTTGTCCAGGTAATATTGCTAAAGTTTGTTGCAGTTGCGTACAAGTATGCTTTGTCATTTTCACAGATTTCTATCTCGGTATTTGTAACAGAAAGAGTTGCAGATGGAATTATTGAAAGGGACATTACATCACTCATGCCACTTGTGCATGGTGGTATGCCTTCAGGATTAATTGTAAGACTTACTTCACCATTCATAATATCTTCCGATCCGGGTGTATAAATTGTAACCGGGCTGTTTGGATCACTAAAATCTCCATCGCCTGATGTTGTCCAGAGTAAACTTTGATAATTTATCGCCCAGCCTTGAATATTGGCACTTTCATTATAGCAAACCGCCATATCAGGTCCGGCTGATGCTGTTGCGCCGCCTTCAAAATTGACAGTAAGTATGTCATAAGAACTTTCTGTGCAGGGAGGCAGGGCAAAAGCCTGGATGGTCAATTCAACAGTCCCGTTGCTTAAATCTTGTTCGCTGGCTGTATATATGGTTGATAGCTCACCGCTATCTTCAAAAGTACCGCTACCTGAAGTGCTCCATTCCACTGATGAAAACATGTCGGCAGTTGCATTAAGCTGAATAATAGGATTACCACAAGCACCTATATCTGGTCCGGCATAAACTGTCGGGCCATCGTATATGCTCAAGGTCATTTCTGAGTAAGGGGCGGCTGTACACGGGGGTGCTGAAGTTACATGAATTGTCAAGTCAACGGATTCATTGCTTATATCTCCAGTGCCTGGATAGTATAGTGATTTAAGTAAGGTATTATCCTCAAAAGTCCCGTCACCATCTGTTGTCCACCAGATACTATCGGCATAAGCTGCTCCACCACAGGTTAAAAATGGTCCAATACCACAAATTGTTGCATCCGAACCGGAAAAACAAAATGCATTTTTGTTTATGTAGAGTTCGGTTTGCTCTATAACGGTAAAGTTGCAAGGGTCAATACCATGGCCTGTCAGGGTAAGTGTAACGCTATTATGTGAACTTCCGTAAGAGCCGTGTTGATAGGTAGTTGTTAATAATGTTGGATCGCTAAATGTTCCGTTTCCCTCAGTTTCCCATAAAACCTCAGACAAGTTACCCCCTTCAGCAACCAATAGGACAGGTTGGTTTTTGCAAGTGCTGAAACTTTCGGGTAAAATGATGTAAGGTGTAGGGTATATCTCAACTACCATCTCGTCAGAGCCCTGAATTTGACATGGAGCAACAGGTAGGCCAATTAAGTTGAATAGTATTGTATTGCTTTGAAAATCATCATATCCAAAATAGTAATCTGTAATTAATGATGTGGGATTGGAAAACGTTCCATCTCCTGAAGATGTCCAGTAATAGGAGGAGACAAAATTAGCCGTACCCGAGAGCGTTATCAATTCAACTCCACAGGTAGCAATATCATCACCGGCAAATACTACCGGATCATTAGAAACATATATTTCTTTCATTGCTGTAAACTGATTGATTCCGTCATTGGCCTCAACCGAAAAAAGTGTGGCTTCGCTCACGTTAAATACCGGGTTTGGCAATGTTGATGAAAAACCCGGAGGTATCGAAGCCCAACTATAGGTGATGTTACCGATTCCTTCAATGATCTCTATATCAAACGAAACCAGGGCTTCGTTGCATAATGAGTCCTTATCAGCTACTGCTTTTATCCAAAGATCCTCATAGCAAGTCATGTCCAGTAATCTTAGAATGTTCATTTTGATCCAAACATTATTAAGATTAAAGTCAGGATCCAATACTATTGCGTCAACATCAAATTCAGCAAAGTATTCCCATGAAAATATTTTATAGTTTATATATTCTCCGTATGAAAAGCCATCTTTTTCCGGTGTGGCATAGTTATCTCCAAAAACAGTCATAACAATTCCATTGGTGTCGGGCCAATGTGTTACCCCTGCACATTGCATTTCTCCATCATCATTAATAAAAAATGCACCAATAGCATCGCCAAGGTCAATAGAAATGTCATTGATTTTTGGGTCAGCTTCAAGTGCAATTATTACGCCGGCGCCATTTCCGGTATTCACCGGTGCATCCCATCCCGGAGGCAACGCGTAGGCTATTTTACCACCATCTCTATTTAAAAGTGTATCATAAATCAACTTATCCTGAGTTATGAATTTCGTTGAAATCCCTTGAGACCCATTTGTGGAATAAGTTGTGTTTTGCTCTGAAATTATTTCAGCACCTAAATTTTGTCCGATAAATAATAGGGCTGCGACTAAATAGCCCTTCCAATTACATAAGTAATAATAGTTCATGTTTTTTCCCCTTTTATTAATTTTTCTTTTATTGTTGCAGATGAATCCCCATTCGTCTGTAATTTTTACTAAAACTGGCGTTTAACTGGCTTAAAAATTAAATCCCCCCCTTGAGATGTTAATTTTTATTAAATGTTTTACTTTGCTAAATTAAAGTTTATCGGGGAAAGAAAAAGCCGATGTTTTTAGATTAGTTAACTAATGTTAATTAGCAATTATTAAATATTTGAAATATAAATATATAATCAGCTTATTTTTACTCATTCCAAATTATGAAATGGAATTTTTTGTTGGTATTTAAAATTTATTAATAAATATCAACAATAAGACCATGATCATTTTTTTTGTCCGGGGTTACAAAATGTAAACGGCGAAAATAATGACATCTGAAGATTGAAAGTCAAGAATATAAAGGGATTGGGGGAATTCATAATGATTTTTTTTCGGTGAAAAACAAAAAAAAGGCTACCCGGAATAACCGGACAACCCTTTTCAGAAGTTTAAAATCCTCGTTGATTATAAAAGAGGTCTCCAATTAGGGCTTGTTGAAAAACACAAAACCATATCGTTAACTTTTAATACACCAGTAGATTAGGAGTTTTTCAGTAGACCCCAATTAGTCAATTAGGGACTGGTAAGAGAATGAAAAAGATTATTTAGTTTAATCCATTTACGTGCATTCACAAAGGCCTCCAGCCACGGTGTAATCTCATCCTTATTACGATCGCCGGGATAATGTGCCCATTGCCATGGATAAACTGCTCTTTCAAGATGGGGCATCATGGCCAGGTGGCGTCCATCTGTTGATACAATTCCTGCTGCCCGATAAGGAGAGCCATTTGGGTTACCCGGATATTCTTCATGGGAGTATTTCACAGGGATTAAATACTCGGATTCATTATACGGAAAATCGAATTTTCCTTCGCCATGTGCTACCCAAATTCCCATTCGCGATCCGGCCAATGTTTTTAGCATTACCGAATTATTTTTTTCAATTTCCACATTAAGGAATGCGGATTCAAATTTGCCCGAATCGTTATGCAGCATTTTCGGGTGTCTATTATGTTCGGGGTAAATCAACCCCAATTCAGTCATTACCTGGCACCCGTTGCAAATTCCAAGGCTCAGGGTATTTTCTCGTGCGTAAAAATTATCAAGTACTTTTTTGGCTTTGTCGTTGTATAGAAATGCTCCTGCCCAACCTTTGCCCGATCCCAGAACATCGCTGTTTGAAAATCCTCCAACAAAAACGATGAAATTGATATCTTCAAGATTTTCCCTGCCTGCGATCAAATCCGTTATATGAACATCCTTTACATCGAAACCCGCGAGGTGCATGCTCCATGCCATTTCGCGGTCGCCATTAACACCTTTTTCGCGAATTATTGCAGCCCTGATCCCGGTTGATGTTCTGCGATTGGGGTCTATTCCAAATTGAGAGTATTTGCCTGTGAAATTTTCAGGGAAGTTGAATTTTAAAGCTTGGGTTTTGTAGTTTTTATATCTCGCCAATGCCAGCGATATTTTATTTTGATTTATCTCGAAAAGATAAGAAGTTTTATACCAAACATCCCTTAAGGAATCAATATCAAAATCAAATAATTGCCCACGGTGTTCAATTGTAAGTTTTCTTTCAGCACTATATTTCCCGATAACTTCAGCATTAATCCCTAAAGAATTGAGCTTACCTGATACATTATCAGCAATATTTGTTTGGATTAAAATTCCCGGGTTTTCGCTAAAAAGTAATTTAACAATATCTGTATTTTCAAGTTTATCAAAGTTCACTTTGAGACCCCCGGTTTTATTCGCAAAATTCATTTCAATCAAGGTAGTAATTAGTCCACCTGCTGAAATATCGTGCCCGGCCAACACCATATTTTTCTCTATCAATTCCTGAATAGCATTAAATGCCTTTTTAAAATATGCAGGATCAGGAACATTAGGGGCAATTTCTCCGGGTTGATTCAGTACCTGCGACAGGCTGCTGCCGCCAAGTTCAAATTCCGAATTTGAAAAACTCACATAAATTATCTCTGCTTTTTCGCTTTTAAGCAGAACGGGTGAAACTGCTTTGGTAATATCGGTAACTTCACCGGTAGCGGAGATAATAACAGTTCCCGGAGCATAAACTTTTTCACCGTCAGGATACTTCTGGGTCATCGAAAGCGAATCTTTTCCTGTTGGGATATTAATGCCGAGCGCAATGGCAAAATTACTGACCGCTTCCACAGCCCGGTAAAGGCGGGCATTTTCACCTTCGTTTTTAGCAGGCCACATCCAGTTGGCCGAAAGAGAAACGCCGTCGAGTTGCCCCTTGATGGGAGCCCAAACAAGATTGGTCAATGCTTCAGCAACTGAAAGAAGTGATCCTTTGGCGGGATCCAATAATCCTGCAACCGGTGCATGTCCTATAGAAGTTGCAACTCCCTTTTTTCCGCGGTAATCCAATGCTACCACACCCGCGTTATTCAGCGGAAGCTGTATTTCACCGGCGCATTGTTGCATGGCAATTTTTCCTGTTACCGAGCGATCCACTTTGTTTGTTAGCCAATCTTTACAGGCTACTGCTTCAAGCTGAAGAACGGCTTCGAGGTATTCGTGAATTTTATCTGTATCATATTCGAGTGCTGAAAAAGTATTTTTGGATGATTTATCCTCAAGAATAGTTTTTGGGGGTTTACCAAAAAAATCGGTAAGGTCGAGATCGATAGGATGAACTGTCGCATTTTTTCGTTGGAAGGTAAACCTGTGATCGCCTGTGGTTTTTCCAACCTTATAAAATGGTGCCCGCTCGCGTTTCGAAACTGCTTTCATTAATACAGCATCCGATGCTTTTAAAATCAATCCCATTCTTTCCTGCGATTCATTTCCAATGATTTCTTTATCAGATAAAGTAGGGTCGCCAACAGGCAATTTTTCCATTTCAATTATAGCCCCGGTTTTTTCAACCAATTCCGAAAGGCTGTTTAGATGTCCTCCGGCACCATGATCGTGGATGGAGACAATGGGGTTTTTATCCAACTCAACCATAGCACGGATTGCGTTATAAACGCGCTTCTGCATTTCAGGGTTTGATCGCTGCACGGCATTGATCTCGATTTTATTTGCGAATTGCCCGGTTTCAACCGATGAAACTGCGCCACCGCCCATGCCAATGCGGTAGTTGTCGCCACCCATTACAATTACTGAATCTCCCTTTTCGGGCCGGTCTTTTTGGGCCTCATTTTTTTTACCAAAGCCAACGCCACCAGCCAACATGATTACTTTATCGAAACCAAATTTCTTATCCTTTTCAAAATGTTCGAAGGTTAACAAACTGCCACATATTAGTGGTTGCCCAAACTTATTCCCAAAGTCGCTTGCACCGTTTGATGCTTTGATTAAAATATCGAGGGGAGTTTGATAGAGCCATTTTCGTTCTTCACTTTTTTGTTCCCAGGTGCGCGTGGGCTCAAGGCGTGGATATGAAGTCATGTAAACCGCCGTGCCTGCCAACGGAATACTTCCTTTACCTCCTGCCAGCCGGTCGCGTATTTCGCCTCCCGAACCTGTAGCTGCCCCGTTAAAGGGTTCAACAGTTGTGGGAAAGTTGTGGGTTTCAGCTTTGAGTGAAATGACGGATTCGATTTCGGTAACCTTAAAAAAATCTGAGGTATCCTGCCGGCCGGGGGCGAATTGCTCCATGGTTGGTCCTTCGATAAAAGCCACATTATCTTTATATGCCGAGACGATTTTGTTTGGATTTTCACTGGAAGTTTTTCTGATCATCGAAAATAAAGTCCCGGGCATTTCCTTTCCATCGATAATAAATGTACCATTAAAAATTTTGTGCCGGCAATGTTCCGAGTTTACCTGGGCAAAACCATAAACCTCTCCATCTGTTAATTTCCTGCCTAATCTCTTACTCAGGTCTTCAAGGTATGATACTTCTTCGTTGCTTAATGCAAGACCTTCTTTAATATTATACTCCGGTATATTTTCGATAAATAAAATAGGATCAGGCTTTTTTTCGATAGTGAAAACATGCTGATCCAGTTTATTATAAATGGCTGAAAGCATGGGATCGAATTCGTTATTATTACCGGCAGTTTCAACAAATTCTTCAATTCTTTCTATCCCGTCAATACCCATATTCTGCGTAATTTCCACAGCATTTGTACTCCAGGGAGTAATCATTTCTTTGCGGGGACCTACAAAAGTTCCTTCGATGATTTGCTTGTTGATGTGTGTTGCATTACCAAAGAGCCACAGTAACTTTTGGATATCATTATCAATAAGGACAGCTTTACATTTGAGTCCAAATATCTTTTGAGCCGAACGAAAAAAATAAATCATTTTTCTATTTTTTAATACCATGAAAATTAACGCAGGCAAAAATAGGAAATGATTATGATTTTCAGATCAAACAAGTTATCAGGGATTTTTAACAAAACAGTAACACCAATCAATCTGTTGTATTAGAATGTTGAATTGGATACATGAGTTTGGGAAAGTCCCCTTTAGGCCAGCCTCGCCGGCTAGGCGGGGGATTTAGGGGTTTTGAGGTTTTTTAGGCTGGTCTCATACATTGCTTAACAATAATTTAACCAATCCGCTTACTTGCTCAAAATATCAAATACATTACCATAATTTCGCGAAATACTTTGTTGATTGAGGTGTTGCTGTGGGATAGGGTATGATTTCTTTTTGATGGTGTCGTTACTGTATGTGTCGATTACCACCGATTGATTAATAGTAAAAGGTAGTGTAAACTGTCCACCATTGCTCCAGGTAACTGATGATGAAGAACCTGCAACATAAGCCCTGATCAGGGTATTGGCTAATGCATGGTAATAGCCGACAGGTATAGGGTTGGAACTTTGGTAAATAAAAATATTTTCAAGAAACTCATAAGGTGTTCCGGCATTAACAAAAAGCGGATTTAACACCTGGTTGTTGTTGGTAATCGAAAGGTGGAAATATGCTTTGGATACATCGAGAAAAAGGCGGGGTGTTTGCAGGCCGCCCAAAACCTTTTGACCTTCCCAAATCATTTTTAAGCCAAGTTGGGTGCTGTCAGTGTATCTTCCCGAGGTTTGGGCAAAGTATGTTACCAATTCGGGAGGTGAAAAGAACCCAAACTGGGCACTGTCGTTTTTCCCGATATTTTTTGCATACAAATTTGTATCAGCAGAAAATAAAACAGTATCGATTTTTAACGCTATGGTTGTAAATACAGGATTGATGAAGGTTACAAGATACATATCAACCATCAGGTAAACATCGATGGTGAAATCGCCATTATTTGTGTAGAGATATAGTTTGCCGGAATAATTATTTTTTGACAAACCCGTACGGTTTACTTTGCAGATAATGTCCACATCGCTTCTGCCGGCTAACTCACCCATCGGGTTTGTAATTTCGAGCCAGTCTATTTGTTCGTCAACCTGGTAGCTCAAGGTTTTTTGGCCGGTATTCGATAAGGTGAATTCATTATAAATCCGGTCGTTTGCAAAGTTTACTGCAATTTTATCGAGCACTGCAAAAGCTTCGGTGTCTGAAGTTTTTTTACGACATGAATATGTCATTGCAAACAGGCAAAATGCAGAAAAAATTATCGTGGTATTTAAAATGATATTTCTGTTCATAACATAATTTTGAAACCATAAAATTAAGCTTTATCTGAGAATTGTTTCATGGTTTTTTATCCATCCCTGCTTAATGCATCCCCAAAAGCCGATCAGGATGGCTTCGGCGGTATCATTGTTTAGTGGCCCTGTTTTTTTTTCGGAGAGTTTGTTAATCACTTTTTCTGCGTAAAAAATTGCTTTTTCCTTGGCCTTTTTCCCTTTTCGCTGCTCCCTTTCCAAGAGGATGTCTTTCCGCCAATCTTCGGCCATGATATGAAATACTTCAATATTTCTTTTTTCGAGGTGGGCATCCCAAATTTTGCGAAGAGGGCCACCACCTTCAATAATCAGGAAATTCACATCCTCTTCAATGTTTAAAATCCATGGAATTGCTTTTTTGAGGCGCATTTTATTGCCAAAATTTTGCGATCGGTACCAAAGTAGTTTACCCTCGGAACTGTACATGGCAAGGCCTGTTTTGATTCCAAGATCAACAGCAAGCAGGAAATCTGTTTCGGTATTTAAAGGTTTTGTGTTGATGGGTGCTGAGGCGTTTTGTCCCGAAAAGTAGAAAATTTCCTCCAAAGGAGTCCTTCGGACAACTTATATTACTTTTCGGGGATGCTCGGGCTTTGCCCGGCATTGTCGGTTTTAATATTTCAGTATTATTTGTTTATGCTGGCAACAGTGATAATTAGTGTCCGTCTTTAAAGTCAATGTTTTTCACTAGCCCCGGGCTCCCGCTTCGCAGCGAGGCGAGTTAACCCGGGGATTAATGTATTTAGCAGTGAGTTCCCCACCTTTTCGCTGTCAATGCCTTCGGCATTGGCAGCGAAAAGGTGGGGGCATTCATCACATCAATTTAATCCACACCCTAAAGAATGTGGCAATTTATGTTTCAACAAAGCTTACTTTAAAGACAGTCACTAATTAACAACCTTCGCACGATGAAATTCCTTATTGCGATCGAAAAGGTAACGGTATGTAATATGTGTTTTCAATATTTTGGCGCCAATTTGTTCAGCTACTTTCATCATCGAAGGGTTAAAATCTCCAATCCAGTTCATCTGCAATTCTTTATAATGGAAGTTTGGTTTTAGAGCAATTTTTTCAAAAGCTTTTATTAATCCGGCCTCCAGCCCCTTTCCCTGGTGTTCGGGGACAATACCAAATATTCTTCCAATAATTCGGGTGCAGGTTTTTTTATACCGGAGGTTAAATAGGAGTCTTAGCTTGTTTAATGTATTGAATTTCCCATTAAATTTTCGAATGATCTGATACAAGTCGGGCATCATGATTAAAAATGCGATGGGCTCATTTTTATAGTAGGCATAATGAACTAATCGGGTATCCATAATCGGTTTCATTTTTTTTAGGAGCGCGATAGCATGTGTCTTGGTGATTTTTTTTACACCCGGGAAGCTTGCCCATCCCTTATTGAATATAATCATGAAATCCTCGGCAAACTTTTCATTATTTTTCCATGAAATTGTTTTAAAAGTGTAATCAGGATTTCTGGCTATTCTATTCGCTTTTTCCTGAATTACGGGATCCACATCACCAGGCATAAGGTCGCGGCCATAGGTGTATTGGTTGATGTAATTTTTAAACCCATAATTTTCAAAAAGGGTTTTGTAATACGGGAAGTTATAAGGCATGTTGTAAATGGGGTCGGCAAACCCATCGGCAAGACAGCCCCAAAAACTGTCGCGTTCGCCGAAGTTTACAGGGCCATCCATAGCTTCCATACCCTTTTCAGCAAGCCAATTGCGGCATGACTCAAAAAGTATAGTTGCAGCCTGCTGATTATCGATACAATCAAAAAAGCCCATTGCACCGGTGGGCTGTTGGTTCTTTTTTGCAGTTTTCTCGTTGTAAAAGGCAGCAACCCGACCTACAATTTTTTGCTTTTCATCTTTAAGTAGCCAGCGTATGGCATCACCATGCCTGAAATTTTTATTCTTACTTTTATCGAAAACAGCCTCAATGTCTTCATCAAGTGGCCTTATCCAGTGTTTATCTGATTTGTAAAGTTTGGATGGGAAGTCTAAAAACTCCTTAATGGAAGTCTTATCAACTACTTCAATTAATCGATATAAACCTATTTCTTTCATTTTACTGATCATAAAAAACGAAAGTAGAATATTTTTTTAATTTTTAAATCAACAATTTATCACATTACTTCACAAAGAAAAATGTTGTACTGTTGATTGTTATAGCTGATCGCTTTGAAGGAGCTTGTGTTCCCAAAAAAATATCCGGATTATTTTTAAAGTAAAACAGCCGGAAATATGTCCATTTGATCAAACTTAAGCCAAACGCGAATTAAAAATCCCTGGTTGTTTTGGTCAGCATCGATCGGGTTAATATAGTTTTGTCCATTTTAAAATATTCAACACTTCTCAAAAGGTCATCAGCCATATCATCCAGTTCATGGGCATTTGATGAAAGTTCTTCGGAGGCCGAAGCATTTTGCTGGGTTACCTGGTTGAGTTGTTGTACACCATTATTAATTTGGTTTGCACCAATACTTTGTTCGTTATTGGCGGCTGTGATTTCCTGCACAAACCTTGAGGTTGAAATGATGTCAGGAACGATGCGCTGTAACATGGCTCCGGCATTTTCGGAAATTTTCACACTGTTAGTGGCAAGCTGATCAATCTCGGTAGCCGACACCTTGCTGCGTTCGGCAAGTTTGCCAACCTCCGAGGCTACAACACCAAATCCTTTTCCATGCTTCCCTGCCCTGGCCGCTTCAATGGCAGCATTTAACGCAAGAATATGTGTTTGAAATGAAATTGAGCCAATCATCGAAATTTTTTCGGCAATCATTTTTATACTTTTCATACTCTCGATTGATGATTGTTTCACGGCAGAAACTTCGTTTGCAGCCTTGGTAGAGATTTGCTCCGACCTTTGGGCATTGGAAAGATTCTGTTGGATATTTGAGGTCATCTCTTCAATTGAGGCCGAAATTTCCTCGATGGAAGAGGCTTGTTCAGAAGCCCCTTGCGCAATTTGGTTGGAGGCAGCATTCAATTCAGTGCTCGCCTTTTTTACCATTATTGCTCCCGCCGAAATATCAGATACTACAGCCTTAATTCTGGCAAGCATCCTGGCCATATTATTCAGTAATGTGCTTATTTCGTCCTTTCCCCCTCTTTTAATAGTAATGTCCAGGTTTCCACTTGCAATTTCCGAAATTACATCGTTAGCATATTTTATCGATTTACGTGTTGTTGAAATTACGAAAAGCGAAATTGCAAGAATGATTATCAATCCCGAAAAAATGGTTAATCCCAAGTTCAGCACTGCATTATTATAAGTGCTTTCCGATTCGTTATAAACTTTATCGGCAATGGTAAGCTGAACGTTCATCAGTTTTGTAATTTGAGCAATAAAAGGGTCGATATGTGTATAAAGCTGTGTTTCGATAAAGGTGTTGAGTTCTGATGCAGTGGCTTCATTTTTTACAGTTGTAATTTTTAATAAATCCTCAACAGCCTGTATTGCTTTTGCCCTGAGCTTTTCTGCCTCATCTTTCAAAATTAGCTCATCGCCTTCTATTTTTGTTGTAAGGAAATTATCCCAGTTTTCCTTGATTTCGGCAAGAGACTTTTCAATAAGGGTATTGCCCTCCTGCCAATCCATGGTGTTGTGATTCATTTCATAAGTAGTATTTACAATATCCAATGCCAGGCGATCAGAAACTATTTTGAGCTTTTGTAATGGGATAATACGATCGAAATACATGGTAGTGGAAGCCTGATGAATTTTATTAAGGCTACTGTAAGATATTATTGCGCTCAACGCTGTGAATATAGAAAATAGAACGATTATTGCATAAAGCGCACTTGATATTTTAATATTTTCCGTTTTCATACCCCATTATTGTTTTTGATGTTTTGCTTTTCCAAATTGAAGAAATGCTGATTAAACCTCAATAAAACCTGACCCCCGGTTTAATTTTATTTTGCTAAGATATTCCATCTTTTTTACTAATCAACTAATTAGGAAAAAATACTTTTGGGAATGACTAAAAATACAAACTTGGATAATAGAAGGAAAAAGGCACGAGGTTAGCACTGGAAATAGTTGACGGTGAAAAATTATTATAGCATATATTATTGAATTGATGTTTGTGTTTCGTTTTTTTGATGTTTGTTTTGAGACCCCGTGCAATTATTGCCGGGTTTTTTTTGTCAACATTTTCATTCACACAATTTTTTAAATGTTAACTATGCTAATGAGTGTTGATAAGTGATGCTTATTTTAAGGTTTTATCTTATCTTTGAAAAAATAAGTAAAAGGGAAATTTAATCATGACTGCAATAGCTGAACAAATACATAAATACAAGCAATCCACTGATAAGCTAAGCCGTTCACCCATCCGGTTTAATACCAGCGATGAGGAACAAACCGACCATTTTTTAGATGAAATAAACGATGTGAGGCTCCCACTGGACGAGATACGTTCACAGCTCAAAGCAATTAATGAACTTTTGCTTACAAACTTCAATCAGTTACTTAATGAGGAAGTCGATTTTTTGCTAAACCTGGCCCCTGATTTAATCGACAAAACAAAGTCTGTAATAAATAATCTTGGTAAGGATGTGCGATTTAACCTCTTTAAAAATTGCCTTTCGGAACTCACGGGCGAAATAAACCATTTTGAAGAAATCATGCAGGATATAGAAAAACGATACCGCCCGGACACTGTAAGCGAACAGTTAATAGATTTGCTTACCCGGATTAGCAAAAGGAAATGAAGATATTCTTAACCAGCGATTTTTTCAGCCAGGCAACCCGGTTAATTAAAAAACCAAAAGACGGCTATCAATCCTGCCTCGAAGACATTATTTCAAGCATCAGCAACAAAAACATCAATGATTTAATAATCGGAAATCCTGTTTTATTTGAGCAAGACCCAATCAATCTTGTTAAAATCAGGCTTCCAAACTCCTTTCAAAAACTCAGCAAAAGGGACGGTTTTCGGTTAATTTCTGTAATTGATAAAGAATCTGAATCCTTCACCCTGGTTTACATTTTCCCGAAAACCGGTAAGTATGGTCAGGATAACATCAGCAAAAAGGATGAAATCAATCTACTAAACAACTACCTGGACGAAGAGGAAGCTGAAAAGTTAAAATCCTTTGATCTCGAATTACCCGATTTCCTTGAATTATTCCAAAAGTAACATCTTCAAAAAAGTAAGAATTACCTTACAGAATTTGCAGGCATTTTTATAAAAAGCTGTAATTTTTTTTGAATCAAGCGGGAAAATTTTTTGGCAATTGCTTAGTAAACAAATTGCGAAAGTTTTATTTTCGCAAAATTCATTCAAACATACATGCTACAATAAAAAATATGATGAAACATCTCTTGACTCTTCTTTACACAACATGCTTCTTAGCGCTTTCAACTCAATTGTTTTCGCAGCAAAGCGAAAATGTGCTGACCCTTGACAAGGTAATGAATTCACGGGAATTTTCACCACAATCCGTTCGGGGTATTCGCCCTATGCTCGATGGTGAAAATTTCACACAATTAAAACCAGATTCGATAAATGCATACAATTATGCCACAGGCAAACTCTCAAAAGTCATTGTAAGTTCCGATGAGCTGATTCCTGAGGGTAAGGACGAATCTATCCCGATTTACAATTACAAGTTTAATTCGGATGAAACAAAAATCATTTTCGCCACCGAAACAGAAGCCATTTACCGTAGGTCATCAAAGTCAGAATACTTCATTTTCGATTTAGCCAGCCGGAAGTTGCAGGCGCTTTCGCCTAATGGTAAGCAGCAATTAGCCGACTTTTCACCCAATTCAAAAAAGGTGGCTTTCGTGCGTGAGAACAATATTTTTATTACAGACCTCGAATCAGGAACTGAACTACAAATAACCCACGATGGTAAACTGAACGCTATAATTAATGGTACCACCGATTGGGTTTACGAGGAGGAGTTTTCTGTTGTTAAAGGATTTCACTGGTCGCCCGATGGCCGGAAGATCGCCTACATGCGTTTTGACGAATCAGAAGTAAAAGAATGGACACTCACATATTACGGTGATTTGTATCCCGAGTTGTATAAATATAAATACCCGAAAGCCGGCGAAGATAATTCCATAGTTTCTGTTCGTCTGTATGATATCGAATCAGCAAAAACACTTCCTGTAGATGTTGGGCTTGAAACTGACCAATATATTCCGCGGATAAAATTTACACATAATCCGGGCAAGCTGGCTATTTTAAGAACCAACAGGCTGCAAAACAAATTTGAAATACTTTTTGCAGATGTTAATACCGGCGCTTCAGAGCTTATTTACGAAGAAACAAACAAGTATTATATTGAAGACGGGAATTATGACAATATTAATTTTCTGGATAATGAAAAACAAATTATCCTTACCAGCGAACAGTCAGGCTTCAATCATATTTATCTTTATGATATTGAAACAAAGGAGTCGATTCCAATTACTTCGGGCAGTTGGGACGTTACCGATTTAATTGGTGTTGATGAAAAAAAGGAAAAGGTATATTATGCTTCCGCCGAAATTTCGCCGCTCGACAGGAATATTTATGTGATTGATTTTAATGGGAAAAATAAAAAAACGCTAACTCCGGAAACCGGAACAAGCAGCGCAAGTTTTAGTACCGGGTATAAATATTTTATCAAAACATGGTCGGATGCAAATACTCCTTCGGTAACTACCGTGAATAAAGGGAAAAACGGGAATTTGATTCGTGTGCTTGAAGACAATGCTGATCTTGTGGAAGTACGGACGGGCTATGGATTACAAAACAAGGAGTTTTTTACCATTACAACTTCCGAAGGTGTTGATCTGAATGCCTCCAAAATTTTACCTTATGATTTTGATGCAAATAAACAGTATCCCGTTTTTTTTGAGATTTACAACGGGCCGGGCTCACAAACCGTGAGGAATAATTTTGGACGTGGCGATATGTGGCATCAATACCTGGCACAAGAAGGTATTATTGTAGTTTCGGTAGATACACGTGGAACTGGTGCCCGGGGTGAGGAATTTAAAAAGATGACCTACCAGGAGCTTGGAAAATATGAAACCATCGATATGATTGAGGCTGCAAAGTATCTTGCTTCGCTTGATTATGTGGATGAAGATAAAATCGGGATTTTTGGATGGAGTTATGGCGGCTACATGTCGGCGCTTTGCATGACCAAAGGCGCTGAAATTTTTGATGCCGGTATTGCCGTGGCCCCGGTTACCAACTGGCGTTACTACGACAATATTTATACCGAGCGCTTTATGCGTACACCGCAGGAGAACCCTGATGGTTACGATGATAATTCACCCATCAACCATGTCGAAAAACTCGAAGGCCCCTTTTTGCTGATTCATGGCATGGCCGATGATAATGTGCATCCTCAAAACAGCATCGACCTGATAACTGCCCTGGTAGCTGCCGACAAAGATTTTGAAATGATGCTTTATCCCAACTCAAACCACGGGATTTATACCGGGAAAAATACAAGGTTTCATTTGTATAAAAAAATGACCGGCTTCCTGATGGAAAACCTAACTTGGACAAGCCAAAACCAAACAAGGTAATCATGTAAAATTTATGGTGTATTCCTGTTTTGGTTTGCCCAAGTTAGTCGGCAAAATTTATAAATGCATATTTAACAATTAGGAGCTTTATTATTCATCTTCCTTTCATATTAACGACAATGCATTTTAAATTTTGCATTAGTACCTAATGCAAGTTTATAATAAACTGATGCTTGCAAATAGTTTTACCTTTGCAGCTACAAACTTTTTAGCTTAATATTATGTGTTTAAGTGTACCCGCGCAAGTAATAAAAATTGAAGGCGAAAATGCAGATGTTTCCGTTGGTGGCACCATCATGAATGCCAATTTGAGCATGGTTGATGATGTAAATGTTGGCGACTACATTCTTTTACATACCGGATTTGCCTTGCAAAAAATTGATGCCGAAGAAGCCGCAGAAACCCTTAGGACTTTTAGCGAGTTTGATACATTGAATCAAGCTTTGGATGAGGAGGAGCGGCAAACCGGACAAAGGATTGTGTGAATTTGAACAGGGTTATTCTGCTTTTTTAGCGATGTATTTTTGGAAATAATAAACTCAGAACTCCCAACGTAGCGTTATTGTTCTGTCGCATTAAAATCACTTCGTGAAACTTTAAGCCTTAGAGTCTTTGTGGCAAATTATTGATAAGTAGCCACGAAGACACAAAGACACAAAGAAACACTAAGTATTCTTCGAGATGGATTTTGTGACATGTGGCTTACGATAATATTGCTGTAACTATTTGATTTCTAATAGATGGGTTTGGAGGTCTGAAACTCTGACAGCCCCGAAAGCTTTCGGGGTAACCCTGTCAGAGTTTTATGTTTGGCTAATATTTCACTTCCATTTTCGCATCTTTCTTAATCACATACTCTTTACCCAAAATATCATACGAAACTTCATTGGAAGTTCCGGTATAGTTCAACGAAACACTTGTTGAAGAAACTTCAATAGCAAAGTGGTCGTTTTGCAATCCTAATTTAAAACTAATTTTTCTCCAACCTTTTGGCAAATGCGGATTGATTGATAATTTTCCATCCCTAACATCAACGCCGGCATAGCTTTGCAAGGCCACTAAAATTGTTCCTGCCATTACCCCGGCATGTATGCCTTCGGCGGTGGTGCCTCCCTGGATATCGTTGAAGTCGCTTGAAAGTGCATCGCTGTAAAGTTCCCAACTTAAATTTTCATCTCCAATCATATTGGCCAGTTGGGAATGAACAACCCTTGAAAGCGTGGAACCGTGGGATGTGCGCTGGAGGTAATATTCCATGTTGTCTTTCAGATATCCTGACTTTAGCTTGTAGCCCAATTTTTCGAGGATGGAGGTAACTTCCTTTTCGGGGAGGTTGTAAAAGGTCATCAGCGTATCGGCTTGTTTGGCCACTTTATAGTCATCGGCAGATTTGTCCTCGGCTTTCAGCAGGCGATCCATACGGTAAACATTGCCATATTTATTTCTGAAAAAGTCCCAATCCAGTTCTTTCAGTTCAAAGTAGCCATCGTATTGTGCAAGAATGTTGTTTTGAATAACAATGTTAAGCTGATGGGAGATTTCTTTCCATCGCTTAATTTCAACTTCTGTCAAATGTATTTTTAATTTGATTTTCGCTTGCTGATCTTTATCAAAAATTGCAAGGATATCTATGGCACGTTCCATGACCCAGGCCACCATAAGGTTGGTGTAGGCGTTGTCTTTCAGTCCGCCTTCGGTGGATTCGGGATAAGATTCGTGGAATTCATCAGGCCCCATTACATTTTTGATGGAAATACGTCCGGTATTTTCATCCATGTAGGTTTTGCTTGCCCAAAAACGACAGATTTCAAAGAACATCTCAGCACCATAATTTTGAATGAATTCTTTGTCGCCGGTAATTTTCAGGTACTCCCAGATATTGTAGGCGATGGCCAATGAAACATGCCGTTGTAGTGAACTGTAATCATCGCCCCATTCGCCGGTGAGTGGATTGAGGTGGATCACCTGCGTTTCTTCGCGTCCATCGCTGCCGCTTTGCCAGGGAAACATGGCGCCTTCAAATCCATATTCTTTGGCATAAGCACGGGCATTTTCAAGCCGATTGTAACGATACATCAGCATCGACCTGGCGGCTTCGGGAAAATGCATGGCATAAAACGGGAGGATGAAAAGCTCATCCCAGAAAATGTGACCGCGATAGGCTTCACCATGCAATCCGCGAGCTGTGATACTTGCATCGATATTTTTGTTGTGAGACGAAAATGATACCATCAGGTGATACAAATGCATGCGCATGAGTTTTTGTGAAAGCCTGTCGCCTTCAATCTGCACATCTATTTCCTTCCATATTTTCTCCCATTCTGCTTTACTTTCGTCAAACAGCCAATCAAAAGATTCGACAAGCATAGCGCTGACTTTGGCTTTCGCCAGGGGTTTTTCAACATCGTCGGGCTTTGAAGTGAATATGGAAACGCATTTCTCGATCTTTAAAACCTGGAACTTTTTTAGCTCCATCTCAAAAACAGATTCCACTTTTGCAGGAGTAGTTGAGGATTTTATTTCTGTTTCCAGAAACTCATTATCAAGAAATACTTTGAGTTTTGCCGCTTCGGCAATCTCTATTCCTGATTGAGTGGTTTCTACAGCTATCCAACTCAAATTGCCCTCAAAACCTTCTTCTTTTGGTTTGAGATGTTGCTGATTGAGTTGACGGTATCGTGCCACCCCATCGTTGATAATATCGCCGTTGAGCGAGGATTTAACGGTAATTTTCCCACTGTAATTTATCGGGGAAATACTGTATTCCATTGAGGCCAGATGTGGATCGGCCATTGAAGCTATGCGGCGGGATTGGATAAGGGTTTCTTTTCCATCCGCTGCACGAACTGTCAGTACTTTCGTGAGTACCCCTGTTTTAAAGTCGAGATTTCGATACACATCAAGTATTTCAGCAGCATTCAGATCAAACCATAATCCATCATCAATTTTAAAGGTAATGGGAAGCCAGTTTGGGGCATTTACAAAATCTTCGTTTTCAAGATCCCGGCCTGAAACTTTTGAGGTGAGCCGGTTGTATAGTCCTGCAACATAAGTCCCTGGATAGTTCGAATCAGTGGCAATTACCTCTTCCATCGCCCCACGGGTTCCAAAATAGCCATTACCAACGGCCAGCAAAGCCTCCCTCGATTTTTCCTTTTTAGGATCGTAATCTATAAAACTCACCGACCAGTTGTCCTCATTCAGACCTTCGTTAAACCAATCTTCAATTCCCTCAAGCCCAAGATCACCGATGTCACTCACTACAATGTCAGCACCGTTTTGACGCAGTTCTTTATGGTTTTCCTCGCGGGCAATTCCCAGCACCAGACCAAAGTTGCCTTTTTTTCCGGCCTGAACTCCTGAAACCGCATCTTCGACCACCACTGATTTATCGTAGCTTACGCCTAAATTATCGGCAGCAACTGTAAAAATATCCGGCCCGGGTTTGCCAAGCAATCCCATTTCGGCCGAAACAACACCGTCAACACGGATTTCGAAAAGATCCAGAATGCCGGCTGCTTCAAGCACTACTTTACAATTTTTACTCGATGATGCAACGCCAACTTTAATGTTTTTGGCCAGCAGCTCTTTTATCAATGCTACTGTGGTGGGATATACCTCCACGCCATCGCAGTCGAGCACCTCGTTGAAAACCTGGTTTTTGCGGTTGCCTAATCCACAAACTGTTTCCATTTCAGGGCTATCCCCGGGATCGCCAAAAGGGATGCCTATGCCTCGATGTTCAAGAAACGACTGCACTCCTTTGTAGCGTGGCTTGCCATCAACATAAGGAAGGTAGTCGCGTTCGTGCATAAATTCCCGAAAGGGAGTATTTGTTTTTTCTGACCATGCTAGCAGGAAGTCGTCAAACATTTTTTTCCATGCGGCACTGTGTACCAGGGCGGTTTGTGTGATTACGCCATCGAGATCGAATATTACTGCGGAGATTGTGTTCGTTGTCATTGAAATTTTTATTTATTTTTAAGTTTTTCGGATTTTGTCTGTTATCGAATAATGATAGTATGCGAATTTAATTCTTTATAATTAATGTTGTCCGGTTAATTTTAATAGATTCTTCGCTACGCTCAGAATGACAATGTCTTATATAAATTGGTGAATGGGTGGGTGAAAGTGGGCGCTTCGCACCCACTTTCACCCACCCCAAATCTCCCAAATCCATGTCACCTCGATAGGAGCGCAGCGACTGAGAGGTCTGTCTCACAAAATGCACCCCAACTCCATTTAAATACTTGTCATTGATACCGTAGGGAGTAATCTATTATTAGTCTTTATTTTTTCGAGCATGCTCGACCGAAGGTCGGCATCCGAAAACTCCTTACAGCTTAATCCACAAATACTCATACCCTTTCATAGTGAGTTGTTGATGTAAATCATCATAATCGGCTTTGATGCCAAACAGGTCGATCCAGGAAATTTCAGGTAAAAGGTTCAGTTTAAAAGTTTGAGTTTGGTCTGACAGGTTTTGAATAATTAAAATGCGCTGGGAATCCCATTTACGGATATAGACCAGAATACTATCTTCAGGCTTTCCATTCAATTTTTTGGCATCAACCCAAAAAATACTTCCACGCCCAAAGGCCTTATACTTTTTACGCTGTTGTATTTGTTTGGAGATTTTACTGTAAATCTTCGATGACAGACTATCCTCGTCGTTCAAATCCCCTTCCAGTTGTGCCCAGTCTATTTTGCCACGCACCAAAAAGCGTGTGTCATCTTTTCCGGTTTCCTTGATTTTTTCTTCGTAATATGCTTCATCATTTAACTTTCCAAATTCATCACCATAATAAATAATAGGTGTTCCCGGCAGGGTGAGCATAATTGAATAGGCCAGAGCAATTTTATCGGGATTGCGATCCATCAGTTCAGATAATCTTGCTGAGATACCTTCTCCAACACGAAAGTTCCACTGAGGTTTGTGGCAATAATTTTTATGTATGTAGGCCCTGTCTTCTTCCGAAACATAAACCAGTTCCAGGCTTAGTTCATCGTGACAACGCAAGAAAGTGAACCACTGTGCAGATTCCGGAATCTCAGGAGTTACTTTTTTACCCAAAGTCCGGCGAATGGGCTCATTACTTTGCATGGCCACGGCCTTAAACATTTGCGGCATCAACGGGAAATGATAACCGGCATGACATTCATCGCCATCGCCAAAATATTTCACTACTTCAACAGGTTTTTGACAGGCTTCGGCAAGCAGCAAGGTATTGGGTTTAATGTAATCGAGAACTGCTCTGAAGAATTTTACAATGGTGTGGGTTAGTGGCAGATTTTCGCAATCAGTACCTTCCTCTTTCCAGAGATAGGGAATGGCATCAGCACGAAAACCATCCACACCTTCGCCCAACCAGAAAAGTAAATTCTTCGACATCTCGGTCAGCACCTTAGGATTACGGTAATTCAAATCGGGCTGGAAACCAAAGAAGCGATGGAAATAATACCATTCGCCGTCCTTTTCCCAATTGCTGTCTTCCATGCCTTTAAATAGCAAGCGTGTTTCGGTGTAACGGTTGGTATCTTTATTCCAGATATAATAATCACGGTAGGGATTGTCAGGCCCTTTGCGGGATTCCAGGAACCAGGGGTGCTGGTCGGAAGTATGGTTCATGGCAATGTCAAAAATTACCCGGAGCCCTCTTTTGTGAGCTTCCTCCAAAAATTCACTGAACACCTCTCTTTTATCGCTGTCGGAAGCTTCATCCGGAAGACCCAGCAGCTCATCCCGTACTTTGGTATATTGTCTGATGTCGAAGCCGGCATCGCGCATGGGCGAATCCAAAATGGGTAAAAGCCAGAGGCAATTCACACCCAGTTTTTGAATGTGATCGAGTTTTTCAGTTAAGCCCTTAAAATCTTTGTTAAACAAATTAACATACAAAGAATACACAATGGCATCTTTATACCATTCGGGCTCCCCGGGTTTGATGATGCGGCTTTTTGCAAATTCGTCCAGGTAGGCGATAAATTCATTAAAATGTTCATTAAACTTCGCTCCGTAGAGCTGCTGCCAGTTTTGCTGCAAAGTGTTGAGTGTTTTCATTTTATGTTTATTGATTCGTATTTATTTATTAAATGGCCACGATATTCTTTTCGGTAATCGAAGTCGTCAGGAAGATTAACGACTCCGCTCAGGCTCTCAACCAAAGGAGTAATTGTGATTTCCTTGTTTTTGTTGGTGGTTAAGCTATCCAGGTAGGATTCAATCATTTTCGACAAACTAATTTCATGATTTTTGGCATATATTTTTGCCTTATCGATGATCTCGTTGTTTAGGCTTAATGCTAATTTTGTGTTCATAATATATTAGTTTACGTGCAAAGATACAATTTCCGCACGTCCATATCAAAACAAAAAAACAATGCACTACGATCCAAAAAAACATCATCGCCATTTTAAATGATGCCGGCCTCATGGTGGAAAAATGGTATTACGAATTGGAAATGGTTTGTTAAAAAATTATTGCATTTTAATCTGCACCATGGTTTTGGGTGTATCCCAATCGAATTTAATTCGCATTATTCCGGTGGCGGTATCATATTTTAAAAATTGCGCACCGATTTTTGATACATTGTCAATTTGTACCCCGACAATTTGCTGTTTCATCCCATGAATGATTAACTCAATGTTTCTGCTTTCCGGCATCGCTTCATACCCACCCTTCACATCTCTGCCAAAAGAAAACATCAATAAATCATCAAAACTACGGGCTTTAAACTCCAATAACTCATAGAGATTTTTGGAAATGGCGTCTTTGGTTTTACCATCGTCTTCATACATTGTAAATTCCGATTCCTTTATTTCATTATCCATATAATAATGAATAATCAGGTTTTCGGAAGAATAAGCTTCTGTATTTTGTATGGGCTCAATCATGGGAATGAATGAGCCCCCGCGGGCATAAGCCGGAATCGATTTGATGGTTACAGGCTTTTTAATCCATTGGCCTCCTTCAAACTTTGCATCCGAAAATAAATCGTACCAGATTCCTTTTGGTAAATATAGTTTCCGAACTGTCTGGCCTTTTTCAAGAACCGGTGCAACCAGGATATTTGGGCCCCAGAGGTAGGTATCGTCAATACCTGAAATTTCTTCATTGTTTGGTTCTTCAAAAAACAAGGGCCTGGTGAGTGGAGCGCCTTTGGTGGTATTTTGCCAGGCCAGGGTGTAATTGTAGGGCAGCATTTGGTAGCGCAACCTGATGAACTTTTTCAGGATTTTCTGTGCTTCCGGGCTGTAATGGTATGGCTCAACAGGAATCCTGAAATCGCCATGCACACGAAAAACAGGGTTGAATGTTCCATATTGTAACCAGCGCACATACATTTCTTCATCCTTTTCGCCCATGGCAAAACCTCCCAAATCGGAGTGCATGTACGAAAACCCGCTCAGGGTCATCCCCAATACCGCGGTGGGTTGTGCCTGCAATCCTTCCCAGCTCCGCGATACATCGCCCGACCAGGGATAGATGGAATAGCGCTGGGAACCGGCAAATCCGGAGCGATTCAGGTTGAACAGGCGCACATCAGGGTAATCTTCAGCATAGCGATCCCAAAGCATTTTATGCCAGTAATGGCCATAAATATTGTGGACTTCTTCAGCGGTACCATTTACATGCACCATTGCAGCCGGATGGGTTTCGGGTTCACCAAGATCACCCCACCAACCCGTAACTCCAATATCAATCTGATCTTTGTATTTTCCCCAAAACCAATCTTGTGCTGCGGGTTTGAAAATGTCGAGCAAAGCACTCGGGCCAAACCAAAACTCTTCGATTAAGTAGGTGCTGTCGGTATTTGTTTTTCCCAACAAGCCTTTTTTGCTCAACTCATTATAATGCTTTGATTCCTTCATTACGAAAGGTTCAGTAATCAACACCGTTTTGATATTTTTCTTTTTGAACCTGCTAATCATTTCTTCCGGTGCGGGCCAGTTTTTTTTGTACCACTCCAGGTTGCCCATGTAAAAGCTATCGTGTACGCCTTCGCCAAACCAATACAGGTCGATCACGAGGGCATCAAGCGGAAAGCCTGCTTCCAGCATTTTGTCAACCACTTCTTCGGCTTCTGCTTGTGTTTCGTAGCCAAAACGCGACTGGATATTACCCAATACCCAGCGGGCAGGCATGGGCTGAAATCCAGTTAGTTTGCCATAATTGTTAAGGATGGAATCGTAGCTGTTGCCGGTAATTACATAATATGCCATTTTTCCGCCTATGCTGCTAAATTCCATCATATTTTGCCGGGTGCTTTCGATATCTAAAAAACCTTTTTGGGCATTGTCGAAAAGAAGCCCGTAGCGCTCGGAGGAGAGGACAAAAGGAACTGAGAAATTCAAATCGGGAGCGTTCAAACTGTACCCGTAACGTGGTTGGTTATATAGCTTGAAACGCTGGCCGCGGCGGTTAGTGGGTGTGGTACGGAATCCTGCGCCGTAGATTTTTTCATCTTCTGTGATTTTAAATCGAAAGCCTTTAAGTGTATCATGATCGAAAAATCCATAGGGTTCATTAAGCAAGGTATCTCCGGATTTAATGTAGGAAATAGTAAATGGCTTTTTTCCAATCAGGACTTCAAAATTGTTTCTTATAAATGAAAGATGGTCGGGGTGATTGTTGAAAGAAATGGGATGGTCGTCCGCTTCAAGAATTACAGCAAAGGACGTGTCGGTTTTGGGTATTGAATCATTGTAAAAGCAAAGCGCTGCAATATCATCGTTTACGAATGTGATGTCGTAGAATCCATTGGCTGTTTTAACGGTGAGGCGATTATCATTTATGGAGTGAGAAAGGTAAATATCAGGCGAGCCAAGACTACCTTCCACGAAAGTGCCTGCATATTTAAAAATCAGGTAAATGGCAACAAGAAAAATCAGGAGAAAAAGGTATGGTTGAAGTTTTTTATTCATTTTTTGTATGGTTATATGATTTTCTTTTGCACGAAATTCAAATGGATATTTACTTGGGAGCCTCATTATTATTATTCCACTATTTCCCAAAATCCACCAAGCTTAGGGCCTCTACGAATTATAATGTCATTATCTTTAAGTTTCTTCAAATAATTTTCAACTGTTCTTGTGGTTTTACCGGTTTCTTTTGAAATCTCTTCGGTAGTTATATATGGATTTGAGGCAATGAGTTGAAATGTAAGTGCAACATCTTTTCCGAAATCTTTCCGAAATCTTTCCGAAATCTTTCCGAAATCTTTCCGAAATTCAGAGTTTTTATCAGTTACACCATCAGACGTTTCCCATGGCTTTATCCCAGAGGTCTTTATGAAAATAACGGCAAGGCCGCCCCATTTGCCTTCAAAGACTGGTGCAGGCAATCCGGCTTGCACGCAATACTCCCCAATATTTATTGTTCCACGCCCCCAGGCTTCGATATACCCGGCTCTAAAAAATGATCTGGCAATATCAGGATTTGCTGGTTCTGAAGTATGCTTATGTTTTAATGTTTCAGTAGTCCAACCAGGTGGTAACTCGCCATTGTTGTAAATCATCAACCAATCTTCATAGACACTGATTTGAATTGGGTTGCCGCTCGAATAATCTTTGTGGATCAAGGCATTTAACAGTGCCTCGCGTAATGCATTTTCCGGAAAATTAAAGGTCTCTACACGGGTGAGCCCCTCATAAGAAATATGTGCCTTCATGTATTTGGTTAAAAGCAATTCCATGGTTTTTTCAACCTGATGAAAAAGATTTCCATAAATTTCATCCTGATACAATAAATTTGTATGGGTTTGAAAAAAGCCGATTTTTACATAAGCTCCGGTAACCAGTTGCTCTGGATTATTTCCAAAGGCAATAACAGCAGCTCTTTTTAAATTATTTCCCTTTAATAAACCTAACGATTTCAAAAGAAGCTCATCCGAATTGTTCAAATCTTGAACAGGAACTCTTTTGCTTTTTCCAGCTCTTTTCCGAAAAATTTCGAAAGCGGATGGTGATAAATCTTTAAAAGAAAAATCAGTTGCAACAGCGCCATCCCATTTTTTACCTATCTTCTCCAAAAGGAATTTTTCCAGGGATGGCCCTTTCAAATCCTGAATAGTGCTTCCTGAACGAAAATAATAATGCCCCCGATAGGAAATGGGTGTTGTATAGGGTTCAACAATAATTTCAACAACTTGTTTTTCGTCTTTTGAAATTAGATTTACCTTTGTAATAATTCCCAATACATCACGTATCTTATTGGGTAAATCTTCAAGCAATTTTTTTACATTTTCTACTCCAACTACCTGTCCATTGTCGTCAACTCCAATAAAGATCGTTCCTCCATCAGCATTAGCAAATCCGCATACCAACTTATAATACTCGTCCTTCCAAATACTTTTCCATTCAATATGCTGACTTTCTTTTTTCATCTAATAAAGCAATTAGTCAAATTATATAACTATTTAATGCCTGCAAGAAAACCCCGACAAATAGATTTTCAACAGTTTTTTCACCCCATCCCTAAAGGGAGCAAACTGTTGAAAATCAGAACTCCCTTTAGGGTCGGGGTAAATTCTGATTTTCAACAATAATAGTTTTCTTGCAGATACTATTTAATGATGCCCGCCTTTCATCGGCGCTCCGGGCTGCTCGACTTCATGGGCACTTTTTTCTTTTACCAAAATCCACAATACTGCCGAGATGGCCAACGAAATAGCGCTGATCAGGTAAATGACAGATTTATCTTCGGCTTTGAAAATAAAATACCCCAAAGCAAAACTTGCCGCCAATTGCGGAATAACAACGGAGAGGTTGAAAATCCCCATAAAAAAGCCCATTTTCTTCTTGTTTACTTTTTCAGTCATAATAGCGAATGGTAAGCTCACCACCGCAGCCCATCCCAAACTTAATAACACAAAAATAGCATACATTGTAATGGTATCTTTCACAAACAATACAATTAAAAAATACCCCAACGACATAGACGCAACGGCAATAACCAGGGTTTTAACTTTCCCAATTTTTTTGGACAAGGGTTCGAGTAAAACGATGGGGAAAATAGCACCTACGGCATTCAGGATAAAAAAGGACCATCCAATAATACTCCCCAAAAAGGCTGCGTCGTTGGTATGAAAACGCTGTTCGAAAAAAGCAATGGAATAGATAAACATGGTTTGAATGCCCAACCATGAAAATGAGTGAGCAAAATAGATTTTGAAAAGCTGATTCCAGTCGGTGTGAGTGGCCTGGACTTCACCTTCTTCAACGGAAGTAAGATCGCGAGGTTCTTCGATAAAGAACAAGGGAAGCACAGAGAATAAAAACACAACACCAACGCCAACATAAACGAGTTCGATATTCCCGATAAGGGCAGCGATAAGATAGGCACCGGCTCCAAAGAAATTGGAAATAGCCTGCATCCATGTGTAGCCTTTGGTTCGCGGGTCACCATCAGGTGTAACATCGGCAATGATGGCACGTGTAGGATTAAAACTAATATTGATGGATAAATCGAGGGTAAGTGCTACGGTAATGGCCACCGCCATAATGCTGCCAACACCCAAAGATTCGCTTATGAGCCCAATATTAGGAAGGGCAAAAATGGAAAGTGCAGCTAAAACCCCACCGATAAAAATAAAAGGCCGCCGGCGTCCACCCCAAAACCAAACACCATCGCTGATGAGCCCCACGATGGGCTGCCCTATAATTCCGGCTATTGGGCCGGCTGCCCATACAATGCCAATTTCGTGAATATCGAGATTGTACTGGGTACGTAAAATCCAACTCAATACTGCTATTTGAATTGAAAGCCCAAAACCCATGGCAGTGGCCGGAAGGCCAAGTACCACATAAAAACTATCCGTTAACTTCTTTTGAAATGGTAACATACGCTCAGATGTATTATATTTTGATTATTGTTTTATAAATTTGATGACTTCTCCTTTGTTGGTTTTGATGAAATACAATCCTGCCGGCAAAATCTCGATGGAAATTTGTTTTGTCTGACTCTGATCAACAAGCACTTGTCCGGCGATGGAGTAGATTTTAATATCTGATATTTTATTCAGACGCAAGGTGTTTCCAACAACTGGATTGGGATATGCTGACAAAACCTTCTCCTGTTTAATATTTTCGACTGTAGCGCTTAACAGGTTGCTAATGCCCGGTGTTGGATCCTCGTAAAAAATCCAGTTATCACCTGCATCGGGGTCACGCCCAAAGGAAATGTCGGTTTGTTGCTCATCAAAAATAATTTGATCAATCACAGCATAGCCCGTGGCTTCGCTATCGAAAAGGCCAAGTTCCTCTCCGCTTGCCGAAATTTTAAAGTTGGTATGAAATGAGCCCTGATCCTGATCTTCATCGCACCACACCAGCAGATATTCATCCGGTTGAATAGTGTAATCGGGGAACTGCCATTTGTCAGGATTACCCAGGTTATCTGATAAATATTTGTCGCCCAGCCAAACCGGATCGGCGCCAGCATTATAAACTTCGAGCCAGTCATCGTATTCGCCGGCTTCATCAACATTGGTGGTAGCATTGCTGGCCAAAAACTCGTTGATGTAAAGCAGATAATTTTCTCCCGGGGCAAAATTAATTTCTATGGGCTCGCATGGGTAGATTGTCGAATTTCCCGAAAAGTCGTTTGCTTCAACCTGGTAAAGCACATTGGATTCGCCTGCCGGAATTTGAAACTGCCCGGCAAATTTACCACCTTCAAAAGCAGACATCGCAATACTTTCCCATCCTGCATCATTAATGTTGAATAATAAACCGGCAGATATATTTTCTTCATCATCAAATACATAAACCTGGACTTCCATCATGCTGCCCGGGCCACTATGTTCAGCTTTTAAATAATTTACAATAGGCTGAATATTGTTAAGGTCGAGTTGATTGTTTGCAGCATTGTAACGAGCGGTGATGTATTCTTTTAATCCATAAGGAACATGCGATCCAAGCCCGGTTTCGTAGGAATCCAGAAAATCCTGAGGGGTGAACCCGTAATCATAAGTGTAATAATCATCATTTTGGATGTATGGGTAAATCTGATCCCTGATTTGGTTGATGCGGGAAAAATAAGTATCCGGATTCATCAATTCCATAATTTGTGAAAAATACCATGAATACCAATCGCGGTATTTTTGAACCTCCATCAACCGCTCGTACAATGGGCGGTATTCATTATCGTGGCCCCAATTGTAAATATCTCTCGTGCCCCAATCAATGCTAAACCAATCAATACCAAGAGTATTGTCGAGGTCGTAGGGCAAAAATTCAATTTTGTCAGTCTCCGGATTATGGTAGAGGTAAAAGTTGTTTTTGTTATAAATGTAGCCGTCCCAGTTGGCAGTAAACACGTCCATAGCCATCACTTTCAAATAATCCTGCACATTAAATATTTTCTCCAATTCGCAGGGCAGGTCATCGAGTGGTGTATTATTCAGCACATCAATAAAATGGGCAATATCAGCGTAATCATCTACTTCTGTGTTGGTTTTCAGGTCGTAGGTACGGCGGCTGCCCATAGTAAACTTATACAGATCGGGGTCACTGCCAAGATAGTTTAAATCGGCCGGCCAAAGACATTTGTAAAGATTGCCATCCTGATTGTTAAAACGCTTGTCCACAAATTCTTCGTCCACATGCTCAACATTAATGTAAACTCCGTAAAAGTCGCCGTTGATGTAAACTCTCATGTAATTTGAACGAGAAGCAGGAATTTCGAAACTGCGGCAAAGATCCCAGCATATTTTCGACCGTGCAACGGATGGATCGTTGTGTTCGCCATTGAGGTTCATTTTTTCTACACCATGGTATTTACGGCCACTCTCGAAAGTGTTGAACGAAACCTTAAAGGATTTTTTTGCAGATTCCCGTGAAGTATTTCCCCGTAGCCTGAAACCAATATTTTCGATGGTGTCGTGGATGGTTCCATTATCGAAAATAAAAATAGCATGCCATTCTAAATTACTTTCTACATTTTCATAAATCCATTGTAAGGTATCGGGATTGATTAGGATGTCAACCCTACCCACCACATCATCACGGAAAATTTCTTCATCGTCCGGGAAATTGAGTTGCGAAAAAAGGCTTGCCGGCCAAATAATAATGGCAATGAGTAAAGTAAAAAAGCTGATTGTGTTTTTCATGCTTTTATTTGAGATTGAGGACAAAGCTGTTTTTGGCGGGGATTAGCAAATTCACTAAATCAACCATCTCTCCGTCCAGGATGTTTTTCCCTGAGCTGATGCCTTCCAGCATTTCTATATATTTTTGTGTTTTCAATTTTTGATCCTGATCCGAATTATTCAGGATTACCATCACCAAATCATCATCGTTATACCTGAAATAAACGTACATATTATTTTCGGGGATAAAATGTTTGAGTTTCCCATTTTGCATTACTTCATTGCTGTTGCGCCATTTTGTGAGTGTGGTAATATGATCAAACACTTCATTTTCATCATCAGTTCGTCCTGATGCTTCAAATTTATTGGCCTCATCGTTACCCCATCCTCCCGGAAAATCCTTCCTCATAATTCCATGTCCCTTGCTGTCATCGCCGGTCATTAATATTTCGGTACCATAATAAATTTGGGGAACTCCACGGCTGGTGAGCAAAAATGTCATGGCCAGTTTTTGGCTGGCAAGATTTTCTTTCAGGTTCGTGAAAAGCCTGTTTCCATCGTGGTTGTCGGCAAAGGTTACAATATTTACTTCATCGCCGTAAAGGAAATCGTGGCTCAACACATCGTACAATTTTATCAGTCCGCCATTCCAGCCTGATTGCTCATTGAAAGCCACTTTAAAAGCATCATACATCGGGAAATCGAAAACATAATTGAGGTTGGAGCTGTACCCGGTTTTTACGGCCGGTGTGCTTTCCCAGGGAGCTACAAATGCAGGCTGCCCCATCCATACTTCGCCAACAATCGAAAAATCGGGATACTCGTTCATTACTCTTCCTGCCCACTCCGCCATTTCTTCTTTGAAAGGATAAGGGTAGGTGTCCATCCTGATCCCGTCCAGTCCGGCATATTCAATCCACCAAATACTATTTTGGATCAGGTAATTCATCAAAAATTTGTTGTGCTGGTTGAGGTCGGGCATATTTTTATCAAACCAGCCTCTTTGAAACTGATCCCGGTCGTAATCGGAAGCATAAGGGTCGAATACTGTTCCGCCCCTAAAGTTCGACTTCGTATATTCCGGCCATTGATTAATCCAGTCCTGCGAAGGGAGGTCGTTCATCCACCGGTGTCCTATGCCACAATGGTTAAACACCATGTCCATCACCGCTTTCATCCCGCGTTGGTGAAGTTGGCCATTTAACTTTTTAAAATCCTGGTTGGTTCCCAGCCTCGGGTCAACACGGTAAAAATCAGATATGGCATAACCATGATACGAGTATGTTTCCTGATTATTTTCGAGCACCGGATTGAGCCACAATGTCGTAATTCCTAAATTTTGCAGATAGTCCAGTTTATCCATCGCACCTTGCAAGTCGCCGCCATGCCTGGAATCAGGAATGGATCGGTCAGCCTTTTCAAGCATATCGGGTTGGGAATCGTTGGATGGGTCGCCATTTGCAAATCTGTCGGGAAAGGCAAGGTAAATAATGTCGCTTTCGTTAAATCCCGTACGCTGTGCAGAACCGGGTTCTCTTTCCAAAAGTTCGTAGGTGTAGGTTGTAGATGTTTTTTCCCCGGTTTTAAACTCAATTTCAAATTTTCCCGGCTTGGTGTTTTTGGCTATAAGCAAATCAATGAAAAGATAATTTGGGCTTTCAACTTTGGAAGTTTTAGTTAGTGAAAGACCCTCATAAGAAATCTCAGGTTTGGTGGCAGATATGTTTTCGCCATAAACCATAAGTTGGAGTTCTGTATTTTTCATTCCTGTCCACCAAAACGGTGGTTCAACTCTTTCAGGGTTTGTTTTTTGAGCAGAAATATTTTGACTAAAAATGATTATTAAAACTACAATTGAATAACGGAAATTCATATCTTAAAAAGGTTTTTGGGTTATTTTGATTTCTTCTGCATGAGCAGCCATTCATAAACTTCAGGATTGTTATAGGTTTCAGACCATGAGTCATGGTTGGCTTCGGGGTAAATTGTAAATTGGATATTCCCGTTTATTTTAGTCAGGGCATCCACCATTTTTTGGCTGTATTCAATCGGGACTACATTGTCTTTTCGTCCGTGAAAAGCCCAGATGGGCAGGTCTTTGATCACTTCAAGGCGGAAAGGATAGCCTACCCCGCAAACCGGAATGGCAGCGGCAAAAACATCAGGGTATTTAACAATCATATCCCAGGTGGCAAATCCGCCCATACTCAGCCCGGTGATGTAAATACGATCCTTATCAACAGGATAATTTGCTATAATTTCATCCAGCAAAACCTTAACATCATCAACATTCCACCAAACAACTTCGGGGCATTGGGGCGAAAGGATTATAAAAGGAAGTTCCATGGCCTCAGCCACTTTTGGGGGGCCATTTTTCTTCACCAATTCCAGATCGGTGCCGCGTTCGCCGGAACCATGAAGGAAAAGTATTAAAGGGAATTCTGTGCTGCCATCAGCTTCGTACCCGGGGGGCAAATAGAGCAAATATCCAAACGAAACAGTCCGTGTCTCCACTTTCGAAAAATGTAATCCTTCCTGCTTAAGCTGGGAAAATGTATTTCCGCAAAGTGCGAGAAACAATAAAACAAACGCTTGAAATTTTAATGTCTTCATTTGTAAAAGTCTGGAAACAAAAATATTGTATTTTGATCTGATATTTTCAGAAATATGAAATAGTATTTGTTAAATATAGAAAATAATACAGCCTGATTGGCTGAGGCGTATTGTGATTTAATTTAATTAGCGTAAAAACAACATGTTATCATTTTTCTAATCTTTTTTCAAAACTTTTAAATCAAAATTGAACTGCTTAACTTTTACTGTCATTTCGAGAGTTACCCCAAAGTTTTTGGGCATAATGAGGAGATGACATTGTGGAATAGATTTCTTGCCGCACGTGCGGCATCGAAATGACAAAGCCCCGGGCTGTGAATGGGGTGGGTGAAAGCGGGCGCTTCGCGCCCGCCTATACCCACTCCAACAAACCCGCCAAAGCCATGTCATTTCGAGACTTCACTCAAATTTTTTGAGCATAATGAGGTAATGACATTGGGGAATAGATTTCTCCCGGCAATACTCCGCTTCGCTTTGTATTTTGGTCGAAATGACCCCGTCCGCGGTTTTGGATTTGGGAGAGGGGAATCGGGCGCTTCGCGCCCGATTCCCCTCTCCCCTCTGCCCGCGTTGGTCGTGTCATTTCGATGCCGCACGTGCGGCAAGAAATCTCTTGAGAACCAGACGCTTGCAAAAACATGTCATTTGTAGGAGTGCAGTCCCGCACGTGCGGGATCCCGACCCTTCGGGGACTGAGACCCGCTTCGCAGCGAGGCAAGTCTGCCTCGCCCTTAGGTTAGGCCACCTGCGGACGGCAAGGCGGGAATCTGCTGACAAATTTTTATCACCAATAACTATGAAATTATTAATATTTTACTTTCCACTAAATTCGCAGTAGTACCTTATTTTTTAATGTAGCTGATGGATAAGTCGCATGAATTTGATTTTTCTATTCAACTTTTCAGCGATTATTTTCATCGAATAAAAACCGTAGAAGGCCTTAGCTATTCATTACAAAATATTTACCTTTGCGCAAATTTTTCAAAACCGATACAAATGGCTCAATATCAGGATAAATTTACTGGCGAAGGTTTAACCTACGATGATGTACTTCTCTTACCAAACTATAGCGAAGTTCTTCCCCGTGAGGTTGATCTATCCACACAGTTTACTTCCGGTATTACCATGAAGATTCCCATAGTTTCGGCAGCTATGGATACCGTTACAGAGCATAAACTTGCCATTGCCATTGCCCAGGAAGGCGGTATTGGGGTACTACACAAAAACATGAGTGTAGAAAAGCAGGCCAATGAAGTGAGAAGGGTGAAGCGTGCCGAAAACGGAATGATACTCGAACCCATAACCCTGGATAAAACAGCTAAGGTTGCCGATGCCCTGGCTTTGATGAAAGAGTATAGCATTGGTGGTATTCCGGTGGTAAGCAAGGCCAATAAATTAGTAGGAATAGTTACTAACCGCGACCTGCGCTTCGAGCGAAATCTGGAAAGGCCTGTTTACGAAGTGATGACTAAAGAGAACCTGATCACTACCACCGAATTCACCGATTTTGAAAAAGCAGCCGACATTCTCCAGGAGTTTAAAATTGAAAAACTTCCGGTGGTGGATAAGGATTTCAAACTCGTAGGACTGATTACCTACAAGGACATCATTAAAATTAAAGCCAGTCCAAACGCCTGCAAAGATGAGCGGGGAAGGTTGCGTGTTGCCGCCGCCGTTAGTGTTGGTGCCGATGCCATGGAACGCGTTGATGAACTGGTGAAATACCAGGTTGATGCCATTGTAATTGATACAGCCCATGGCCATTCCAAAGGCGTAATTGATGTTACCAGGAATATCAGGAGAAAATACCCTGACCTTCAACTTGTTGTTGGAAATATTGGCACTGCCGATGCCGCCCGAAAGCTGGTAGAAGTTGGAGCCAACGCGGTGAAAGTTGGCATAGGGCCGGGTTCGATTTGCACTACACGTATTATTGCCGGCATTGGAATACCGCAACTTACTGCCGTTTATAATGTTGCCAAGGCCATTAATGACAGCAACGTGCCTGTAATTGCTGATGGTGGGATAAGATACACCGGTGATATTGTAAAGGCCATTGCCGCCGGCGCCCATTCAATTATGGCCGGATCGCTGTTTGCAGGCGTGGATGAATCGCCTGGCGATACCATTATTTTTGAAGGCCGGAAATATAAAACCTATCGCGGCATGGGTTCAATCGAAGCTATGCAACTGGGTTCTAAAGACCGCTATTTTCAGGATATGGAAGAAGATATTCAGAAACTTGTCCCCGAAGGAATTGTTGGCAGGGTTCCCTACAAAGGTTCACTTTCCGAAATTATTCATCAGATGGTGGGCGGGCTAAGAGCAGGGATGGGCTACACCGGTTCTGCAAATATCAGTGAATTACAAAGGGCAAAATTCATAAAAATAAGTCCGGCAGGAATCGCCGAAAGTCATCCCCACGATATTACCATTACCCGCGAAGCACCAAATTACAGCAAACATTAATTGTTGAAAAACTTTAAAAAGAAAATAATTAGCAAATTTATACGTAACTGATATCACTTTGATTCATCGAAAAACACATAATCGTTAAAACTAATAAACAGGATATGACAAAATTTACCATTTCCAAAGTCAAAATTGAAAGCCTTCTCATGGCAATGTTGCTGGTTTTCGTTTTCTCTTCTTTTAATTTGAATGCACAGAAATCTAAATCACAAGTATTGCTTACCATAGGTGATGAGCAGGTTACTACCGATGAGTTTCTTGCCGTGTATCAAAAAAACAATGTTGAAGGTGAAGTACTCGATAAAAAATCTGTTGGGGAATATCTTGAACTTTTTATCAATTTTAAATTAAAAGTAAAAGAAGCTGAAGCTTTAGGGCTCGACACCGTTAAATCATTTATCAACGAACTAAAGGGCTATCGCGATCAACTGGCAAAGCCCTATTTTGTTGACGAAGAAGTAAATGCGCAGTTGTTGCAGGATGCCTACAAACGCAAGCAAAAAGATTTGAGGGTGAGTCATATTCTTATTCGCCTCGACCAGTATGCTTCGCCCAATGATACACTTGCTGCTTATAACAAAACCATGGAAATAAGAAAAAGGATTGTTGAAGGTGGTGAAGATTTTAATGCAGTGGCCGAAGAAGTTTCAGAAGATCCTTCAGCACGCGATATGCCATCAAAGGGATTTCAACCAGCCCGCAAAGGCAACAGGGGTGATATAGGTTATTTTACTGTTTTTGATATGGTTCTGCCTTTTGAAGATGCATCATACAGCCTCAAAGAAGGTGAAATTTCAATGCCCGTAAGAACTGAATTTGGATACCATCTCATCGACTTAAGTAGCCTAAGGCCTGCTCTTGGCAAAGTTCAGGTAGCACACTTTTTCCTGAAAATGCCCCAGGATGCCACAGCAGAAGATTCGGCCAACCTCAAAGTGAGGATTGACTCCGTTTATACCGCTCTTGAGAACAGAGCTGATTGGACCGATATGGTCGCAACACGCTCCGATGATAAAAGTTCATCGAACAATGGCGGAAAATTGCCCTGGTTTGGCTGCAACCGCATGGTTCCCGACTTTATTGACGGCATAAGAACAATTGCCGATACCGGGATGATTTCAAAGCCAATCCTTACCACTTACGGCTGGCACATCATAAAACTTATAGAAACTAAACCTGTTGGATCTTTCGATACTGAAAAAGCCGACCTTAAGCAGAGCCTGTCGAAAGATAAGAGATCAGACAAGAGTAAAAATTCCATCATCAGGAAAATTAAAGAAGATGCAGGCTACAAAAAATACGATAAAGCTATTAAAGCATTTTACAGTATTGTAGATTCGTCAGTTTACAAGCGGAAATGGGATGTTAGCAAAGCCGATGGCTTGAATAGTAAAATCTTTACCCTTGGTGGTAAAAACTACAAACAAGACGAATTTGCTCAGTACCTTTCAAAGCATCAGTCCATCAATTCAAAAGAAACCATCGAATTTTTTGTTGATAAGGTTTTTAATGACTTTGTTGATGCTAAAGTTATCGAGTTTGAAGATGCTCGTCTCGAAGATCAGTATCCCGAGTTTAAGTCTCTGGTAAAAGAATACCACGATGGTATTCTGCTTTTCGAACTTACCGATCAACTGGTGTGGAGTAAAGCCATAAAAGATACTACCGGGCTCAAATTATTTTATGAAGATCATAAGGGCGATTATAAATGGGGCAACAGGGTTGATGCTGTATTAATCACCTCACTGAATGAGGCTGATGTTACAAAATCGTACGATCTGCTAAAAGACGGGATGACTGTTGAAAACCTGGAAACAATTTTAGTGAATGAAAAACCACTGGAAATTAAAATCAAGGAGAAAAAATACTCGAAGGGTGAAAACGAATTTGTTGATAATGTGGAATGGGTAAAAGGTGTTTTACCGGTTACTTACGATATCAACGGCAAAGCGGGATTGGTGATTATTAAAGAGTTGGTAGCCCCTGAACCCAAGTCATTATCGCAAGCACGTGGCCTTATTACCGCCGATTATCAAAATTATCTCGAAAAAAATTGGATAAAAGAATTAAGAGAGAAATATACAGTAATTGTTAATGAAGACGTTTTATCCGAGTTAAAATAACCGGACTTTGATTTGAAAAAAAATTGTCTTTCAGTTTTTATTCTGGTACTCATTGTAGGCTCATGCAACAATGCAACTTTCAACAATTCTGATCGTGTAATTGCAAGGGTTTATGATGAGTATCTTTATTTTTCCGATATCCGGGATTTGGTTCCACACGCCACCTTACCCTCAGACAGCCTTTCGATAACTCAGAACTACATTAATAATTGGGTAAAAACACAGCTTTTGGTTTATCAGGCAAACAAAAACCTGGCAGATGAGCAGAAAGATTTTTCAAGACAACTGGATAATTACCGGAACTCATTAATCATTTATAATTACGAAACTGAATTTATCAGGCAAAACCTCGACACCGTGGTTAGTGGTGAAGAAATAGAAGAATACTACAATAAATTCTCCGGTAATTTTAAACTCAGCGAAAATATTATACAAGTCGTTTATGCTAAAGTAAATGAAAATTCTCCTTATCGGAAAAAAATCAGGGAACTTGTCAATTCCGACAGTGAGGCCGACAGGGATTCACTGGAGTTTTATTGCATCAGATATGCCATTGATTATGGCCTGATTGACAACGAATGGATTACATTTGATGAATTATTGGACATGATCCCCTTAATGGTGGAAAATCCGGAAGTATTTCTTGTTAATAATCAACAAATTAAAAGATATCAAAAACCTGGTTGGTTTTATGCAAATATTTTGGCTTATGGCCTAAAAGACAGTATTTCACCCTTGTCGCTTGAAACAAATAATATTTCTTCGATTATACTCAACAAACGAAAAAAGCAGTTGATTAAAAAAATGCACGAGGAGGTTTACGAACAAGCTGTAAGGGAAAATAAATTTGAGTTTTTTTAATGTAATTTTAAACAGATGAAATGCTTATTATTAATAACACCCACAGGCATGAATAAAAACATCATTCAATATCATCCGTGCATCAGTGGCTAATTTTATACAGATGAAAAATATTAAATTTCAATTGGCGATCATTATTTGCCTGATACAGATTTTACCTGTCGCAGCCCAGGTTCAGTCCGATACTATTATTATTGATGAAGTTGTGGCTGTTGTAGGTAAAAATTTCATCCTCAACTCTGATATCGAAAATCAATACCTCCAAATGAGGATGCAAGGTGGAATAAAAGGAACTGAACCTAAAGTAAAATGCCAGATTCTTGAGAACCTTCTTTTCGAAAAATTACTGCTCCACAAGGCCGCCTTCGATAGTATTGAAATAACTCCCGACCAGGTAAGTTCGGAGCTCGACCGAAGAATGCGTTATTTTATAACACAATTCGGCTCACAGGAAAAGCTGGAGGAATATTATGGCAAGTCAATACTCGAATTTAAAGATGAGCTGAGAGATGTTATTGGCGACCAGTTGCTCGTAAACAAAGTTCAGGAAGAAATAACCATGAATACCCAGGTTACACCTTCGGAGGTGAAGCGGTTTTTTAAAGATATTCCAAAAGACAGTATTCCATTGATAAGCTCGGTGGTTGAGGTGGCTCAAATCGTTAAAAAGCCGCCCATTTCCTACGAAGAAAAATTTGAGGTAAAAGAGCGTTTGAAAAAACTACGCGAAAGAGTGCTGAATGGTGAAAGCTTTGAAGCGCTTGCCGTGTTGTATTCCGAAGATCCCGGTTCGGCCAAGCAAGGCGGGGATATTGGCCTTCATGGCCGGGGCGAACTTTATCCCGAGTTTGAGGCAGTTGCTTTTAAACTAAAACCCGGTGATATTTCGGAAATTGTTGAAACAGAAGCCGGTTACCATGTTATCCAGGGTATCGAGCGCAGGGGAGAATTTATGAGGGTACGCCATATCCTCATCAGGCCAAAAGTGTCGCCCGTTGCATTGGCTCATGCCCGTACTTTCCTCGACAGTATTGGAAACCAAATTAAAATTGATTCGTTAACCTTTGAAGAAGCGGTTACAAGATTTTCTACCGATCCATCTAAAAATAATGGCGGTCTGCTCATCAATCCTATGACTGGCGCTGCACAATGGCCGGTTGATCAGCTCGATCCGAAGGTGTTTTTTGTTATCGACAGACTGGAAGTTGGACAAATTTCCACACCGGTTTTGATGACTGATGAAAAAGGTGAAGAAGCATACCGCTTGTTGCTGCTAAAAAGGCGAACACAGCCACACCGTGCAAACCTTGAGGAAGATTACAACGAAATTCAGGAATGGGCACTGGGGCAAAAAAGACAAAAAGACATGGTTGACTGGATATCAAAAAATTCCAAAAAAACTTACATTAAAATTAATGGTAAATTTTCGGAGTGTGATTTTGAACAAACATGGAATTAAGCGCTAATAATCAAAACCCCCTCATTAATTAAAACTAAAAAGAAAGTAAAATAAATTATGAAAACATATAAATCGGATGTTGAGGCCATAGATGCCTTTGGTGAAAAGGTAAAAATACTACGTCAGGAAATTGCAAAGGTGATTGTTGGGCAGGACGAGGTTGTTAAAAATGTACTCATTTCGATATTCAGCAATGGCCATGTTTTGCTGGTAGGTGTGCCGGGATTGGCAAAAACTTTGCTCGTGAACACCATATCGCAGGTTTTGGGATTAAGCTACAGCCGCATACAGTTTACCCCCGACCTTATGCCTTCAGATATTATTGGTACCGAAATTTTAGATCAAAACAGGAATTTTAAATTTAACAAAGGCCCTGTATTTGCAAACATTATCCTTGCCGATGAAATAAATCGTACCCCTCCCAAAACCCAATCGGCACTGCTGGAAGCCATGCAGGAAAAGTCGATTACCGTGGCCGGAACCGCCTACAAACTTGACGAACCATTTTTTGTGCTTGCCACGCAAAATCCCATCGAGCAAGAGGGAACCTATCCCTTGCCCGAAGCCCAGTTAGACCGTTTTATGTTCAACATCTGGCTCGATTACCCTTCGTTTGAAGAAGAGATAAATGTGGTAAAAACCACCACTACAACATACCAGGGAAACCCTTTGGAAGTGATTACTGCCGAGGAGATTCTTTATTTTCAAAACCTGATTAAGAAAATTCCGGTACCTGAAAATGTGTATGAATACGCGGTAAGGCTGGCAACAAAAACCCGCGCCAACCGCAAGGATTCCCACCCCTGGGCAAACCAATACCTTACCTGGGGTGCCGGCCCAAGGGCATCGCAATACCTGATTGTTGGCGCTAAATGCCACGCGGCAATCAACGGAAAATACTCGCCCGATATCGAAGATGTCAGGAAAGTAGCTATTTCCATTTTGCGTCACCGTATTGTTAGAAACTATAAAGCCGAGGCCGCCGGAATTTCGATTGAGGATATTATTGATGAATTGCTGAAAGATAATTAAACAACTAATTAACGAAAACCGAGGGAAACGTTAATTAAAAAACAGCGTACTATTTAGTTTGCTGAAAAGATTTTTATAAATATGAAATATTCACATTAATTATTAACACCCACGCTTGCCCCGATTGTTCGGGGTGCATGAATGTCCGAAGGACTCCTATGGAGAAACATAATTTTATTTTATCCGTGCATCCGTGGCAAATCTTATATAGATGAAAAGGAAATTGTATATCACCCTTGCTTTAGCGCTCGTATTAATTTTGGCAGCCTGGTATTTTGCAGGTTCCGATGGCTATCGGAGTGGGCGGGCTGTTCAATATATTAAAGCGCCTGCAAAGTACGGACTCTTCCAGGTGGATGTGGTAACAACGGGTGAGCTGGAAGCCAAAAGCTCCGAAAACATTTATGGTCCCGAAAACTTACGTTCCATCCAAATTTGGGGAGATATTAAAGTTAACGAACTTATCCCGGAAGGTACTATTGTCGATTCCGGCGATTTTGTAGCCTCCTTGGATCAAACCGAGGTGGTAAGTAAGCTCAAAGATCTGGAAACTGAATTGGAGAAACTCGAATCGCAATACACCAAAACCATGCTCGACACTTCGCTCAATTTGCGTAGTACAAGAGACGAATTGGTAAATCTGCATTTTGCTATGGAAGAAGCACAAATTACGGTTGACCAGTCGAAATTTGAACCTCCCGCCACACAAAGGCAGGCAAAAATTTCGCGGGATAGAGCCGAAAGAAATTACAACCAGGCAGTTGAAAACTATGTGTTGAAATACGAAAAAGCCAAGGCCGAAATGCAGGAGGTTTCGGCAACCCTTGAGCAAGCCAGGCGAAAGAAGCAGCGAATGATCGATATTTTGGGAACATTCAGGGTATTTGCCCCCAAACCCGGGATGTTGATTTATAAACGCGACTGGCGGGGGCGAAAAACACAAACCGGGTCATCCATCAGTCCCTGGGACAATGTTGTGGCACAGCTTCCCGACCTTTCAAAGATGATCTCAAAAACCTACGTCAACGAAATTGACATTTCCAAAGTGCGCACCGGGCAAATTGTAAAAATCAATATCGATGCCTTTCCCGATCGTGAATATTCAGGAGTTGTAGATGAAGTTGCCAACATCGGGCAACAAAATCAAGGCTCGGATGCCAAGGTATTTGAGGTAATTATTTCTGTAAATGAATCCGACTCCATTATGCGCCCATCGATGACCACAAAAAATGAAATCATCACCGCATCTTTTCAGGACGTGATATATGTTCCACTCGAAGCCATTCATAGCAACGATTCGCTTACTTTCGTTTTTATGGAACATGGCTCGCGCACGGTAAAGCAAGAGGTAATTATCGGGCAAAGCAACGAAAATGAAGTGATCATCGAAAAAGGAGTTTCCGAAGGGGATGAAGTTTACCTTTCCATACCCGAGAACGCCAATAATCTTAGCTTGAATATCCTTGAAAAATAAAATTGAACTCCGGTTTTGAAAAGACATATACATAACATCAATTCTGCAGTTGAGGCTGTTTTTGCAAATAAATTCAGATCCATATTAACTGCGCTCGGAATCATTTTTGGCGTGGCTGCTGTTATTGCCATGATGGCCATCGGAAAAGGTGCACAACAGGAAATTCTTGAGCAGATAAAGATGGTAGGTGTAAATAATATTGTAATCACACCCAAACTCCCTGACCAGGAAGACGAATCCACCACGGGAGATGGAGAAGATGCCTCATCAGGTAATGCAACAAACAAAGCAAAGAATTTTTCGCCAGGGTTGACCCTGAATGATGTGGAGAGTTTTTATGAAATAATTCCCGGGATAGAACTGATTAGCTCAGAGGTGGTTTTTAATGCCCCCGTGGTAAAATCAGGAACCCGGCGTACCGCGAAGTTTTCGGGTGTTACGCCTGCGTTTTTCAAAGTGTTTAATATCGAGCTGCAACAGGGTGAGATGTTCACCCAGCACCAGCTTGAAAATGGTAATCCGGTATGTATCATAGGGCCGGAAATCAGGGCCCGGTTTTTCAAACAGGAAAATCCCATTGGTAAGCGTCTAAAATGTGGAAATATATGGCTGGAAGTAATTGGTGTACTCAAAAGCAGGATTGTAAGCGAAAAGGCAAACGAAAATCTTGGCGTGAGCGAATTTAACAACACCGTGTTCGTTCCCATCAAAACAATACTGATGCGCTACAAGGACAGATCGTTGATCACCAAGTCAAGCCTTAATAATAATGATGATGAAAGCCAATCGAAAACTAAAAACTTCAATCAATTGGATAAAATAATAATCCAGGTAGAAGAAAGTGAGCGCCTGATTGAAACAGCTAATTTAGTAAAGCGTATGCTCATCAGGCGGCACGCTGGCCAGGAAGATTTTGAGATTAAAATTCCGGAGTTGCTGCTCAAGCAACAGCAACGTACCAAAGATATTTTCAACATTGTGCTGGGGGCCATTGCCAGTATTTCGCTCATTGTAGGGGGTATTGGCATTATGAATATTATGCTGGCCTCAGTTATGGAACGCATAAGGGAGATTGGCGTAAGAATGGCCATGGGTGCCCGTAAGTCCGACATTATTTTTCAGTTTGTTGCCGAAGCAACTTTAATCAGTATTTCAGGAGGGTTTATCGGTGTGATCCTGGGCCTAGTGCTTGCAAAAGTTATCATGCAGGTTACCGGAATTTTAACCATTGTTTCCCTGCTTTCCATTGTGATTTCATTTGGCGTTTCGGCCACGGTAGGAATTGTTTTTGGATTGATGCCGGCACGAATGGCTTCAAAACAGGATCCTGTTACTTCGCTCAGGCATGACTAAGGAATTTGGAGGTTAGAGGTTAGAGGTTAGAGGTTAGAGGTTAGAGGGGAGAGGGGAGAGGGGAGAGGGGAGAGGTTAGAGGTTAGAGGTTAGAGGGGAGAGAGTTGAGAGCCCCGAAAAATAGAAAATTTTCAATTTTCGTAATTTTTCGAGGGTGCACGGGCAAAGCCCGGCATTTAGAGTTTAGAGTTTGGAGTTTAGAGTTCATAGAGTTATTGAGTTATTGGGTTATTAAGTTATTGAATTGTAAGATTTAAACGATTAACAAATAACCAATAACGATTAACGATTCTCAGTTTAGAGTTTAGAGTTCATAGAGTTATTGGGTTATAGAGTTACTGGTTTATTGAGTTGGGAGGTATTAAGTTATTGATTTTTAGTTACAAACGATTAACTAAGGGCTTGTTATGAAATAAGGTGACTCATTGCAATAGATGTCTCTCCGCCGGCTGGCGGATCGACATGACCTTGTTCATGCGTTAATATGGGAGGGGGGAATCGGGCGCTTCGCGCCCGATTCCCCCCTCCCACAACCCTCATGGAAGCATTGTCACCTCGAAGGAGCTTGCGACTGAGAGGTCTGTTAATAGATAGGTTTTAATCGTCTTACAAAAAGCTGTTATTAGTATCCATCGGTTGACTGAGGGGAATCTATGTTCATTGATGAAAAGATATAATAGAACCTCTATAACATCAAGTTATTTAATAACGAATCCTAAATAACAATTAACGATTAATGCCGAGCTTCGCTCGGGCATCCTCGAAAAGTTACGAAAATCAAAGATTTTCTACTTTTCGGGACAATTAACCAATATCCAACATCGCATCGATCATGATAAAAACTAAAATATTTATTTTAACATTGCTCCTTTTTGGCGCTATGGCCGGGAATGGGCAGGTTTTAAAAAGTCAGCTTTCGCTGGAGGAGGTCATCAGTCTTGCCGAGCAGCAATCACCGGATGCATTATCTGCAAAAAACCGCTTTCTGAAAGCCTTTTGGGAAATGCGTACTTCCAAAGCATTGTTGCTGCCAAAGCTTAGCCTTGATGCCATTCTGCCAAATTTTCAGCGGCAAATTTCAAAGCAAACCCTCGGTGGGAATGATTACTTTTTTGAAACAGCACAGATAAATACTTCTGCCGGATTATCTCTTAGCAAAAACATCGGGTTTACCGGCGGGCAGGTATTTTTGGGATCAAACCTTCAGCGCATCGATTACCTGGATACTGCCCAAACTTCCTACCTCTCAAGCCCGCTCATTGTAGGTTACCAGCAAAATATCTTCACCTTTAATCCTTTTAAATGGTCGAAAAAAATTGACCCGATAAAGTACAACGAAGCCAAACGTCAGTACTTAGAGGATGTGGAACAAATAGCCATCACGGCAACGAATTATTTTTTCAACTTACTCATTTCTCAAATCAGGCAAAATATCCAGGAATTAAATGTTGCCAATTACGACACCCTTTATAAAATTGGTGTCGGAAGATTTAACCTCGGTAAAATTCCTGAAAATGAGTTGTTGCAGCTTGAACTGAGTTTGCTCCAGGCGCAGGCTTCGGTTGAGAGCAACCTGGTTGAAATGGAAGATAGGATGTTTAAGCTCAAATCGTTTTTGCGCATGCAGGACGATACCCCCATCGAACTGATACTACCGGTAAGTGAAATTTCATTTTTCGAAATTGCGGTGGAGGAAGCAACCACTTTGGCTCAACTCAACAGCTCTACTTCACTTACCTTCGAACGCCGGATACTCGAAGCCGACCGCGAAGTAAACCGCGCACAAACCACCGATCGGTTTAGTGCCCAGCTCTATGCACAATATGGCCTTACACAAAGTGCCCAACAATTTGACCAGGCATATCAAAGTCCACAAAATCAGCAACAAATTTCGTTGGGATTATCAATCCCAATTTTGGATTGGGGGCTGGCAAAGGGCAGGATTAAAATGGCAGAGTCGGACAGGGAGATCGTGAGAACGGCAGTTGAGCAGGAGCAAATAGATTTCGACCAAAGCATTTACCTGCAAGTACAAAATTTCAGGATGCAGCAACGCCAGCTTGCCATTGCCGCCAAAGCTGACACCGTTGCCCAAAAAGGCTTCGATATTTCCAAGCAGCGCTACCTTATCGGCAATGTGGATATTATTAACCTCCGCGATGCCCAATCGAGCAGCGACAATGCAAGGATTAATTTCATTAGCAGCCTCCGAACCTACTGGGTAAATTATTACGAGCTACGCAAGCTTACCCTTTTCGACTTCAAAAACAAACAGGAAATTTCAATTGATTTTGAAAAGCTGAGGTAAGCGGTAAATTGCTTCGTGAGTATCCATCATACTCTTCGTTATTCGTTAATCGAAAATAGTTAATTGAAAATAGTTAATCGTTAATCGTTAATCGTATAATGGTTATTTGTTAATCGTTAATCGAAAATTGTTAATCGTTTATACCAATCACTACATAGCTAAAGTCTCTTCGTTCTCTCAAGTCTCTTCGTTCGCTTAGTTCTCTTAAGTCTTTTCGTTCTCTCAAGTCGCTAAAGTCGCTTCGTTCACCTACCTCGCTAAAGTCTCTTAAGTCGCTAAAGTCGCTTCGGTATCTCAAGTCTCTAAAGTCTCTTCGTTCGCCTACTTCGCTCAAATTGCTTCGTTCTCTCAAGTCGTCCTTTTCTGTCATTCTATCATTCAAATGTTTCATTCAATCATTCTCACCGATGATGGAGATGTGGGCATAAGTACTGAAAGTCCTAGCGAAAAACTCGAAGTTGCCGGGAATATTCTCCAGCCTTCCGGGTTTCATACCGCTACACCCCGTATCAAAGCACTCGACCTCAACGGACTTTGGCTTACCGACAAAGACAATACAGGAATCATTCAAACTGAATGTTCAACTATACTAAAAAAGTTTTTTCGAAAGAAGGGGCTTTAATCATAGGGCATTTTTGTTAAGTTATAAGCGTAGCCCATACTCATTTTCAGCTATTTTTGTAGTGGTTTTCTGCTATTTTTTTTTATAGCGGTTTTCTGCTATGGATTAATAATAAAATAGCCGTTTCTTTGGGCATGAAAATTTCAGGTACTTTTTTTCTAACTAAATATCTTTTTATCATGAAACATTTCAAACTTTTTCCAACATTTTTGGCTGCCGTGTTGATTTCGAGCGCAGCAATCTTTAATGCCTGCAGCAAGCAGGACACACCCGAGCAACTAAGCTTCGGCGAACAACCCGAGATGAGCAGTGCAGATCAATTGATTCTTACGAAAATCAAGAACTTCAAACAAAAAATGACCTATGTTCATGAACACCCTGCCTACAAAAGCGGTGAGAGCATGAGTATGGATTCTGCCAAATGGTATTTGGATGCCGTGTTTAATTATTCCTATGCCTATACCGAAGAGTCATTCGATTTATTTAATCGCGGAACTTTTGCATTAACTTTAACAAAAACGAATGGCCGAATAGATTTTGAAGATATCTGTGAGGCATTTAATAAACTCAAGGAGCAAACACTTCTGATTTATTACAATACCACAGGAGATGAAAAAGAACTTTATGTTTCCAATATGGAAATAGCAAGCGAAACTGATGATGAAGTAACATTATCCGTTACAGCAACCATAGGTGCAAACACCGATGGTACACCACCGGAATTCAGCCAGTGGAAGCCTTTTGTGGAGGGCGACGACTGGATGTATGGTGAGTTCCTTGGTAATTGCAACGGAAACTTCCAATGGTACAGCGACGCTGCAATAGAAATCGATACCGCTATTAATAAGTACCGTTATAAATACATACATGATGAAGGCCCGGGTTGGTATGCTTATTATACCGGACCAAGTGCTGACGTTGAAGTTACAGTTTATTTCGACCAACAAAACCAAATACTGTTTCGTAATCCAAACGATGCAACAATAGATAACGACAGGGATTACCTGATACACTACCAAAAGAAAGATATTGCTAACAACCTGCTTATTGAAACATGCATACCCTGGGAAGATATGAACTTTTATTACCATGGAACCCGAAAGGTCATTTACGAAATAATACAGGATAACTATAGTGTTTTTGGAGTATCTGATGGCTTAACTTTTTACAACTGCGAAATGGAAGGTAAAGGAGTGGGTGATGAACTGGACCCGGATTTTACATATCATGTTGTATCTCCGTTATACAAAACCCGCCACATTAGTGTGATTGACGAAAGAACATCCATTGGTAATGATCAATAATTCTGTTGTTATGAAAATAATGTCTGTTTTCCTATTGGTTTTGCTAATAATTACCAGCAAACCACTTTATCCACAAAGAGAGCTGGTGATCAACACTGATGATGAATTTTATCTTAAAAATGTAAGAATGGATAATAAGGGAGACTTTGTTGCGGTGTTTTCGAGGGATAGTGCCGATTATAATTTTACGGGTGGTGTTGTAAAGTTTAACGAATCTTTGGAATATCAAATGTATTCGCTGCCTTTTGATAGTGCATACTATTTGTTAAAGGATATTGTGGTAACCAACGACAACAATTATTTAATAGCAGGAACCATTGGCGAAAATATTGGTTTATGGGTACAAAACCACACTATTTATTTGCTGCTTATGGATGAAAACCTGAACATAATTGCAGAAAATTTTTATGAGCTCCCGGAACAATATACCAATCCATACCTCAAGATGTTGAAAAATACGGACGGCAAAATTTATGTTACCATCGACGAACCGTCCAATTTTTTAAAAGGCACACTCGAAGTGTCAGCCAATGCTGAAGTATTAAAGGATAAAATGAATTATAATATGGGGCATGGAACAATAAACCTTTTCCCAAACCCTAATGGTGGATTCTATATTTTTCGTGACAATCCGGTTCCGTGGGCACGTGGTGGAATTACAGCAGTGGATACCAACTTGAATTTCGACACAACCTATCTTTTCCCGATGACCATAAATGGGATTAGCTATGATCTGGGACATCGTGGCAGTTGCAAATGGTTGAATGATACAAGCTATATGTTGTGCTCTTATGGTTCAACGGAATCACCAACCGATGATATTTATATTTATAAAATCAATGACAAACACGAGTTTTTGACAGAACCTTTTATTATTGGTAATGAATATGAAGATGATCTTATTCCGCAATACCAGAGCATAAGCTGGGTTGACCCTCAAAAGATATATGTTGCCGGGTTTGTGCCACCTTCCATGGGTTTTCAAACAACGTATTATGTTGCGGTAATTAACGAAGACCTTGAATTGCTTGGTTACAAAATATGTGGCGGTGATTACAATACCTACATAAAATCAGTTCTAGCATTGGAAGATGGCGGATGTGTAATGGTTGGGTTACAGCGCGACTATCATGCCGGCAATCCTTTGGATGGAGATGGCTATTTCGCCATCTTTAGTCCTGACGACATCATCACCTCTGCCGCCGAAACCACCAATCCCTACGACAGCGATTACATGCTTTACCCAAACCCGGGTAGTAATCAAATGAACATCCAGACTGCCCGAAAGGGTGTAACAATAGAAATGTTCGATCAAAGCGGCAGGATGGTATTGCAACAAAAGCTGAGGGATGAATTCCGAAATCTAATTATTACAGATAATTTACCTGCAGGTCTTTACTTATGCAAGCTCACGGATAAGGAAGGATTTGTTGAAAATATAAAATGGCTTAAACAATAAAAACAAAATACCATGAAAAAACTACTATTTATTATTTTCCTTGTTGTTGGTACGGCCACGTTGTTCAGCCAATCCAACGAAATGCCTTGTATTACCTGCGATGGAAATAAGATTGATTTCACCAAAGGAGCCTCAGCTATTGGCACACAAAACGAATCATCAGGTGTCAATTCATTGTCGACAGGATTTCAAAATAACGCATTGGGCAATTATTCGTTGTCTGCGGGCTACAAAAGCAATGCCTTCGGAGACTATTCAATGGCATTTGGAAAAACAGCTGTTTCCAATGGCATTCAATCATTTGCATTTGGATTATTATCAGAAGCTTCGGGAAATGCCTCCATGGCAATAGGGTCATATACACTTACAACTGAATCGGCTTTGCTTTCTATAGCCCTCGGATCAAAAGTCTCCTCTCTTGCCGAACGGAATATTGCTCTTGGCTTTGGCTTGTACAATGATCCAATAGAAAACAATATCAGTAACTCGTTAATGGCCGGCTTCAACAGCAATCTCCCATCATTTTTTATTAGTTCATCGGATGGTATCGGTACTACAGGTAAAGTTGGCATTGGAAATGTTACCAATCCCATAGCCAAGCTTCACATTCGAGCAGATGCAAACGAAAATGCTACCTTAAAACTCGAAGCACCCGGAACAAACAAAGTGGCGAAAATCATCCTCGCCGATGATGATAATACAATCACATCCTCATCAGAAGGTAATATAGTTTTTCATGCCAATAATAATGGTCATTTCAAATTTAACAATGGCTATGTTGGAATAGGATTAACAATTTCAAACCCCCTTCACCCTCTCCAGGTTAAGGGCAACATAATGCTTGACGGAGATGAATCCAGCCTGTTGTTTGCCGGCGACAGCAAAACCGACTGGGGCGAGTGGGGCATCGAATACCAAAGTGGTGGCCTCAACTTTATGAAGCCAACCGGCAGCAATATGCCTGGCAACTACTACCTCTTCCTGGCCGATGATGGAAATGTGGGCATAGGTACTGAAAGCCCCACCGAAAAACTCGAAGTAGCAGGGAATATAATAGCCGAGGAAATAAGTGTAACCGGTTTTCGACTTTCAACAGGTGCAGGCGAAAATAAAGTCCTTCAGTCGAATACCACAGGTATTGCTACTTGGGCTAATCCCGCCTGGACTCCATCTGATGTAAATATATACCGGGAAACTGGCAATGTTGGAATTGGCACTACGGATTTTGGCAATAACAAACTTGCCGTAGCCGGAAACATTAAAGCCGAAGAAATAAGTGTAACCGGGTTTCAACTATCCCAAGGCGCAGGAGCAAACAAATTTCTGCAATCCGATGCTAGTGGAATTGCAAGCTGGCAGCTCCTCCCGGAAAGTGGTGATGATGATTGGATTATAATCCAAGGTAATAGCAATATTTACAGGGAAAACGGCAATGTTGGTATTGGTACCAGTGACCCAACCGCCCAATTAACACTAAGTGATATCTATGAGGCAGGTGGTATGAACCTTCTCGTTGGAAATGATGCTTACCTATCGGATATTGACCAGACACATACCCTTGGCATTCTAAGCAATACTGATAGTAATCTCGGAGCCATCAAACTTGGGCTTCAAGGACCAAAACTTTATGGTAATGAAGGTTGTCTTGGCATCGGCACTACCCAAACTGATGGATACATGCTTGCTGTTGCCGGAAAAATTATAGCCACCGAAATAAATGTTGCTGAAGTGAGCGATTGGTACGATTGCGTATTTGAAGATGATTATAATCTTCCCAGCTTGCAGGAGGTGGAAAAGTATATCACCACCAACAAACACCTGCCTGATGTACCCTCCGAAAATGAAGTGAAAGAAAATGGCATTAACCTGGGTCAAATGGATGCCCTCCTGCTCAAGAAAATTGAAGAGCTCACACTTTATGTGCTCGAACAACAAAAAACGCTCAAAAGCCAGCAAGGTGAAATTGAGCAGTTTAAAGCCAGGCTACCAAAATAACATTCATACAAAGCAATTTTCTTATGAAAACAAAAAAACATTTTCTGATGGCCTTTGTTTTTTGCCTGTTCCTGTCCCAGGGATTTTCGCAAAAACCAATCTCATCCGAATGGCTCATCAACTCAATGGGCAAAAGTTAGGATGTAATTGCTGATCAGCTTGTCGATAGCGATGGGACAATTTACCTGTGCGGCAACTTTACTTCTTCGTTCCAGTTAAGCAACCACGGCCGCGAGTTAGCCGGAACAAACAGCATGTTTGTACTTAAAGCCTCACCTCAGGGTACCATTGTTTGGATGGAGGAAATCTCTGCTACGCGGTATTGCTACGCGAGCTCAATTGCCACGAACAACCTGGGCGAAGTTTTTGTTTGTGGAAACTACCTGGGCGAAATCCAAGGCGATGATTTTACGCTGAAATCCGGCAATCGAAAACAGGGGTTTTTAATAAAACTGGGCCAGGATGGCGAAGCGCTGTGGGGCAACAATCTAAACGCATCATTCCAATCTACACACATGCACCTCGCTACAAGCCACGCGGGCGATGTTTATTTTGGTGGCTCGTTCACCGGAAAGCTCGTGATGGGTGGGGTGAATTTCGACAGCAAGTACTACAGCGATATTGTTGTTGCACGGTATGATAATAAGGGCACCCTTACCTGTTCAAAAATGCTAAGCGGAGCCGGTCATGATTACATTAACGATTTGACTACGGATGCCGGGGGCGAATTAATATTGACGGGTTCCTTCGAAAAAAAGTTGGTAGTCGATAAAAACAAGCTGTTATCGAAAGGGCAAAAAGATATGTTCGTGGTGGAGATGGACGAAAACCTTCGCCCGATAACAGTAGAACAATTTGGCGGAATTTACAATGATGCCGGGAGGGAAATCGCGATTGATGCAAGCGGCAATATGTATTTGTCGGGGACATTCACAGGCCGGGTGGAATTCGACAAATTCAACAGGCTCGAATCTTTGGGCACAAGTGATGTGTTTCTTTTAAAATTTGGCAGCGATGGGCATTGTGTTTGGAGCACAAGTTTTGGGGGCCCCGGAAGTGATTACGTTTCCGGCCTCGAAATTAATATCCGGGGCGACGTTTACCTGGTTGGAACCTTTAGGGGAAATATTAGCGCGAATGAACTTACCGTGCTTTCGGAGTCGTTTGCGAACGATGCTTTCCTGGCCAAGTACAATGCCTCGGGGCAATGCCGGTTTATCGAGAACTTCGGGGGCGAAAGCCATGACTTTGGGAAGACCATCGGCATAGATGCCAGCAACAATATTTATGTCGGCGGAAACTTTTCGGGGCAGTTGAATTTTCTGGAAGACAGGACGATATATGCCGAAAACGAAGATATTTTTATCTCGCGGCTCCACGATTGTGAAGCGGCGCCGGGGGTAAGGCTGCCTGCCGATACCGTGGTTTGCGGAACGGATTTTATGATTACTGTAAACGATGAATATGAAAGCTACTTCTGGAACGGAATAGCCGGTAAGAATGAGTTTATTGCCGATTCATCCGGCCCGGTAATCCTTGAAGCCATCGACAAGTATGGCTGCAACACTTTCGATACGATGAACCTGATACTGAACAAACCACCCGAAATTGAACTGCCCGATACCATCAGGGTGCAGCAGGGCGAAACCATCACGCTCTATGCTCCGGCAGGGATGGAGCAATACTTGTGGAGTGATCAATCAACACTTTCATATTTGGATATTAACACCACAGTATTACCTACAGGAGCCACCACTTATTGGCTTACGGTAATTAATGAAAATGGCTGTCTAGCTTACGATGAAGTTTGCCTAAAGGTTACAGCATTTAAAGATTTCACTGCTGTAGATATTGCTGAGCAAAAAGATGATACTGATCTTGGTTTTGAAGTAAGTGTTTTCCCCAATCCCGCAAAAGAAAATATTACAATTGATATTAATGGATTATATCCAGGAAGCATAATAAAGGCTGAACTCTTTACTCAGGAAGGTGATTTATTGATAAAAAAAATGCATGAAGTAAATAAAAAACATCTCAGGATGGTATTTATAATCAACACTCTTCCTCCGGGGATTTACCTATTGTGTTTAACGAGTGAAGACATAGTTGTGAATAAAAAAGTTGTTGTTCTTTAATTTTCATACAAACATAACAAGGATGAATAGGTATTTACAGAGGATTAAAAAGCTAATTCTGGTTTTTACAACTATAATTATTTTTGGAATTATCACCAAAGAATGCATAGCACAGGATAATTATCATGATGACTATTTCAACCTCCCACATCATACAATTGTTCCTTCATTTGCATCTCCTAATATTGAGGGGCTTGGCAAATATGTAGACATGCCTGTTAGCCTATATACTGGAGTTCCACAAATCTCCATTCCAATTTATACAATTGAGTGTAAGGACTTAACAATTCCTATCTCATTATCCTATCATTCCTCAGGAATTAAGGTAGAAGAAATAGCTTCCTGGGTTGGTTTAGGATGGTCTTTAAATGCAGGTGGTGCAATATCGCGGAGTGTTAAAGGGCTTGCTGATGATTTGTATGAAGTGGATAATTTAAAAAACGAACTTGGTGTATTTGTAAATTGTACAGATGCAGGTTACCTATACTCAGGTGATATAATAACCAATTTTTGTGATAATACCGGTGATTTAACAGAAAATAAATTTTGGAAATTGAGCCATGGTGGTTTAGATGGTGAACCAGATGTCTTTTATTATAATTTTTTAGGATACTCTGGTAAATTTGTCTTTGATGAACAAGGTAATGTTCATAATTTTGAACAAAACAACTTAAAGATATCATATTCTAAAGAACCGCAAGGAGAGATTGAGAGTTTTGAAATAGTTACCGAAGAGGGTGTTATACTAGTATTCGCAACAACCGAAGCAACTAATGTAATAGGTGATAATATTCAACATGGAAAACTGTTTGGATTTAATGCTGCTCCGCCGTATGAATGGCAAACATATGTATCATCTTGGTATTTGTCTAAGGTCATACTAGCTTATTCCAACGATTCTATAATATTTCATTATGAAAATGACCAAATTGCATCAGTAAGAAAAGGCAGGGAAGAGTTCAGAAAGTGGGAGAGTTATTCTCCTGATTGGTATGCAAAGGTTATAAATAGCGGTAGCTATTTTCCTGAGAAAAAAAGACTAAAAAAAATCATTTGGAATATGGGTGAAGTACACTTAAATGCTGATCACTCAAGGCAAGATTATAATGTATTGGTTACTGACCCAAGTTATGATGCTAAAGCACTAACTGAAGTTATAATAAAAGATCACGAGCAAAATACCGTTTATTCTTACACCCTTGATTATTCTTATTTTCAATCACCTCTGATTGATATAAACGAGGATGACTCCAAGGAAGGTTATTACAAGCGCCTCAGATTAGATAAAGTCTATCAGAAAGATGCTTCTGGTAATTTTGAAGGAGCCTATATTTTTGAATATGACGAAACTCCACTACCTCATAGATTTTCCTATGAGCAAGGTTACTGGGGATATTACAATGCCAACTACACCAATGGTAATAATCCTGATAAAACAACAATCCCTAACTATTACGAATATCCCTGGGATAGTGGTGGGGTGAATGATATATACAACGATAAATACCTTGGACCATACTCCATTTTTCAAAGAAATTATTATTCCTCTGAAATATACCGTGATGGTTTTGCAAACCGAGATCCAAATCCTGAAGTAATTCAAGCCTGCATTTTAAAGAAGATTACCTATCCAACCGGCGGAACCCACGAGCTTTATTATGAGCCGAATGATTTCTATCTATATGATCAAAATATTACAGGAGGTGGTCTGCGCATTTCAAAGATTATAATTAATGACAATTTGAACCCAGAAAATAATATTACAAAAGAGTATTTCTACACGAGTTCTGAAAACCCTGGCAATTCTTCCGGTAGAATTATCAACCTGCCTCAATATGTTAAGGGTCATAAAATAGGTTCCAACGGCCAAGCAGATAACAGTGTCATTTACTCAACAAGTTTGGCAGGTCTTGGCAATACACACGGCTCATTTGTTGGTTATGAAGAAGTTATCGTAAAATTATCCGGTAATGGGGAAAAATATTGTAAGTATAACATTCCAGCTACCTTTGGTATTGACACTTCAAACTGCACCAATCAAACGAATTGCATTTACAACCGGACTATTTCTGAAACAAGGGATTACATGAATACGTTTATTGATTATGTTGAAAGTAACTTCCCCTACCCTCCAGACCCTAATTTTGATTGGAATAGAGGCTTGCTTTTGGAAGAAAAAACATTTAATGAGGACGAGCTTCTTGTAAAACATACTTCAAACAAATATGATATAAAAAACTACAAGAAAGTTAATGCGTTATTTGTTAAAGATTTATCATGGATGTCCTGGGGTTCATATTTCTATTACTGGCACAAGTATGGGAGATATTATTATTTATCAGGTTGGTTGTCATTGGTGGAATCCACAAAAACTATTTATGACAATAACGGCGAAAATGGAGTTACTCAAACAACTGAGTTTTATTATGAAAACCCGTCTCATAAGCAAGTAACTAAAAAGCAAAGGAGCAAAAGCACAGGACAAATTGATAAAGTTGAGTACTATTATCCTGCAGACATAAGTAATTATGCTGAGGTTTTTACAACGAGTAATATTATTGATAGCTTGATTAGTCATAACCTAGTAAGTAAATTAATCAAAGCTGAGAGATATAATGGAGCAGATCGTATTGCTGGGGCATTAAATAGCTTTAATGTCTACAATGGAAACTACGATATTGTTCGTGCTTCAGCATCCTATAACCTGCAGGGTAACACCTATACATTAAATAGCCAAATAGATGATTATGATGAGTTTAGTAATGTACTTCAACATCATGAAGATCAGGGGAATTTGATATCCTATTATTGGGCATATAATAATCAATACCCTGTGGTCAAAGCTGAAAATGTTTCCTATCCTGATTTGGAGACTGAAATTCTAAGCATCCAATCCAATATGGAAACCTTCCTTGCGGATCTTGATGATCTATCTGATGAAACCGACCGTCAAGCCTGGAAATCGTTTAATACCTCGCTGCGCCAACAATTACCCGAAGCATTCATCAACACTTACACCTATAAGCCCTTAGTGGGACTTTCATCCGAAACTGATATAAATAGCAATACAACATATTACTTTTATAATGATTTTGGAAGACCCGAAACAATCAAGGATAAGAACAACAAAGTTGTAAAGCATTTTGATTACAACTATAAAAACTTCTATCTGGATGCTTCGCCAGAAACATTTGATATGAGCCATTTGGCAAATTATTCTGTGGTGAATATAAGTTCCAATATGGATTGGTCTGTTGCAGAGAATGAAGATTGGCTAACCATAAGTGCACCAGGTACTGGAAATGGAGATGGGAGTTTTACATTTTATAACTCTGCCCTATCCGGCCAAAATGATCGTACTGGTATTATCACTTTAACATCATCAAGAAATACAATTGATATTTCAATTATTCAACATGCAGCTCCATACTTAAATACTTCTCACTCCTCTTTATATTTTTTGCACCCAGGATCAAAAGAGGTTACTGTAACATCAAACGTAGTATGGACTGCCAATAGCAACGAATCCTGGATAAGTGTAACTATTTTACCAGGAGAAATAGCTGTTACATGTTCGGACAATGATACAGATGCCCAAAGAACAGGGTCAGTTACTGTTTCAGGTAGTAATGTTCCTGATGTTGAAATTACGGTTACTCAAGTTACGGATTAATAAATTAATTAGTGTGAGAAAATGTTTTTAGAAAACTCAAAAATAATGGTAATGAGAATTTTAATATGCACAATAGCCCTATTTGCATCACTGTCTCTAATTTCCCAAACTGGCGATGATGGCTGGAACGACATCGAGCTTTCCGAATATAATAATAACACGGAGGTCGCAAGAGAGTCCATTCGGCTGTTACCGGGATTTAGTACTGCCGGTCATGCCACCTTCAGGGCCTATATCGATCCCGATCTTCCCTACAATAATGGCATAGCAGTTAGCGATGGCGAGTTTAATATGAACTACATCCGAACCTTTACACCCATTCATGATAATACCACCACCACTCCACCCGAGCACAATGGCCTGGATTACGACCAGTGGAACGAAACCATTCAGTATTTCGATGGGCTTGGAAGGCTGAGTCAAACGCTTGCCGTAAAAGCATCAGCGGCGGGTACCGATATTGTTCAGCCTGTGGTTTACGATGACTTTGGCAGGCAAAAACAAGCATACCTGCCATACACCATTGCCCAGGAAGGTACCAATGGCCCGGGTGGTTACCGCGCTGACCCTATTGCCGAACTGGAGGATTTTTATGGCTTCTACCATCCTGGTGATGCTGCCTTTGCCTTTGCCGAAAAGGACTATGATGGCTCACCTTTAAACCGTGTAGTGGAACAATATCCGCCGGGTGCCGACTGGAGGGCAGGCAATGGCCATCCTGTAAGCTTTGATTATGGCACCAATGCCAGCAACGAAATTCCGATATTAGGCGTACAAAGCGACCATGATCTTGAAAAAACAGGCTTTTACCTTGCGGCTACATTATTCAAGAATACAATAGCCGATGAAAACGGAGTGCAAAGTATTGAGTATAAAGATAAACAAGGGCAAGTGCTTGTAAAAAATACTTATCGGCCAGGTCTTCCAAGTCCACTCACAACATACTATGTGTACGACGATTTTGGCGATTTGAGATATGTTATCCCCCCTGAAGCTGCCCTTTGGGTGAAAAATCATGGTCCCGGTACAATAGGACATATATCAACAAACCCCACCATCCAGCAGCTTTGCTATTATTACCAATACGACGATCGCAGGCAAATGGCCATTAAAAAATTGCCGGGAGCTGAACCGGTTTACCTGGTGTATAATAAACGCGATCAGCTTGTGTTAAGCCAGGATGGAAACATGAGGGAAAACGACGAGTGGCTCTTTACAAAATATGATGTATTTAACCGCCCGGTGATGACAGGTATTTTTGTATCGCAGGCTTCACTTACCCAATATGGGATGCAGGTTTTTGTGGATACTGATACTGACTACTACGAAACTTTTAACGGTACTGGCGATAATGGCTATTCAAACAATGCCTTTCCTGATATTACCACAACAGGATGCCAAATCCACACCCTTATCTGGTACGATAACTATGATTTCCTTGAGTTGAATGGTATAACATCCGGAGCTTATGCTTTCGATGCAAGCCAAATTACTTTCAACTACCTCGAAGACGAGCAAGAATCAACACATACCAAAGGCATGGTAACCGGCACCATGACAAGCATACTCCCCAACCCTGAAATTACCTTGCCTGCAGGCACTGATCCGCTTTATTCGGTTTTTTATTACGATGACTATGGCCGGGTGGTGCAAACCATTAGCGATAATCATTTGGGCGGGCAGGATGTGGTGTCGCAGCTCTTAAACTTTACAGGCGATATTTTGCTCACTAAGGAAGCACATTCAAATGGTGTTGATAATATTGTAATATTGAACCAGTATGAGTATGATAATGGCAAACGCCTTACAACTACCACCCACCAGGTGAATAGCCAAAGTCCCGTAACCCTGAGCCACCAGAAATATGACGAGCTGGGGCGGCTCCGGCGCAGGTATTTGCATGGTAACAGCGGCAACGCCCTGCAAACCCTCAACTACGCCTACAACATTCGCAGTTGGCTCACCAATATTAACGATGTTTCAGCGTTAGGGGATGATATGTTTGCAATGCAACTCAATTATAAAAGTGCTGCTCACCCACAGTTTAACGGAAACATTGCCTCCATGCAATGGAATACCGAAAGGTTTGGGTCGCATACCTACCAGTTTTTTTATGATGGCGCAAACCGGATTACAAATGCATACACTGCAAACCACACCACCAGCTACAGTTACGACAAAAACGGGAACATTATGACTTTGTCGTGCGAAGGCCGCTATGGTGAAAGTACTTCGTACGGAAACATTGATGCATTAACCTACGCCTACAACGGCAACCAGCTACAAAGCGTACACGATCTAACCGACTACAACCACCAAAACAACGGTTTTTCCGATAACGGTTCTTTTAGTGGCACCGAATACCAGTACGACCTAAACGGCAACATGATCTCAGATTTGAACAAACGAATTGATACGATTCATTACAACCACCTTAACCTGCCGGATCAGATCGATATCACTCCAACCTCCGCCACCCAGGAAGTTAATTACCTGTACAATGCCGTGGGGCAAAAGTTACACAAAGCCACCCGCATTAACTCCACCCCGGCCACCACCACCGATTATGTGGGTAGCTTTATCTACGAAGATGGTGTACTACAATCCATCCTCACCCCCGAAGGCCGTGTGGTAGTGGATGGCAGCAGCTACGAGTACCAGTATTTTCTTAAAGACCACCTGGGGAATACGCGCATCACTTTTAACGAAAACAAAAAGATAATCCAGGAGGATAGCTACTATCCCTACGGGATGTCAATGACTGGGCTAAGTCATAGCTCTGGCGAGGATTTGCCAAATAAGTATCTCTATAATGGCAAGGAGCTGCAGGATGATTACGGGCTGGGGTGGTATGATTACGGGGCACGGTTTTATGATGCGCAAATAGGACGCTTCCATACATTAGATCCACTCGCTGAAAATTACTATTTGCACTCGCCTTTTATATACGCATTAGACAATCCTGTTCGGTTTATTGACTGGCTAGGTTTAGGTCCTGAAGATAGAATTAAAATTGCTAATAGTATGCTGGGAATCCCTTATAAACAAGAAACAACAAAAACGCTAAGAACAGGATTAGATGCCACTGCTTTAGCTAATATGGATTGTTCGGAATATGTAAGCCGAGTACTTGCTGGAGATGGAATTACAGATGGTGTTCAATGGAAGACATCAGAACAAATGGTTAAAATGTTCAGTGATAAAGAAAAATTTATTAAAAGCATCACTCCTCAGTCCGGTGATATAGTGGCATGGAATGGTCATGTCGGAGTAGTTGAAGGTTATAATGAGGAAACTAATGAAGTAACCGTATTACACGAAACTAGCTATACCAAAAAAGATGGTACTAAAGTGGAAAGTGCTGTTCGTGAAGAGTATTCAACTAGTTATTATGAAAAGAAAGGAGCAGGATTTTATCATCCTAAGGAAGAAACACCAGATGTAATTGGAAAAACATATAATGGCGGAGAATTGGAACAAGTTGTAATTGAGGGGCAAAGTATGTCGCAGATTAATACTATTAAACCACAAACAATTCAAATAACCCGAGAAAATGAATTTTATTAATGTCATAAAGAAGGTATTTATATGTTTTTTGCTCACGCACATTCAAGTTGCGGCTTTTAGTCAGTCTTATTTTTTAGAAGAAAATGTTAATTGGCTAAAAGACGAGGCGAAATATGAAAAAGCATATATGCATGGTGAGATTGGAAAAATTAAAGATGATTTGATGATATATCTTGAAGCCAGTGAGAGTCTCGAAAAAAATTTCAAAAACTTTCATTTTTTTGATTATAATTTTGATGGCTATATCGATATTATTTACTCAGGTGATGCAGGAACAGAATCTAAGCGGACTTTAATATTTGAACCTAACGAAAATGGTTATTCTAAAACTTTTGACAAATACGGTGCTTTAATCAGTTTATATCCACTAACGAGAATAGGTCAGCCACTTTCTCTTGTTCTAAAAGAGCAAATATGTTGTGGAGGCTTTTCTATTGTTTATGAAATTTATCAACCCATCTTTGATAATGGTAAATTAGAATTGAAACCATCAACAAAATATTCTTTTATTGTTGGCACCGAACTTCCTGATAGTTTTTATGATGCCCCAATATTATTTGAGGTTCAGAATGAAAAGTATTTATTAAGGTTGAATCCTATGATTGATAATCAAATTGAAAATGAAGAACTTCATATTGTAGGCAATGTAATCGCTGAATATACAGTTGGATCAAAAGGATATGCTATTGCAGAAAATCAAGAAAATTCTGATAGAATTTGGTGGTTTGTTATCATGATTAATAATAATCCACCTTCAAAAAGTATTTTTGATACCGGAAGTAATAATAAAAACCATTATTATTCGATTGGTTGGATGAGTAATAGATATTTGAAGCAAATAAAATAAAATCTAACAAGTTTGCATTTGTTACTTAAATTAAAAATTTGAGATTTATGTTCCACCAATATCAACATCTGCAAAGCGTAAACGATATTAACGATGGGTATGGCACTCATCAGGGCAACGGCTTCACCGACCAAGGTTCATTTACAGGTATCGAATATCAGTACGACCTAAACGGCAACATGATCTCAGATTTGAACAAACGAATTGATACGATTCATTACAACCACCTTAACCTGCCGGATCAGATCGATATCACTCCAACCTCCGCCACCCAGGAAGTTAATTACCTGTACAATGCCGTGGGGCAAAAATTGCGCAAAGCCACCCGAATTAACTCTACCCCGGCCACCACCACCGATTATGTGGGTAGTTTCATTTACCAGGACGGCCAGTTGCAAACCATCCTTACCCCCGAAGGCCGCGTGGTAGTGGATGGTAACAATTACGAATATCAGTATTTTCTAAAGGATCATTTAGGCAATACCCGCATTACTTTTAACGAAAGTGGCACCATTATTCAGGAAGACAGCTATTACCCCTTTGGCATGGCTATGGCGGGGCTAAGTCATAGCTCTGGCGAGAATTTGCCCAATAAATATTTGTACAATGGCAAGGAGCTGCAAGATGATTTTGGGCTGGATTGGTATGATTACGGAGCACGGTTTTATGATCCCACAGGAGTGCATTGGACTACAATGGATCCTCTTGCTGAGAAATATTATAGTTGGACTCCATATAATTATGTATTAAACAATCCTATTAAGTCGATTGACCTTGATGGATGTGAGCCTCTTACCCTAAGTGTTTTGGCTGCAAGAGCCGTAATTGGAGCATCATTAGGGATTGGAATTGATATCGCAGTACAAATGACAGTGAGCATGTCATTAGGAAATCAAAGTTTTGGGGAAGCGTTTAATAACCTTGATTGGACAAGCGTAGGAGCATCAGCGGTCACAGGAGCTTTTGGAGCTCCTGGAGTAAATTTAGTTTCCAATACTGCTAAGATCGCTATTGTTGCAACTGCACTTACCACTGATGCAGCGTTTGACATTTCTATTGCTGGTGGTAATAAAAACATTATTAATGGTGAAAAATCTTTAGCATCAGCTACCATCGATGCCGCAGGTTCACTAATCGGGGGTAAGTCTTCGGGTGATATCATCAACAGTGCAAAAAATTCGATAAGTAAGGATATTAGTTCCGGAACATTCGCAACATTGAATAAAGCAGAAAAGGCTTTACTTAAACAAACAGAATCTGTTGTAAATAGTCAAGGATTTGAAGCAGGGACAAAGCTTGTTGTTGGCATCGGTGCAGGAGGAGGCAAAGCAGGTATGAAAAGTATTTTGGATGGTAAAGATTTACATAGTACCGGAAAAATCGAATTGCAGCAATATGTTCCGCCAGCCGATAATACAAACGTATTAATAAGGCATCCAAGAGAATTTGACCCAAGCCAAGGTGGCTTTTATTAACAAATAGGTTTATGGTTTGACTGTAGAATTTAAATAATCATAATTATATTTCAAAACTAATGAAAATGCTATATGGAACAAAAAAATAAGAGAACCATTATTACAATGGTTGTTCTTTTAATAATAGTTTTTGGCTTTATTATCTTTGGTTTAATATATTCAAGCATAAGATCAAATGAATTGGAAAAAAACCCGGAATATAGTATTGCAGTAATAGTGGATACGTATGTTGGGGCAAAAGCCATTGATTATGTGAGGTACAAGTTTTGGGCGGATGGAAAGGTTTATATTGGGAACCAACAATACATGGCACACAAGCAGATTGTAAATATTGGTGATAGCTGTGAAGTAGTTTATGCCTGGACTAATCCTAATATCAGTAGACTATTAACTGATAGCGACAAGTTTCTGAAGATAAAAAATCATTAAACATTAGCTAATGCCGCTGGCTAACCAATATCAACGATGTTTCAGCGTTAGGGGATGATATGTTTGCGCTTAGCTTAGGATACACCACTGGGGAAGAAGAACAGTATAATGCCGAAAAACCATCCCGAAACTTCGGGATTGATTTCATAGTTTTTCGAGCATCCACGGAAAATCACAAAAATCAAAGATTTTTTATTTTCCGGGATGGCAACATTGCCTCCATGCAATGGAATACCGCAATGTTCGGTTCGCATACCTACCAGTTTTTTTATGATGGCGCAAATAGAATTACTAACGCTTACACCGAAAATCACACCACCAGTTACAGTTATGACAAAAATGGGAACATTATGTCTTTATCGCGTGAAGGCCTGCTTGGCGCGAGCCCAAATTATGGCTCCATCGACAGCTTAACTTATACTTATTCAGGTAATCAACTGCAAAGCGTATATGACCTAACTGACCCGAACCACCAAAACAACGGCTTTTCCGATGATGACTCTTTTGTTACCACCGAGTATCAGTACGACCTATATGGCAACATGATCTCAGATTTGAACAAACGAATTGATACGATTCATTACAACCACCTTAACCTGCCGGATCAGATCGATATCACTCCAACCTCCGCCACCCAGGAAATCGATTACCTGTACAGTGCCGTGGGACAAAAATTGCAAAAGGCCACCCGCATTAACTCCACCCCGGCCACCACCACCGATTACATTGGCAGCTTTATTTACCAGGACGGCCTCTTGCAAGCCATCCTCACCGCCGAAGGCCGTGTAGTGGTGGATGGCAGCAGCTACGAGTACCAGTATTTTCTTAAAGACCACCTGGGGAATACGCGCATCACTTTTAACGAAAACAAAAAGATAATCCAGGAAGATTCATACTACCCCTTTGGCATGGCCATGAGTGGTTTGTCTGAATCCTCAGGAACAGATTTGCCCAATAAGTATTTGTATAATGGGAAAGAGTTACAAAATGATTTTGGGCTGGGGTGGTATGATTATGGGGCGAGGTTTTATGATGCTGCTTTAGGGTGCTGGCATTGTCCTGACCCATTAGCTGAAGTTAATAGAAGATGGAGTCCTTATAGATATGCTTACAACAATCCTTTAAGGTTTATTGACCCAGATGGTATGTTAGAGGATTGGTGGGTTGATGAAGATAATGGCCAACTTATAAATACAGCTGATAGTGAAGCTCCGGAAGGCGATAATATAGCTTATTTAGGCGAAGATGGTATGTTTGGTGCTCTTGGTGAGAAAATAGAAAAAGGCATCCAAAAAATGGGCTCAGATGCTCGTCTTTCTTTAGGTCTGTCAGAGTATGTAGCTGAAAGTGCAGGATTTACGCAAATTGAAATAACAGAAACAAAACAGACAACTCAGACATCTACACATCCTGATGCTATGACATCTCCAGTTGTAATTACTCAAACTTTATCAGAAAGTACTGATAATAAGGTAACATATATGCCCCAAGAAACAGCAAGTAAGCTCAATGGCAGCGTTGATGTCAGTTATGGTGACAGAAAACAAATTACTCCGAACTGGTCATTTAGCGCTATCACAAGAGAAACAAAGACCACCACCACTTATAGTACTGATGGGAAAACAAATGCACCAAAGGATCATGGGACTGCAATTACAATAGGTAAACTTTTATATGATGTGTATGATAATGTCATAAAACCTGCAATTAAAAATAAGTAATGAAAAAAGGATTATTTATGTTCATCGCATTGACTCCATTTTTTATCCTAAGCTGTGGAAATAAGCCAAGTGTGCCATTATATGATTTTGAAAAATGGAAACAGGTTTTTCCTGATAGCTTAACAAAACATTTTCCTGATAGTATTGGTGAAAATTGCATTTCTTATGGTTCAAGTCATCGTAATACTCCTAAAAAAATGCTTTATCTAACATTGCTTAAAAAATTATCAGAAGATGAAATAGTTTTTTTTAAAGACCATATATGTGCACCTGATTCCTGTTTGATTAAAATATATCTGAATAGAAATACTTACGGATTTAATAAAGAGGGGCTTGGAGAATGCAATTCATTTATCCCAATACCTGATTATAGCCTAATAAATGATGAAAGGGAAGCACCAAACGACACTAAATATTTTGTGCTTGAAACGAGTAAAAAGTCATCGATAAACCATGATGGATATTTAAGTTACTATTTACCTGAAGAATGGAAAAATGGAATGTCACGAGGTATTGGGATAAGTGAAAAAGAAAATATCATTTTCTATTGGTTAATTTTATGGTAACTGTTAACTACCTAAGTTGCCATTATATTATAAAAAATAAATATTGAGATATTAAGTATGTAAATGAAGTCCACGTGTTTGGCTTAACTCCCGCTCGCTTGGATTTGCAATCCATACCAAAAATTAACTTCAATCATCCTTTTCAAAATAAACTTGACCAGCTTAAAACGCAAGCTTTTGCACAACACAGCAACTTCGGCTTTGCAAACCATAAATTACGCCTACAACATTCGCAGTTGGCTAACCAATATCAACGATGTTTCAGCGTTACGGGATGATATGTTTGCACTTAGCTTAGGATACACCACCGGAGATAACCCGCAGTTTAATGGCAACATTGCTTCTATGCAATGGACAACCGTACAATTTGGTGTAAACACGTACAACTTCGATTACGACGGTGCCAACCGCATTAGCGAAGCCGAATTTACAGGCACCGGCAGCCACAACACCAGTTATACTTATGATAAAAACGGCAATATCATGGGTCTTACACGCGAAGGCCGTTATGGCGAAAGCACTTCGTATGGGGACATTGATGACCTTACCTACTCCTACAGCGGCAACCAGCTACAAAGCGTACACGATCTAACCGACTACATGCACCAAAACAACGGCTTCACCGACGATGGCTCCTTTGTTGATACCGAGTATCAGTATGACGCCAACGGCAACATGACGCAGGACCTAAACAAAACCCTGCTGCTTACTAAGTACAACCACCTGAACCTGCCGGTAAAAATCAGCATCTTCGATGAGTTTCTCAACGATATTCTTTACCTGTACAGTGCCTCCGGCCAAAAGCTCCGCAAAGCCACACACCGGAATTACAAAAACACCAACAATACCGACTACTGCGGCAGTTTTATTTACCAGGACGGCCAGCTGCAAACCATCCTCACCCCCGAAGGCCGCATGGTAGTGTATGGCAACAGCTACGAGTATCAGTATTTTTTGAAAGACCACCTGGGTAATACGCGCATTACTTTTAACGAAAACAAAAAATTCATCCAGGAAGATAGCTACTATCCCTATGGAATGACCATGAGCGGCCTAAGCCATGAAAGTGGAACAGATTTGCCCAACAAATACCTTTATAATGGGAAAGAACTACAGGATGATTTTGGTTTGGGGTGGTATGATTACGGGGCGAGGTTTTATGATCCCACTGCAGTGCATTGGACTAGTCCGGATTTAATGGCCGAGAGCTATTACGCATGGTCGCCTTACAATTATGTCAGGGGAAATCCCATCACACGGTTCGATCCCAATGGTATGTGGGATGATGAGTTCAACGACAGAAGCCGGGATTGGGTTGAAGCCGCGAATGGGAATATTTATTGGGATGATAATGCAACTTCACAGGAAAGCACAAAATCTGGCGAAAAATATCTTGGTAAAAATGTACTGGTAGGAACACATAACAGGGATCAAAATGGAAATGAAGAAATCAACAGTGCTCGATTTGATTTATATTTGGAGGCAGATAAAACCGGATCATCAGCAACGATTTATGGCAATACTGTGCCAGGTGATATTACCAAATATGGTACACTTGCAGAAGGCCTTTTTTCTGCACGTTTTCAAGGAAGAGCAAGTAAGATTGCAAAAGGCATCGATGACTTGGCTTTAATTATAAATGAAGGAAATGACTTGCCAACCACGAACGGTAATCCCAATAAAGCGAACTCTGATATGTTATCTGAGGTTTTCTTCCATGCTGGTAATTATGGTAGCGAAAGACTTACTTACGCAACAAAGGATGGTGGTGTAGGGTACATATCCAAGGGTTGTCAAACATCTGGTTGTGGTGCAGAAACCAGGCCAATACACAATTCATTCATGGGAAATGTAGGTCGAAATTTTAATGGTTTTTACTATTTAAGGACTAAACCAAATCCATTTGCTATGCCGGCATTTGTTATGCCCATCGATAACACCTATGTTGCACCTATTTTTCATATAAACCTTTAAGAACTGATAATGAGAAATATTTTACATTTAACATACTTCTTTTTTATTGTTTCTTGTGGTCAAGGACAAAGTAATAAATGCGATAGCCTCCACTCGAAAAATCTAATTCAGAGCCAATTCGAGGATACCAAATGGGAAAGAAAACTCAATGAGAGCTGTATTAACTATTTGGAATTTGAAAAAGGAGGTGTCTATGTTGAATTTAATTGTGAATTAGGAGAAACATGGGAGGGGGAGTATAAAATACAGTCGGATACTATAATACTAATTGAAAAAATTTACACTAGTGATGTTCCTGATAGAGGAACATATGTTAAAAATGAATATAAATATTTTTTATCACCTAAAGGTTTATACATAATAAGCTCACACACCTATGAAGATGGTGTTTGGCATGAACACATCATAGATGAACCATCTGTTTTTTATATTAAGACAAAAGATTGAAAACAGTATTAATATGAATATCAAATACATATACGCTGCCTCCGGCCAAAAGCTCCGCAAAGCCACGCACCGGAATTACAAAAGCACCAACAACACCGATTATGTTGGCAGCTTCATCTACCAGGACGGCCAGTTGCAAACCATCCTCACCCCCGAAGGCCGTGTGGTAGTATATGGCAGCAGCTACGAGTACCAGTACTTTTTGAAAGACCACCTGGGGAATACAAGAATTAATTTTAATGAAAACAAAAAGATCATCCAAGAGGATAGCTATTATCCTTATGGAATGAATATGAGCGGGCTAAGCCATAGTTCTGGCGAAGATTTACCAAACAAGTATTTGTACAATGGCAAAGAGTTACAAGATGATTTTGGGCTGGGCTGGTATGATTACGGGGCGCGGTTTTACGACCCCACAGGAGTGCATTGGACTACACCGGATTTAATGGCCGAGAGCTATTACGCATGGTCGCCATATAATTATGCCTTAAATAATCCTATTTCATTTATTGATCCTAATGGTATGTATGTAGATAACTATGACATTTACTCAAATGGCAATATCGTAAAATATGAAACAAATGATAAATCTAATACTTATGCTTATATTAAAGAAGATGGTACAAAACACGTCGTTGGAACCTATAATAAGAATGATAAAGGTTTAGTTCAGCTTGGTAATATTGATGATAGTGGTGGAAGTGGAGCAAATATTAGTGTAAAATCTGAAAATAGCGATAGAATGTATGCTTCAGGAGATGCTGTTGCAAGCCTTATAGGAGCATCAGCGAGCTCCGGTCAAGAAATATCCGTAATCAGTATTAGTAAGTCTGATGGTTCTTCACCCTCGCCAAGTGTTTCACATAAGGACGGTAAAAATATGGATACAAGGTACGCAGGGAAGAACGGTTCTCGTGATGCCATTAACTATAAAGACAATAAAGCTAATTTTGATAAAATTGACCAAACTGCATCTGGTAGTATGAATACAGGGTTGAAGAAGTTTGGATGGAAAGACATTCGGTCGTCTACATTAACTATTTCAAATACAGCATCAGTTGGTGGGAAAGAAGTAACAACTTCTACAAATTATTCAATTTCTGGAACAACCCATTTGAAGGATCACTATAACCATCAACATATTCAAGGATATAGACCTAATGTTGTGACTAGAATTCAAGCACCTAATCCAATCCCAATGAGACCATTTAAAGGTTTTTAAATAAAAGCAATCTAAATATGAAAAATATGATGTTTATCGGTTTGGTATTTAGCATTTTAAATATGTGTTGTATTCATCAAGAATTAACATCATCTCCTCAAGATAAAAAGATAGAGAATAGGCCAATAGGTTTCGTTTTTATTGATTTATCAAGAATAAATAATTGTCAAGGATATGTTTTTATTTTAGACCAAAATAAAGATACAATACTGCAGTTGCAAAATCAAACTATATCACTAAATGGGGTTAAGTATGCGTTATTTGAAGAAGAATATTTATATAAGGATTTAATTAATGCTGAGGTTTTTGAACCCGAATATGGATTGTTTATACTAAAATGTTACGAAGTAACAGATAAGTTTTATAAAGTTGAGTTTAATGAAAAAATCACATTTGTAAGCAATAATGTAATAAACAAGTGTATTCAGTTTAAAGACTTAGAAAAATATATTTTGGAGTCTTATCCTGTTCCTACTCAACAAAATCCAATGAGAGAGAATCCAGATGAAAATTCAGGTATTGTAAATAATTTTGACAAATGGACATATTTACCTGTTGAAATTGATGGAGATTGGATTAAAGTAGTTGATGACAAAGATTGCTATAGCGGAGAAGCTCCTTCATCGGTTGAAATAAAAGGCTGGATTAGGTGGCGTAAGGATGGGGATTTTATTCTAAATGTTGCTCATTCATGTTAATCACCATCACTGAAATACCCACCTGCAACATTCGCAGTTGGCTAACCAATATCAACGACGTTTCAGCGTTAGGGGATGATATGTTTGCAATGCAACTCAATTACAAAAGTGCAGCTCACCCGCAGTTTAATGCCGAAAAACCATCCCGAAACTTCGGGATCGATTTCATAGTTTTTCGTGCATCCACGGAAACATTGCTTCCATGCAATGGAATACCGCGATGTTTGGGTCGCATACCTACCAGTTTTTTTATGATGGCGCAAACCGGATTACAAATGCTTACGAGACTCATTATACCACCAGTTACTCTTACGACAAAAACGGAAACATCTCAAGCCTCACCCGCCAGGGTAGTTTGGCAGGTAGCGAAGATTACGGGGCGATTGACGAACTGACCTACACCTACCAGGGAAACCAGCTGCAAAGCGTAAACGATGTTAACAACCCAGATTATCAAAACAACGGCTATTCGGATAACGGGATCTCTGAGCCCATCGAATTTACCTACGATGATAACGGCAACATGATCTCAGATTTGAACAAGCACCTCGTGGTTGCAAACTACAACCACCTAAACTTACCTCAGCAACTCAACCTTAACCCGCCGCAGCACTACCATGAAATAAGCTACCTATACACCGCTCTGGGCCAAAAGCTCTGCAAAGCCACCCACATCGACTACACCCTGGCCACCACCACCGATTACATTGGCAGCTTTGTTTACAAGGATGGTGTACTACAAACCATCCTCACCCCCGAAGGGCGCGTGGTGGTGGACGGCAGCAACTACGAGTACCAATATTTTTTGAAAGACCATTTGGGCAACACAAGAATTACTTTTAACGAATGTGGAATAATTCAAGAGGACAGCTACTATCCCTTTGGCATGGCCATGGCGGGTCTAAGCCATAGCTCTGGGGAGGATTTGCCAAACAAAAACCTTTACAATGCCGAAAAACCCGAAATCTTCGATTTCATAGTTTTTCGAGCATCCACGAAAAATTACAAAAATCGAAGATTTTTTATTTTTCGGGACGGAAAGGAGCTGCAGGATGATTACGGGCTGGGGTGGTATGATTACGGGGCACGGTTTTATGATGCGACAATAGGGAGGTGGCATGTGGTGGATAATAAAACGGAAAAATACTATTGGATTTCTCAGTATGCTTATGCTGTCGATAATCCATTAAGGTTTCTCGACCCCGATGGAAATGAAATTGTTGACGCAACAGGCAAGCCAATTACGTATGATGCCAAAAATGGGTGGTCTCCTAATGCAACAAGTTCTGTGAAAATAATTCATCAATCGTTGATACTTACTGAAACCGGATCCCAACAATGGGAAAAGGCTTATACTTCAGAAAGCAAAATTGAAATGAATATTGTAGAGGAAAAACTTTATAGCCAAAAATCTCCAGGTAAATTGAGTCTGGGTCAAACGGATCAGGCACTAGGCTTTAATGCAAAAACAGTAAAATATGTAAAGACAGAGAGTGTGATGAAAATTAATATATCAACAGGAACTATCAACGAATCATTTGATGGGAAAAATAAAGGATTAACGCTCAGGCAGGCTATTGGAGCAACAGCCGGGCATGAAATAGAACATACCACAGAAGAAAATAGAGATATTGGCATTCAGAATTTGGATTATCCAACTTTGAGTAAAGATGATAAAGGTAGAGACAGGATAGAAATAAAACCTAGAGAAATGGGAAGAAAAATCCGAGAAGAAAGCCGGAATAGTTTAAAAAGATTAGCCCCTATTATACCTAAGGTATTGGATAATAGGAGTTTTGATCCTTCACAAGGAGGCTTTTACTAAAATAAAAATAATTCAAACGTATTTAAAGGATGAAATATAATAGACTATTATTAATACTTGTTTTGTCGTGTTATTATGTGACTGGCATTGAAGCACAAAATACGTGCAATATCGTGGACTCCTTAGGCTATAAGCAAGGTATGTGGATGGAGTTCAAAATCCCATTTGGAATAGTGACCGAATATGTTGGGATCAAAATACCCGATATTACTTCTGAATACTATTATTTAACTAAAGACAGAGATAGAAAATATTTTCCAATTATTGAATGTGTGGGAAAATATGAAAACGGACATAGAACAGGTGTATGGTACGAATATTATGGGAATGATACAATAAAAAGCAGGGTATTCTATGAAGAAGGAATTCCTACCGGATATTGTAAAACATTTTGGGGAACTGGGACTCTGAAAGAAGAATTTACAATAAACTCCAGCGACAGTATTCCTTATAAAGCTTATAATCTTAATGGTGAATTAATAATTGAGAAGGTAATTCCAAAAGCTATAGTAATAAAGTCAATTTATGAAAATTGATACTATATTGTAGTTTGGGTTTTTACGAAGCCAACGGCAACATGATCTCAGATTTGAACAAGAAAATTGATACGATTCATTACAACCACCTTAACCTGCCGGATAAGATCGACATTACCCCAACCTCCGCCACCCAGGAAATTAATTACCTGTACAATGCCGTGGGGCAAAAATTGCGCAAAGCAACTCGTTCTAACTACACCCCGGCCACCACCACCGGAAACCTGCTACCCACCGATTAAGGAAAGCGCCTGACTACAAATAGAACTCTTGCTTCCCCGGAATACATTTTCCTTTAAAATAATTTATTTAAAAATAAGTTCCCTTATTTGGTAACTTCTATTACTTTTGTAATGTATGAGAATTAAAATATTAAAAACAGAAATAGAATATAACGAAGCATGCGCGAGGATTTATAGTCTAATCAATAGCTCTGCAGGTGCTATAGAACCTGATAGTCCGGAAGGTGAAGAAATGGAGCTTTTATCGTTGCTTGTTGAGAAATATGAGCAGGAAAATTACCAAATGAATGCTCCAGACCCGGTAGAAGCCATTAAGTTTAGAATGGAACAAATGAGCTTAAAACAAGTTGATATCGCACCACTTTTTGGAGGAAAAACAAGGGTGTCGGAAGTGCTAAATAGGAAAAGAACCCTAACACTAAAAATGATAACCCTACTGAACAGATACTTAGGAATTCCACTGGAATCGCTTATGAGCGGAAATAAGGAAGTAAAATTAGAGGATGAAAAGAAAGAAAAGCTTCTAAGAGTTTCTTCAATTAAGGATTATTTAAGCGGAAGCAGGGCGGCCAGGAAAACCTGTGTGTTGCCAAGGGAATTTCAGGTAGCCTTGTTCTGGGCTGTTTAGCATGCTTTTTAAAACCATCGGTAACAACAACATTAAAGCTCATTGATAAAATCTCGTGCAGTTTGAAGTTTTATTTCTCCTTTTAAATGTTGCTCCACCTGTTCAAGAGATTTTTTAGTTCCTTCCACGAACTCCTGTTGCTCTTGCGTAAGCTTAGCTTCGTCAGGCAATTTTACAAATTTTAGACTTTTAATCAGTTCCATAAAAAATGGGTATTTATTATCCGGGATATTCAAAACTACTTGTTTCATCTTTCTTAAAATTTATACCAGGGAATTGGCCTTTAGTAAATTCATTACAAAAGGTAACTATTTAGGTGCTTTTTATCAGATCTCATTAAAATGGCCACTTCCTTAGACCCCCTCTAACTCCCCCTCAAGGGGGAGGATGCCAGCGCACTGGCCGCTGCTGCAGCTTGTGCGGCAGGTCTCCCTTTCCGCCAGCTGGCGGAGAAGGGTTGGGCCTGCCTCGCCGGCCCGCTTCGCCGGAGCTACAGCGAGGCGAGCAAGGCGGGGATGGGGTCAAGATGACGAGGAATTAGATTCAGCCACCTAAATAGGGACTACAAAAGTATGAATTTTATTCCCTTATCACCACCCTGATCCTTTTCATAAGTAAGCTTGAAGAACCACAACGAAAATTTTCTGGTGAAGAATATTTATTACGAAAGGTAATTCTTCCTCTACGTCTGAAAATGTTAAAACCACCCTGTTTATCATCAAAAATAAAAGACTAATTTTGCCCTCCAAATCATTGAGAAAAATAAGTTTAACACATAAAAACACATTTAAAAATGAAAAGAGACACCGAGGTTTTTGACATTATCAGGCAGGAAAGAGAACGCCAAATGAAGGGTATCGAATTGATAGCCTCCGAAAACTTTGTAAGCGATCAGGTGCTTGAAGCGATGGGTTCGGTTATGACCAACAAATACGCCGAAGGCTATCCCGGCAAACGTTATTATGGCGGTTGCGAATTTGTTGACCAAACCGAACAATTAGCCATCGACCGTGCCAAAGAGTTATTCAATGCCGCGTATGCCAATGTTCAGCCCCACTCAGGAGCGCAGGCAAACATGGCAGTATTTCTGGCCTGTCTTAAACCCGGCGATACTTTTATGGGTTTGGATTTATCACATGGTGGGCATCTATCGCACGGTTCGCCCGTTAATTCTTCAGGAATTCTTTATCACCAGGTTTCGTATGGCGTGAAGAAGGAAACAGGAACCATCGATTACGATCAAATGGAAAAAACAGCATTGGCCGAAAAACCAAAATTGATTATTGCCGGTGCTTCTGCATATTCGCGCGATTGGGATTTTGAACGCATGCGTGCCATTGCCGATGAAATCGGAGCCCTGCTCATGGCTGATATTGCCCATCCTGCCGGACTAATTGCAAAAGGCCTGCTCAACGATCCGCTTCCCCATTGCCATATTGTTACAACCACAACACACAAAACCTTAAGAGGCCCTCGTGGTGGTATGATTTTGATGGGAGAAAATTTTGATAACCCCTGGGGTAATACAACCAAAAAAGGTATGGTGAAAAAAATGTCGATGATACTCAATTCAGCAGTATTCCCCGGAATTCAGGGTGGCCCGCTGGAGCATGTTATCGCATCTAAAGCTGTTGCTTATGGTGAAGCACTTACCGATGGATTTATGGATTATACCCTGCAGGTTAAAAAGAATGCAAATGTAATGGCCAAAGCTTTTGTGGAAAGAGGATACCACGTAATTAGCGATGGCACCGACAACCACCTGATGTTGATCGACCTGAGGTCGAAGTTTCCGAATATTACAGGACGAATTGTGGAAGACACACTGGTGAGGGCAGATATTACTGTAAATAAAAATATGGTTCCCTTCGATGACAGAAGCCCCTTCCAGACATCCGGGCTTAGAATCGGAACTCCGGCAATCACCACAAGGGGTTTAAAAGAAGAACAGATGGAACCAATCGTTGATTTAATCGACAGGGTAATTAGCGATATCGAAAACGAAAAAACTATAAATGCGGTTAAAGAAGAAGTAAACAAGATGATGGGTGGCTTCCCACTTTTTGCAGGCTAAATTTTAACTTAAAACTTATGAAAGGCTGAAACTTATTGATGAGTTTCAGCCTTTTTTCATTTACACTTACGGTTAAAATCATTACAAATGATGCTGTTTTTGCAACAGATACTATTTTGCTTTTTGTAAAGCAGTTTGTATGTATTACCTTTGAAGATCGTTGAAATTTTATTATCAAGATAAATGGATTATCAGAACCAAACCAGGGGACAATATATGAGAACCTACAAATTATTATTTTTTATCATCTTTGTTTTTATTAGTTCCATTTCCTGCAGGCGCAACCTGAGCGAAGTCAATACAAACAATGATAATGTTGAAAACATGCAGGATTTGAAAGTGCCAATTGATTTCAATTGGGAAACAAACATTGAGGTTGAAGTAATCGTAAGTCTGCATTCTACCAAAGAATATCATCCAAAGTACAAAATTTCTGTCATGAAAAATGGGTCCGAGCCAGGCAGCGGACTTCTATCCTCGGGTTCCATTACGGCGGGTAAGGCCTTTAGCAATAAACTCAGCCTGCCGGCTTATACCCAGAATTTAACTTTGGTTTGCGAAAGCCCGTTTGGTTCAGTCCTTTCCGAAACTGTTCCGCTTGAGGCAGGGATTGTGGCTCATACATTTTCCTTTGATAATTCGGAACCACAAAAGAGTACTCCCCATTTTAAAAATACAGAAGATGGCCCGGATTGCAACGAAGGCTGCGATGAATACATCAGTGGTGGAGGAACAGTTAATATTTCAGGAGGGCTTACCTACTGCATTGCCGATGATTTTGATGGGAAAATTAATTTTCAAAACTGGAATGGCGGAGGTACGCTTCGTGTATGCGGAACTGCCAAAATAACCAATAACCAATTTCTTGAGGGTAATTCACATATAATTGTTGCAGAAGGCGGATACCTCGACCTGAATAAAAATGTGGATATGGAAGGGGCTTCAGTTACGGTTTATAGTGGAGGCGAAGCTATTTTCGGTAAAGTAGATTTGGGCAATGATGTGGAGTTTACCGTATATGAGAATGCTACGGTGCAGGTAAAAAAATTCCAGGGATGGGGTAATAACTCCCCATTGGAAAATTATGGCGAAATTACTGTGTTGCAGGATTCATACCACTATAGCTCAATAAATAATTTTGGGACACTGACCTACAACGGTAAATTTGAACTGGACGAATCCACCCTTTATAATGGAAATGTGATGAATGTTGGCAAAAAAATTTATTGCTACGGTTCCGGTTCTTCAATAGAAAATGACGGGGAGCTTTTTGTTGAAAAAGATATTGAATATGGGGACAATGTTTTATTTACTAATAATGGGATTGTGCAAACCGATGATGCATTTAAAGTTTATGATAATGCAAGCCTGCTAAACAACGGAACCATTATTGCCGCTGACGATTGCGATATAAATACAAATGGCAATTTTACAAACAATTGCTACTTCGAATCATCAAAGGACCTTGATTTTTCCGAAGGCGTAATAATTGTTCTTAACACGGGGTATTTAAAGGTTGGTCAAGGAATTAATTTCTGGAATAACAACACTGTCGAACTTCACGGCAACTGTATGATATATGCTGAAGATTGTGAGTTGGAGTGCGATGTTGAAGGTACAGGAGCCCTTTCTTCTTTCATTATTGAGGAGGATCTGAGTATTTGGAATAATGGAGATAAGTTTAGTGGAAGTATTGAAGTTGCTACTCAAAACGGTGAACTGAATGCAGGTGGCGATCAGAATTTTATAAATGGCGCTTACTATACAAGCATTGCAGAGGCAGTAAATTACCTCCCGATAACGGCCTGCAACCCCGATGGTTTTGGAACGCCAACTGTTGTGGATATGGATTTTGACGGTGTGATTGACGATCTCGACGAATTTCCAAATGACCCACAACGCGCTTTTATTTCGTACTTTCCAAACGATATCGAATACGCAACCGTGGCTTTCGAAGATCTTTGGCCTTCGAAAGGAGATTATGATTTTAACGACCTTGTGGTGGCCGTTTATGGCAGTGAAGTTACAAATGCCGATGACATGTTGGTTGATATTAATATTAATTTTATTGTTTTGGCAGTAGGAGCTTCCCTCGACAATGGCTTTGCTTTCCAAATCGAAACACTAACACCCGAAATGGTGGGGTCTGTTAGTGGAATGGTATTGGGCAGAGGATATGTTAACCTGGCCTCAAACGGGCTTGAAGCTGATCAAAATAAAGCAGTAGTTATAGTTACCGAAAGTGTAAATGATGTTATAAATCGGCCCGGCGGGTCATTCTTTAATACAGTGGTTGATAATCCACAAGGTACCTCCGACACTGTGAGTATTACCATCACATTATCCCAACCTATCGACAGTCAATTATTTGGGCTGGATGTATTTAATCCTTTTATCATTAAAAATCAGGATAGAAATATTGAAATTCATCTTGCCGGTTTTCCACCTACCGATCTGATGGATCTGGATTTATTTGGAACCGGCGATGATGCTTCAAATCCGGTTGCCGGCATTTATTATACAACCACCACCAACCTACCCTGGGGTCTGTTCCTGCTCGAACCTTTTGATTATCCAAAGGAAGAAGCGCAGATAATACAGGCATACAATCATTTCCATACATGGGCACAAACCGGTGGAAACACTTATAGTGATTGGTATCTCGATTATTCAGGATACCGGAATAGTAATGATATTTATTAATCGGTTTACTCCCAAAAAAACATATTTTAACTTTTCCAAAAAAGTATATGTATAAATTAGCACCATAAAAAACCATTTTCTATTGCATTTTAATTCATCACAGATATATTTGAAATCGACCTTTTATATTTAGTTAAATAATCCAAAATTTAAATCCCTATGACCATTTGGCACGAAAACTTTTAAGATTTATTAGTTTCTTTGCAAAATATTTGAAAACACCATACTAAATTACATTATTACAAAACTTCTTTCCCCAATTTGCCAAACAATCATTTTTTTTAAATCGAATTTAAATCATTTAATAATAATAAATTTTAAGAATGAAAAAATCACTTTTATTAATTTTACTTTTTGCAACATTTACAGCATTTGCTCAAAATGATGCCGATACCACAAAACCATGGAAAACCAGTGGTTTGATTAGCTTAACAATAAATCAGGCAAGTTTTAGTAACTGGTCGCCTGGTGGTGAAAACTCTATCTCCGGAACAGGATTGTTCAAATATTTTGCCGACTACACTAAAGGAGATTTCTCAATCAACAATAGTGTAAACCTGAAATATGGCATTTTGAAATCGGAAAGCGAATCACTCAAAAAGAGTGAAGACCTAATAGAGTTAAATTCACAGTTTAATCAGAAATTTTCAAAGTACTGGAGTGGTAGTGCGCTATTAAATTTCACCTCACAGTTTGCCAATGGTTATAATTATCCCGATGATAAAACGGTAATATCCACATTCATGGCTCCTGGTTATCTTACCATTGCACCAGGCCTTACCTACAAACCTGCCGATTATTTTAGTATTTTAATTTCGCCGGCAACAATGAAAACAGTTTTTGTTTTTGATCAGGATTTGGCCGATATAGGTGCCTTTGGTGTTGATAAAGCTGATACACTTACAACTGGTGGGATCGACAAAGGAACTGGTAAAAACTCAAAGGTGAAAGTTGGTGCTTTTGTTGAGTTTTATTTTAAGAAAGATCTTAAAACTGACCTTTCTTTGGAATCAAAGCTAAACGTATTTTACAATTATCTGAGTGATAATAACCTCCCGGATAACACAGCCCCCATTGATTTAAACTGGCAAACATTTGTTAATTACAAAATTAGCAAATTGTTCTCGGCCAATCTTTTTGTAAACCTTGTTTACAAACCCACCGATGTTATAATATCGAACAACGAAGCAGGTGAAACTGTTTCAACACCAAACGATAAAATGCAGGTTAATCAAACTTTCGGAATTGGTCTCGCCTATAATTTCTAAATTTACAGATCACTAACTAAATACATAAAATTATGGAAAAATCTCAATCCTTATTAGAATCCTATTATCCCATCGCTACACAGTGGGGCTTAAATCTTTTGTTGGCCTTAGTTACACTGGTAATTGGCTTATGGATCATTAAAATGATTATGAGTGGCATTAAAAAAGCCATGGAAAAAAGAGACGTTGATGCTACGCTTAGGCCTTTCCTAATCTCAATTCTGGGTATTGTGCTTAAGATTATGCTGCTCATCAGCGTTATTTCAATGGTTGGTATCGAAATGACATCATTCGTGGCTATTCTTGCAGCGGCAGGTTTGGCCGTGGGCATGGCTCTTTCAGGCACTTTGCAAAATTTTGCAGGTGGTGTGATGATTATGATTTTTAAACCTTTTAAAGTTGGTGATTTTATTTCTGCACAAGGTTTTACAGGTGGGGTAAAAGAAATCCAGATTTTCAATACCATCCTTAAAACTCCGGATAACAAAACCATCATTATTCCTAATGGCGGGCTTTCGACCGGAGCTATGACCAACTTCTCAACCGAGCCACAGCGCAGGGTTGACTTTACCTTTGGCATAGGCTACAGCGATGATATTGATAAAGCAAAAAGCGTTATAAACGGCCTGATTGCTGCTGATGAAAGAATTCTCAAAGACCCTGCACCTTTTATTGCCGTTTCTGAACTTGCTGATAGTTCAGTGAATTTTGCTGTTCGCGTTTGGGCTGAAGCTACCAATTATTGGGGAATATTCTTCGATATGACCGAGAGTGTGAAGAAAGCTTTTGATAAAGAAGGAATTTCAATTCCATTCCCACAAACCGATGTTCACGTTCATCAGGTAAAATAATTTGTGCATTTATAATGATATTTGAAAAAAGCGGCGCTGAAATCAGCGCCGCTTTTTTATTTGTTTTTCTATATCTTTGTTTTGTAATAAATTTCACAACTAAAACTTAGAAGACTATGAAACCATTAAAAAGATTGATTATCGCCACGCTTGGTGGCTTATTGTTTGGATTGGTATGTTATTTTTTTGCATCCAGCGGGCCAGAGGCACTGCCTTACCCAGTGGCGGCACAAATTATTTCGAGCCGCATTATGATGGGCTTTGCCATTGGCCTCAGTAGGTTTAATTTCGGGCACTGGTCAATTCACGGCCTTGTATTAGGCATCCTGTTCAGTTTGCCGCTGGCTTATTCAGGATTAATGGCTCCCGAAAATCCGGAGTTTACACCAATGATGATGTTTGTCTCAACCATCGTAATGGGCGCGATTTATGGTTTGTTAATCGAGGTAATCACTTCGGCGTTGTTCAAAGCGAAGGCTGTGGCAAAAAAGTAATGGTCTTTAAAGGTTCATTTAGAAAAATATAAGATTTCAGATTAACGATTTCAGATGTTGGTGATATTCAGCGAAATCTAAAATCTCCTCCAAAGGAGTCCTTCGGACGATTCCCGCACGTGTAGGATTAATCTAAAATCAATAAAGTCGGTACTTTTCAATAGCCCCGGGTTTTAACCCGGGGAATAATTAAGTTGGTGATACGACCCCCGCATTTTCGCCACGCCTTTGGCGTGGCGAAAATGCGGGGGTTTTCTACTCTCATAATTCAATCCCCGCCCTTCCCGTAGGGATGCCAATGGCAAAAGGACGGGGCTATTGAAATTTCAAAAAACCAGACTTTATGGATAGATACTATATGGTGATTTTAAACCTAACTACTGCTTTGTTCGATGTATTCGATCAGGCTTTGTCCCATTTCGGAATAGGCCACAATTTGTGAAAAATCAATTTCCTGATTGTTGAGAAATTGCAGTACCAGCATGTAATTGTTATCATCGGGCATGATGCCACAAAATATATATCCCATAGCTTCCAGGTGATCCGATGCCTGTGGAGTCATTGGATGACTCAGGTTGAGATGAATATAAATTGTTTCGCATCGTTCGACACACAATGATTTATGCTGTTGTGCAATGCGTTCATAAAAATCATGGCCATAATTATCCACAAAAATTTTGGCAATATTAATACCGGTTGTCCTATTAATTCGTATGGATGACCGTGAGATAACGGGAACAACATTTTGCTCATTTAAATCTCCTAAAATTAGTTTTACACCCATATTATTAAAAATCATCGAAATAGCTTCCCTATGACACTGGGGTGGGAATATTGTTTCCACTTTTGACTTATCATAAACTTTAATGCATATTAAAAAACTTTCCCTTTGCGACCCTTTTTGTTTTATGTCCTTAAAGGTAAGGCTTTCGGTTATGGCGAGCATTAACGCACATTCAGTCATACCAAATTTCAAAGCTGCTTTTTGCGAAAACGGATGGGCCGTAACACATGATGCATAAACCGCTTTTATTTTTCGGGCAACAGCCACATCGTTCAAAAGGAAGTCCCACAAATGATTTATTGTTCCGTGCCCACGATAATTGGGGTTTGTAAATGCCACGCCTATTTCAGCAATACTTGTCGGGTTACTCGAAAGTTCAAGCGCTGAATGCGAAATTATTTCCCCACTTTCATCCAACCCCGCCACTGCCGAAATTAGTCCCCCTGATTTGTTCATCTCTTTCACCCTGGCTGGAATATAAATATGTTCAAACGGGTAGGTATGATGATAGGCAATGTAGGCCAGTTTAGAAACACCAAGGGCATCTTTGGGGTCGAATAATCGAATGGTAAAATTTACATCATTGGCAGCCTTCACCGGTTCTTCCGACTCCATTCGTTTATCATTAGTGTGAATATGTGCCTTAGCACTAATATGTTTCTCAAGTGTGGTAAGATTGCCTTTTTGACCAATGGTTTCAAAGGCTGATTTTTCAAATAACTTATGAATTAAAAAAATCCCCAGCCCTGACTCTGGTATTTCTTCAGGTAAGACATTAATATTTAGTGAATGGAAGCTATCAGAATCAATGGGAGCTCCATCATCCAATATACGAATTCGTAATCCCGAATCAATGTCTTCAAGCGTGATTTTTATTGTGCCTTCATCCTTTTCAGGATAGGCGTGCCTGATAATGTTGGCAATAGCTTCTTCAAGGCCAACCATGGCTTTGCTGCAATCGACATGACTAAAACCCAGCATTTGTGTGTATGATTCCAATGCTGATGTTGCTATTTCGATATAATCGATATGGTTGGGAATCTCAAAATTTACCGGCCTGAACTTTTTCATCTGTTTATATTTTTGTTTTCATTTCGTGATAAAGGTAAGGAATTATTCAACAATAACTTTTTCGGAAAAGACATTTTGATGATTATGGGTGAACAGGTTGTAGGGCCGCGATGCATCACGCCCTACCCTATGTATCGCGGCTGCCCAGGCCGATGTTATCAAATTGTTGAGTTGATGAATTGCAATGTATTTCTATTTAAATCCATGAAAATCTGTTAAATCCGTGCCTGCCCCGTTTTTTCGGGGTCATCTGTGTTCAAAATTTATCAGATGCTGAATTTTGGGTGGGGATGTCCCAAAAAAATTAAAATCATCGGAAGGCTTTGGGAGAGATATTTGAAGATAATCAGTTTCGGGATTAATTTCCAAAAGTTAATCTGAATGTGGATTCATCCAGCACAAAAATGGTGAATCCTCCAATTTCGATAGTTTCATTTTATGCACATGTAACAATGTAGCCTTTATTCAAATTAAATTTTGAAAGCGCATTCATCAGCCCCTTAATTTCCCTGTTTCGGTTTCGATCATTTAATTCAAAACATAATTGTAAATATTTCGCTGCTATCCATTTTTTCCGGGTTAATTTTACAAATGTATGAAAATTCGGAATTGATTCCGAAAATATTAATCTTGCCATTTACGATAGCAAGACGATTGTTTTCAGGGTTTTTAGATTTGCAAGCATTTCTGTTTCTATTATAACACTTGGGAATATTACCTATTATTATGGTTTCCCGAAAGATTTAATATTGGTTGAAATAAGTTCTATAATCATCAATCACTAATGTTAGTGCAAAGGTCAATAAAAATAATAAACAAGGTTTTTACTTATCGTGAATTTCTTCATGATTTTAGGTTTGAAATAAAGCCAGTAGATTGTTGACAACTGATTATTGTTTATGCTCCTGCATCAAAGAAAATATTAATTTTATGACTTAAAAAAGTTTTATGAAATACTCCCGTCATGAGGGCGGGCTAATTATTAACACCCGCTGACATGAATAATTAATTCTTCAATTTTATCCGTGCATCAGTGGCTAATTTTTATAAAGATGAAAATTGCAATCATCGGGTTTGGGGCTGCAGCCATTGGGCTGATCGACAGAATAAAAAAAACAGATCACGAAATACATGTTTTTGAACGCAGCAAAGACATTTATTCGTCAAGTATTTCAGGTATCAGGGCTGACGGGAAACTTTTCGTGTCGAAAGAAATGGGTGGCGACCTTGATGTGGATACTGAACTGCAAAAAAAGCTTGTTGATTTTTGGATAGAGAAAACCGGAAATGGAGATTGTGAAACAGGGAGCTCTTTCAGAAACCTTGATTATTACAAAGCATTTTATCAAAAAGGCTTCCAGCCCATACTTTCTGATTTTTACCACCTCGGTACCGACCAGCTGAAAGAAGTGCTTTTTAATATCTATGAAGAATTTAGCGCCCTTAAAAATGTAAGGTTTCATTTTAAAAATCCTGTAAATGAAATCAAAATTGAAGGCGACAAAATAAGACTCGATGATTATGGTGTTTTCGATAAAGTGTTTGTTGCCGTTGGGCGAAGTGGCCATAAATTGGTTAAAACAATCATTAAAGATTATCCCGAAATTGTACTCGACAGCACTAAAGTGGATATTGGCATCCGCTTCGAGTTGCCCAATCATATTGTGGAAGACCTGAACCTGGAAATGTACGAGTTCAAGGTGAAATATAAAAGCAAGACCGGTTACATGGTGCGTACCTTTTGCAACAATCCCTCCGGCTATGTGGTGCCCGAAAACTATGGCGATTTTATCACAGTAAACGGGCACTCCAAAATCAAACAAAAAAGCAAGAACACAAACTTCGCCATTCTAACCACGGTTCAACTCACCGAGCCCTTCAACGATCCCATCGGGTACGGCTCCAACATTGCCAAGCTTTCGAATATGCTTGGTGGCGACAGGGTAATTTTGCAAACTTACAGCCATTTCAAAAACTCGAAACGAACCAAAAACCTCTACCGCGTGGAGCCAACCCTCGACCCAAAATATTTTATTCTGGGCGATATTAACCTGGCTTACCCGCGCCGCCTTATCGAAAGCATCATCGATTTTGTTGAAAACCTCGATCATGTAATTCCCGGCGTGGCCAATGCCGATAATCTGGTGTATGCACCCGAAATTAAGTTTTACTCCAATTTATTGAATAACGAGACCTTCGATAATCTGAAATTTATAGGTGATTGTTCGGGTTCCACACGGTCGATTATTTATGCTACGGCACACGGCCATATTATGGGAGATGAGATATTGAATGTATAGGAAAATCAAAAAGAGTAGTTTTGATTGATTATTAAAAATGATACTACTGCTATTTTTGTGGATGTAAATAATGGTGATCACTTTAAATAGATTTCTCCTTTCAAAACTTCGCTTCGCTGCGTTTTTTGGTCGAAATGACAAATCACGGGGATTTATTTGGGGTGGTTGAAAGTGGGCGCTTTGCGCCCACTTTCAACCACCCCCCTCCTCCCAAAGCCATGTCACCTCGAAGGAGCTTGCGACTGAGACCTGCCTCGCTTGCAACATTGCATACACCAGCGGCAAGGCGGGGGTCTGTCTAATAGTAAGTTTTTCAGTTTCTTACACAAACCTGTTATTGGTAGTCCCGAAATTTCGGGAAAGAATCTATCAAAATTAACCGGACTCAAATAATTAAAAATAAACAAACGATGAATTTAGACGAATTTCGTAAGCATGGCCATGAGTTGATCGAATGGATGGCCGCCTATTTTGAAACGATTGAAAACCTTCCTGTAAAATCGAAAAGCCTCCCCGGGGAAATCATTGCTCAGTTGCCTGAGAATGCCCCTGATGAACCCGAGGGTTTTGAAGATATCATGGAAGATTTCAACCGGGTGATTATGCCCGGGATGACCCACTGGCAGCATCCCGGCTGGCACGGCTATTTTACCGCCAACAACAGCTACCCTTCCATTTTGGCCGAGATGCTCACCTCCACCATTGGGGCACAATGCATGAGCTGGATTACCTCACCGGCGGCTACCGAGCTTGAAGAGCGCGTTATGGAATGGTTGCGTGATATGACCGGGCTGCCCAAATCTTTTACAGGAGTAATCCAGGATACCGCTTCAACGGCAACCCTGGTTTCGCTGTTGTCGGCACGGGAAAAATACACCAATTACCGGATCAACAACGATGGCTTTTATGGCCGGGAAGTATTTACAATTTATTGTTCAACAGAGGCACATTCGTCCATTGAACGAGCGGTGAAAATTGCCGGATTCGGGAAAGAAAATCTTCGTAAAATTGAGGTTGATGAAAATTTCGCCTTGAAACCCGATGCATTGGAAGCTGCCATAAGGCATGATTTGGATCATGGTTTTATCCCGCTTGCGGTGGTTGCTGCCATTGGAACTACCGGCTCAACCGCGGTTGATCCTTTGTATGAGATTAGCAATATATGTAAAAAATATCAGCTTTGGCTGCACGTGGATGCTGCCTGGGCCGGTACCGCAATGCTTTTGCCCGAAATGCGCTACATGATAAAGGGCATCGAAAATGCGGATAGCTATGTATTTAATCCGCACAAATGGATGTTTACCAATTTTGACGCAAGTGCGTATTTTGTTAAAGATAAGGAGGCATTGATTCGCACATTTGAAATTTTGCCCGAATACCTGAAAACCGGGGAAGGTACTTCCGTAAATAATTATCGAGATTGGGGAATACAGCTTGGCCGCCGATTCAGGGCCTTAAAGTTGTGGTTTGTAATTCGCAGTTTTGGCGTAAAAGGATTGCAGGAAAAAATCAGGAATCACCTGGCCTGGGCCGGCGATTTTGCAAACCGGATTGAAAGCGATCCTGATTTTGAACTGCTGGCGCCGGCTCCGTTGGCTACGGTTTGCTTTAGAATGAATCAGGGGAACATGGATAATGACAAGCTGAACAGCCTGAATAAGCAGTTGCTCGAAATAATAAACAACACCTATAAAGTTTTCCTTACGCACACCACCCTCAACGGGAACTATACCATCCGTTTTGTGGTTGGGCAAACACGAAGCGAAAAGCAGCATATCGAAGAAGCATGGCAGATTATTAAACAAGCTTCAGAAAATCTTTAAGCTGTTTTTTTCAAGGTTCACCATGAAAAATCCTACATTCAACGAAAATATTTTGAATGGTTTGCTGGTCACTTTTTCTTTGCATAATAAACTTTAAAATTAAAAATTATGAAAGCTAAAAATGCATTGATTACAACAGGGTTCATTTTATTATTTCTATCTGGATGTATTCCGTCCATCCAAAGTTTGTATCATGACGAAGACCTGGTTTACAAAAGCGAATTGTTGGGAAATTGGAAAGACGATGATGGAAATTTCTGGAATTTCAAAGCTGGGGGCGAGAAAAGTTACGACCTCACTTTTTATGAAAATCCCGGAATAATTAACGACACCACTACCAAGGGTGAGTTTGAAACCCACCTTGTACAACTGGGCGACTATTATTTTCTTGACCTTTATCCCGGTGAAAATAATCAGTTGGAAATGCCATCCTTGCTCATTGCCTCACTTTTGCCCGTTCATATTTTTGCAAAAGTCGATTTTATTGATAATCAGGTGCAGGTTAGTTTTTTTGATCCTGGCTGGCTGGAAAGCCTGATGGAAGAAAACCGTATCAGGATTTCGTATGAGAAAACTGAGGAATTATTCGTGCTCACGGCCTCAACCGATGAATTGCAGCGTTTTGTGGTAAAATATGCCGAAACCGAGAAAGCTTTCGTGAATACACTATTTTTGGAAAAGAGTGAATAAACACAGGAAAATATATTGGCAGTTTGTGGGACACCTTGGTTTTTGGGCGCTTTCGTTTTTCGTACTCTTCCTGGTTTTTAGTACTTCAGGAAAAATCGGTGCCATCGACATAATTTATACTGTAATTTTTCATTTCACCTTAATTCCTCTTGTCTATCTGAATTATTATTTTGGTACGCCCAAATTTTTCCTTCAAAAAAAAACACTCCTCTATCTTTTGGTATTGATACCAGCCATTGTATGTTTTTCTGTAATCAACGAAATGTTGTTCAGCCGTTATGCTGATATTTTGTTTCCGGGCTATTATTTTGTTTCTTATTTTTCGCTGCGCGATGTTATCATCATTCATTTAATTTATGTCATCATTTCCACCCTCGTTGTGCTTTCGGGGAGTTGGTTCAGGGAAATGGAACAAAAGAAAAAGATGATTGAACTTGAAAAAGAAAAAATTAATACCGAATTACAGATGCTGAAAAACCAGGTTAATCCTCATTTCTTTTTCAATACATTGCAAAATTTATACGCGCTTTCGCTGAAAAAATCAGATCAATTACCTGAAATGATAATAAAGTTATCGGAGTTGATGCGCTACGTAATTTATGAGGCCAATGCACCTACAATAAAAATCGATAAGGAAATCAGGTTCATCAACAACTATCTTGAACTTCAAAAATTAAGACTTCCCGGGAATCCAAATATTAAATTTGAAATTATGGGAGACCCCGGCGAAATTGAGATACCTCCGCTTTTGTTTATTCATTTAATCGAAAATTGTTTTAAGCACGGGCTGAAGGGTGAAGTAAAAAACACCTTTACCAATATCAGCCTCGAAATAGATAGAAATTATCTCGTATTCAAAACCGGGAATAATGTTAAGCTTAAGCCAAAGGATGAAGTGGAGAAAGATTCGGGGATGGGTATCGAAAATCTGAAACGCCGGCTGGAATTGAATTATCCACATAAATATGATTTTTCAATTACAGAGGGCGAAGCTACTTTCGAGGTTTATTTAAAAATTGATCTATCATGAACTTGCATTGCATTATTGTAGATGACGAACCATTGTCGCATGAGATTCTGGAAAATTACATTGCGAAAGTTCCCGGGCTTGATTTGGCAGCTTCATTTTATAATGCCATCGATGCCCTGGCCTACCTTAACGAAAATAGTACTGATCTGATTTTTTTGGATATCAACATGCCCGAACTTTCGGGAATCGGTTTGCTGAAAAGTCTTCAAAATCCTCCTGCAGTAGTTTTCACGTCAGCCTACCCCGAATATGCTGTCGATGGTTTTGAGTTGGAGATTGTTGATTTCTTACTCAAACCCTTTTCTTTCGAAAGATTTTTGAAAGCATTGAACAAAGTAATCCATTCCAAAAAAAATGTTGCTGATCCAGGCGCTGATAACTTCCTGATTTTAAAAAGCGAAAAAAAAATTTATCGCATCAGGCATGATGAAATACACTATTTTGAATCGGCAGGAGATTATGTAAAAGTGCATACGGCACAAAAGGTACACGTGGTGAACGAGACCCTGAAGCAATTTGAAGGCTCGCTTCCCGCAAATAATTTTCTCAGGATTCACCGGTCCTTTATTGTTTCAATTTCTAAAATTGATTACATAGAGGGAAATCAGGTTTACATTTCGAAGCTGCCAATTCCCATCGGTAGTAGTTACAAAGAGGGTTTACTTGAAAGGATGCGGTAGGCAGACTTCAGCCGGCAGTAGGCAGTCCTCAGTCATCAGTCGGCAGTCCTCAGTCGGCAGTCCTCAGTCCTCAGTAGGCAGTCCTCAGTCCTCAGTCCCGATCCCGAAAGCTATCAATGATTTTATTAAACCTCTTTGATTTAGTAAAAAGAAATTTAGACATCACATAAAGAAAGCACTAAGATGAATGTTTTGGAAATTAAATATGGCGGTAGTGAAATTCAAATAGCGAAAGCTCCCGCATAGGCGGGGCGGACTGTACCGGGTTGCAAAAACTCAGTATAGCCTGTTCCGACACTTCGGAAAGTTTAGGTATTGTAGTAAATCAATATCCCTAAAGAAAAACTGCCACGTAGTGGTTGCGCTATATGAATGAAAAAAACCCGAAAGCTTTCGGCATTTGATAAAGGTAATCATTGGGCATATAAACCACATCATTTAGCGCTTCTGCCAAAATTGATTTTAGAAAAACACTGACAAAGTACCTAACTTGGACAAGCCAAAACCAAACAAGGTGATCATGTAAAACTTATGGTGTATTCCTGTTTTGGTTTGTCCAAGTTAGTCGGCAAAATTTATAAATGCATATTTTGCAATTTAGAGCTTTATTATTCACCTACCTTTCATATTATCGACAATGCATTTTAAATTTTGCTTGAGTACCTTTTCTCTAATATTTATTCTGCCAAAAAATGGCAGAATATTAGAGAAAAGGTACTAATAAGTTCACACTTACAAGTTTTATTGATACGCTTGCTAATTTCCACTTGAATTAATGGTTTTGATAGCGGTATATTTGAGGAATAATATAAATAAACCTTCTTCAGGGTTTGATACCTGGAGGATAGAAAAAATGAAATAAATGGAATCAGAAAAAAAATTTCAGCTTATCACACACGAGATAAAAAACTTAAATATGAACCATATAACCAATTTAAAAACCATGAAACCAGATAGAGAATTTGCTAAACTTGAAATTGAAAGATTGAAAGGTATGTTCTTGAAAATTATAATTCAGGAACTTAGATCGCCGGTTAGTGCAATACTTGGCTTTGCCGATATGCTAAAAGTTGAGGATGACAATCAAAAAGATAAAATTGCTGATTTGGTTACTAATGCATCCAGGAAAAGTCAGGAACTTTTGGATATTGCACTGGTAGTTTCAGAAATTGATGCTGAAAAAGGACCCGCCAATGTTCGTCCCTATAAAGTTAGCAACCTTTTTGATTACGCTTTAAAGGATCATTCAGATAATATCTTAGAAAAGAATCTTGAAATTCAAATGCCGGCCGAACGTGAAATTACCGAAGTGGTCATCAATCCAACATTGATAAAAGAGGTGGTAAGGATTTTTATTCAAAATGCTGTTTTTCACTCAGAGCCTGGAGGTACTATTGTTCTGGAAATTAATGAGTCGATCGATAGGATAGTTTTAAATATTTCCGATTCGGGAAATGGCTTTGATTTAGAGTTCCTTAATAATGCGTCACTATTTCTCAAAAGCAAAAATTTAACAGACAGATCTAAATGGCCGGGTTTGAAATTTGCAATAGCCAAATATATTATGGACATACATTTTGCAGAAATAATTATAGAAAACAATGCTGGTGGAGGAGCCTCGGTAAAATTGATTTTCCCGGTTAACAATGCACAGTTGGAAGAGATCCACCAGTCGTTGTCGCAGCTAAATTGATATGATTATCTCTCCTTTTTTCTTAATAATGACAACCTCCCCCAAATTTTGGGTTGTCATTTTTTTTATTAAAAAGGCCACCAATTTTTTTGGTGGCCTTAAATTTAAAAAATACATTATAATTTCAGTGGCTACTTCTTAATAAACCTTTCGGTTTTCATTATGTTTTCACCTTCAAGTTTGATAAGATAAACACCACCTCTCAGCGTTGAAATATCCAGTTGATTCCTGAGTTCTGTCAAACTTTGCTCAAGAACCACCTGTCCTTTCACATCATACAAAACAACATCAACGGCTTGTGGTCTGTCAAAGTCGATAAACAATTTGTCGGTGGCCGGATTTGGATAAATCAATACATCAAACACATTAAGTTCTGTAACATTTACAGCGCTAAGCTTAAGATCATCAATCAACGAAAGGCCATTTGTAACAAAGAGTCCATCGTTATTCGGTAACTCAACATTAAACACAACATTAAGGTCATATTCTTTACTTGTGGTTGATACAAAAGCCCTGAAGTTCAATTTTTCACCTTCAACAAAGCCATCCTTACTTTCAGTAAATGCATCATCACCGATAATGGTAATGGTTGTATTAGTTTCATCCCAAAGGGCAACACCATAGCAAGCGCCTGATTGATCAAATACACCGATCAGGTCGCCTTTTTTAAGTATGCTTTCGCTGATGGCATTGTTTGTAACACCAACAATATGTGTGTTTGGAGAGGATTCGAATTTGCTCCATGGCATAAATTGCAGCTCATCAAAAATATTGCTGCTTTGTGTTGATCCCTTCAATGATTCTGGTACACATTCAGGGAAAGTGATTCCACCCTGGCTGTTCATCAACACATAATATGATTTGCCCGATTGCAAATTCACAAGGCTATTGATGTTGAGGCCAGGCCAGTAAACCTTCCATCCGGCAACTTCTTTTACTATGGTAAGATCAGTTCCCTGGAACAAAGCTTCAACATCCACATCACATGCACTAAGCACCGGAAGGATTGTCCAGCCGTTGCCAAGATTAAGTGTATAAACACCTGACCTTGATCCTGTCATTGTTAAACCGGAACTATTTCCCATCTTTATGCTGTATCCCTGCAAAGTATTCCACAGGCCAATGGTATTGATGTTTTGCCCGGGCCAGTAAATGCCTGTTTGCGATTGCATAATGATAAGATCATTCATCACCTTGTCGAAAACTGAATCGGGTTCAGCATTAACAGGTTCAACATAACTTGAAATTCCTGACCAGCCTTGTGGGATGGTAATATCCTGACAGTAATTGATTATCAGGGTCAATCCATCACTTGATGATGACAAACACGGCGCAATTGGAGCTGCCGTGAGTGAAAGGATGGCCTCTCCATTTGCTATATCGTTAGTGCCGGGATAATAAACTGTATTTGCATCAGCAATATTATCAAAAGTACCATCACCTGATGTTGACCAAATTGATCCATCTGCATTTTCAGGCAATCCTGATAATTGCACACTTTCGGTATGACAAATCGATTGATCGTCACCAGCACTAACCATTGGTAGCTTTTGAATTGCAACTTCAATATTAGATGTTGTTGTTGAAACACAAGGTGATTCAGGAACAGCTGTCAGTGATATTTCAACCGTGCCATTTGCGATGTCGCTTGCTCCTGGTGAATAAACCGGATTGATCAGTTGGAAATCGTCGAACAAACCGTCACCGGAAGTTTCCCAATAGAAAGTGCTTTGATTTGCCACAATGCCCGAAAGCTCTTGTGTTTGATTTTCGCAAATCGTGGCATCCTCGCCGGCATTGGCTATTGGCAGGAGTTGAATTTCCAACGTTATTGTTGAAACATCAGATAGAGCGCAAGGGCTTATCGGCTGGGCAGTAAGGCTTACATTTACCGTTCCGGCCTGGATGTCGGCAGATCCCGGAGAATAAACCGGGCTTAGAATTTGGTCATCATCAAAACTACCATCGCCCTGGCTTTCCCACACAAAACTGCTTTGATTTGCCACAATGCCCATAAGCTCGTGTGTTTGATTTTCGCAAATCGTGGCATCCTCGCCGGCATTGGCTATTGGCAGGAGTTGAATTTCCAACGTTATTGTTGAAACATCAGATAGAGCGCAAGGGCTTATCGGCTGGGCAGTAAGGCTTACATTTACCGTTCCGGCCTGGATGTCGGCAGATCCCGGAGAATAAACCGGGCTTAGAATTTGGTCATCATCAAAACTACCATCGCCCTGGCTTTCCCACACAAAACTGCTTTGATTTGCCACAATGCCCATAAGCTCGTGTGTTTGATTTTCGCATATCGTGGCATCTTCGCCGGCATTGGCCTGTGGCAGGTGTTGAATTTCCAACGTTATTGTTGAAACATTAGATAGAGCGCAAGGGCTAATCGGCTGGGTAGTAAGACTTACATTTACCGTTCCGGCCTGGATGTCGGCAGATCCCGGAGAATAAACCGGACTTAGAATTTGGTCATCATCAAAAGTACCATCTCCCTGGCTTTCCCACACAAAACTGCTTTGATTTGCCACAATGCCCGAAAGCTCATGTGTTTGATTTTCGCATATCGTGGCATCTTCGCCGGCATTGGCCTGTGGCAGGCGTTGAATTTCCAACGTTATTGTTGAAACATCAGATAGAGCGCAAGGGCTTATCGGCTGGGCAGTAAGGCTTACATTTACCATTCCGGCCTGGATGTCTGCAAATCCCGGAGAATAAACCGGACTTAGAATTTGGTCATCATCAAAACTACCATCTCCCTGGCTTTCCCACACAAAACTGCTTTGATTTGCCACAATGCCCGAAAGCTCGTGTGTTTGATTTTCGCAAATCGTAGCATCCTCGCCAGCATCAGCCGTAGCTAAAGGTGTGATTTGCAAGAGCATTTCGGAAGATGTTTCAAGCTCGCATGGGCTCAGAGCTTGAACCGTAAGTGTAAGCGTAGCTATGGCATTTTGAATATCCATAATTCCTGGTGAATAAATGGCAGAAAGGCTTCCAGCGTTGTCGAAAGTACCGTCTCCTGATGATGTCCATTGGAAGGATGTTGCATTATCCACACTACCTGATAATTGATAGCTTTGGTTTTCACAAATCACTGCGTCAACACCGGCATTGGAAACTGGCAATGCCTGAATTACCAATGTGATTGTAGAAATATCATCAGTTACACACGGACTCACCGCGAGGGCATTCAAGCTTAGGGTTACAGAACCATTTTGAATATCCATAGCTCCGGGGGAATATTCCGGGTTGAGTGCCTGGTTATCAGTAAAAGTTCCATCGCCAGATGTCTGCCATAAAATGGATTGTGCGTTTTGTACACTACCTGATAACTGATGCGATTCATTTTCGCATATTGTTGCATCCTCGCCCGCATTAGCCTCGGGAGGATACTGAATGCTCAATGTCATTGTTGAAAATTCTGCAAGTGTACATGGGTTTTGGGCTTGGCCGGTGAGAGTAATTTGCATTGACCCATTGGAAATATCCTCTGCTCCCGGTGTGTAAGTAGTATTCAAATGCTGTGTATTTCCAAATTCTCCATCACCATTAGTGCTCCACAAGAATGAACTAACGTAAAGCGCTGATCCTTTGAGCGTGTATTGCCCGTTTTCACAAACCATTCCATCATCTCCTGCAAAGGCAAATGGTGCTCTGCCAACTTCAACCGAAAGATTGGCAAAGGCCGGAAGGAAACAAGGACTATTAGGTAATGCAATGAGATATATATTGAGCGATCCTCCATTGATATCTTCATTACCAAAAGTGTAAACCGGATTCAATGTAGTTTGTGAGCTAAATGTACCATCACCAATTGCAATCCAGGTAAGTGAACTGTAATGATGGGCTACGGCAGTTAGCATCAATGATTGATCTTCACAAACAATGGTATCACTACCGGCACTCGCCGCCGGCGCTTGTTGAATGCTTATCAATACCGAGGATGTATCGGCAAGTGAACAAGGGCTTATGGGCTGAGCCACCAACGAAATTTCTACCATTCCATTAATAGCATCCTGTACTCCGGGTGTGTAGCTTGGCGTTAAAATTTTGCTGTTGGTAAAGGCTCCATCACCCGAACTTAACCATGTAAAATCGTTAGCATTCAACACTGTGCCAAATAGTGACTGGCTAAAGTTTTCACAAATCAAGGCATCCTCACCGGCATTTGCTGTTGGAGATTCAAGAATTGTGAGTGTTAGCGTTGAGGTAACCGGCGCAGCACATTCGTTGAGTGCTTCAGCAGTTAAACTTAGCTCAACCGTTCCATTATCTAAATCCTGAACACCGGGAGTGTAGATAGCTGTTAAGCTTTGCGCATCGTTAAATGTTCCATCTCCGGCAGTTGACCATAGAATAGAACCTGCATTTTCAACTGTTCCTGACAACTGATGGGGTTCTCCATCGCAAACCGAAGTATTGCTACCGGCATTGGCAACAGGCAGTGGAATCTGACAAACAATCCATTCCACACTCTGATCCTGAACACCAACCTGACCGTTTTCACCCTGAATTTCGGTGAGTTTAAATGTGAGCTCGTAAGTGCCGTCTCCGGCGGTAAGCGGTGCAAGCCCACTAATTTTAAACAATACATCATTAAAACTCTCCGAAGTAATTACAAGAGAAGCTGTTGAAAGTGGATTGCCATCCGGATCTGTTAAAGTCAATTTATCATTTGTAAAAGTAGCTGTATTGATAGGCATATTGAATAATACAAGCAAGGTATCGATGGGCGCTCCGGGTACTTCGGGCAATCCGAAGAAATAATCGATGGCCGGGGTAGCAATGGTTTGCAACCATCCAACCTGAATACCATATTGTCCGTAGTTTCCTACAAGGTCAGTTACTCCGGCAGCCTGAACAGTTAGTGTGTAGTAACCATTCGGACTGGTTTTATCAGAGATATCCACGTTGTAAGTCGAATCATTTATCGATGAAATGATAACAAGAGTATCCATCAGGTTAGGACCTGCCTGGTTTTTCAGTGTCATATCTTCGTATGTGAATGTTGTGGATTCGATGGGTTCGCTAAAAACAACTTCTACATTTTGAACCGGCGTATCTGTTGGCCCTTCGGGCACACCATTAATGGCAATAACTTCAGGCACATCCTGATCGATGGGTTCGAAAACTATTGTGTAAGTCGAGGCCGTTAATTCGGCAAAATCATCAACAAAGTGCAACTTATTTTCATAAATCGGTTCGCCGCCATCGGGGATGGTACTATAAGTTAACCAAACATTCTTGAGGGGAATTATCTGTCCGTCATCGCGGGTAATGCTGATAATACGGTAGAGGCCGTTGCCCGGGTCATCAATTTTTGCATAATTCCATCCCGATAACGAAGGCGTTACCGTGAGATCAACGATTGTATCGTTGAGGGTTACAGCACCATCAGTTTGCGCATCGTTAGCCTCAACAACCTGGGCAATTGCCCCGTTGGAGTAGTGAATGGCATCCGGGATGTCGTCGGTATCAGGAATGTCGTTTACAAGGAAATCGTGAATCGTATCATCCAATGGTCCGTAAACGCAGATACTCTTTATCAATTCATGAATTTCTATTCCGCTCACAAGGCTCAAATCAGGATTGCCATAGCTATCCAAATGGTTTACTGAAGCCTCATAAGAAATAAAATGCCCCAGCAGCGTACTGGTAAACCACCATTGACCCACGGCAATCTCGCCACCTGGAATATCTCCAAAGTCAACGTCCATAATTCCTAATTGAACAGGCTGTCCGCCTAAATTAGATCCGACTATCGCAAAATCTATCAACAATCCCTTTTCATTTTCTATGATCTCGGGTTGAGCCGACTCAAGGTTTACACTCATTGCAGTTCCGGCGCCCTGGTTATCAATCATCACAGCCAATTCGGCAGGAATCATGGGTTCGATGGGTTCGGTAAGTGCATCATCACCAAAAATATCCCTTTGCATGAAATATTTCAGGTAGAGGTTCGGACTTGGATTTACCTGTAAAGTTACAGGGAACAGCGGTTGTTCGAATATTTCACCTGTAAAAGGATCGAGATAAGATAAAGTTCCACCGAATGAATAGTACTTTGGAACATCAGGTGCAGCGCTACGTTCCGGAATAAACAGGATTACTGCTGTGCCATCGGTAAGTGCATTCAAAATTCCGGAGCCATCAATGCCACTGATTTGATCCAATGATTGGGTGTTGATTTGGAAAAGATCATTTCGCAGCACTCCGTCTTCATCTCTTACTTCGAGGTTGAGTGAGATATTTTCCATGGCATCTGTTTCGTGTCCGTTGAAGACGGTTAACGTTCCTTCAAATGCTTCACGGGTCATGGTGAGGGTTTGTGAGAACTGAACAGTTACAGTAGCACAAACTGAAGATGATTTATCATCAAGAATGCTTCCACCAAGAGCGGCACTAACATTAAACAATGAGTCCATCGAAGGATAACCTCTGCCATGTACATATTGAATTACGCTATCCAAAACCAACTCGTAGTGATGTAACAATAAGGTATCGATGATATCAGGATATTCGGGAGTTGGAGAGTAAATCCCATTACCCCTTGCCTCCAGCGTGGTATTCCAGTAAGTTACAAAGTCGAGGATTTCCATTTCGGAAATATCAGTATCGTCAAAAGCAGCTATGAGGTCATCCTGTGATGAAGGATCAATTGGAATTTCATTATCTGTAAATCCGGCTACTGCCTGATTAAATGTTCCAAAAAATTCCTTGCCAACAAGTTCATCATTTCCGGCTTGTTCTTTCGACCAGTTTTCGATGGCCACGAATCCTTTATCAAGCATCACCATATCTTCGAAAACCTGTTCGGCTTCGGTGGTGTTTTTACCTTGGGCACCCTGCATGGGTGAAGTGTTGCCAATGGCCTGGTTAATGAAACAACCAATTGTTGTACCAACGCACCATGCACAGCCGAAGGATCCGCCGGTAAAGGTATCAACTACACCCCATGCACAGGATATACCGTTACTCCAATTCAGGCCGTTTGAATATATGTCAGCGCCACAATCAAGAACAGGAGGTAATGGATTTATGCAATCGATGAAACAGTTTAGCGCTTCAGCAACACAAGGATCACATCCGGCATTGCTACTTTGGTAGGGTGTTCCGGGACCTATGCTACTGCCACCACCAGGGCCGCCACCGCCGGGGCCACCAGGGCCATATCCGCCACCCCAGTACCATGGAATGCTTCCACCGCTGCTCGTGCAAATCCTTCCAAGGTAAATGCTCCATGCCGATACAACCCTTAATTGGTCGTCGGGACCACACTCAAATTTATACTTGGTAATGGTGATATCCGAGCAATTGAGGGATCTTGTACCAGAAGACTTGTCAGGTGGTCGTCGTTCCATAATTACGGGTATCTGCACAGCCTGCTGGGGAAGAATGTCCAATTGATCCACATTGGCCGTAAACATGTATTCCTCATCTTCTGGTAACTCAACTTCAACATCCCGGGCCGTGATCAGTCCTACATTGGTTAAGGTAAGAATGAAGGGGAAATATTCTCCCTGTTCTAAATGAGGTAAGGTATCCGGCATATTCATAAGAACTACCGGAGCAGGTACATTGGTTTCAAATTCTACAACAAGGGTTATCTCATATTCGTCCTCTATTACGGTTGGGATAACATCCCATGAATAGGTAATGGCCTGGAAGGCAATAAATACAACCTTTTCATTAACTACCCCTTTTTCAATAAAGATATAATCCTGGAAATTGCCGTGCATAGATGCCTGAACTTTGAGTGTATAATACCCTTCGTTGACATCCTCAACCAGAAAATGACCATTTGCATCTGTTAAACCCTGGGCGATAATTTGGCCTGTATAAGGATGTAATAAAATCACCATCGCACTGTCGAGGTGTGGTGCAGCCTGGGTATTGTAGGTGTATTCGTCAACCACATCCACAAGCAAATCACCCGTTTCTATCGAAATGGGTTCGAAGGTAAATGGGAGACTTACACTGTTTGAATTGGTACCTGATAGGCCAATCGATCCTGTAATAGGATTGTTTAGTTGCAAGTCATCACCGGGGATAAGCTTTATTGTAGCAGTGGCACTTTCACCGGGCTGTAGTGAGGAAATAGTATCCGGGCTTGCCATCGATAGCCAATAAGCTTCGGGTAAGTCAATAGTGATAAGTCCGGTTTCATCCAGTCCGTTGTTGGTAACTTCAAATTCAACATAATTTGTCTGGTTCTTAACCATCGATTCGCTCAAAACCACAGGATTGAGTTTTAGGTTCCCCTTAGTTGCCGAGCAATAGAACCATGCACTGAAGTTAAATTTTGTTCCTTCGGAAGATGTTAGTCTTAGCTCGACCTCCTCGTAAAGGCTACCATCAGTTACTTCAGTAGCATTAACGCTATAGCTCATTGTAGCATAGGAATTTCCCTGAAGCTCGGCTAATGGAACAAAATTTAGATTACATCCGGAAGGTGAAGAAATGACCTGGATATCTACAATACTTAAAGGAAGACTGCTCAAATTCTTTATCTCCAAGAATTTTTGCTGGGTTTCGCCCTGATAAAGTTCCCAGATGATATAACTTGTAGCCGTTTGTTTAGCTCCCAATAAAACAAAGCTGTCCTGAGCATTAGTCAATCCCTGGTTAGGGTAGCAAGCGCCAACCTGATAATCACCGGCCTCTCCATTCAAAGGAGAAAACGTAACACTAAAGTCACCATTTTCATTGCTGGTAACAGGGTACACACGTCTTACTCCTCCAACTATTACATAAACATCCACAGGTTTATTCACAGCTGATGCTTTTGCTGCCATTTCCGCAGAACCGGTAATGGTAATTGGTGAGCTTCCGTTAAAGATATCGCCCTCAACATTAACAGTAGCAGTATAATCAGGTAAAACTGACAAAGCCTTTGCTTCGGAGGTATTATTGATTCCGATAAGTTCGTTTAGAATGCCCTCTTTATTTACCGTGGCAAACAAGTGGTAGTCCCCAACGTCGCCAGTAAGCGTCAGAGTTTTGTTCATGATAAGCGAATCGCCAATGGGAAGTGTTGACGGGGTAAATATGGTCGACATCACAACATCATTTGCATCCAGCACATTATTTGTCGATTTATAGATTTTTACTTTTGCACCCTCGGGTGCCGGAGCAAATCCATTATTCTTTATTTTAATACTAACATCAACGGTTTCATTAATCAGAAGCGCGCTTTGCGATAATTCCATTCCTGAAAGCACATAATCGGGAAGGTTACGGTCACTAACCATCACCCAACAACCGCCAGAACTATATTCGTTGGCTGTAACGGTTACCGAAACAATCTGATCACCATCTTCAATGCCATCGTCAAGGGTATTGAAAGGTACTTCCACCACATCCACACCTTCAGGAATAGTGGCTGTTGTTGGTAAATCAATTTCATCAGCACCATTATGCGACAGGCTTAGCTCAACCGCTGCGCCTCCAAGCGTATTTCTTGTAATTACAAGTTTCCCTGCGTTAGCAATTCCTTCAGGAACAATAATGGGATCGGAGACAAGGGACAATGAAGGCCCATCGTTATCAATGATGGTTACATCGGCAGTGGTTGTTCCACCACTTTCTTCAGGAACTCCACATCCACAGGATGAAAGATAAATTGCGCCGGTTACTTCAATGGTTCGATCTCCATCAAGAACTCCATTATCAACAACGCCAACATTAAACTGTTTTTCCATCATACCGGCAGGGATTGTTACCTGGGCAGGGAAGAAAAGTTGCCCTGAGGGTGAAGATGATAAAACAATAGTTACAGGATCAGAGCCGGGCTCTAATCTTGAAATTGTACCCCACGCCGCGTAAGGGCCACCGGCTTCAGATACTGTCTCAGGATTTATTGCCAGGGCAACCTGGGGAATATCATTGTCGATAATCGTTATGGTTGCTGATCCTGCAATAAACCCGGTTTTCGAAGCAGTGAGTACCACATCTTTGGTTAATTCGGGAACGTTATCGTCGGTTACCGGCACCATTATACTTGCTGAGGCTTCGTTTGCCAGGATGGTTATCGTTGTGGGAAGGCCAATTTGGGTTGGACTTTGCGTAGAAAGATTTACATCTATTGCCTGATCTGTAACTAAATCACGTGTAACCGTAAGTTCAAATTGCTCGCCTTCTGTTGCTTCTGTAGCGCTTAGATTAACAAAAAGTGAAGGAAACTCATTATCCAAAACAGTGATCATTGAGGTCGTTTGGTCGTAACCATTGGCCTGAGCCAGAATCTCAACATCAAAATTACCTTCGATCAAAGCGTTGTCGATAGCTGATAAGTTGAATGTTTTGCCCGATTGATTTGCAGGAATGGTAACCGTAACAGGTACACTAATGCGTGTAGGTTCTGTAACAGCAAAGTTTACAACCAGGGCATTTGTTCGTAAACCACTCCGGTAAATCATGCATTGAAGCGGAGAAACAGCGTTCTCGTTAATGCTTGCCTGGGGTATGGAAATATGCAGCACTTTTTCGAGCGTGAAACTTTCGGCTGATAATGCAAGGTTATTGATTCCACCGTTTGGTTTTTCAACAAGTTCAGGATATGGTGTCAATAAAACTTCAATATAAACTTCTCCTTCCATGCCGGGGTATTCAGGAATGGTGAATGAAGAGCTTTGCGAAAGTATGCCTCCAGCTTCGAGTGTGTCGGTATATTGTACATGTCCCAGTATTTTTCGTTGGGTTCCGGCAATAATCGAAACACGCTGGCTCCAGCCGCCAATTGCCGCGGCATCACCTATGTTTTCTACATTCCATCCTATCGAAAGTGTTTCGCCGGGAGTAATTGTTCCCTTGGTTGACTGGACATCAAAAACTGTTAGATCAGGATAAGGCGGAAGGATAATTTCCATCGTACCATCCGAAACCAAAGTATTATTGTTCTCGTTGGTTTCCTGGATTTTATTGTTGATGTCAGTTTTTACAAATACATAGTAATCACCACCGATATAGTCAGGAATATCGAAAGTAACTGTTTTGGTATAGCTATTTCCACCCGATAGTGCTGACATATTTGTAGGCTGTGAAACACTTGTGGCTGTTACCGGATTAAAAATAGCACCGGTCGAAATATAAACATTATCCTTCCAGGGCACAAGTCCTGTTCCACCGGTTCCTATATTCGAGATGGTAAAGGAAACTTCAACATTTTCACCTGAATATCCTGAATCAGGAATCATAATTTCAGTAATCGTGAGATCGGAGAATACATTGAAAGAAAATAATCTTATTTCGCTTTCGCTGGATGAGCATTGATTTTTTGCCACAAGTTGCCAGTTGTACAGGTAGTTTTTGTTCAGATAATCGTAATAAACATAGGATAAATTGGTAATGCCTGAAACCGTTGCATCATCAGGTTTTTGCTGATTTGTTCTCCAAATGTACAAATCGTATTCCAATGCGTTTGGCACTGCATCCCATGAGAATGAAACCGGTTCTAACACACCAAAACTACTATCGGCGGGAGAAAGGGTTGTAAAATCTCCAACCGACGGAGAGTTTGTAATTGAACTGTCCAAGGTATCATTCACCGTATTTTCATCGTTGGGAAGCAAGGTGAAGATTTGCAGATCGTATGTGCCGATGCTGACCAAATTTAAAGTTTGATTAAAAGTGTATTCCACGGTTTCGCCTGATGGTAATGTCCCATTTAAAGTTTCGACTACAGCTGGCCCGTTGTTAAGTGAATATCCAAGATTAAAATTTGACTGGTCAAGTTCACCATAATTTTGGATCGTAACAGTTAAAGACTCAGCATTACTCAAACCACATCCCGACAGTGGGGATATTACATTAAAAATTGCAAGATCATGATCAGGGGGAGTACCAATCCCCGCCAAGGGCAAAGCCATCGGCCCGATGTTGGTCGAGAAAATCATTTCTGAAGAAACCAAATTGTAGTTTACCGGGGTAAACTGGACATCAAAAATTACTGATTCGCCAAATCCGAGAGATTGGGGCAATGGAAGATTGGTAGCAAAAAGATTCCCGTCCGTGAACGAAACATTATAAACTTCCAAAGTTGAACTTCCTGTATTTGATAGTTCTACACTTTCTGTTCCCGTAAGGTTAACCACAATCTCACCAAAATCAACTGCATCGGGCAATAGAACCGGTACCGGAGGAGTAACTCCTAATCCGGCCAGTGGAATCTGAACTTGTGCAACATTTGCATTCTCAAGCGAAATTGTCAGTGTTTCGTTGTATTGCTGAATAGCCGCCGGTTCGAAGACCACCAAAAGAGTCTTCTGTGAAAATGGGAAAATTTTCGTGATTTCGTTTAATGGATAGAAAGCCGATGAGCTAAACAAGGTGTTCGTAATATTGGCAGCCAAGGCCCCTGTATTTTCGATTATCAATTCCAGAGTATCAGAAAGCCCGATAAATGTATCATCAAAGTTTAAACTCAAAGGGCTTGGAGTAATGATACCACTTCCCTGGATGGTAAGCGAAAGTGCTACCAAATCCGTTGGATTCTTTACAGCGTTTCCACTCACAAGAATTTCGCGTTGATAAACCTTTGCCAGGAATCCCGTGGTATTTATTCCCACGTTGATATTCTGTGTTTGTCCGGCGGTCAATCCACCTACATAATTCGACAGATTCAGGTAATCATCAAAGGGAATTGTTGAACTTTGCCTTACCGGATTCCCGTAAAGGATACCGTTATTGCTATTTGATGATTCATCCGAAACAATGTTTCCTGTTGAATTTATCAAGGGGAAATAAAGCAGTAATTCCGGTTCGGTACCGAGCAAGGCCTGGTTAATTGTCGATTGGATTTCCGATTGGTTGCGGGCAATATCCCATAGCCTTATTTCATCAATTTTACCATTGAAAAATGCATATTGATACGATCTTCCAATCCTGAGATTGTCAGTGTTCGGCAAAATCGTGAATGAATCGAAAGATTGTTCAGCATCCAAAATACCGTCAATAAAAATCCTCATGGTTTCGCCATCGAAAGTCGCAGCGAGATGAATCCATTGATTTTTTACGGCCTGGCTTGCCGAAGTCAGCGAATAGAGGTTGTTAAGTTTAAATTCGAAGAGATGATTTTCGTTTACCCACAAGCGGTATTTACCTTCGCCAGAGTTTTCTTTCCCGGCCACAAATTCGTTGGTATTGTCGATCAGGTAAATCCATGCTTCAATAGTAAGCCCTGATGTTGGATTTAGCATATCGTTGTGAACCACATTAATGTAATCGCCTGTACCATCCAGCGCCATCACATAAGGATTTATTGATGAGGCTTCAGCCTGAAAATTAAGGGTTTCACCTCCTGTGTTTTGCACACTGATGGTTTTATTATCAATATCTCCGGACTGTAGTGTTGATGACAAGGTGAGTGGCGAAACAGCCATATTTGGCGGTTCCACACCTGTTGCTGAAATTACCACAGGTAAAGCAGATGTATTCGGGTCGTTGGATATGATGGTGATAATGGCCGAATACTGTAAGGTAGTTTCGGGGGCAAAAGAAATATACATGGGAAAAGCATCGCCCGGAGGAATAGCAAAAGAAGGATTGTTAATATAAAACACCTGGTAATTACTTTCGATGGTAGCATTGCTTACCAGCAGTGTATCGCAACCGCTATTGGCAATCAGCAATTCGCCTACAAGGGTATCTCCCACATTACCGGTTCCAAAATCAATAAAATCATTGGTTAGAATGGCAGGATCGCCGGTTACTGTAATACTATATTGGATTTCAGTTACAGGTTGATCAGGGTCGTTTGAGTTAATTAACAAGCCTGCCTGATGCTGTCCTGCAAAAAGATCGAGGGTTGAAATATTGATAAGTATCGAAACACTGTCGCCACCTGCAACAAAACCTGATGCAGGGCTTGCTGAAATCCAGGGTAAACTCCCTGCAATTTCAAATTCAAGATTTTCCTGGCCAATATTGTAAACCATCACGGAATCGTAATAAGTATCATTGCATGCATAAGTTCCTGAAAAAGATGTTTGAAAAACAAAAATCTCCGGAGGAGTAATGCCTTCGCCGGAAAGTGGCACCTTAAGTGTACCGGCATTACTGGCATTTGATATTACCAGGATCGAGTCATAGACCATTCCGGGAGAAAGTGGATTGAAGCTTAAATTAATAGCAAACAAATCTCCCGGAGGGACACTAAATGGAAATGATAATCCTGTCAAGTCTTTTGAAAAGCTACTTAATGCTCCCAATTGCAAAACAATATCATCAACAATAAGATCCTGAGTACCTATATTTTTAAAGCTCATTTCCTCCTCAGATGAGGTATTTACGATTACCTGTCCAAAATCCAAAGCCGGGGGTAAGGCTTCTATCTGTGGATTCCCGGTAACATTAAGTGTGATGGGAATTATCAGGTTGGGGTTGTTGATGGTATTGTTTGATATAATAATGTTGCTTTCGTATAATCCATCGTTTAGTCCTTCGGAATAGAATTTAATGTCGGCAATCACAGTTTGTCCGGGTGCAACCGTATTAAGATCAGGCGGAGTTTTTACCCAGCTTGCAACTTCAGGGCATCCTGGGGCGATAATACTTGCACCGCTTTGCAGCGTTCCATTATATCCGTTTCCGGAAACATCTGTGGCCGTTCCATCGTTAAAATTCCAATACGCTTTCAACCCTGTTTCACTCCCTGATAAAGAAGTATTCATCAATATATTGATTTCTGCTTCGGACTTTGCATAGTTCCACAGCCTAACTTCATCAATAAGACCCGGAAAGTTTTTATTACTGCAGCAGGCTTCACCACCAATACGAACATCGTTACTATAACCGGTATAGTTGGCCAACACGGGAGCAGAGGCAATAAATTCACCATTCACGTATAAGCTGGCAGTTGTACCATCACAGGTGGCTGCAACATGAGCCCATTGGCCTGCTGTAGCAAATCCGTTGTAGCTGCCATAAACTGTTTGGGAGCATTCCGAAGGCGGATTGATGCTAATGCCGTACCCTCCGTCCGACATCACAATGCCCCAGTCGTTGCAGGAGTTGTGTCCGCCAAATATTGCTTTTCTTCCACTTGGCGTGGATGAGGGTTTTACCCATGCTTCAGCAGTCCATAGCGATCCGGGCGATAAATTTCCCAATGCAACATAATCGTTGCTTCCGTCAAGTGATAATGATCGACCTGCCGGATCGTCATCTAAGTTTGCCCGGAAATATAAATTCTCTGTTCCGTTGTTTTGGATACTCAGCATTTTTGTTGTTGAATCCGGCTCGTTGAGCGCGGCAAATATTTCCATGGGATCAACCTCAATTTCAGGCAAGCCAAATTCAAGACTTACGATGGAAAGCTGGCCAAAGCCAAAATTTCCGTTTCCAATAGTATATGTAGGCGTAGCATCCAATTGTGTGGGGATGCCGTTAAGTTCAGTCCAAAGTTTAAATGACATTGTGTTTCCCGATGTAAAGCCGGGAAGACCATTTGCATCATCTTTTTCCCAGGCAATGATAGCCACATCCTGATTGGATAATGAATCGCCAATACTGGCCATTCCCACACAAAGTTCGCCATCAAAAACGCTCAATTCATCACCGGCTTCGATGTAGTCGTTCAGATTGGTTTCTTCAACAACAATATAATATGGCAAACCGGTTTGAGCAACAATATTAAAATGATTGTCGAATCCCACACCCAAAAGGCTCAGTTGTTTTTGAGTTGCATTTGAAGTTATTGATAATTCAGAAGTAAAAGATCCTTTGTATGGAGGTGTGAATGTAACAAAAACCTCCTTCAGGTCATTGGTATTTTGTAGTGTGAAAGATGTAGGCGACACGCTGAATGAAGCATCATTCGACACGATATTGCTAACAGATAAAGCTGTAGTTCCGGTATTGATCACAAAAAATGAAATGGTTTTTTCAGTTTCAGTTTCCACATTTCCAAAATTGATCATATCAACGGATGTGGAAATATTTGCTGCTCCGGCAGGTAAGGCAAAGCCTTCGAGCGAAACTGCTGTTGTTGGTTCATCCGGGTCGTTACTTTCAATGTTCAATACGCCGGTATAACCACCGGGTGTTGCAGGATCAAAAGTAACTTCAAATGTAAGTGAGTCATTGGCATTAATAACAGCATCAGTTACGGCTGATGAAAAGGCATCCGAGTTATCGCTGATAAAAATATGGAGGGGTGCATTCCCTATATTGTAAACCTTGATTTCGTTAATAATGGATTCGCCCACTGTAATTTGGCCTACATAAAGATTCTCGATAGGAACATCAATATCCGGCTCTAAACCTGAAGTACCATCAAGTGTAAGAACCGAAAGCTGCCCGAATCCAAAGTTCCCGTTTCCAACGGAAAAATCAGCAATCGCATCCACCTCCACCCAATTGTCGTATATTTCTGTAAAGACCTTGAATGTCATCGGGTTTCCGCTGGTAAATCCCGGTAGGCCGAGATCGTCATCCTTTTCCCAGGCGTTAAATACCAGGTTGCTGAAAATTTCGATGTATTGAGATCCACTTGTATTGGCATTGCCATTCAAATAAGATGAAGTAGCACCAGTTACTAAATTTTGATAATTATCATTGTTAAAATTCCAATAGCCAACAAGACCCTGCTCATTTCCCAACAAAACATGAGACATGTCTTCAGCAATTTCAAATTGGGTACGGGCATGATCCCAAACCCTTAGCTCATCGATGTTTCCATTAAAATAATAACTGTGACTACCGGTTCCACCGTAGGCACCAATAATTTGTCCTACCTGCCCTGTGCGCAATGTTTTAGTATATTGCTGGCTGGCTTTTAAAACTCCATCAACGTAAACGCGTTTGTAAGTACCATCGTAAGTGGCTGAAATAAAATGCCATGTATTATTGCTGATTCCGATAGATGCACTATTGATATAGAAATTATCATATCCTGAACTTCCCGCAGGATATGTTCTGAAGTTGATATTACTACCTTCAAAAAACAAAGAATATTGCGAATTAACGGGGCCTTTTTCAAAGATAAATCCGTTCTGGTTATAATTGGATGAATATACATAAGCGGAAATTGTGAGCTCCTGCACATCGAAGGCTGTTGAATTATCGTTGATCAAAAAGTCGCCACTACCATCAAGTTGGAGGCTTTTCCCCACGGAGTTTGCAACCCCGATACCAACACAAAGCTCATCGTCAAAAGCGGCTACTTCATCGCCGACTTTGGGTCTGAATCCATCAATATCAATATCTTCGGCAAGAATGGTATAAGGAAGCCCGGTGGGGGCAACACTTGTAAAATAGCCCTGTGAGGCCACGCCCCAGGCCGGCACAATGGTATTTCCTGTGCTTGCTTGTATGGTTAAATTCCCAGAATATGCTCCTGATGTGGTGGGAGAAAAAATTACGGCAACATTCCTGTTTTCGCCCTGACCCAGGGTGAAAGAAGTGGAACCAAATATACTGAATGCTCCATTTGAGGAGGTAATGTCTGTTACCTGCAAATCTCCATTGCCGGCATTAAAAATATTCAGTTTGATGGCTTTTGTAGTATTCATGGCAATCCCACCAAAATCAAGATAGGAGGGGGTTACTGAAATGTTTGGTGTAGGTTCAGGCAATCCTGTTCCATACAAAGAAACCTCAAACACAGCTGTGTCAGGGTCGTCACTTGTAAGGGTAAGCATATCGCTATAAGCAGTAACTGCGGTAGGCGTAAATGTAATCCATAAAGTATCCGTTGTTCCGGGAGCGACATACATGAAATTGTCGGATAAGACGAAATGGTTGTCATCATTATTAAATGAATCGATATGTAAAATGGCATTACCCGTATTGGAAATTACCAGTGGAAAAGAACTACTTTGGTTCACAATAACCGTATTGAAATTTATCAATTCTGTTGATAAGGTTGCATCCGGCGCCAAGTTGGTAGTGGCAGAAAGTTCAACAACACTAAATGTTCCATCACCAAAGGTGCCATTGCCCTGAAGAAAATTGGCGCTGGCATCAAAGTTTTTCACTTCCGAATACCATACGGTGTGATATTTAAAAGAGATTGTGTTTCCCGGTGTAAAACCGGCGAGATTTTGTCCCGGATCGGCTTGCCAGGCCACGAGGTTCATGCTGGGGTTGCCATCGAAAAAGGCAGTACCAACACAAAGCTCTCCATCAAAAACTCCAATCTGAGCGCCAATAGGTAAGTTCGTATCATTGATCAATACCTCGTCCAATACAATATTGTAAGGCAACCCGGTTGGTGGAACCGGTTCGAAGGGTTCGTTTCCGGGTGAGAATTGAAAAACAGGAGCTTCGGAAATGAGGTAGGATGTGTTTCCGGCAATTGAACCATTGTGACCGAATGGTGATTGATCGTAAACTGTTCCGCCGGAGCCTTCATTGAAGGTCCAGTAAGCGGCCAGTCCATCTTCCATGCCTGTAAGTTCGCTATTTTTACCTGAAGCAATTTCATAAGATGTCCTTGCCACGTTCCATACCCTCACCTCATCAATTTCACCTTTAAAATCACTAACATATCCCTGCCCAATAAAAAAAGTATTACTGCCATTTTGGGCATAAGTAAAATCGGCATCTGAACTATTTACCAGGATTCCGTTTATGTACCAATGAAGTTTCATGTTGCTTAAATCCCTTACCACAGCAATGTGCGTCCATTCGTTAGGGTTGATTTGGGAGCTGGTTCCAAAGGTTTGAAAAGGACTGTTGTTTCCGCCGCCTGTACCATAATAGTAATTTATTGTGCCATTGGTTTCGAGGGTGAGTGTTCCCTCTCCGGCATAAGCCTTGGCAAGTGGAGTTCGCCTTGCATCGAGGGCGTAGGCATAAATCCACATTTCGATGGTTTGATCCCCGGTAATCTGCAAACCCGAAGGATTTCCACAGTTTATGTAATCGTTGCTGCCATCAAATGTTAGCGCATAGTTTTGTGCCGGCAACATTTGACTTAGCCCGCAAAAAATCAGCAGAAGAAGGGCTACCGTGATTTTTCTAAAATATATATTGTAGTTTTTAGCATCCATAATACAGTTGTTTTAAATCTATTGAATAAATGGTGTGCCTGTGAAAGACAATTCTTTCACAGACACATTATCAGCATTGATTACTGCAGGATGATCACTTTTTCAGTGAAAACTTTAGCAGAGGTTTCGGCTATAATAAAATAAACGCCCGGATTAAGTTTTTGACCGGTTAGATCGGTACCATCCCAAATAATCTGATGGTAGCCTGCGTTGATTGATTCTTCGTGTAATACTTTCACAAGTCGTCCTGAACGATCAAAAACTTTAACATCAATACGGTCTTCTGCCGAAAGTTCAATTATAACTTCGGTGCTGTTTTTGAATGGATTGGGGGCCACAGTGAAAAATGCTGCTTCAGCATTCACAGAAACGATTTCAAGAATGACATGCCCGTAATTCCCATCATTATAAATTGGCAATGATCCATCAAAGTTCAATAGCTTTTGTGGAAAAAATTGCTGTTGTGTTGTGCGATAAATCTTTGCCTCTATTGGATTGCCGGGGTTGAAGCCTGGTAAGTTTTGAGCTTCATCTTGTTGCCAGGCTGTAATCATAAGCTGATCGCCACCTTCGTAAACAGCGCTACCTACACAAAGACCAGCATCAAACAAGCCTATTTCATCGCCTGGAATCAAGTTGTAAATGCTTTCGTTTGGCGATTTAATTTTTATAACCACTGCATAAGGCAAACCGGTTACTACCGGCTGAAAGTAAGATGATTCACGACTTGCCGCCGGTTTTGCTTCAGCAAATACATTTATTGAACCAGATTTTTTGGCTGCTGCCGGATAGTTAAAGGTAACGCTTGTGTCAACAGCAAGGGCAATTTTATAACCCAGGCCGGGCTGCATGTTTCCAATGGTATTTATTGCTTCTGAAGGAATCCATGAATCACCTGATGCTGCCTGTAAAATACTTACCTCATTTTCCAGTCCGGCAAATACGTCCGTAACTGCAATGGGGCTCTGGCTGAGCACTGAAATGTAATTCCATTTGGCCGGTTCAACTGTAATATCCCAATCTTCTTCATGGATAAATGTACCCTCGTAAGCGATTGATGAACTATTGTCGCCATATAGGTAAAAGCCATCGAGGAAGTTAATATCCCCAATGGTGTTGATATTATACCCGGGGATAAATACTCCACCATTATCAATATAAACAATCTCTAATCCATCGATGCCTGCAAATATTTCTGAGGCATCAGGATAGTGAGGTAGCAGGTTGAACGAAATAAGGTTGAACTGTCCTCCTGTGAAAGCAACATTTTGAATGTTGTAAACTGAGGCTTCCAGCGAAAGTGCTGAAAAAGTGCCATATCCAAAGGTGTCATCGCCAATGAAATATACTTCATCTGCCTCGTTGGTTTCAAGATCGGCAGAAGTATCATACATCTTGAAGATCATTTCGTTTCCTGCCGTAAAACCGGTAAGCCCCTGTCCCGGGTCCCCCTCCCATGCGGTAATGATGAAATTAAATGTGCCATCGAAAATACCGGCCCCGACACAAACATCGCCATCAAACACACCTATTTCGTCTCCAACATCTATGACCTGGCCATCTATTTCAGCATTCTTGATTACAATTGTGTAGGGAAGCCCGGTTTCGGGAACCGGGATAAAGTGAACAGGTGTGGAAGGGACACTTTCTCCGAATTGCAAAGCTACTTCAATTCCCACTTCCGGTTCATCAAAATCATTAGTAAACAAGGATGTTGTGAAAAATATTGAAGACATATCCTCCCGATTGTAAAAGGTCAGTGGGATTATTTCAGTAGCGTCAGGTGCCAAGGTGTATTCGGTTTGCGGAAGTGTAAACAAAACAAAAGGCGCATTACTATCATTTTCTAAATGTGTTTCGCCATAAACTGTTGCTGATACACCATACAATGATTGGTCATCAAAATCATCATGCAGGGGCCAATAGCCTATAAGCCCTTCTTCATTTCCGAAAAGGGATTGATACATATTTTCCTGAATATCTTCCTGGTTACGTGCTACATTCCATAGCCTGGCCTCGGCCATCCTGCCCTGTAAATAATTGCTGTTTTCTCCTCCCCTTCTTCCTAAATCAAATGAATAATTATGAAAATCAGGAATAGGGCCGGTTTGTGCATCTGTAGCAGTCCAAACGTGTTCTCCATTTACATACAATGTTATGGTATTCCCTTCCCATGTTATTGCCAGGTGATACCATTGGTTGGTATTGATGTGATAACCAGTACTCCAGCCTTGGTGTGAATTGCTTTGAGGGTTGCCATATCCTTTGTAGAAATATACGTTTTCGCCGCTGTTGATGGCAAACTGGTAATTCCTGTAATTTTTACCCATAAAATCAAAATATCCCTCATTTTCACGGTATAGCCAACATTCCATTGTAAGTGCGCTCATTCCATCCAAATGATCATGATCACCATAAGAAGCATAGTCGCCGTTGCCATCGAAATAAGCATAAGCTTTATTTGAATTTCTACCGGAAAAGTTAATATCCAAATCACGAGAACCATTGTTTGTTAATGTAAAATCTTCAACTATGGAATCTTCCCCGGCAGGAATAATTAGACAGTATGAACCTGGATCATAAATCATTTCCGGTACACCCGGCTGTTCACTTACTTTAGGCGCATAAATGGATTCATAATTGGGATAGGCTCCCGTAACCGTAAAATCATACAACACATTATTCGTCAGCCCTGTTACATCTATTGCTGTATCTGGTGTGCTGCCAAATAGTGTATAATCAGGTTCGGTTTCTGAAATTTTATAATAAACATTGTATTCAACAATTGAGTCGTTAGCGACTTCATCCCATGCCAGCGATACAGTTTGGTCAGCATAAGCAGTAGCATAAACCTCATGCGGACAGCCAAAATCGAAATATAATGCCCCTATATCTGAAATGGAGCCATCAGGGTCGATAACACTTTCTGAGCCACCATTAATACAGGGTGATAACTCCTGCAATGTGAAATCTAAGGTATCGGAAAACACAAAACCCGGCTCTTCAGTAATATTCCTGTAAATATCACAAATTGTATTAGTGTTGGGATTAATGGAAATAAAATTCCATGTCTCGGGTGGCAGGTTTCCTAAATTTGATATTTCTCCTGAAGTATTCGAATAAATATCATTGTTTTCACAAGCTTCAATATATGCATCCGAACGAATTCCAAAATCATTGTTGTTTGAAATTAAATTATTGTTAATGGTTTCATCACCATTGAAATTAGATCCAATCTCAATTCCATCGCCTGAATTAGCGTAAATTGTATTGTATGTAATTATCGGAATATTTAATTGAGAGCTGTAATCATTTAATGATATTCCATCATTAAAATTATATGCAATCATATTATAACTTATTATCGGATCATTGAGATAATCATAAATAAAAACCCCATAATTATTTCGTAGGATTTGATTGTTATAAATCCGAGGATTGCTATACCTAATAATATATATGCCATGAGATGAGTTATCACAAATCAAGTTATTTTCAATAAGTGGACTTCCGTAATAATGTAAGTGTATCCCTATAGTGTTATTTTTGATTACATTATTTATTATTGTTCCATTAGTATTATAACCATAATTAAAATAAATCCCGTTTTCAGCATTATTTAAAATGGTACATCCTTCGATTAACGGATTGCAATAATGATAAACATAAATACCATTTTTTGTATTATCAATAACTGATGCAAATATGTAGGGGTGAGAATAATTATCGGCATAGATACCCGAATTGCTACAATTATGTATCAAACAATTTTCAATGGTTGGAGATGCATAATCCATATCGATACCATCATAAGCATATCTAACAATGGTATAATGTAGGTAAGAATTGTTATCTGAGGCATCATAAAAATCTATCCCTTTCCACTGTCCGGCTGCCTGGTTTTGGTTGGCACGTGCCGATGTCATCAATATGGTGTCACCTTCCGCACCATTACAAGCTAAATAACCATACACATAAAAGTGGTAATCCCCCAAAAAGCGGACAATGGTTCCCTGATTAATAACTAATGTGTCGTTTTCGGGTATGGTAATATCACCTGAAACACTTATAAATTCATCCCATTCACCTGAGACATTACCGGAAACAGTGGTTCCCATATCATAAATGGTGGTTTCATCAAGGTCGGTATCTTCAATAATTGTAATAACTTCCAACACATAAGTAGTTTGATATCCCGGTTTTTCATATCTGACAGAATACACTCCCGGAATGATATCATGGGTTTCAAAATAACCGAGTGCATTGGTGTAAATGCTATCTGCGACAGCGGAAGGAGATTCGGGAATAAAATTTATCTTAATATTGGCATGGTTGTTTTGTGCTTCGAGGTAAGCATATCCCAAAACTGTGGTCTGGCCGGTATTGTTTACCAGCAATGCTTCGGACTGGCCGGAGAATGATTCATTCAGGGTGCCACTGTAATCATAATTTGCCGAAACCAGGTAGTAATAAGTATGAAAGTCTATCACAGTGTTATCAAGGTAAGTTGTATCGGAAATATTATCGGCCAATAAGTTGAACGCCCCGGGTGTAAACCCATCCTGCTCACTCCGGTAGATTGAATAATCAACAAAATTGGTAAGGTCAAGGGGTTCGTACCAATTGATTTCAACCGTACCATCGTTGTTATCTGTAACGCCCAGCCCATAAGGAGGAAAAGTAGTAACTTCGAATGCATACAACTCAGCAGGTGCATTCAGAGGCATGATATAATTATCTGTACCATCTGTTGCAGTTAAGTAATAATCTATTTCGGTATTGATGGTTTGCCCTGGAATATTTCCTGTAAACTCCTGGGTGCTTCCTATTTCAGTCATTGCAATTTCATTGAATGGCCCGCCATTGATTCTGTAAAAAAGTTTAGCTTCCGAAATTAAATCGCCTTCGTTATCTAGTGCAAGAGCCGAAACCTGGTAAGGGCCGCTAAGATCGTTTGTATTTGACAATGGGGTGTGAATGATGTTATAAAATTGCCCTTGAAAATGGTTGGGGCTAATTGTACCAGTGTTGACAAGATTATTGGTATTCAACCTGATTCGTCCTTCACCGCCGTTACCTGCATTGCCATAATTTCCAACTCCTCCATTTCCTCCGAAAGAGGAAATCGCAGTTGAGTTGTCGATGTTAACAGCTTCAAGGTAAACTGACCCACCGGCAGCACCGCCGCCGCCGCCGGAGTTTGAACCACCATTTCCACCAATTCCACCATCCGATTCAATATTCCCCTCACAGTCGATTGAATTGCAGGAGATGTAAAGCAGACCACCGCCATTTCCACCAAAGCCAGGATTGTAAGGGCTATGGCGTCCGCCACAACCACCGCCGCTGCCCAAATAAAGTTTGGCAAGGTCGGCAGAACCATAAGTTCCGCCGCCACCACCGCCACCACCTTCGCCTTTGCTTCCACCATTTCCCGATAAGTTCTCTCCTCCATCTTGTCCGTTATTAGAATTGCCATAGCTATAGCCACCAAAGCCAAAAGATCCATATCCAGCACCACCAGCACTCCCGGTATAGCCACCGCCACCGCCACCAGCACCACCAAGATTGGCAGAACCAAGTCCAACTGATCCTCCGGTAGCTCCTCCGCCACCTCCGGCGATTCCATTACCTCCATTATAGCCATTGTAGGCTGCACCGCCACCACCAGCACCAACTTTTCCATGGGGATCAGCGGTATAGTGTCCACCATCGCCACCAACACCAACAAAGCTTTCGCCGCCCTGGCCACCACCATACGTGTCACCAAACTGGATTCCACCACGGTAGCCTTTGCCTGTTGAAGTTACAATACCTGTAGCACTAATTGTTACAGTACTGTTTGACCTGAAATAAAGTATTCCACCTGTGTTACCGTCCCATCCCGGGCAGGTAAGCGTTCCTAAAATATCTACATCAGTGTACTGAGGTATCCTCACCACCTGGTGTTTCTTGCCATCTTCAGCGTTAAATTCCTGCCTCAACGCAGATTGAAGGCTTAACTCGCCGGATGAAGTTCCGGCAACGTAATGCACCTCCCATTTACCGACACGATTATCGTTCATGTCAGTTTCGGGATCCTGCATGGTGATAATTAAAACCTCATCACCAATCTGAATGCCTCCGGTACTATCTACAAGAATTGAAAAAGCTCCTGCAAAATTATTTCCACTTACCGTAGTTCGCTCGGTGTTAATTGTGAGGGTTTCTCCCTCGTTTACTGTAAGTACGCCATCTGATCCGTTGCCAAATGGATTTTGTGCCTGGGCTGAAAATGCAGTAAATACCAGGATTGCAATAAGCGTAATAAAATTTTTCATGTTACTGGTTTTTTATGTTAATAATGTTTTAAAAAATTCCTATAATAATGGATTCAACTTATAAAATCAGATTAAAGAACCCGGATATTAACACCTTTAAATTAGAAAGATAAAAATTTACGATGTAAAAGTCACAAGATTTTTTCTTAAAAAATTATAATAGTTATCTTAAAATGTTAATATGTTGTTAAATATTTTTCTTGTGAAATTGGCTTATAAACAGGGGGTATCCCGGTTGTTTTATTGTATTTACCTAAAAAAAAAGGTTGTTTATCACTTGATAAAATACCTTTTCTTATTTTCTGATTTGATTAACTTAATCCCTGTAAAAAATAAACCGTGTAATAAATATTCCGGTTCCATCACCTTCTCCGGCATCACTTTCCACACCGCTCAGTACGAATTTCAATTCCCAACCCTCCTTAATCAGTCCATTTATCTTAGAGCTAATCATAGCATCGTTCGAGGCAATGTTTTGAAAATTTATTCCTACGGCACTATAAAAGTTAAGCAATTTGGTTTCTTTAAATTTATCCACTTTGGCTTCGGAGCGGCTTACGCCCTTTTGCTTACTTTTCTTACCATCGGTTCGTTCGGTGGTAAAATTGTCCACCGCCAGGCTGTCGGTTGTTTCGATGATTCTTGATCGTCCCAATCCCATTGGCACAACTGATTCGACAGTAGTAACTACTTTGTACTCTTGCGCGGTACCACACAATGTTGCAACAATTAGCGACATCATTAACAGAAAAACATTTTTCATAAATTTTAGATTTGTTTAATGAATATTGAATTAAAAAAAAGGTTGTTATTAAATTTTGAATAGACAAATGATTTTATTCAGGCTTGCAACCGCAAAATGGAAATATTTTGCCACTATTTAGTGCTTGTTCATAAAGTCAGTACTTTTCAATAGTCCCGTCCGTCCGTCAGATGACGGACGGACGGGGAAAAATGAGATTAAAGTTATCTCTCCCGATTTGTCCCAGACCTGCGGCCTGGAGAGGAATCTCATATAGCCAACTTCTCTTTGATATTGCAGGCCTTCAGCCTGTAAGACATTCCCAGTTGAAACACTGGGTCTTTTTATTTAAGAAGTACCTTTAACGATTACACGGATAACTATTAACCCAGTAACTAATATCCAATTACCAATTACTAATAATCCGTCGGCAGGCAGACAAACTCAATGAACTTTAGCCCACTCTATGAACTTTTAACTTTTAACTCTTAATGCCGGGCTTTGCCCATGCACCCTCGAAAAATTACGAAAATTGTCCATAGGACTCCTTTGGAGAAAATTTTCTATTTTTCGGGGCTTCTCCCTTCTCCCTTCTACCTTCTCCCTTCTCCCTTCTCCCTTCTCCCTTCTCCCTTCTCCCTTCTCCCTTCTCCCCTCTCCCTTCTATCTTCTCCCTTCTCCCTTCTCCCTTCTCCCTTCTCCCTTCTCCCTTCTCCCTTCTC